>JAJDXK010000148.1 GCA_022823305.1 Alphaproteobacteria bacterium
CGCCTGCGGCCGCCAGCGCCGGCTCCTCTTCGGCGAGCGCGCCCGCGCCCACGGCGGCCAGCGCGGGGTCGCGGCGGGTCTCCTGCATCTGCGGCGCCTCCCGCTCCGGCACCGGCGACTCCTCCTCCTCGGGCCCGGCCATCCTGAGCTCGACGTGGCTGAGCAGTTGCGTGGTCTGCTCGCGCAGGCTGTCGAGCATGTTCTCGAACATGCCGAAGGCCTCGCCCCGGTACTCGTTGAGCGGGTCGCGCTGGCCGTAGGCGCGCAGCCCGATGCCCTGGCGCAGGTGGTCCAGGGTCAGCAGGTGGTCCTTCCAGCTCTGGTCGAGGACCTGCAGCAGCAGGCTCTTCTCCGCGATGCGCCAGATGTCGGGCCCGTAGTTGGCGAGCTTGGCGGCGGCGTAGGCGTCCGCTTCCTTGGCGATGCGCTCGCGGATCTCCTCGTCGGCGATGCCCTCCTCCTTGGCCCACTCGTCGACGGGCAGGTCGACGCCGAGCAGGCGGCGGCACGATTCGTGCATCCCCTCCAGGTCCCACTGCTCGGGATAGGCCTTCTCCGGGATGTGGTCGTCGACGATGCCGTCGACCACCTCGTGGCGCATGTCGATGACGGTCTCGGAGACGTCGTCGGTGCGCATCAGGTCCTTGCGCTGCTCGTAGACCACCGAGCGCTGGTCGTTCATCACGTCGTCGAACTTGAGCAGGTTCTTGCGGATCTCGTAGTTGCGCGCCTCGACCTTCTGCTGCGCCTTCTCCAGCGCCTTGTTGATCCAGGGGTGGACGATCGCCTCGCCTTCCTTCAGCCCGAGCTTCGACAGCATGGTGTCCATGCGCTCGGAGCCGAAGATGCGCATGAGGTCGTCTTCCAGCGAGAGAAAGAAGAGCGAGGCGCCGGGGTCGCCCTGCCGGCCGGAGCGGCCGCGCAGCTGGTTGTCGATGCGCCTGGCCTCGTGGCGCTCGCTGCCCACCACCAGCAGCCCGCCGGCGGCGAGCACCCTGTCGCGCTCGGTGGCGACCTCGGCGCGGACGCGGGCCTCCAGCGCCGCGCGCGCGGCCTCGTCGTCGTCCTCGCCCTGCTCGTCGGCGATGCGGAACTCGGCGTTGCCGCCGAGCTGGATGTCGGTGCCGCGGCCCGCCATGTTGGTGGCGATGGTGAGCGCGCCGACGCGGCCGGCCTGCGCGATGATGTGCGCCTCCTGCTCGTGGTAGCGGGCGTTGAGCACGTTGTGCTCTACCGATTCCTTCTTGAGCCGCTCCGAAAGCAGTTCGGACTTCTCGATGCTTGTGGTGCCGACGAGCACCGGCTGGCCCCGCTTCTGGCAGTCGCGCAGCAGCTCGACGATGGCGTTCCACTTCTCGTTCGCCGTGCGGTAGACCTCGTCGTCGCGGTCCTCGCGGATGCAGGGCTCGTTGGTCGGGATCTGGATCACGTCGAGGCCGTAGATGTCGCCGAGCTCGGCCGCCTCGGTCGCCGCGGTGCCGGTCATGCCGGCGAGCTTCGGGTACATGCGGAAGTAGTTCTGGAAGGTGATGGAGGCCAGCGTCTGGTTCTCCTGCTGCACCTTGACGTGCTCCTTGGCCTCCAGCGCCTGGTGCAGCCCTTCCGAGAAGCGCCTGCCCGGCATCATGCGCCCGGTGAACTCGTCGATGATGACGACGCGCCCGTCCCGCACGATGTAGTCGGTGTCACGCTCGAACATCTTGTGGGCGCGCACCGCCTGGTTCAGGTGGTGCACCACCGAGACGTTCTCGATGTCGTAGAGGTTGGGGCTCTTGAGCAGGTCGTGTTTGGCGAGCACCCCCTCGACGCGCTCGGCGCCCTCGTCGGTGAGCGTGGCTGCGCGCGCCTTCTCGTCGATCTCGAAGTCGCCCTCCTCGAGCTCGGGGATCACGCGGTCCACCTTCTGGTACATCTCCGAGCTGTCCTCGGAGGGGCCGGATATGATGAGCGGCGTGCGCGCCTCGTCGATCAGGATGCTGTCGACCTCGTCGACGATGCCGAAGCTGAAGGGCCGCTGGACCATGGTCTCCAGCGTGAACTTCATGTTGTCGCGCAGGTAGTCGAAGCCGAACTCGTTGTTGGTGCCGTAGGTGACGTCGGCGCCGTACTGCTCGCGGCGCTGGTCGTCGTCCAGCCCGTGCACGATGCAGCCGACCCTGAGGCCCAGGAACTCGTAGATCTCGCCCATCCAGGCGGCGTCGCGCTGGGCCAGGTAGTCGTTGACCGTAATCACGTGCACGCCCTTGTTCTCGAGCGCGTTGAGGTAGACCGGCAGCGTCGCCACCAGGGTCTTGCCCTCGCCGGTCGCCATCTCGGCGATCTTGCCCTGGTGCAGCACGATGCCGCCCACCAGCTGCACGTCGTAGTGGCGCTGGCCGAGGGTGCGCTTCGAGGCTTCGCGCGTGACGGCGAAGGCCTCGACCAGCAGGTCCTCCAGGGTCTCGCCGTCCTCGATGCGCTTCCTGAACGCTGGCGTCCTGGCGCGGAGCTCGTCGTCGCTCAGCGCCTCCAGCGAGGATTCGAGGGCGTTGATGGCGCCCACCTGCTCGGCGTGCGCCTTGACGATGCGCTCGTTGACCGTTCCGAACAGTTTCTTGGAGATGCCCTGGAGCATGGCGTGATCCCATGTGCCGCCGCCCGCCGCCGCAAAAGGCGCCAGTCATCGAGAGATAGGCGCGCGCCCCAGCCCTGTCAACGCGGGGAGGGGCCTCTTTATCCCTCCCGTTCTGACTGTATGGTGGGCGCCGCCCGCCGCCAGGAGAGGTCGATGACCGCGATATCCCCGCTTGCGCCTGCGCGCTTCCCCGACCTGCCGCCGGTTCCGGGCGTCCGCCTCGCCGCCGCCGAGGCGCGCCTGCGCTACCGCGGGCGCCCCGACCTCCTGCTCGCGTCCTTCGCACCGGGGACCGCGGTGGCCGGCACCCTCACCCGCTCGCGCACCGCGGCGCCGCCGGTCGAGTGGTGCCGGGCGCTGCTGGGGGAGGAGGACGGCAGCGCCCGCGCGCTGGTGGTGAACGCGGGCAACGCCAACGCCGCGACCGGGGAGCGGGGCCTCGCCGTCGTGCGCCGGACAGCCGAGGCGGCGGCCGCGCTGATCGGCTGCCGGGCAGACGAGGTCTACGTCTGCTCCACCGGCGTGATCGGCGAGCAGATGCCGGTGGACAGGCTCACCGCGGCGCTCCCGGGGCTCCACGCCCGCCTCGCCGATGACGCGTGGGCGGAGGCCGCGGCCGCGATCATGACCACCGACACCTTCCCCAAGGGCGCCTGCGCGCAGGCCGAGATCGCAGGCCAGCCCGTGACGATCGCCGGCATCGCCAAGGGCTCCGGCATGATCGCGCCCGACATGGCGACCATGCTCGCCTACGTCTTCACCGACGCGGGCCTGCCGGCGGCGGTGCTGCGGCCGGCGCTGCGGCGCGCCGTCAACCGCTCCTTCAACGCCATTACCGTGGACGGCGACACCTCGACCAACGACACCTGCCTGCTCTTCGCCACCGGTGCCGCGCGGCACCCACGCATCGCCCGCGCCGGCGACCGGCGCCTCGCCGGCTTCCGCGCCGCGCTGGAGGCGGTGCTGAGCGACCTCGCCCGCCAGATCGTGCGCGACGGGGAGGGGGCCAGGAAGTTCGTCGCCATCACCGTGCGCGGCGCGGCGTCGGAGGCAGCGGCGCGGCGCCTCGGGCTCGCCATCGCCAACTCGCCCCTGGTCAAGACCGCGATCGCGGGCGAGGACCCCAACTGGGGGCGCATCGTCGCGGTGGTGGGCCGGGCCGGCGTGGACTTCGACCAGGCGCAGCTCGCGATCCGGATCGGGGCTGAGCGCGCGGCCGGGGGCGGCGTCGCCGACCCCGCCTTCGACGAGCCCGCGGCCGCGCGCCACATGCAGGGGCAGGAGATCGAGATCGCCGTCGAGGTCGGCGCAGGCCCCGGCACGGCCACCGTCTGGACCTGCGACCTGACCCACGGCTACATCGACATCAATGCCGACTACCGCTCCTGAGGGCGAGCGGCCGCTCGTCCTCGTGGCCGCGGTTGCGCTGGTGGATGCCGACGGGCGCGTGCTGCTCGCGAGGCGCCCCGAAGGCAAGGCCATGGCGGGGCTGTGGGAGTTCCCCGGCGGCAAGGTGGCCGGCGGCGAGACGCCGGAGCAGGCGCTGATCCGCGAGCTGCGCGAGGAGCTCGGGATCGACACCGAGCAGAGCTGCCTCGCGCCGCTCTCCTTCGCCTCCCACGGCTACGACGACTTCCACCTGCTCATGCCGCTCTACGTCTGCCGCGTCTGGCACGGCACGGCGGTGGCGAGGGAAGGGCAGGAGCTTCGCTGGGTGCGGCCGGCGCGGCTGCGCGACTTCCCCATGCCGCCCGCGGATGCGCCGCTGATCCCCGTCCTGCGCGACCTGCTCTGACCCATGAAGATTGCCGCGATCGAGATCACCCGCCACCGCATCCCGCTCGACCCGCCCGTGCCGGTCTCGTGGGACAGCCGGCCGCGCGCGAGCTTCACGATCGCACTCACGCGCGTCCGCACCGACGAGGGGCTGGAGGGGGTCGCCGCGAACGACACCATGGGCGACTTCGCCGACCACGCCGACCTCTTCATCGGCCGCGACCCGCGCGAGATCGAGCGCCACCACGCCGTGCTCGAGAACCTCTGCTTCCACCACGGGCGCTACTGGCCCTTCGACATCGCGCTCTGGGACCTGCGCGGCAAGATCGAGGGCCGCCCGGTGTTCCGCCTGCTCGGCGGCGAGGACGACCGCGTGCGCGCCTATGCCTCGACGGGGCTGAGGCGCGACGAGGCGGCGAGCCGGGAGCTCGCGCAGGCGCTGGTCGCGCGGGGCTTCCGCGCCATCAAGCTCAGGCTCTCCACCGACGACTGGCGCCGCGACCTGGCCTGCGTCGCCGCCGTGCGCGATGCGGTGGGGCCCGACATCGCGCTCATGGTCGACTGCAACCAGGGCTGGCGCATGCCCTGGGACACCGCGCCGCCGTGGGAGCTCGCCACCGCGCGCGAGGTGGCGCGCGCGCTCGGCGCGCTCGACATCTACTGGATGGAGGAGCCGCTGCACCGGGGCGACTACGCCGGCATGGCGGCGCTGCGCTGGGAGGCACACGTCAGGATCGCCGGCGGCGAGGTGACCCGCGAGGCCCACGAGTTCCACACCCTGATCGAGCGCCGCTGCCTCGACGTGCTGCAGCCGGACTGCGCCTTCACCGGCGGCATCACCGGGCTCGCGCGCATCGCCCGGGCGGCGCGGCGGGCCGGCCTCGAGTTCACGCCGCACACCTGGGGCAGCGGCCTCATCCTGCTGGCCAACGCGCACCTCACGGTGGGCACGGGCGGTGCGCCCTGGCTCGAATTCCCCTTCGACCCGCCCGACTGGGTACCGGCGCGGCGCGACTTCTGCCTGCGGGAGGCGATCGAGACCGACGCAGACGGCTGGCTGGTGCTGCCCGACCGCCCCGGCCTCGGCGCCCTGCTCGACGAGGACGTGCTGCGCGAGACCCGGATCGGTTAGCGCGCAATTCTCACCACGGTCAAGATCTGCAACTCCCCCACCTCACCCCGACCCTCTCCGCCCCCAGGGGCAGAGAGGGAGAGCAGGCCGGCGCAGCCACGTCCCCCCCTCCGCCTTTGGGGGAGGGGGGACAGGGGGAGGTGGGATGAGAGATTCGAATCGTGGCGGCAGGAGGGCGGGATGACAGGGCGGGCCGCAGCCGCCATGATCCCCGACCCTAGCCCCGCCCAACGACCGCCGAGGAGCCGACGGTGACCGACGATCTCTGCTTCACGCCCGCCACCGAGCTCAGCCCGCTCATCCGCAGCAAGGCGCTCTCTCCCGTCGAGCTGATCGACGCGGTGCTGGCCCGCATCGAGGCCTGCGAGCCCCGCATCAACGCCTTCGCGACGCTCGCCGCCGAGCGCGCGCGCGACGCCGCGCACCGGGCGGAAGATGCGCTGATGAAGGGCGAGGCGGCGGGCGCGCTCTTCGGCCTGCCGGTCACCATCAAGGACCTGACCGAGACCGCGGGCATCCCCACCGAGCGCGGCTCGAATGCGCTCAAGGGCCACGTGCCCGCGGTGGACGCGCCGGTGATCCCGCGGCTGGAGGAGGCCGGGGCCATCGTCCTCGGCAAGACCACCACCTCGGAGTTCGGCTGGTCCGGGGTGAGCCGCAGCCCGCTCAGCGGCATCACCCATAACCCCTGGAAGGAGGGCTACAACGCCGGCGCCTCCTCGGCAGGCGCGGGCGCCGCGGCTGCGGCCGGCTACGGGCCGCTGCACCAGGGCTCGGACGGCGCGGGCTCGATCCGCATGCCTGCGCACTTCAGCGGCATCTTCGGCCTCAAGCCCACCTACGGGCGGGTGCCCAACTGGCCGGTGCCCAACAACGACCAGGTCTCCCACGTCGGGCCGATGACCCGCACCGTGGCCGATTCCGCGCTGATGCTGCAGGCGATGGCGGGGCCGCACCCGTGGGACCACACCAGCCTGGAGGCCGGGCCCGCCGACTACCCCGCCCTGCTCGAGGAGGGGATCGCGGGCCTCAGGGTCGCCTACAGCCCCGACCTCGGGCACGCCAGGGTGGACGAAGACGTGGCGGCACTGGTGCAGGACGCGGCGGAGGCGTTCCAGTCGCTCGGCTGCACGGTGGAGAGCCCGGAGGTGCCCTTCGGCCCCGACGGGCCGGAGATCATCCGCCTGCTCTGGCCCATCCACCTCCACGCCTACCGTCCCTTCCTCGCCGAGCACGAGGACCGGATGGACCCCGGTCTGGTCGCCTGCATCCGCGCGGCCGACGGGGTGAGCGGCGCAACCTATCTGGAGACGCGGGCGCGCAAGCTCGCCTACGTCGAGGCGGTGCACCGCTTCTTCGAGGACTGGGACTTGCTGCTGACGCCGGCGGTCTCCGTGCCGGCCTTCCCGGCGGAGCGGCTGCAGCCCGAACACTGGCCCGCGCACCCCTGGGACTGGATCATGTGGGCCGAGTTCTCCTACCCCTTCAACTTCAGCCAGAACCCGGCCGCCTCGGTGCCCTGCGGCTTCACCGGCGCAGGCCTCCCCGTGGGCTTGCAGATCGTGGGCCGGCGCTTCGCCGACCTCGCCGTGCTGCAGGCGGCCCGCGCCTTCGAGCAGGCGAGGCCCTGGGCGGACAGGCGACCTGCGCTCTGAGCGGGAGGCGCCGCCTCGCTTGCCGGCGGCCGGGGCCTGGGGCTATAAGGAGCGCGCGCCGGGCGGGGCTCGCCCCTGCCGTCGCGCATCCCCGGTCGGAGTGTAGCTCAGCCTGGTAGAGCACCGTCTTCGGGAGGCGGGGGTCGGTGGTTCAAATCCACTCACTCCGACCATTCATCTCAAGCACCTGTCCGAAATCTCGCTCACGGGAATCCCCGTGGGCGTGCGCTCGCCTGGCCGCGTGGCGGAAGGCTCATGTGCGCGTGAACTCGCGACGCGGCGTCACGATGCCGTGTTCGCGCAGCGTGCTTTCCACGCTCGGCCGTTGCAGCCGGATGCGCCTGTCGCTCAACAGGTAGGAGAACACGAACCCGAGACCCAGGATCAGCACGCCGATCAGGAAGCAGTAGATGATGGCGCGGTCGGGATACTGGTCCTTGAGATAGCCGATGTAGAGGGGGCCGCAGACGCCCGCCGCCGCCCAGGCGGTCAGCATGACGCCGTAGACGGCAGACATCTTGCGCGCGCCGAAGACATCGAGAACGAAAGAGGGCATCGTCGCGAAGCCGCCGCCGAAGCACAGCATGATGTAGCAGACGAGAGCCGAGAATATCCACGGATCGCGTTCCGTCATAAGGATGCCGAACACGATCATCTGGCTGGCCAGCAGGATCCTGAACACGCGGATGCGGCCGATGCGGTCGGACAGCAATCCCCAGAAGAGCCGCCCGAATCCGTTGCAGAGCGAGCTGGCGGCAATCAGCGTCGCGCCGTACTCGGCAAGCGTTTCCGGCTCCACGCTCGGGTCGGCCAGTCCCCACACGTCCTGGAGCAGCGGCGACTGAAAGCTGATGACGGCGATGCCCGCGGCAATGTTGAAGAAGAAGACGAGCCACATGACGGCGAACTCGCCGGAGTAGAGACAGCGTGCGGTCGAGTCCGGCTCATCGGGCTCGCCCGCGGCCTCGACGGGCTGGAGGCGGCGTGCGAGCGTCTCGGGCGGGTCCCGCAGCGCCAGGCTGCACGGGATCAGGACAGCGGCGAACACCACGCCAAGCCAGACGAAGAGGAGCGGAAGGTCTCCTTTCGTCTGCACCACCAGCAGCGGTGCCAGCCCCTTGCTGAGCACCACCGCGCCGATCCCGAAGCCCATGACAACGATGCCCGTCGCCAGCCCCTTCTTGTCCGGGAACCACTTCGCCACCGTGGCGACAGGGGTGACGTAGCCGAGCCCGATCCCGGCGCCGCCGATCACGCCGTAACCGAGATAGAAGAGCGCGAGGCTGTCGAGCTGAAGGGCGAGGCCCGCAATCATGTAGCCGCCCGAGAACATCACGCTGCCGGCAAGTGCCAGCCTTCGCGGGCCGACCCTGGGCAGAACGATGCCCGCTCCCGCGGCGGACATGCCAAGCGAAAAGATCGTGATGCTGAAGGCGAGCGCCGTGTCCGTGAACGACCAGCCGAGCTGCCTCACCAGAAGCGTCTGGAAGAAGCTCCACGCGTAGACGGTCCCGAAGCAGACCTGCAGGACCGTGCAATAGAGGATCGCTGCCACGCGTGAATGAGCCACCGGGAGTCTACCCCTTCGGATCCGGCTGCGGAATTCCGCCCGCCTTGTCTCGATCCATCGCCCGCGAGAAGTGGAGGAAGAGGCGCGCCAGCTCGCCCGCCTCGTCGTTGCGCGCGAGCAGCTTCTCGCTGCCTTTGCTGTCGGCCTTGCGATCGCGTGCGAGCTTCACCGCGAAGGCGAGGACTCCGTCAACCGGCCTGGATGCCTGGCCGACGAGCCAGATCGCCGCGAGAATGCCGACGACGAATATGATGGAGATGAGATAGACCTGCTGGCCGATCGCCCTCTGGACCTTCAACGCGACCAGTCCGGTGTCCATGCCGACGTGGACCGCGCCGGCGACGCCCACCAGGATCGGACTGGCGACCTCGACGAAATCGCCCATGCCCGGCAGGCTGCGCTCCACGGTCACCGTGCTGGTGGGGTCTCCGGTCCTGATCTCTTCCGGAATTCCCGGGACGAAGGTGTGGGCCAGAAACTCCCCCGTTTCGCTGGTGATGTAGATGTAGCTGATGCCCTGAATCTCGACGAACTGGTCGATCAGGGACTGGAGGGCTGTCAGATTCCTGTTCAGCAGGATATCGACGCTGGCATCGGCGATCGTCTTCGCGATGTCCCTGCTGTTCGATTCATACTCTTCGGACAGGTGCGTATCGACGGTGTAGATGCAGAGAACCGATGTCGATACGCCGATCACGCCGAACAGGAAAAAGACACCGAACAGGGTCTTTCGGAAGAGCTTCTGGATCTTCATGTCAGCCAGTTGGATCTTCATGTCAGCCAAACCTGTCTTTCCAGCTGTCCAGGGGAATGAAGCGGCCCTCGTCGACCACGGTGTAGTAGACCTTCTGCAAGCCCTGGCGGCGCTCCGGCCCGAACGACACCAGCTCCCCGATCCCGAGATCGAAATCCCTTATGCTGAAGACGGCGTCCTGGAGAGCGCTTCTCTCCGGCCTGTCTCCGAGGCGGTCCAGTATCTCGACCATCACCTTGGCGTTGAGGAAGCCCTCCAGGCTGACGAAGCTGTGCGAGAAGGGGGTGTAGTCCTCTCTCAGCAGCTCCCGGGGAGGCTGGGGGTCGTATCGCGCCATCAATTCCTGGTACTGCCCGACTGCCGGGATCGCCACGTCGTGGTAGCTGGGCACGACCTGCGAGTTCACCAGCAGTTCGGTGTAGCGCTTTCCGTCGTCGCGCCCCTGCGTGATGAGATTGAGGAGGTTCTCGCTTCCGACGAAGGACACGTTGGCAATGGGCACACGCAACCCGAGATCCACCGCATCGCGGAGAAACGCGGCGCATGCCGCGTAGGCGCCGATGCAGATGACCGCATCCGGGCGCGCTGCCTTCAGGATCTCCACCTGGTCACGCATGATGCCCGTGAACTTCGAGCCGCGCCTGTAGGTCGCCTCGCCGACGATGCGCTCGCCGAAGGGTTTCAGGGCCCGGCGCACGCCGGCCCAGCCGCTGCGGCCGTAAGCGTCCGCCTGATAGAAGACCGCGATCCGCTTGCGGCCGATCCCGACGAAGTTCTGAACGAGGCCGGCGGTCTCCTGCCGGTAGGAGGCACGCAGATTGAAGGCGAAGTCGCCGTATGGCGGCTCCCTCTGCGGCTGCGCACCGGTGAAGGGAAAGAAGAGATAGATCCGCCTCTCCTGAAACTTCTTGAGCATGGGAAGAACGCGCGTGACCGTCGGCGTTCCGACATAGCCGAACAGGGAGAAAACCTCGTCCTCCAGCATCAGGGTCATGGTGTTCTTGACCGAGGGGTCCGGCTGATAGCCGTCGTCATAGGTTCTGAGGACGATTCTTCGGCCTCTGACGCCGCCCTGGCGGTTGACGTGCTCGAAGTAGGCGCTGGCCCCGCGGAAGAGCTCTATGCCGAGACCGCGGGAGGGGCCGGAGAATGCGGCGGACATGCCGAGCACGATCTCGCCGTCGGTCACACCCGATGACGACGCCGCACCGGGCCGGGGCCAGCAGAGGCCCATCAGGCATCCGGCGAGGCCCAGTCGAAGGACGCTTCGTCTCGTCGTCGACGTCATTCCGGGTGCGCCCATTCGTCCTCGCCGATGCGGCATGCCTGAAGAGCGGCGTCCTGCTTTACCTCACGAAGGCGACGGAGACTCCGGGGGGTCCCCGTTCCCGGACGCCGCCTCGTCGCCGGTCGCGTCGTCATCCGGCAGGGGAGGCGGCTCCGCGGGCAGGGTGACGATCATTTCGGTGAACGCGCCGGGTTCGGACTCCACCCTGATGTGGCCTCCGTGCTGGCGAACGATGTCGCTCGACAGCGCGAGGCCCAGGCCGGTGCCCTGGTCGGGCGGCTTGGTCGTGAAGAAGGGGTTGAAGATGTCGTCGATGATGTCCTGCGGGATCCCGCTCCCGTTGTCCCTGACGCGAATCTCGATCCCGTCTTCGGAACGCCGGGTGACGAGAGTGAGCGTCGGCTCGTAGGCGCCCTCTCCCGAATCTTCCGCATCGCGCCGCCTTTCGGCAGTCGCCTGGCAGGCATTGCCGACCAGGTTCAGGAAGACGCGGCCCACGTCCTGGGAGACCACGTCGAGCGACCCCACCGCCGGATCGAAGTCCTGGACGATGTCGAGCTGAAAGCTGTCATCGCTTGCGCGGGCGCTGTGATAGGCCAGCCGCACGTGCTCGTCGAGCAGGGCATTGATGTCCGTCGGCTCCCGGCCGCCCGTGCCCCGGCCCATGCTGAGCATGTGCTGCACGATCTGATTGGCGCGCTCGCCGTGCTCCCGAATCAGCCTGAGGTTTTCCGTGATGTCGGCGCTGATCTCCCGGATCAGCGTGCTGCGCTCGTCCTCCTTCCCGTCCTCCGCCTCGGGGAGGAGCTCCTGCAGCTCTTCGAGGAGCTCCTCCAGCAACTGCTCCGTCACGTCCGAGAAGTTCTTGACGAAGTTCAGCGGGTTCCGGATCTCGTGCGCCACGCCTGCGGTGAGCTCGCCGAGCGCCGCAAGCTTCTCCTGCATGACGATCTGGTCCTGCGCTCGCCGCAGGTTTGCGAGCGCGTCCTCGAGCTGCTCGTTCTTGCCCTTGAGCTCCTCGGCCAGCTTCTCGACCAGATTCAGCCGCTGCACCTCGAGCGCGTGGCGTCGAAAGACCTCGAGGGCGGCGGCCATCTCCGCAACCTCGCCCCGCCCGTCTACCACCACCTCGGCCTCGATGTCGCCGTCGGCCATCCGGCGCATCCGATCCGAGAGCCGCCCGACACGGCGCATCAGCACGCGACCGACGAAGAGCCAGGAGATCAGCGCCGCCCCGACGATGCTGACCACGCTGATCGCAAGCAGAAGGTTGCGCCCCGTGAGGATTGCCGTCGAGGAAGCCTGAGCCGCATCCTGGGCGCTCTCGCGCGCCGCGCCGACCAGGCCTTCCGCCTCGGCCGCGAGCTCGAGGGCGAGGTTGCTGTTGGACGCGAGCAATTCCGTCTCGCGCTCGGCAAGGACGAGCTCCCGGGCACGCAGGTCGAAGCCCTGATCCTCACCGAGTCCCAGGTGGACGAGTCGGGACAGTGCGGGCTCGATCTTCCGGCGCAGCGGCATGGGTCCCAGGGCCGACAAGCCGCGCTCGATCTTGCCGGCAGAGGCCTCGAAGCGCTCCCGGAGCGGCTCCAGCAGGGCGGTGTCGGAGAGGTCGAAGGCGCTCGCGAGAAGCTGGATCGCGATCGTGGCGTCGGCTTGCAGTCCCGCCATGTGGCGGTATCGGGAGAACTCCTCTTCGGACATGTGCGCCGCACGCGGTGCCGGCGCCTCACCGAGTTCCCGATACCCCGTCATGGCATAGAACAGCTGGTCGTCGATGGCCGGGATCAGCGCGTCCGCGAGCTCTCTCTGCAGCGTTTCGATTTCGACGCGCAACGTGTGGCTGCGCTCCGCCAGCAGGAAGCCCTCGGCCACCGACTCCTCGATGGCCCTGACATTGGCGACCAACGCGCTGCCCTGCTCACGAATGCGTTCGAAACGCGCCACGTTCGCACCCTGATCCGGCAGTGCCGCCACCTGCGCTTCGAAGGCTTGCCGGTCGTGCGAGATGTCCTCGACGGTTCGGGCAAGTTCCTCCGGCGTCGCCGAAGCCGTGAGCCGCGGCCCGGCGGCAACCAGGGCACCGCTCTGCTGGGCCACGCCGAAGGCCGTCACCATCTCGGGCACGCTGCCCTCGTTGACGCGGCGCTGGACCTCGCCGACGTGATCGAAGAAGAAGAGACCGACCAGGCTGGCGACGACAGTGAGCGCGACGGCACCCCCGATACCCAGGTAGAGCTGGGTCGAGAGCCGATAGCGACTGTCAAGCAACCGTCGCGCGAGCGTCGTCATTGCTGTGTGGCGAGCCGAAGCGTGTCGATCGGGTGGTAACGGCCGTCCCCGGCGATCACGGTGACGAAGACGGCGTCCGACCCCTGATTGTCCTCGTCGCCGTAGCGAAGCCGGAAGCCTCCGATATCGATGGCGTCGGCGCGGCGCAGATTGTCGAGAACGCAGGCCCGGTCGAGCTCGCGGCCGCAGAGGTCGAGAGCCTCGATCGCGAGGCGGCCCGCCAGGTAGCCTTCGAAGGAGACGAAGCCCGGCTCGACCTCGGGCGCATGGGCCGCGAGCGCCCGACGATAGTCGTGGGTGACGGCGGGCTCGTCACCGTCGGGAAAAGGCACCACCTGGGTCACGAAGACGCCGGCGCCTGCGCTGCCGAGCTCTCTCGCCAGAGCGTTGCTGCCGACGAAGGAGATCGTCAGGAAGACCGGATCGAAGCCGACGTGCCGCGCCCAGGCGATCAGCGCGGCGACCGGCTTGTAGGCCCCGACCAGGACGACCGCTCCCGGATCGGAGCCGCGAATGTCGAGCAGGGCCGTCTTCACGGCGGTGGTGTTGCGCGGATAGACCCCGATCGCCGCAGGCTTCAGCCCGCGTCGGTCAAGTGCCTGGAGCACCCCCTGATAGCCGGCCTGGCCGAAGGAGTCGTCCTGGTAGATGACGGCGATCCGGTCGATGCCCAGGTCCCCGATCAGGCGGGAGACCATTTCCTCGGTTTCCTGGTAGTAGGACGCGCGCAGATTGATCACGTTCCGCCATCTGGCGTCGCGCAGGAACGCGGCGCCGGTGAAGGGCGCGAGGTAAGGAACGCCCGCTTCGGCGGCGATGGGTGTGGCGGAGCGCGAGGTCGGCGTGCCGACGGCGCCTATCAGGGCGAAGACCCCGTCCTCCGCGATCAGCCGGCGGGTGTTGGCTATCGCGGCTTCCGGCTCGTAACCGTCGTCGAGGGACTGAAGCACGAGCCTCCGCCCGTGCACGCCGCCCTGCCGGTTCGCTTCCTCGAACGCCGCCTCGATGCCGAGCCGCATGTTCCTGCCCAGGTCCCGGGCGGGTCCGCTGAAGGCGGCGGACTGTCCGAAGAGGATCTGCCGGTCGGAAACCCCCGGCTCATCCGCCCGCGCCGCCGCGCTTCCCGCAAGCGCGATGAGCGCCCCCATCAGGAGGGCCGAGCCAAGGCGGCCCGCGCGCCTCGCGCGCCCCTCCGTCCCGTAGGTGCGGGGAACGAGCATGCATTCACCCGTCCGCTTCGGACCGATAGAGCGTTATGCAGGTGATGTCGTCAGACTGGGGTGTGCTGCCGGCGAAATTGTGCACGGCCTCGAAAACCGCGTTGTTCGCTTCTTCGGCGTTCTTCGGTGGCACGCCTTCGAAGACCTGACGCAGCCGCTCGATTTCGAACAGCTCCGGCTTGTCGTTCTCGGCTTCGGTAACGCCATCGGTATAGAGCACGACGGATTCACCGGGCGCGAGGTGGAGCGTGGCTTCGTCGTAGTCGATATCGGACAGGACCCCGAGCGCGATTCCGCCAGTTCCCGGTAATTCCCTGGAGCTTCCGTCGGTATGAACGACCAGGGGAAAATTGTGACCTCCGTTGGCGTACACGAATTCCCCGCTTGCCGGATCGAAGATCGCGTAAAGCACCGTCACGAACATCTGCGCTTCATTGTCCTGGTTGAGAAGTTCGTTGACCTCACGCAGCACGGCGCCGGGACCGGGGGCGCCGATGGCCGCACCCTTCAGGAGGGTTCGGCACGACATCATGAAGAGGGCGGCGGGAACGCCCTTGCCGGATACGTCAGCAATCGCGACTCCAATGCGCCCTCTATCGAGGTTCATGATGTCGAAGAAGTCGCCGCCCACCTCGCGAGCGGGCTCCATGCTTCCAAACACCTGGTATCGAGGCCCTTCGGGAAAGACAGTGGGAAGGATCGACTGTTGCATCTTTCTGGCGACGTCCAGTTCTTTCTGGATCGCCAGAAGCTGCTCCCGTGATTCGGTTGCCTCTCTCCACGCGATCAGGTTGCGCAAGGTCCGCTCTATGGTCACTCGCAAGTCTGCAAAATCGATGGGTTTCGTCACGAAATCGAAAGCGCCCCGGTTCATTGCGGTACGAATGTTCTTCATGTCCCCATAGGCCGAGACGATCACGGAGCGAACGTCGGGTTGCACTTCCGGAATCTTTTCCAGGAGAGTAAGTCCGTCCATCTTCGGCATGTTGATATCCGAGACCACCAGGTCGATGCCCGGATCCTCACCGAGGCATTCGAGAGCTTCGATGCCATTGTGAGCGAAGACGAACTCGTACTTCTTGCGGCGAATTTCCCGGCGCATCTGCTGCAGAACGAGACGTTCCAGGTCGGGTTCGTCGTCCACGACGAGGAGCTTGTAGGGCCTTGCGTATGCCAGCTCTGTTTCTGGCGCTGCTTCTGCTTTTGCTTCTGCCGCCGTTTCTGCTTCTGCGTCGTTCTCTTGCATCACGACCTTCTTGACTTGTTCTCTTCACCCGCACCGCTTGCCAAGAACGCTCATTGAAGGACTGTTTAAGGAAATCCCACCATTATGAGCCGCTCGCGCAGTGTCAATATGCCCCGCGCGCATGGGAGGCCACGATGATGCGCTCGATCTCGGCGACGGCGCCGACCACGTCGCGTCCGGGCAAGTCCATGCTGCGGAGTTGCTTGATCCGCGCTTGCCCGCTTTCTATCACGTCTCCAGGGAAGATATCCGGAAGAATGTTGCAGGCATCCGCCAGAGAGAGCAGCGCGATATCCCGAGGATCGGGCATCTCGTCCGACAGAACGAGCGCCTTCATGCGCTCCTTGACTTCGCGGGCCACGCCGCAGGGAAACGGGCGCCGACGCGTGCGTATCCGCTGCTTCCCTTCCCGCCATGGCAGAGCGTGCGGGCTTGCTCTAGACTGCGGCCCCGTGCCGTTCCGCCACCGGGCGGCGGGACGGAACAAGGGAGGTACTGGATGAAACCGCCACCGTTCGACTATCACTGTCCGGAGACCCTGGACGAGGCGCTCGCGCTGCTGGCCGAGCACGGCGAGGGGGCCAAGGTGCTGGCGGGCGGCCAGAGCCTGGTGCCCATGCTGAACCTGCGGGCGCTGCACCCGGCGGTGCTGATCGACATCAACCGCCTGCCGGGGCTCGACCATGTGTCCCTGGAGGACGGCCGGCTCCGCATCGGCGCGCTGGCCCGCCACAGGGCGGTGCTGGAATCGGCGGCGGTGCGCGAGGCCTCGCCGCTGATGGCCGAGGCCTATCCCTACGTTTCCCACGGGCCGATCCGCAACCGCGGCACCCTCTGCGGCAACCTCTGCCACAACGACCCGGCGTCGGAGATGCCGGCGGTGGTGCTGGCGAGCGATGCGGAGATGGTGCTGCAGAGCGCGTCCGGCACGCGCAGCGTCGGCGCCGGGGACTTCTTCACCGGCATGCTGTCGACAGCGGCCCGCGCCGACGAGCTCCTGGTCGAGGTCCGCATGCCGCAGGCGCCGGCGGGCCAGGGCGCGGGCTTCCACGAGGTGAGCCCGCGCAAGGGCGACTTCGCCTATGTCGCCGCGGGCGCGACCATGACGCTCGACGGCGGGACCTGCAGCGGGGTGCGCATCGTCTGTGCCGGCGTCGGCGACGGGCCGCACCGGGCGCGCGCCGCCGAGGACGCGCTCGAGGGCGCGGCACCGGGCGAGGATGCCTTCCGCCAGGCGGCAGAGGCCGCGACGGAGGGTCTCGATCCGGGCGAGGATTTTCACGCGGACGCGGACTATCGGCGCGATCTGGTGTGCAGCCTGACCCGGCGCGCGCTCGCCGATGCCGCCTCCCGCTGCCACTGAAGGGAGGTGGAGATGACGACGCCACGCACCGTCGAGCTTGTCGTCAACGGCGAGCCCCGCGCCGCCGATGCCGAGCCGCGCATGCTGCTGAGCGACTTCCTGCGCGAGAAGCTCGCGCTCACCGGCACCCACGTCGGCTGCGAGCACGGCGTCTGCGGCGCCTGCACCGTGCTGGTCGACGGCGAGAGCGTGCGCTCCTGCCTGATGCTCGCGGTCCAGGCTCAGGGTGCGGAGGTGCGCACCATCGAGGGACTCGGCAGCGCCGACGACATGCACCCGCTGCAGGAGGCCTTCTGGGAGAAGCACGGCCTGCAATGCGGCTTCTGCACGCCGGGCATGCTGATGAGCGCGGTCGAGCTGCTGGAGTCCAACCCGACGGCCGGCCGGGACGAGATCCGAGAGGCGATCTCGAGCACGCTCTGCCGCTGCACCGGCTACCAGACCATCGTCGAGGCGGTGCAGGCCGCGGCCGAGAAGATGCAGGGAGAGGGGCAATGACCCGCGAACGCCACTACATCCCCGAATCGCGCCAGCGCGAGAAGCCCAAGTCCAAGTACTTCGCCATCGGCCACAGCATGAAGCGGGTGGAGGACACCCGCCTGCTCACCGGCTCCGGCACCTATGCCGACGACGTGTCGCTGCCCAACATGGCGCACGCCGCGGTGCTGCGCAGCCCGCACGCGCACGCCCGCATCGTCGCCATCGACAAGTCGAAGGCCGAGGCGCTGCCCGGCGTGATCTGCGTCATGACCGGCGCCGAGGCGGCGGAGGTCACGGGCCCCTGCGCCGACTTCTCCAGCCCGCCGACGCCGCAGCACTGCATCGCCGTGGACAAGGTGCGCCACGTGGGCGAGGCGGTGGCCGCGGTGGTGGCGGAGAGCCGCTACATCGCCGAGGACGCCTGCGAGCTGATCGAGGTGGAGTACGACCCGCTGCCCGCGGTGGTCGACATCGAGGACGCGCTGACCTCCTCCGGCGACGCCGTGCTGCATCCCGGGCGCGGCGACAGCAACGTCGCGATGCAGCGCACCATCGAATTCGGCCCGGTGGACGACGACTTCGCGCAGGCCGACCTGGTGATCGAGCGCCGGCTGCGCTGGCCGCGCTCGGGCGGCACGCCGATCGAGACCGTGGGCGCCACCGCGCACTACGACCGCGGCACCGGCAAGTTCACGATCCACGCCAATACGTCGATGTACAACTACGTCGGCTGGCTGATCGCGGTCTCGCTCAAGGTGGACCCGCACCGGCTCAACATCGTGCCCACCGACGCCGGCGGCAGCTTCGGCTCCAAGCTCTTCTGCCACAAGGTCTGTACGCTGGCCGGCACGCTCGCGCGCGCCGCGGGCCGCCCGGTCAAGTACCTCGAAGACCGCATCGACAACATGACCAGCGGCGACGCCCACGGCTCCGACCGCCTGTACGACGCCAGGCTCGCGCTCAAGCGCGACGGCACCATGCTCTCCATGCGGCTCAAGGTGGTCGACGACTACGGCGCCTACTTCCAGTACGGCGTCGGCCAGCACGGCAACGCCATGGCGCAGGTGACCGGCCCCTACAAGATCAACAGCGTCGAGGTCGACCTCACCGCCGTGCTCACCAACAAGTGCCAGCAGGGGGCCTATCGCGGCTTCGGCTCCGAGGTCGGCAATTTCGTGATCGAGCGCCTGGTGGACGCGGCCTGCGAGGAGTTCGGCATCGACCCGATCGAGATGCGCCGGCGCAACCTGATCGAGCAGGACCAGTTCCCTTACATCATGCCGACCGGCAACATGTACGACAGCGGCAACTACCAGGCCGTGCTCGACGAGGCGCTCGGCATGATCGACATCGAGGGCTGGCGCAAGAAGCAGGCCGCGGCGCGCGAGCAGGGCCGCTACATCGGCATCGGCATCTCCACCTGCCAGGAGCGGAGCGTCTTCAGCGCCACCGAGTTCTGGATGTGGAACCCCAACGAGACCCCGGGCTTCACGCTCTCCTCATCGCCCGAGAGCGTCTCCGTCAACATCGACCCCACCGGCAAGGCCTTCATCACGCTCAACGCGCCCTTCTGGGGCAACAGTCCGGAGACCATGGCGGTGCAGGTGCTGGCGGAGAAGCTGGAGATGGACCCCGCCGACATCTCCGTCGGCTACGCCGATTCCGACAAGGGCTTCAACTCCTCCGGGCCGGGGGGCAGCCGGTTCACGGTGATGATCGCGGGCGCGGTGAGCGGCGCCGCCGACGTCATCAAGGAGAAGATGCTGCGCGTCGCCAGCCACATGCTGGAGGCGGACCCGAGCGACCTCGAGTTCCGCGCCGGCTCCATCGGCGTCCAGGGCGTGCCGGGCAAGGAGAAGACGCTGGCCGAGGTGGCGCTGCACGCCCACTACTTCCGCCTCGACCTGCCGGAGGACCACGACCTCACCAGCGGCATCGACGCGGCCTACGTCTACGACCACCCGGTCACGACCATGCCGTCGGAGGACCGCACCGACCTCGGCATCTTCTACCCGATCGTCGGCCACATGTGTCACATCCCGGTGGTGGAGGTGGACGTCGAGACCGGCAAGATCGACTTTCTCGACTACGTGGCGGTGCACGACTGCGGCACCATGGTCAACCCGATGACGCTCGCCGGTCACGTGCGGGGCGGCACCGTCAACGGCATCGGCAGCGCGCTCTACGAGCACTTCCACTACGACGAGAGCGGCCAGCTCCATAACGCGCTGCTCAGCGACTACCTGCACCCGACCCTGATGGAGACGCCGGTGGACATCCGCGTCGGCCACGTGGAGACGCCCTCGCCCTTCACCGAGTACGGCATCAAGGGCGGCGGCGAGGGCGGACGCATGGGCGCGCCGCCGGCCATCGCCGCGGCGGTGGAGGACGCGCTCAAGCCGCTGGGTATCAAGGTCGACTCCCTCCCGCTCACGCCCAAGGTGCTGCGCGGCATGATCCGCGAGGCGGAGGCGAACGGCGGCTGAGGTTCCCCTAGGCGGGCTGCGCCGAGACCCTCGGACGCTGGCAGCAACGGGGTAATTCTACAGCCGGACGCGCCCTTGAGCCCGGCGTGCCCGCGGCATTACGCCGGCACGATCAAGAGTCGGCTTGTATCTCGTGCCGCCAGGTCCGCGGGTCGTAACGCGCGGCGTGGGCCCACATCCCGCGCCGATGGCGCTGCGCGTCGAGCTCCACGTGCCTGTACTGCTCGCCGTAGGCCGCAATCGCATGGCCGTTCCAGACGAGCCACTCGCCGATGTCGCGGCCGTCGTGCATCACCGTGCCGACGACGCGGCCATACCTGTCGTATCTGTGGACGGTGACGCTGACGACCTTCCCGCCGATCTCGTTGATCAGGGCGCTCTTGACGCGCTTGCCCTGCCTGAACCAGTAGCCGTCCTGATGCTTCGCCACCTGGTCCACTTCGGGCGCATCGAGACCGGCGAGGCGAATCCTCTGCCCGGACACCCTGACGGTGTCGCCGTCGATGACGTAAGCCTTGCCGCCAAGTCTTGCGCCGGGTCTCAGCGCCCCGGTCTTGGCGCGACCCCCGTACCTGCGCTTCGGCTGAGAATCCGACAGAAAGGCACGAAGCAAAAGTCTGAAAAGAAAGCCCATTTCCAAGCCTCTTGCGCTCGCAAATTGCCGCGGCACGGGAGGAAGCCGGCTCCCTCATCCGTGCCTACCGGCGTCGATCATGTGGCTCATTCGAGCGGGCCGCAATGACCGAACCGGGCATGGCGCTATGCGTGTGACGGTAGCCTGAGCCTTCCCGATGCGGCTCTATGCGGCGTCGCTCGCCGGGGCGAAGCGGGCGGCCTCCCAGCCCAGCATGACGCGCTTGCGGGCAGGCCCCCACTCGTAGTTCGAGAAGCGGCCCGTGCGCCGGATCACGCGGTGGCAGGGGATCAGGTAGCTGATCGGGTTGGCCGCGACAGCGCCGCCGACGGCCCGCGCGCTCCGGGGAAGGCCAAGCGCCAGCGCCAGCGCCTGGTAGGAGGTGACGCGGCCGGGCGGGATGCGCAACAGCGCCTCCCACACCTTGAGCTGGAAGTTGGTGCCGCACGCCACGAGGCGGAGCGGCTCGTTTCCGCTCGGCTGCCCGCCGAAGATGTGCGCTGCGACGGCGGCGGTGGCCTCGGGCTCCTCGCGGAAGCGCGCCGCCGGCCAGCGGCCCTCGAACTCCGCGCGCACGCCACCGACGTCTTCCGCGCCATCGCCGTCGGCGAAGCCCAATGCGCAGATGCCGCGCCCGGTGAGACCCACGAAGCAGGGGCCGAAGGGGCTCGGGTGCACGCCCCAGGCGATATCGACGCCTGCGCCGCCCTGCTTGAAGGCGCCGGGGCTCATCGCCTCGTAGGTGACGAAGAGGTCGTGCAGCCGCGAGGGGCCGGAGAGTCCGGCGTCGTAGGCCGCATCGAGCAGCGAGGCCGAGGCCGCGAGCTGTGCCCTGGCGTAGTCCAGCGTCAGGAACTGGCCGAAGCGCTTGGGCGAGATCCCGGCCCAGCGGCGGAACAGGCGCTGGAAGTGGTGCGGGCTGAGGCCCGCCGCCCCGGCCACCTCGTCGAGCGTCGGCTGCTCGCGGAAGTGCGCCTCTAGGTAGAGGATCGCGGCCTCGATGCGGGCGTAATCGCGCGCGTTCCGCGCGATGGCGGTGTCTGCTGTGTCGGCTGCGTTCTCTCTCATGGCGCCAACTTAGGGGCCGCCCGCGCCCCCGGCCACCCGATACTTGCGCCCGCCCGCGATTGTCGAATTTGGGATTGAATTCGATTTAATGTAGTAATATTAATTATGAGCGGGAAAGAGCACTCTACGGCCCCAGACTCCGACCGGGATGACGCGCCGGACCTTTCCCGAGGCGATTGGCCGGAGAAATTCGCCAAGGCGAGGGTTCGCCGGGGCCGGCCGCCGCTCGCAAGGCCCAAGGTGTCGACCACGATCCGTCTCTCGCCGGAGGTGATCGATCACTTCAAGGCCGGCGGCCGCGGCTGGCAGACGCGGATCGACGAGGCGCTGCGCGAGTGGATCGGCAAGCACGGCACCGGCTGATGGTTGCCGCGCCCGCGCCTATGCTTCGGGCGTGACCGTCACGGCGTGGTTGAGCGGGCCGTGGCCGGCGCCGAGGCCGGGCGCGGCCTCGATCGCCCGCAGCAGGTAGCGCCGCGCCCGCGCCACCGCGTCGGCCAGGCCCATCCCCTGCGCGATCCCGGTGGCGATGGCGGTGGCCAGCGTGCAGCCGGTGCCGTGGGTGTGGCGGCTCTCGATCCTGGCCGATTCGAAGCGCTCGATCCCGCCGGGATGGCTCAGGAGGTCGGTGATCCGGTCCGAATCCAAGTGGCCGCCCTTGACCAGCACGGCCTCCGGCCCGAGCCGGTGAAGCCGCTCGGCGGCGCGGGCCATGTCGTCCACCGTGGCGATGCCGAGCCCGGTCAGCCGCTCGGCCTCCGGTATGTTGGGGGTGACGAGGGTGGCCCGGCCGATCAGCGCGGTGGCGAGCGCGTCCATGGCCGAGGGCTCCAGCAGCGCAGCGCCCCCCTTGGCCACGAGCACGGGATCGACCACCAGCGGCACGCCTGCGCCGTGCGCCGCCACGCTCTCGGCCACCGCCTCGATGATGGGCACGCTGTGGATCATCCCGGTCTTGATGCAGTCGGCGCCGATGTCGGCGAGGACCACGCGCATCTGCTCGGCGACGAACGCCGCCGGCACGGGATGGACGGCGTGGACGGTCCTGGTGTCCTGCGCGGTGAGCGCGGTGATCGCGGTCGCGGCATAGCCGCCGAGCGCGGTGACGGTCTTGATATCGGCCTGGATGCCGGCGCCGCCGCCCGAATCCGAGCCGGCGGCGATGAGCACCCGGCCCTTCATTGCGCTGCGGCGTCGCCGGCCGCGTCCGCCACCGCCGAGGCCACGTCGTCGACCACCGCCGAGACCAGGGCCGCGTCGTCGCCTTCCGCCATCAGGCGGATGACCGGCTCGGTGCCGGACTTGCGGATGAGCAGGCGGCCGCCTTCCCCCAGCCTCGCGTGGCCCTCGGCGATCGCGGCCTTCGCCCGGGCGTCCTCGAGCGGGTCCGCGCCCGCGACGCGCACGTTGCGCAGCACCTGGGGCAGCGGCTCGAAGAGGCGGGCGATGTCGCTCGCGCGCCGCCCCGTCGCGGCCAGCGCCGCCATCACCTGGAGCGCCGCCAGCAGGCCGTCGCCGGTGGTCGCGTGGTCGCTCATGACGATGTGGCCGGACTGCTCGCCGCCCAGGTTGAAGCCGTGCGCCCGCATGTGCTCGACCACGTAGCGGTCGCCCACGCGGGTGCGTGCGAGCGTGAGGCCGATCCCCTGCAGGTAGCGCTCGAGGCCGAGGTTGGACATCACCGTCGCGACCACGCCGCCGCCCCGGAGCCGCCCGGCCTCGGCCCAGCTTGAGGCGATCAGCGCCATGATGTGGTCGCCGTCGACCACGACGCCGCTCTCGTCGCAGACCACGACGCGGTCGGCGTCGCCGTCGAGCGCGATGCCGATGTCCGCGCCGCTCTCGGTCACCCGCCGGGCGAGCGCGGCGGTGTCGGTGGAGCCGCAGCCCCGGTTGATGTTGAGCCCGTCGGGCTCGGTGCCGAGTTCGACCACGTCGGCGCCGAGCTCCCACAGCACGGTGGGCGCCACCTTGTAGCCGGCGCCGTTGGCGCAGTCGACGACGATGCGCCTGCCCTGGAGACCGAGCGGACCCGAGACGCTGTTCTTCGCGAACTCGATGTAGCGGCCCTCGGCGTCGTCGAGGCGGCGCGCGCGCCCGAGCGCTTCCGGTCCCGCCGGCGCGGGTGTGCCGGCGGCCACGCCCGCCTCGATCCGCGCCTCCGTCTCGTCGGAGAGCTTGTAGCCGTCCGGCCCGAACATCTTGATGCCGTTGTCGGCGAAGAGGTTGTGCGAGGCGGAGATCATCACGCCGAGGTCGGCGCGGAGCGCGCGGGTCAGCATCGCCACCGCCGGCGTCGGCATGGGGCCGACCAGGACCACGTCCATGCCGACCGAGATGAAGCCCGCCGTCAGCGCGTTCTCGAAGAGGTAGCCCGAGAGCCGCGTGTCCTTGCCGATGAGGACGCGGTGGCGGTGGTCGCCGCGCAGGAAGAGGTGGCCGGCGGCGGCGCCCACCTTCATCACCGTCTCGGCGGTCATCGGCTCCCGGTTGGCGACGCCGCGGATGCCGTCGGTGCCGAAGAGCTTGCGGCCGCTCATCGGGGGGCCTCCGCTACGGGGTCCCGGATGCCGCGCCACATGGCGAGCGCCTGGCGGGTCTCGGCCACGTCGTGCACCCGCAGGATGTGCGCACCTTCGCCGAGCGCGTGCAGCCCCGCCGCGAGCGAGCCCGGCAGCCGGGCCTTGGGCGCCTCGCCGGCGCTGAGCCGGCCGATGAAGCTCTTGCGCGAGACGCCTACCAGCAGCGGGCAGCCGAGGCCGTGGAAGAGCGCGCAGTCGCGCAGGATCTCGAGGTTGTGGCGCGCCTTCTTGCCGAAGCCGATGCCGGGGTCGACGATGATCCTGCTGCGCGGAATCCCGGTCGCCTCCGCCGCCGCCACGCTGGCCGCGAGCGCGTCGAAGACGTCGAGGCTCGCGTCGTCGTAGCGTGGCCCGCGCTGCATCGTCTCGGGCGTGCCCAGCATGTGGGCGAGCACGGCCCAGGCGCCGTGCCGGGCGACGACGGCGCGGGCCTCCGCGTCGTGGCCGAGCGCGCTGATGTCGTTCACGATACGCGCCCCGGCCGCGAGCGCCGCCTCCATCACCGCGGCGCGGCGGGTGTCGACCGAGACCAGAAGACCGTCGCCGGCCAGCGCGCGCACCACGGGGACCACCCGCTGCAATTCTTCCGCTTCGCTCGGCGCCTGCGCGCCGGGCCGGGTCGATTCGCCGCCCACGTCGACGATGTCGGCGCCGGCTTCGGCCATGGCGCGGCCGTGCGCGATGGCGGCGTCCTCTGCGGCGAAGTCGCCGCCGTCCGAGAAGCTGTCAGGCGTCACGTTGAGCACGCCCATGAGGCGCGGCCGGTCGAGCGAGAGGCCGCAGACGGGCCCGCGCGGGGCGCGGAGGCGGGCGCTCAGCGCCGCGATCTCGCAGGCTGCGCCCGGCGCGTTCTTCTCAGCCCAGCGGGCGAGCACCGCGTGTTGCAGCCGCACGCGCCGGCGCTCGGGCCGGCCGCGGAAGAGCACGTCCACCAGGTCGAAGGCCAGCGCCTCGCCCGGGACCGGGTTGCAGGGCCTGAGGTAGACGCCGCCTGCGAGCGGCTCGGGCGGGACGGCGTCCTCGGCCTCCCGCTCCGTCAGAGGCACCGCCGGCATGGCGGCCCGTCCGCTCTCACGAGCCGGGTTGCGGATGGGGTTCGAGATCGGGCGGCGGCTTGCCCTTGCGCCGGCTGGAGGAGGGCACGGTGCCGCGCCGCCCCTGGGTCACCACCGGCTCGTCGTCGTCCGGCCGCGCGATCGATTCGCCCTTGAGGACCGCGGCGATCTCCTCGCCGTTGAGGGACTCGTACTCCAGCAGCGCGTTCGCGAGCCGGTGCAGCGACTCCAGGTTGTCGGAGAGGATGCCGCGCGCCCGGCCATAGGCGTCGTCGATGATCTTGCGCACCTCGAGGTCGATCTTGTGCGCGGTCTGCTCGGAGACGTTCTTCTGCTGCGTGATCGAGTGGCCGAGGAAGACCTCCTGCTCGTTCTCGCTGTAGCTGAGCGGGCCGAGCTCGTCGGACATGCCGAACTGCGTCACCATGCTGCGCGCAATCTGGGTCGCCATTTTGAGATCGGAGGAGGCGCCGCTGGTCACCTTCTCGTAGCCGAAGATCATCTCCTCGGCGATGCGCCCGCCCATGGCGACGGTGATGTCGGCCTCCAGCTTCTCGCGGCTGACCGAGATGCGGTCGCCCTCGGGCAGGCGCACGACCATGCCGAGCGCGCGCCCGCGCGGGATGATCGTCGCCTTGTGGATCGGGTCGGAGGCCTCGAGGTGCGCTGCCACCACTGCGTGGCCGCCCTCGTGGTAGGCGGTGAGCCGCTTCTCCTCGTCGGTCATCACCATGGAGCGCCGCTCGGCCCCCATCATGACCTTGTCCTTAGCGTCCTCGAACTCGATCATGGTGACGACGCGCTTGCCGCGCCGCGCCGCCAGCAGCGCCGCCTCGTTGACGAGGTTGGCGATGTCGGCGCCGGAGAAGCCGGGCGTGCCGCGCGCGATGGTGCGCGGCTTCACGTCCGGCGCGAGCGGCACCTTGCGCATGTGCACCTTGAGGATCTTCTCGCGCCCCAGCACGTCGGGGTTCGGCACCACGACCTGGCGGTCGAAGCGGCCGGGCCGGAGCAGGGCGGGGTCCAGCACGTCCGGCCGGTTGGTGGCCGAGATCAGGATCACGCCCTCGTTGGCCTCGAAGCCGTCCATCTCGACGAGGAGCTGGTTGAGCGTCTGCTCGCGCTCGTCGTTGCCGCCGCCGAGGCCCGCGCCCCGGTGCCGGCCGACCGCGTCGATCTCGTCGATGAAGATGAGGCAGGGCGCGTTCTTCTTGCCCTGCTCGAACATGTCGCGCACGCGGCTCGCGCCGACGCCGACGAACATCTCCACGAAGTCGGAGCCCGAGATGGTGAAGAAGGGCACGTTGGCCTCGCCCGCGATGGCGCGCGCGAGCAGCGTCTTGCCGGTGCCGGGCGGGCCGACCAGCAGCACGCCCTTGGGGATCTTGCCGCCGAGGCGCTGGAACTTCTGCGGGTCGCGCAGGTACTCGACGATCTCCTCCAGCTCCTGCTTGGCCTCGTCGATGCCGGCCACGTCGTCGAAGGTGACGCGGCCCTGTCGCTCGGTCAGCAGGCGCGCGCGCGACTTGCCAAAGCCCATCGCCTTGCCGCCGCCGGACTGCATCTGGCGCATCATGAATATCCAGACGCCGATGAAGAGCAGCAGCGGGAACCAGGAGATCAGGATGCCGAGGATGCTGAGGCCGCCTTCCTCGACCGGGATGGCGGCGATCTGCACGTTGTGCTGGCGCAGCGTCTTGACCAGCTCGGGGTCGTAGGGCGCGTAGGTGTTGAAGGCGGTGCCGTTGGTGTAGTGGCCGGTGATCGTGTTGCCCTGGATCGTCACGTCCTGCACCTGGCCGGCCTCGACCTCCGCCAGGAACTGCGAGAAGGCGAGGTCGGTGGAGGTCTGCCGGGACGACGAGCCCTGGAAGACCTGGAAGAGCGCCACCAGGACCAGACCGATGATGATCCAGAGCGCCAGATTCTTGCCGAAGCTACCCACCGTTCGGCCTCCGGTCGTTCGTACACGCGCCAGACGCTGCAACAGATGCCGCGGCCGTACTCTGGCCGACGGTGCGTCCAGAGTACGCGGCAGCACCAGTGTACACGACAATTACTTCACGAGCGATCATTAGTCTTGCCGCTGGTCTCATCCTGTTCCTGCGACACCCTCAGTGTCGCGGGAAGCCCCGCCGCCAGAGGACGCCCCGGCCGAAAGGACGCCGAAAAGCTCTCCCCTCCGGCCTCGCCCCCCGTGGTTCTCCGCCTGAATCCCAAGTGGGGAGCGGCAAGCGGTCCGTCAAGGTCGAAGAGGGCAGGGAGCGCAGGCCGCGCCGGCGCCGGAACGTGATCCGTCTTCAACGGCATGCCGGCGGCACGCGCGAGCGCGCGGGCCCGGGCCAGGCCCTCCGTGCCGAGTCGGCGCGCGCGGAAGGGCCCCGGCCCGGCGTCGGCACCGAGGGAGACAACGAAGCGGCCGTCCCAGAGCGCGCTCTCTCCGGGGGCAAGCGCAAGCGCCGCCGAGGCGGCCGCCGGCTCGCGGCAGACGACGATGCCCCCGGCCTTCGGCACCACGCGGCAGCCTCCGAGAGTTGCCGCCCTGGCGTCGCCGCTGCGCAGCCGCTCCGCGAGTCGCTCCAGCCGCTCCTGCCTGGGCGGGTGGGGCGCGCCCGAGACCGTGGCGAGCGCGCGGCCGAGCGCGCGCTGCGCCAGCGCCGCCGGCGCGCCGTGCAGGGCGTTCCGGTCAAGCGTCACGAAGCCGGCCGGCGCGGGGT
>JAJDXK010000058.1 GCA_022823305.1 Alphaproteobacteria bacterium
CTCAGTTGATTTAGTCGTCACCGAGACAAAGCCCCCCCGGCGGCCTTCTTGCAAGATCGCCGGGGGGCACCAAACCCAAAACCTCGATTAATCCGAGCCGATCGGACCGAAATCGCCGCCCATAGCGTGCGTGCTTTCAGCGGCGGCGCTGCTGGAGGCGGCGGGGCCGCGCGTGGGCCTCGCGGGCGCCTCGCGGCTCTCCGGTCCCACGGTGGACGCCGATCTTGCGGCTTTCCGGGCCGCCTTCGCGGGCGCGCCGGCCGAGGGGGCGCTGGCGGCGCTCCGCCGCTTCGACCACGGCAGCGTCTACGGCGATGCGCTCTACCGTGTCGCGATCCCGGGGTTCGCGGAGGCCAACCGGATGGAGGCCGACCTCGACATGGCGGGCCACGCCATCGAGGGCGCGGGCACGATCGAGGCGGCGAGACTTGAGGTGGAGACGGATCTGTCCGCAGGCGGCGACCTGGCGGTGACGGGCGACCTCGTGGTGGGCCGCGCCGTGCGCGCCTCCGGCACGGTCGAGGCCGGGGAGTCGATGAGGGCCTCGGCAGCACGGATATCGGGGCCGGCCTCGGCGGGCTCGATGACGGTATCGGGCGCGGTGCGGGCGCAGACCGTGGAGGCAGCGAATCGGGTCGATGCCGGGTCCATCGGCGCCGCGGGCGCGGTGGCCGCCGGCAGCGCCCGGCTGGGCGGCCTCGACGCGAGGTCGGTGACCGCCCGGACCATGACGGCGGATTCCGTCGCGGCCGTCTCCGTCACGGCCAGACGGGTGCAGGCGGGCACGCGGCTCGATGCCGACAACGCCGCTTTCTCCCGGCTTGTGGTGGGGCGCTGCCAGGGGTGCCGGTGATGCGGGCGCCCGTCGGGAAGAGAAAGAGGGGCGGGGCCGCGATGGCGCTGGCGGCGGCATTCGCCCTGGCTCTGGCTGCTCCGGGAGCGGCGGAGGCCGGCGAAGACGGGGCCTGGGACCGCGAACGCGCATTCGTCGAGATGGAGCGGCTGCAGGCGGAGATCGGGGTGCTGCGCGCGCTCGCGGGCGCGCAGACGGCGCTGCTGGCATGGAACCGGGCGCGGGCGGAGAGCGGCGCTGCGCCCGCGGTGCTGCCGCAGGCGCTCTGCGCCGAGGAGACGCTGCGGTCCTGGTGCCGGGCGCTGCCGGCCACCTTCGGCGCGGACGCGGCAATGGCGGCGGACGACCGACACGGGAAGGACGGGGAGAGATGACGGACGCGATTCTGGCGGGCGCGGTGCTCGCGGCGATGGCGGCGCTGGCGGTCGATGACGCGCGGCGCGCCCTGGTCGACCCGCGCCTGGTGCTGGCGCTTCTCGGAGCGGCGGCGGCGTGGCGCTTCGGCGGCGGGACACCTGAAGCGGACGGCACCTGGGCACGGCTTGCCGGCGGCGTGCTCGGCGCCTCGCTCGGGGTGGCGGCGGTGATGATTCCAATCGCTGCCGCCGCATTGCTGGGGCGGCGCTGGCCGCTCTATCCGGGCGACGCGATGCTGCTGGGAGCCATGGGGTTCCTGCTCGGGCCGCTCGGCCTCGCCTGGAGCATGGCGCTGGGCTCGGGCGCGGGGCTGCTTTACCGCTTCTGCGTGCAGCGCAAGCGCGGCCGGCCCTTCCGCAAGGGGCTGGTGCCGCTCGGGCCGGGCATGTGCGCCGGCGCGGCCGCCGTGTTCCTGTGCATGAACTTCGGGATCGCGCTGGCGGGGGACACTGGTGCCGGAGACCCTCGGGCCGGAGACCCTCGGGCCGGAGACGGCGCGCTCGATTCACCGGCGCGAACGTCACCGGCCACCGTGGCTGCGCGCGCCGAACACGGCGTGACGATCACCGCCCTGGCGCCCCCGGCAGGGGAGCCATCGGCGCAATCGCCGCTTCCGGCGACCGAGCTCGGGCCGGCGCTGGGCGCCCTTCCGGCGGCGCTGGCCGCGCGGGAGATCTCCGTCGAGTGGAACGAACGGCTGCACTTCCCGACCCTCGTGAGGCGGCTCTCGACGCTCGCCGGCGTGGCGATGCGGATCGAGGAGCGCCAGGCGCGCATCGAGGGCGGGGCGGCGGCGCTCGACGATCCTCCGCCGCTCGGCCTCGCCTGGCAGGGACCGCTTGCCGGTCTGCTCGACCGGGTGGCCGCGCTGAGCGGCTACGGCTGGTCCTGGGAGACACTTGTGCCGGAGACACTTGTGCCAGGGACCCTCGGGCCGGAGACACGCGTGCCGGAGACACTCGTGCCCGGGAACGGCGCCGTGGTGTTCTTCCGCTACTGGGACGTCGCGCAGCGCGGCCCGCAGCCAGGCGGCGGCAGCGACGGTTCCGGCAGGGCCGATGGCGGCGCGCCGGAAACGGGCGGCTGGACCGCCGATCCGGACGAGCACCGGACCGTGCGCGGGGTGCTGGAGAGCTGGGCGGCGCGCGCCGGCTGGACGCTGGTCTGGAAGGCGCGCGAAGACTACGGCCTGGGTGCGGCGGCGGTCTTCGAGGGCGGGTTCCTGAAGGCCGCGGACGTCCTGCTGAGCGGTCCGGTGACGAGGCGCGCGCTGGACGTCCGCGCCTATGCGGCGAACCGCCACCTGGTGGTGGACGACGCCGACGGGGCGGGCTGGTGAGGGCGCGGCGCATCGCGGCCCTGCTGCGGGCGGCCGCACTCCCGGGCCTGCTCGCAGGCCTGCTGGCGAGCCCGCTCGCGGGTTGCGTGTCGTGGGCGCCTGCGCCCGTGGCGGCAGTCTCACCGGCAGGCGGCAATCCCCATCCGGCGGAGACACTCGTGCCGGAGACACTCGTGCCGGAGACACTTGTGCCGGAGATGCGCCTGGCCGAGTCCGTCGAGCGCGCCGAGCGGGCGCTGGCCGCGCTTGCCCGCGCGTTGCCGGCGCCGGACCCGGAGTCGGGACTGCCGGCCGCGCGCGCCGTGCCTGCCGAACTGCGCAGGCCCGTGACCCTCGACTGGACCGGGCCGGTCGAGACGCTGGCGGAGGAGCTCGCGCGGCGCGCGGGCTACCGCTTCGCGGAAGCCGGCCGTTCTCCTGCGCGGCCCCTGATCGTGGCCGTCGAAGCAGAGGGTGAGCCGCTGATCGCAGTGCTTCGCGACGCTGGCCTGCGCGCAGGCTCCGCGGCGACGCTCACCGTCGATGCGGCCCGGCGGACGGTTCTTCTCGACTGGACCGCACCGGAGGGAGACGGGTGATGCGCGGTTTGCGCGTCCTGGCCGTCGCGGCGCTTGGCATCGCGCTCGCGCCCCTCCCCGTTCCGGCGACAGAGCCGCCGCCCGGCCTTGCGGTAATTCAGGCGTTCGCTCCGGAACCCGGACCGGACGTGCCCTTCGCCGCAGAGAAGCGCGCGTCAGCCGTCCGCCTCGCCGCGCTGGGGTTCGGCGCACGCGCGGGCCTCGCGCGCCGCACGTGGGAGATCGCCGCCATGCTGGACCGGCACGGCCCGAAACTCTCCGCGATCTACCGCTTCGGCGCTCTCGTGCTGCACGCGGACGGCTTCACGGTGCTTCCGCCGGTCGTCGCCGAGACCCGCCGGGCCTTCCGGCTGGAACCGACCGGAACGCGCGCGGCCAGCGCCCGGCGGGTGCTCAGGATTCTGGAGCCGGCGCGGCTGGTGGGCGCGGTGCCGGACTGGCGCGACTGGCTGGAGCGTTCCTGGCTCCCGGCCGAGCCGCCGGCCTCCGTGCTGTTCCCGAGGGACGCCCGGGAGGATGCCCGTTGGCGGCGCCTGCTGGCCGAGGGCTGGGCGGAGGGCACCGCACTGGCCGACGACATCTTCGCCGCCGACCTGGACCGTCTCAACCGCACCTTCGAAGGCGTGGTGCTCTGGCACCGGCTCAGCCGCGCCGAAATGCTGACCGCTCCCGGCATCGAGGTCGAACGGGCCGGCGTTTCCGGCCACGAGGAGCTGATGCGGATCGGCGCGGCCTCGGCGCGGATCGCCCGCGCCGCCCGCTTCGAACTGGATGCCGGCCGCTGGGCGCCGCCGGCGGGACCCTCGGGCCGCGGGGGCGGCCGATGAACGCGCATCCCCATGAGAGGTGGCCCGAAGCCGGGCACGGCTTCCCCGCGGACAGGCTCGACGAGTTCCTGCTGTGGGCCGCCGATCGCGGCGCCTCCGACATCGCCTTCCAGACCGGCTCTGCGGCCTTCGTCGAGATCGACGGCTGTTTGCAGCGCGCGACCGCTGCGTCGCTGGACGGCGTGGTCATGGGCAGGCTCTGCGAGCGCCTCTACGACGCGACCGGCGAGGGCATCCTGCGCTCGGGCCGCGCCATCGACTGCTCCCACTCCATCCGGCTGACGCGCGGGCTCTCCCGGCGTTTCCGCTGCAACCTCGCCCCCGTCCAGGGCGCGGCCGGGTTCGCGATCAACGTCACGCTCCGCGTGCTGCCGGGCCGGCCGCCGACTTTCGATGAGCTCGGCACGGAAGAGGAGATCGTCCAGGCGTGGGACCTGTGCAAGGGGCTCACGCTGGTTACCGGCGTTCCGGGCTCGGGAAAGTCCACCCTTCTCGCCGCCGGCACGCGGCGTCTGCTGGAACGCGGCGCGGGCCGCATCCAGTCCTACGAGGCGCCGATCGAGTACGTCTTCGACGGCATTGCCGCGGACGCCGCGCTGATGTCGTCGGCCGAGATCCCCCGCCACTTCCCCAGCTTCGCGGACGGGCTGCGCTCCAGCCTGCGGCGGCGTCCGTCGGCCGTGATCGTCGGCGAGGCGCGCGACCGGGAGACCGTCGAGGCGGTGGTGAGGGCAGCCGACTACGGCATCGCCGTGTTCTCGACCACACACACCATCGGGGTGGCGGCGACGGTGCGCCGCATGCTGGCCGAGTTTCCCGCGCACGAGCGCGCGGAGCGGGGCGCCGCGCTGGTCGACGCCATGACGCTGGTGGTGACGCAGGTGCTGCTGCCCAACCCCAAGGGAGGTAGGACCGCGCTCCGCGAATGGCTCGCCTTCGATGCCGGCCTCAAGGCGGTGCTGCTGGAGAGTCCGCAGGCCGCCTGGCCCGCGAGGATCGCGGCGGCGCTGGCCGCCACCGGCAACGGCCTCGCGGCCGCCGCGCGGCGTGCTCGCCGAGCTGGGCTGATCGAGGAAGAGGGGCTCAGGCGGATCCTCACCGGGGGCGAGTCGCCGGGGATGACCGAAGGAGATGCAGCGACATGAAGGGGAGAGACCGCGATGGAGGCGTCGGAGGTGCCGGGGAGTTCTGTGGCCCGAGGGTCCCCTGTAGCAGGGCGTTCCCCTGTACCGGGGAGTTCCCCCGTGGCGTGGCGGGATTCGATGCGCCCGGTGCGCTTCTACCTGTTCGATGCGCGCCTGCTGATCCTGGCCCTGCCGTGGCTGTTCCTGCCCAACTGGTGGACGACGGCGATCGTCGCGGCCGCGATGCTGGCCTGCCGCGCGGCGGAGGCGCGGGGCTACCGCCCGGCGGCGGCCGTGCGGGCGCTGCGGGCGCTGAGCGCCGGACGACGA
>JAJDXK010000084.1 GCA_022823305.1 Alphaproteobacteria bacterium
ACGACCGGGCGGCGGCCGTGAGCGCGCCGGCGCCCAGGCCGGAGCCGGAGCCCCTGCCGCCCTCCGCCGAGCTCGTCACCATGCGCTCGGGCGACACCCTGATGGCCGTGCTGAGACGGCACGGGATCGATCGCGTGGAGGCGGACCGCGCCATTCAGGCGGCCCGCGAGCTGATCAACCTCCGGCGCCTCGGCATCGGCCAGGAAATCACGCTCGTCACCGGCACCGACGAGAAGGGCGCCGACACGCTCCAGACCGTCGCGCTGCGCGTCGGCAAGGAGCGCTTCGTCAAGGTCAGCCGCACCGTCGGCGGGCGCTTCGAGGCGTCGCGGGTCGACCACCTCGCGCTCTCCGCGGCGCCGCTCCAGCTCACCGCCACGGCTCACGCGACGCTGGACGGCGACTCGGGCCTCGGCGGCGCGGGCCGGGATTCGGTGAACGGCTACGGCGACGTGATGAAGGGGGCCTTCGTCTCGGCCGCCGCGCCGATCACGCTGGCGCTCCCCGTCGCCGAGGCGGGACCGCCGAAGAAGCCGGTCTCCGCCCACGGCATCGTCAACGGCACCGCCAACGCCTCGGTCGACGACGACGGGCTGCTGCGCAAGGCGGTGGTCATCCGCAAGGGCGACACGCTCTCGGCCGCGCTCGCCCGCGCCGGCGGCACCCGCGCGGAGGCGGAGGCCGCCATCGTCGCATTCCGCAAGGTGCACAACCCGCGTCACCTGCGCATCGGCCAGACGCTCTCGCTCGCGTTCGATCCGGCGAACGAGTCGAACGGCGCCCCGCGGCTCGCGTCCTTCGCGCTGGACGTGGCGCCCAACCGCGATGTCGTGGTCACGCGCGGGGACGACGGCATCTTCCTGCCGAGCGTGGTGGACCGGCCGCTCGACCGGGTCCTGCACAGGACCGTCGGCGCGGTCGACAGCAGCCTCTACGACGCGGTGCTGGCCGCCGGCATGCCGATCCAGACCTTCATGGAGATGGTGTACGTCTTCAGCTACGACGTGGACTTCCAGCGCGAAATCCAGCCCGGCAACCGCTTCGAGGCGCTCTACGAGGCGGCCTACGACCTGGCCGGCGACTTCGTCGAGAACGGCCCCCTGCTCTACGCCCGGCTGGAGGTCGGCGACCGCACGATCGAGCTCTTCCGCTACGAGCCCGACGAGGGGCCGGCGGACTACCTCGACGCGCGCGGCGAGAGCGTGCGCAAGGCCCTGATGCGCACGCCGATCAACGGCGCACGGCTCTCGTCGGGCTACGGCATGCGCATGCACCCGATCCTCGGCTACAACAAGAAGCACCTGGGGCTCGACTTCGCCGCACCCATGGGCACGCCGATCTTCGCCGCCGGCGACGGAACGATCACCCGCATCGGCCGCGCCGGCAACTACGGCAAGTACATCCGCATCCGCCACAACGGCACCTACAGCACCGGTTACGCCCACCTCAGCGGCTACGCGAAGGGTATGAAGAGGGGCAAGCGGGTGCGCCAGGGCCAGGTCATCGGCTACGTCGGCTCCACCGGGATGTCCACGGGTCCGCACCTGCACTACGAGGTGATGCAGGGCGACAAGCGGATTAACCCGATGAAGCTCAAGCTGCCGACCGGCCGCAAGCTGAAGGGGGCGGAGCTCGCCGCCTTCCAGCAGCAGGTTCAGAAGATCACGATCCTGCTCGCCGAGGTGCCGACGGCCACCCGCGTCGCCCGCCGCTAGGGCACTTTCCGACCGGACACGATCGCAGCCGGTTGCCGCGGGAGCCTATTCTTCGTGCGGTGCCGCTCGGAGAATCCCCCACCTCACCCCGGCCCTCTCCGCCCCCAGGGGCGGAGAGGGAGAGAAAGCCGGCGACGCCTACGTTCCCCCTCCGCCCTTCGGGGGGAGGGGGACAGGGGGAGGTGGGGTCGGATCGCCGCGATCTGGCCAGGTCGAAAACTGGTCTAGGCGGCGCTGGCGAGGGAGCCGCCTCCCGCACCGGCGAGAACGAGGCCGTCGGGCCCGGCCGAAATCCGCACCGTCTCGCCGTCGCCCAGGCTGCCAGCGATGATGCGCTCGGCCAGCGGGTTCTGCAGGCTGCGCTGGATCACCCGCTTGAGCGGCCGCGCGCCGTAGGCCGGGTCGTAGCCCGCATCGCCGAGCCAGGCGCGGGCCGCGTCGTCGAGCTCCAGCGCGATCTTGCGCTCGCCGAGGCGGTCGGCGAGGGCGGCGATCTGGATGTCCACGATGGCGCCCATGTGCGCACGGCCGAGGCGGTGGAAGAGGATGGTCTCGTCCAGGCGGTTGAGGAACTCCGGGCGGAAGCTCGCCCGCACCAGCTCCATCACCGGCTCGCGCACGGCGCTCGAGTCCTCGCCGGCCGCCTGCGCCGCCATGATCTCGCCGCCCAGGTTGGAGGTCAGGATGATCACGGTGTTGCGGAAGTCGACCGTGCGCCCGTGCCCGTCGGTGAGCCTGCCATCGTCGAGCACCTGCAGCAGCAGGTTGAAGACGTCGGCGTGGGCCTTCTCGATCTCGTCGAAGAGGATCACCTGATAGGGCCTGCGGCGCACCGCCTCGGTGAGCGCCCCGCCCTCGTCGTAGCCGACGTAGCCCGGCGGCGCGCCGATCAGGCGGGCCGTGGCGTGCTTCTCCATGTATTCCGACATGTCGATGCGGATCATCGCCGCCTCGTCGTCGAAGAGGAACGCAGCCAGTGCCTTGGCGAGCTCGGTCTTGCCCACGCCCGTGGGACCCAGGAAGAGGAACGAGCCGGTCGGGCGGTTCGCGTCCTGGAGGCCTGCACGAGCGCGGCGCACCGCGTTGCTCACGGCCACCACCGCCTCCTCCTGCCCCACCACGCGCGCGCCCAGCGAGCGCTCCATGTGCAGCAGCTTCTCGCGCTCTCCCTCCAGCATCTTGTCCACCGGAATGCCGGTCCAGCGCGAGACCACGCCGGCGATGTGGGAGGGTCGCACCGCCTCGTCGAGCAGCGGCTCGTGGTCCGTGCTCTCGAGCGCGCCGAGCTTGCGTTCCAGCTCCGGGATGACGCCGTAGGCGAGCTCGCCGGCGCGCGCAAGGTCGCCGTTGCGCTGCGCGATCTCGAGTGCGCTGCGGGCGGAGTCGAGCTGCTCCTTGATCTTCTGCCCGCCGGCGAGGCGCTCCTTCTCCGCGCGCCAGACCGCGGTCTGGTCGGCGGAGCGCTTCTCCAGCGCGGCGAGCTCCTCGCCCAGGCCCTCGAGCCGGTCGCGGGAGCGCTCGTCGGTCTCCTTCTTCAGCGCCTCGCGCTCGATCTTGAGCTGGATGATGCGCCGGTCGAGCTCGTCGAGCTCCTCCGGCTTGGAATCGATCTCCATGCGCAGCCGGCTCGCCGCCTCGTCGACCAGGTCGATCGCCTTGTCGGGCAGGAAGCGGTCGGTGATGTAGCGATTGGAGAGCGTCGAGGCCGCGACGATGGCGTTGTCGGTGATGGCGACGCCGTGGTGGACCTCGTACTTCTCCTTCAGCCCGCGCAGGATCGAGACCGTGTCCTCGACCGTGGGCTCGGACACGAAGACGGGCTGAAAGCGCCTGGCCAGCGCCGCGTCCTTTTCCACGTGCTTGCGGTACTCGTCGAGCGTGGTGGCGCCGACGCAGTGCAGCTCGCCGCGCGCGAGCGCGGGCTTGAGCAGGTTGGAGGCGTCCATCGCGCCCTCGGCAGCGCCTGCGCCCACCAGGGTGTGCAGCTCGTCGATGAAGAGCACGATCTCGCCGGCCGCGGCGCCGATCTCCGACAGCACCGCCTTGAGCCGCTCCTCGAACTCGCCGCGGAACTTGGCGCCGGCCACCATGGCGCCGAGATCGAGGCCCAGCAGCCGCTTGTCGCGGAGCGATTCCGGCACGTCGCCGTTGACGATGCGCTGGGCCAGGCCCTCGACGATGGCGGTCTTGCCGACGCCGGGCTCGCCGATGATGACGGGGTTGTTCTTGGTCCGCCTGGACAGCACCTGCATGATGCGGCGGATTTCCTCGTCCCGCCCGATCACGGGATCGACCGTGCCGCCCCGCGCCGCCTCGGTCAGGTCGCGCGCGTATTTCTTCAGCGCGTCGTAGCCGGCCTCGGCCGAGGCGCTGTCGGCGGTCCGCCCCTTGCGCAGGTCGTTGATGGCGGCGTTCAGCGCCTGCGGGCTGGCGCCGGCATCGGCCAGGATGCGCGCCGGCCGCGTCCCCTTGGCGAGCGCCAGCGCGAGCAGCAGTCGCTCGGCGGTGACGTAGCTGTCGCCGGCCTTGCCTGCGATCTCCTGGGCCGAGTCGAAGAGCCGCGCCGTCTCCGGCGCGAGGTAGATCTGGCCCGCGCCGTCGCCCTCCACCCGGGGCAGCGCGTCGAGCGCGGCTTGCGTCTTCTCCAGCGCTTCCTCCGGCCGCCCGCCGGCGGCGCGGATCAGGTTGGCGGCGAGGCCGTCAGTATCGTCGAGCAGGACCTTGAGCAGATGCTCGGGCGCGAAACGCTGGTGGCCGCGCGTGGCCGCAAGCCCCTGGGCAGCCTGCACGAAGCCGCGCGAACGCTCGGTAAACCTCTCGAAGTCCATGTGCCGTCCCTCGCTGGCCATCCGCCGCCGAGAGCCGAACGCGCTCGCACTCTCATGGCCTCGGGCGAGGCCCGCAGCCGGATGCCGGGTAGCATAGCAACCGCTTCCTATATGGGGTGCGGCAACGCCACGGCAAGGGCGTCGCACACGCCCGCAGGGTCGTGCGCGCGGACGCACGTGCCGCACACGCCCGCAGGGTCGTGCGCGCGGACGCACATGCGGCGTCCGGGAGAGTCGAAAACGCTTCGCTTGAGCCGGGAGGGCCCGGTCAGGAGGCCTGGGGCGCCTGCTCCTCGACCGCGGGCTGGGTGTCCTCGGCCGCCGCCGGCTGGGGCTGCGGCTCGGTACCGGCCGCCTGGGCCGATTCGCCGCCGGCCTGCTGCTCGGGCTCGACGCGCTGCTGCGGCTGTTGCTGCTGCTGCGACTGCTGCGACTGTTGTGCGTGCTGGCGCTGCCCCCGCTGATCCCAGCCATTGGCGGCAACCACGCGGTAGTAATGCTCGGCGTGCTGGAAAAAGTTTTCCGCGCCGATCCGGTCCCCGGCGGAGAGAGCGTCCTGCGCCAGAGCCTGGTATTTCTCGATCACCTGAAACGCGGTTCCGCGGATCTTACCCTCAGGACCATTGCTCTCGAAGGTAGACCCGCGTCCGTGAAAACCGGGGCGCCGTCCGTTGCCTCTATAGCCACGCGGGCGCTTGTTGTTTGGACCCTTCATTCCGATCGCCTTCTGACCTTGCAGGCGGCTTGCTAGCACGCGCCGACTGCATCGGTTCCGGTCACGCTTGTCAGCATCTATTGCCGAGGAACTCGACGAGACCAACCAGCCGGTCAGGTGTCGCGAGTCCCGCAAACCCTAACCGGGATGGCGCGCTTTGCAACCCTAATTTTATATCTGTTTTGAGACAGCCCATATCGTCGCTCGGACAGACAATCCCTCATATGGACGAGAACCTCGAGCCGGCTGCGTGTGCGAACAGCGCGCAACGTTCGACCCCGGCAAGGTCGCACCGGCGCCCGATCTCGACGAGTCGAGCGCTGCGGAACAGCGCCGCCACGTCTTCCGCCATTCCGGCGCCAAGTTCCAGCACGGCGATCCCCCCCGGCGCCAGCAGGCGCGCGATCTCCGGCGCGAGTCGTCGGTAGCAGGCGTAGCCGTCCGCTCCGCCGTCGAGCGCGGCGCGCGGCTCGTGGCGGGCGATCTCCGGCGCCAGCGCATCGAGCGCGGATGCCGCCACGTAGGGCGGGTTGCTCACCACGATGTCGAAGCGCCCGGCGAGCGGCGCACCCCAGTCGGCGGCGACGAAGGCGGCGCGCCCGGCAAGCCCGTGCCGCCGCGCGTTGGCCCACGCGAGCGAGAGGGCGGCGGGACTGATGTCCACGCCAAGCCCGAGAGCGCCCGGAAGCTCGCTGAGAAGGGCAACGAGCAGACAGCCCGAGCCGGTGCCGAGATCGAGCAGGCGCGGACGGGCGGCGAGGCCGGGTGCGTGCGCCAGCACCGCCTCGACCAGGGTCTCGCTCTCCGGCCGCGGCACCAGGGCCGCGTCGTCGACGGCGAAGTCGAGGCTCCAGAACTCGCGCCGGCCGGTGAGGTAGGCGAGCGGCTCGCGTCCGGCCCGGCGGCGGACGAGGACGTCGAGACGCCGGGCCTCGCCAGGCCCGAGCGGGAGCGCGCGCCCGGCGAGCAACGCTTCGCGCGAGACTCCCAGGACGTGCTGCATCAGCAGGGCCGCGTCGAGCCTCGGCGTGCCGACGCCCGCCGCCTGCAAG
>JAJDXK010000098.1 GCA_022823305.1 Alphaproteobacteria bacterium
TGGTACGGCACGCTGTAGAGGTGGCCCTCGACCTCGACGTGGTAGTCGACGTTGACGCGGCACAGCTGCCACTGCGCCAGGACGTATCGGGTGGTCGGCAGGGGCCGCAACGCCGGGCGGTCGAGCTGCTCGAAGAGGACGGGTGCACGACAGGAAAGTTGAGGATTTGCCGTCAGGGGTATTGAGCGAGCCCTGATCGACCGATTGCTCGGGTAGGAGGATTCCGACCATGCCCGAGGCGCAGGCGACGAGACCGCTCGGTCACGCGGCCGAAAAAGGGGGCTTCAAGGAGGAGGTGTTCGCCGCGTTGGAGGCGGCCGTCCAGGCCGATGTCGACGCGTTCCTGCGACGCGGAAGGGTGAATGCGCAGGACTTCGAGGCCCTCGAGCGGACCATTCACCGTCGAGCACTCGCCGCCGCCGACCGAGTCATCCAGGCGGCTGGGGCGCAGCGTTCGTAGCCGCTCTCGCGGCCGAAGTCGATGCGCTCATCGGACCGGGGAGCGTGGAGGCGCAGGACTTCGAGGCCTTCGAGGAGGCACTCCGTCGCCAAGCCCTCGGCATCGCCGCGCAGATGGCGGCGGAGCGGTTCAACGCGGACCACAGCGACCGGTTGGGTTCGACCATCGCGTGCGCGTGCGGCCGACCGGCGCAGTACGTCAGCCGCCGCCCGAAGACGTTCATCACGCTGATGGGCCCGATGAGGCTGGAACGGGCCTACTACTACTGCCCCGCCTGCCGCCGGGGAAGCTGTCCGCGCGACCGGGCGCTGGACCTGCAAGACACCTCGCTGTCACCGGGCGCCATCCGGCTGGTGGGCATGACGGCGGCCGAGGTCAGCTTCGCCAAGGCGAGCGAGTTGTTGGCGGCCCTGGCCGGGGTGGAGGTCGAGACCCGGCAGGTCGAGCGCTGCGCCGAGGCGCTCGGCCGCGAAATCGCCCGTGACGAGCGCGCCGTCCGCGAGCAGACCGCACCGGCGCCTTGCGCCCACGATGTACCTGGGGCTGGATGGGACCGGCGTGCCGGTCCGCCCGACCGAGGTCGCCGGGCGCCGCGGCAAGCAGCCCGACGGCTCCGCCAAGACCCGCGAGGTCAAGCTGGCGACGACGTGGACGGCCGAAGGGCGCGACGCCGAGGGCCGGCCTTGCCGCGACCCGGGGTCGGTCAGCTACAACGCCGCCGTCGAGAGCGCGGCCAGCCGCGATACCGACCCGAAGCCGGCCGCCTTCCCCCAACGCGCCCATCGCGAGGCGCAACGGCGCGGCTTCGTCACCGCCGCCCGACAGGTCGTCCTCGGCGACGGCGCCCCCTGGATCTGGAACTTGGCCGACGAGCAGTTTCCCGACGCCATCCAAATCGTCGACATCTACCACGCCAAACAGCATCTGTGCGACGTGGCCAAGGCCATCCACGGGGCCGGGACGGCGCTCGCCCACCAGTGGGCACAGGACCGGAAGGCCGAGTTGGACGCCGGACGCCTCCGAGACCTGGTCGCGGCGCTGCGCACCCACGCCGACACGCCCGAGGCCAGCCGGTGCATCCAGTACATCGTCGGCAACCGCCACCGGATGCGCTATCCGCGGTTCCGGGCTCGGGGCCTGTGCGTGTCTTCGGGCGTCGTCGAGGCCGGGTGCAAACAGATCGGCGCACGGCTCAAGCGCGCCGGCATGCGCTGGACCGTCGCTGGCGCCAACGCCATCCTCGCCCTGCGCTGCTGCATCCTCAGCGGCCGCTTCGAGGACTTCTGGGAGCGACGAGCCGCGAAGGCCGCCTGAGGCCATCCAACAATGATGTCGTGCACCCGAAGAGGACGCGGCGGCTGACGCCCAGCTTCTTCATCGGCCGGTCGTTGAGCTCGTCGAGGAGGATGCGGATCGCCGCATTCATCGCGCCGAGCGCGAAGAAGGTCTCGTTGCGGAGCCGGGCCAGTATCCACCGCTGAGCCACGAGCACGCTGTTCTCGACCGCAGCCTTTGTCCCGGGGTTTCCTCGGCCGCGCGGGGACGACGACGGCGCCGTAGTGGGCGGCGAGGTCCTCGTAGGTGCGGTTGACGTCGGGCTCGTAGCGGCAGGGGCGGGTGACGGCGCTTCGGAGCTGGTCGGGGATCCACAGCGCGGTGGCGCCGCCGAAGTAGTCCACCATGTGGACGTGCGCGTCGACCCAGTCCGGCAGTTGCTGGGTCTCGGTCGCCTCGGCGTAGGTCAGCTTGCTGGCGCCCAGGACGGTGACGAACAGCTCGACGCGGCGCAGCTCGCCCGTGCGTCGGTCGACCAGGGCGGGCCGCTTCCCGGAGAAGTCGATGAAGGTCTTCTCGCCGGCGCGGTGCACCTGGCGCATCGACGGCCGGAGCCGCCGCGCCCACTGGCGGTAGATCTCACAGAACTGGGTGTAGCGGTAGCCGGTCGGATGGACCTGGAGGTACTCCTCCCAGAGGAGCTGCAGGGTGACGCCGTCGCGCCTGAGCTCGCCGTGGATGTGCGCGCAGTCGGGGCGCGCCCGATCGTGCACCGGCGCGCCGCGGGGAAACAGCCGAGCCGCCAGCCCCGTGTCGTCGAGCTCTGGCGGCAACGGCCAGCCAAGGCCGCGGCGCGCCGCCCGCTCCAGGTAGCGGGACACCGTGCCCGGACCGATGGCGCAGGCCTGAGCGATCTCCCGGTGGGACAGGCCCTGCTCGTGCCTGAGTCGTAGAATCTTCCGGATCTTCCGCATCAGCAGCCTCCGAGCCGGCATCGCCTCGCCCTCCTCGTCGCAAAGGGCGAAGCATGCCGCGGTCAGGCTACCGACGAGCTCTCACAATTCCTCGGACTGGGGCGATCCCCTTCCTCCGGAAGTGATCCACTTCGGCCGAAAGCGATCCACTTCGGCCGAAATCAGTGATCCACTTCGACCGGAATCAGTGATCCACTTCCGCCGAAATGAGCGATCCACTTGGACCGAAATACGCA
>JAJDXK010000072.1 GCA_022823305.1 Alphaproteobacteria bacterium
GACGACGGCGACCTTCAGCGTCATCCAGGCAGCGTCGAGCAGCAGCTCGTTCTGCACCATCGCGGCGTACCACTTGGTGGAGAAGCCGGCCCAGACGGTCACGAGCTTGGACTCGTTGAAGGAAAAGATGATGAGCAGAAGGATCGGGATATAGAGGAAGGCGAAGCCCAGGGTGAGCGCCACCAGGTTGACCCCGCTCAAGCCCCGCCGCATCAGGCCCCGGCCTCCCGCTCCCGCTGGCGTTGCTGGTGGCGTTGAAACAGCACGATGGGCACGATCAGCAGCAGTAGCAGGATCACGGCGACCGCGGACGCCACCGGCCAGTCGCGGTTTCTGAAGAACTCGGTCCAGAGGATGCGCCCGATCATCAGAGTGCCGGAGCCGCCAAGCAGGTCGGGGATCACGAACTCGCCGACCGCCGGAATGAACACCAGGAAGCATCCGGCGACGATGCCGGGTCGCGCCAGCGGCACCGTGATCTTCCAGAAGGCGCCGGCCGGGCGGCAGCCGAGGTCGGCCGCGGCCTCCAGCAGCGAGCGGTCCATCCGCACCAGGTTGGCGTAGAGCGGCAGCACCATGAAGGGCAGGTAGGAGTAGACGATGCCGATGTAGACCGCGATGTCGGTGTTGAGGATCACCAGCGGCTCGTCGATCGCCCCGAGCCAGCGCAGCGCGCCGTTGAGCATCCCCTCGTTCTTGAGAATCCCGATCCAGGCGTAGACCCGGATCAGGAAGGAGGTCCAGAAGGGCAGGATCACCAGCATCACCAGGGCCGCCTGCCAGGCGCGCGGCGCGCGGGCCATGGCGTAGGCCAGCGGGAAGCCCACCAGCAGCGCGAGCGCGGTGGAAATCGCCGCGATCTTGAGGCTGTTGGCGTAGGCCCGGATGTAGAGGCTGTCCTCGATCAGCAGCCGGTAGTTGTCGGCGACAACGAGGAACTCGAGGGCGCCGCCCTCGGGCCAGGAGAAGAGCGGGGTGTAGGGCGGGATCGCGAGCCGCACCTCCGCCACGCTGATCTTCAGCACGATGGCGAAGGGCACGAGGAAGAAGAGCGCGAGCCAGAGGTAGGGGCTCGCGATCACCGAGCCCCGCCCGATCAGGTTCCGCCTCGCGCGCGGCCGCCGGCCCGGCTCGCGCTCCCTGCTCATGTGCGGAGCAGGATGGACGCCTCGACCGGCCAGGAGAGGTGCACCCGCGTGCCCCGGTCGATGGCCGCCCCGCCCCGGCGCAGCCGGTTGGTCCGGGTCGAGACCACCGTCCTGCCGCTCGCGAGGCGCACGCGGTAGGTCGACGTGCTCCCCAGGTAGGCGATCTCGGTCACCTCGCCGGCGATGGCGTTGGCGGTGCCGGGGGGCGGGGCCTCGGCCGCGATCTCGATCTTCTCGGGGCGCACGGCGAGCAGCACGGCATCGCCTGCCGCAGGGGCGTCGGCGCGCGCGGCTGCGGCGAGCCCGGCCGGCGCGTCCGCCAGCTCCACCGCGATGCCGTCGCCGTTCGCGGTACCGGCGCGGCCCTCGAAGATGTTCACGTCGCCGATGAACTCGGCCACGTAGCGCGAGCGCGGCGCCTCGTAGATCGCGGCCGGCGTGTCGACCTGGGCGATGCGGCCCTGCTCCATCACCGCGATGCGGTCGGCGACGGTCATCGCCTCGTCCTGGTCGTGGGTCACGATCACGAAGGTGATGCCGACGCGCTGCTGGATCGCCATCAGCTCGAACTGGGTCTGCTCGCGCAGCTTCTTGTCGAGCGCGGCGAGCGGCTCGTCGAGCAGCAGCAGCTTGGGCCGCTTGACCAGGCTGCGGGCGAGCGCCACGCGCTGGCGCTGGCCGCCGGAGAGCTGGTGCGGCTTGCGTCGCGCCAGCGGGCTGAGCTCCACCAGCGCGAGCGCTTCGGCCACCCGCTCCGCGATCTCGGCCCGCGGCACCCGGTCCTGGCGCAGGCCGAAGGCGACGTTGCCGGCCACCGTCATGTGGGGGAAGAGGGCGTAGGACTGGAACATCATGTTGACCGGCCGCCGGTAGGGCGGCAGCGCCACGAGGTCCACGCCGTCGAGCGTGATGGCGCCCTCGCTCGGCGTCTCGAAGCCGGCCAGCATGCGGAGCAGCGTGGTCTTGCCGCAGCCCGACGGGCCGAGCAGGGCGAAGAACTCGCCCTGCGCGATCTCCAGCGAGACGTCGTCGACCGCGGTGACGGCGCCGAAGCGCTTGCTGACGCCCTCGATGCCGAGATAGGCGGCCGCGCCGCCGGGGGCGAGCGATCCCTCGCCCCCGGCGTACTCTGGCGGCGGGGTCACGAGCGCCGCGCCCGCTGGCGCCCGTGCCGCGTGTGCGCCTGGGCCTATTCCGCGCCCTTGATGCGGGTCCACATGCGCGTGATGAAGCGCTGCACCTTGGGCGGGTAGGGGTCGGTCACGTAGAGCCCCTTGCGCGCTTCCTCGGTCGGGTAGATGCCGGGGTCCTCGGTGATCTCGGTATCCAACAGCGGCGTCGAGGCGGCGTTGCCGTTGGCGTAGTAGACGTAGTTCGACGCCTTGGCGATCACCTCGGGCCGCATGATGTAGTCGAGGAAGGTGTGCGCGTTGCCCGGGTGCGGCGCGTCCGCCGGAATCGCCATCATGTCGAACCAGGTCAGCGCGCCCTCGTCCGGGATCACGTAGGCGATCTCGACGTCGTTCTCGGCCTCCCAGGCGCGGTCGCGGGCCTGCAGCATGTCGCCCGACCAGCCCATGGTGAGGCAGATGTCGCCGTTGGCGAGGTCGTTGATCTGGGCCGAGTTGTGGAAGCGGCGGATGTGCGGGCGGACCGCCAGCATCACGGGCTCGACCTTGGCGATCACGTCGGTGTCGTGGCTGTTGGGGTCCTCGCCGATGTAGTTGAGCACCGCCGGGACCACCTCGTCCGGCTCGTCCATCATGTAGACGCCGCAGTCGGCGAACTTCGCGACCACATCGGGGTCGAAGAGCATGCCCCAGGAGCCGGTGGGGGCGTCGGCGTCGCGCTCGGCGATCTTGCCCGTGTTGTAGCCGAAGCCCGTGGTGCCCCACATGTAATTGATGGCGTAGGCGTTGCCCGGGTCCCACTGGCTCACGACCGCCATGATGGTCTCGTCCAGGTTGCCGATGTTGGCGAGCCTGCCCTTGTCGAGCTGCTGGAAGATGCCCGCCTGGATCTGGCGCGCGAGGAAGGTCCCGCTGGGTACCACCACGTCGTAGCCGGTGTCGCCGGTCAGCAGCTTGGTCTCGAGGATGTTGTTGGAGTCGAAGACGTCGTAGACCACCTTGATGCCGGTCTCGGCCTCGAACTCGGTCAGGATCTCCTCGTCGATGTAGTCGGACCAGTTGTAGACGTTGACCACGGCCTCTTCCTCGGCGAAGGCCGTGGTCGCGGCCAGGAGCGCCGCGGCGGCAGCGGCGGCGGTCAGCGGAAGCTTGATCATGGTGCGTCCTCCCTTGTCCCGCCGCATCAGGCGGGCCGTGACGGCAGTCGGCCCATTCAGGCCCCTCATGCTGCCCCTGTCAACGCGCCTGCCCGCGCTATCGTGCGAATGCGACGCTGGCCTCGCCTAGGCCCTCGATGGCGACGCGCACCGTATCGCCCGCCTCGACCCACTTGGTCTCGACCACGCTGCCGGTCAGCACCACGTCGCCGGCGCGGAGCGGGCGGGCGCTCGCCGCGGCGTGGTTCGCGAGCCATGTCAGCGCCTCGAAGGGATGGCCCATCACGTCCGCCCCGGTGCCGGCGCCGACACGGGCGCCGTTGATCTCCATGAAGCCGCCTGCCGCCGCCAGGTCGAGGGTGCGCCAGGCCGCGACCGGCGGGCCGAGCACGGCGCCGGCGCTGAAGAAGTCGTCGGCAATGAGTGTCGGCGTGTCCAGCGCGCGGAAGTCGTCGTAGCGGTCGTCCACGATCTCGATGGCGGCCATGCAGGCGTCGACCGCCCCGGCCACGGCCTCGCGCGCGAAGGGCGCTCCGGCGGCGGGCAAGGGCTGCCCGAGGCGCACGGCGATCTCGCACTCCACGCCCGGCCGCCAATGGTCGGAGTGGGCCACGGTGGCGGGTGCGTCGTGCACGCGGTGCGCGTAGAGCGCGCCGGCGCAGGGGTGGGCGATCTCGAGATAGCGCTGCATCACCGGCGTGGTGCAGCCGATCTTGCGGCCGCAGACGGGACCCAGCGTCCCGGCGAGCCGCTCGCTCAGCGCGGCCTGCACGGCATAGGCTTCGCCGAGCGTCGCAGGCCGGCACTCCTTGGGCAGGGCGACGATGCGCTCCCGCCGATGCCGCGCGGCCACGTAGAGCGCGACCGCACCGTCGATGGCCTCCGGCGTCACGCGGCGGCCACCCGCTCGTTCAGGGCCGCGACCGCCGGCTGCACCTCGGCGATCAGGCGCCGCGTCTGGTCGAGGATGTCCCCGTCGTCGCTCCCGATCGGCCACAGCACGAACTTCGACGCGCCGGCCGCGACGAATTCCGCGATCCGCTGCATGATGTCGGCAGCGTCGCCGGCCACGATGCCGCCCTTCGGATCGCGCCGGAAGCGCGTCGCATAGGTCTCGGCCATCCCCTGCATGAGGGGCTCGTCCCAGCTGCCGAAGCGGACGTGGAAGCTCGCGCCGTAGTGGTCGGCGTCGATGCGCCGGCCGGTCTCCTCGAGCGCTTGCTTGATCCCGGCGATGGCGGGCGCCACCTGCGCTGGCGTCTCAAGCCCGGCGATCCAGCCTGTGCCGATGCGCGCCGTGCGCCGGATCGCAGGCTTGCTGGAGCCGCCGAGCCAGAGCGGCAGGGCCGCCTGCACCGGCTTCGGCTCGATCCTCGCGCCGGCGTAGCGGTAGAACTCGCCCTCGAAATCGACCGAGTCCTCGGTCCACAGCCGGGCGATGAGGTCCAGCCCCTCGTCGGTGCGCCTGCCGCGGCCCGCGGTGTCGGTGCCGGTCGCCGCCCAGTCGGCCGCGCGGATCGCGCCGATGCCGAAGGCGGGCAGCAGGCGGCCCTCGCTCAGCACGTCGATGGTGGCGCACTGCTTGGCGAGCAGCAGCGGATCGCGCAGGCCGACCGAGGCGACGTTCATGCCGAACTTGATGCGCTCGGTCCGGCCCGCCAGCGCCGCCATCACGCTCATCACCTCGAGGAAGGGCTCGTCGGAGACGAGGCGGTCGGTCTGCCAGAGCGAATCGACCCCGCCCTCCTCGCACAGATCGACCCAGCGCCAGAAGGCGCGTGCGCCCGAAAACGGGAACGCGTTAAGCCCGAGGCCGACGGCGATCGACAGTCTTGCCTCCCCTCATCGCGGTGTCCGGGGGCGGCGTCATGCCCCGCGGGACCGGCCATTTCTACGCGCAGGCGCGGGCAGCGTCCAGGCGGGCGGGGCGTATCGGCCCTCGGAGGCGCAAGCCGGGGTGCCGGCGTTGACAGCCTATCGGGCCAGACATAGTGTGCGGCCGCGCGCGGCGGGCGGTCCGCAGCGACGCGCCGGCGGCGCCGTGTGCCGCCCAGCGGGGAAGCGCATGAAGGTCCTGGTCGCGGTCAAGCGCACGATCGACCCCAACGTGAAGGTCCGGGTCAAGTCGGACCAGACCGGGGTCGAGACCGCGAACGTGAAGATGGCGATGAACCCCTTCTGCGAGATCGCCGTCGAGGAAGCCGTGCGCATGAAGGAGGCCGGCAACGCCGAGGAGGTCGTCGCGGTCTCCGCCGGCGCCGACAAGGCGCAGGAGACGCTGCGGACGGCGCTCGCCATGGGCGCGGACCGGGCCGTCCACATCGTGAGCGAGGCGGAGCTGCAGCCGCTCGCGGTCGCACGCTTGCTCAAGGTCGTCGTCGAGGAGGAGCAGCCCGGTCTCGTCATCCTGGGCAAGCAGGCCATCGACGACGACAGCAACCAGACCGGCCAGATGCTGGCGGCGCTGCTCGGCTGGCCGCAGGCGACCTTCGCCTCCGAGATCGTGTTCAAGGATGGCACCGCCGACGTGACGCGCGAGATCGACGGCGGGCTCGAGACACTGAACGTCAACCTGCCGGCGGTGGTCACCACCGACCTCAGGCTCAACGAGCCGCGCTACGCCTCGCTTCCCAACATCATGAAAGCCAAGAAGAAGCCGATCGACCGGCGCGAGGCCGACGCGCTCGGGGTGGACATCGGCCCCAGGCTCGCGATCCACAAGGTGGAGGAGCCGCCCAGGCGCGAGGCGGGGATCAAGGTGGCGGACGTCGCCGAGCTCGTCGCCAGGCTCCGCGACGACGCCAAGGTCATCGGGTGAGGGTGGGCGGATGAGCGTCCTCGTCATCGCCGAGCACGACAACGCCGAGCTGAAGCGGCCGAGCCTCAACGCGGTCACGGCTGCGCAGGCGCTCGGCGGCGAGGTGCACGTGCTGGTCGCGGGTGAGGGCGCAGGCGCGGTGGCGGAAGCCGCGTCGCGCGTCGCCGGCGTCGCCAGGGTGCTGCACGCCGACGATGCGGCCTACGCCCACGGCATCGCCGAGAACCTGGCGCCGCTGGTGACGGGGCTCGCGGAGGGCTACAGCCACCTGCTCGCCTCGGCCACGACCTTCGGCAAGAACGTCATGCCCCGCGTCGCCGCCCTGCTCGACGTGGCCCAGGTCTCCGACATCATCGGGATCGCCTCCGAGAGCGTCTTCGTGCGGCCCACCTATGCCGGCAACGCGCTCGCCACCGTCGAGAGCAACGACGCCACGAAGGTGATCACGGTGCGCACCACCGCCTTCGACGCCGCGGCGGAGGAAGGGGGCGCGGCTTCCGTCGAGGCGGTGGCCGGCGCCGGCGACCAGGGGCTGGTGCGCTTCGTCCGCCACGAGCTGAGCAAGTCCGACCGGCCGGAGCTCACCAGCGCCGGCATCGTGATCTCGGGCGGGCGCGGCATGCAGAGCGGCGAGAACTTTCCGCTGATCGAGGCGGTGGCGGACCGGCTGGGCGCCGCCGTCGGCGCCTCGCGCGCGGCCGTCGATGCCGGCTACGTGCCCAACGACTTCCAGGTCGGCCAGACCGGCAAGGTGGTGGCGCCCGACCTCTACATCGCGGTCGGCATCTCCGGCGCGATCCAGCACTTGGCCGGGATGAAGGACAGCCGCGTGATCTGCGCCATCAACAAGGACGAGGAGGCGCCGATCTTCCAGATCGCCGACTTCGGCCTGGTGGATGATCTCTTCAAGGCGCTGCCTGCGCTCGCCGAAGAGCTGGACCGCCAGGGCATCTCCAGGACCTGACCCGCCATGGTGAAATCGATCGGGATCGTCGGAGCGGGTCGCATGGGCAGCGGCATTGCCCATGTCGCGGCGCTTTCCGGCTTCGACGTGACGCTGGTCGACCTCGGCCAGGCCGAGCTGGACCGGGCGCTGGACTCGATCGGCACCAATCTCGGCCGCCAGGCGCGCAAGGGCGCCATCAGCGAGGAGCAGAAGGCGGCGGCGCTGGCGCGGATCGCGCCTGCGGTCGGGCTCGACGCCATCAAGGATGTCGATCTGGTGATCGAGGCGGTCAACGAGGACGAGGCGCTCAAGAAGGAGGTTTTCGCCGCGCTCAGGGGCGCGCTGCCCGAGCACACCATCATCTGCACCAACAGCTCGTCGCTGCCGGTCACCCGGCTCGCCGCGAGCACCGACCGGCCCGGCAAGTTCATGGGCATGCACTTCATGAACCCCGTGCCGATGATGGAGCTGGTGGAGCTGGTGCGCGGCATCGCCACCGAGGAGGAAACCTACGAGACCGCGCGCCTCGTCACCGAGCGCATGGGCAAGACCCCGGCCATGGCCGAGGATTTCCCGGCCTTCATCGTGAACCGCATCCTCATGCCGATGGTCAACGAGGCGATTTACGCGCTCTACGAGGGCGTCGGCACCGTGCGGGCCATCGACACCGCGATGAAGCTCGGCGCGCACCACCGCATGGGGCCGCTGGAGCTTGCCGACTTCATCGGCCTCGACACCTGCCATTCGATCATGCAGGTTCTCTACGAGGGCTTGGCCGACAGCAAGTACCGGCCCTGCCCGCTGCTGGCGAAGTACGTCGAGGCCGGCTGGCTCGGCCACAAGACCGGCAAGGGCTTCTACGACTACTCCACCGGCACGCCGGTCCCGACGCGCTGAGCGGCGCGGAAAACTAAAATTACGAAACGAACCCAATTTCGCATAACCACTTCATTTTATTGGTAAATTGGCGGATCTCGCGGGCGCCGGCTCCTGCCCGCCGCGGCTCAGCCGCGGTGGTAGGGGTGGCCGGAGAGGATGCTGGCCGCGCGCCAGAGCTGCTCCGCCAGCATCGCCCGCGCCAGCAGGTGCGGCCACGTCATGGGCCCGAGCGACAGCACCATGTCGGCGCGGGCGAGCGCCGCGTCCCCCAGCCCGTCCGCGCCGCCGATGAGGAAGGCCATGACCGGGGTGCCCCGGTCGCGCACGGCGGCGATGCGGGCGGCGAAGGCCTCGCTGGTGAGCGCCTCGCCGCCGCCGTCGAGCGCCACGACGAAGGCCGCTTGCGGCAGGCCCTTCAGCAGCGCCGCCGCCTCGCGCTCCGGCCCTTTGCCGCCGCCGCTAGCGGCGCGGGCTTCGCGCAGCTCCAGCGGCCACGGAAGACGCCGGCGGTAGTCCTCGAAGAGCTGCCCGGCCGGGCCGCTCCCGGTCCGGCCGACGGCCGCGACGATCATGCGCATGGGGCGCCGGCGGTCCTCTCGCCCCGCTAGGCGGCCCGCAGGTTCCTAGTCGTCTTCCGGCCGCTCATCGGCCGTGCCGATGGACTCGACGGACCACATCTTCTCGAGGTTGTAGAGGGCGCGGATCTCGGGCCGGAAGACGTGCACGATGACGTCGCCGGCGTCGATCAGCACCCAGTCGCAGCCCTCCCGCCCTTCCGCCGCGAGGGCCGGCGTGCCGTCGTCCTTGAGCTGCCTGAGCAGGCGGTCCGCCACCGCGTCGACGTGGCGTTTCGAGCGGCCGCTGGCGATGACCATGAGGTCGGCGATGGTGGTCTTGCCCTCGAGGTCGATGGTGACGACGTCGTCCGCCTTGGCATCGGCGAGGGCGCCCGTGACGGTCCGGTAGCGGGCTTCGGTGCCGTCCTTTCCCGACCCCCCTCGATCGGGCCTGAGGGGTTGGTTCGATGACGTTATGGTGTTCTCCCAGCCTCCCCTTACGAGCCGGCCGCGCCGGCACCGGCGCGCAGCATCGTCGCCGAGGCGGGATGCAGCGGGCCGTGAATCAACATCCAGGCGGGCGGCTTGCGAAGCGCGAGTCCCGGCGCGCGTCGTTCCGCCAACCGTTGCCGAGCGAATCGTTTCGCGGGCTTCACCGCAACAGCATAGCGCGAGTAGGGCCAGCGATCGACGACCGCGATGGGCAGGGCCGCGAAGAGGGCGGGCCAGCGCCGCCAGTCCGCGAGCGTCGTCAGGTTGTCGGCGCCGACGATCCAGACCATCCGGTCCCTGGGGAAGCGCCTTCTCAGCCGCGTCACCGTGTCGATGGAATAGCGGCTGCCCAGCCGGCGCTCGATGTCGGTGACGCGGAGCCGCCTGTCGCGCGCCGCCTCGCGGGCGGCGGCGAGGCGCTCCTCGAACGCCGCCATCCCGGCGCGCGGCTTGAGCGGGTTCTGCGGCGAGACCAGCCACCAGACCTCGTGCAGGCCGAGGCGCTTGAGCGCGAGCAGGCTGATGTGGCGGTGGCCCTCATGGGCCGGGTTGAAGGAGCCGCCGAGCAGGCCGATCCGGCGCCCCGGGGGGCGCGCCGGCGCCGCGCCGTTCCGCAGCGGCCTCGACGGCCGGCGACGCATGGGCACGAGAGGGGGCACGAGCGGGCTCAGGGGCGGACCTGTCCGTTGCCGTACACCTTGTACTTGTAGGTGGTGAGCTGCTCGACGCCGACCGGTCCGCGCGCGTGCAGCTTGCCGGTGGAGATGCCGATCTCGGCGCCCATGCCGAACTCGCCGCCGTCGGCGAACTGGGTGGAGGCGTTGTGCAGCACGATGCCGCTGTCCACCCCCTCCATGAAGCGCTCGGCGGCGGCGGCGTCCTCGGTGATGATGCTGTCGGTATGGTGCGAGCCGTGCGTATTGACGTGGGCGATCGCCGTGTCGAGCCCGTCCACCACGCCCACCGAGATGATCGCGTCGAGATACTCGGTGCCCCAGTCGGCCTCGCTGGCCGGCACAACGCGGGAATCGAGCGCGCGCGTCCGCACATCGCCGCGCACCTCGCAGCCCGCCTCGAAGAGCGGCTCGAGGATCGCCGGCAGCAGATCCTCCGCGGCGGCATCCACCAGCAGGGTCTCCGCCGCGCCGCAGATCCCGGTGCGCCGCATCTTGGCGTTGTAGGTCACGTCGCGCGCCTTCTCGGGGTCGGCCGCGGCATGCACGTAGACGTGGCAGTTGCCGTCGAGGTGGGCCATCACCGGAATCCGGCTCTCCGCCAGAACGCGCTCGATCAGCGAGCGGCCGCCGCGCGGGACGATCATGTCGATCGCCTCGTCCATGGTGAGCAGGAGGCCGACCGCAGCCCGATCCGTCGTCGGCACGAGCTGGATGCAGCCCTCGGGCAGCCCGCTCTCGGCAAGTCCCGCGCGCAGTGCGCCTGCGATGGCGCGCGAGGAGTGCCAGCTCTCCGAGCCCCCGCGCAGGATCGCCGCGTTGCCCGACATCAGGCAGAGCGCGCCGGCGTCGGCGGTCACGTTGGGGCGCGATTCGTAGATGATCCCGATGACGCCGATCGGCACCGAGACGCGGCGGATGCGGAGCCCGTTGGGCCGCTCCCACTCGCCGAGCAGCCGGCCCAGCGGATCCTCCAGGGCGGCGACCTCTTCCACGCCGCTCGCCATCGCCTCGATGCGGCCGGGGTCGAGCGCGAGGCGGTCGAGCAGGGCGCCGCTCAGGCCCGACTCCCGCGCCGCCGCCATGTCGAGCGCGTTGGCCTCCAGGATGGCAGCCTCGCCGGCGCGCAGCGTCGCCGCGGCCGCCCTCAGCGCGCCCCGCCTGCTCTCGGCGGACGACGCGGCGAGCGCCTGCGCCGCGGCGCGCGCGTCCGCGCCGAGCGCGGCCATCTCGGCTGCGATGTCGCGGTCCTCAGCGCGGCTCTGCGCCTGGGCGATGCTCACGGTGCCTGCTCCTCGTCGAGCACGAGATCGTCGCGGTGGATCATCTCGGCGCGGCCACGGTAGCCGAGGATGCGCTCTATTTCACGGGATTTGTGGCCGATGATGCGGCGCGCGTCGGCAGCGGAGTAGGCGACCAGGCCCCGGCCCGCCTCGCCGCCCCGCTCGACCCTGACCGCCACCGCATCGCCCCGCTCGAACGCGCCCTCCACCGCCTTCACGCCCGCAGGCAGCAGGCTGCGCCCCTGGGCCAGCGCGCGCCGGGCGCCCTCGTCGATGACGAGCGCGCCGCGCGGCTCCAGCGCGCTCGCGATCCAGCTCTTGCGCGCGGCCCTGGGCGTCGCGGTGGAGACGAACCAGGTCGAGCGGGCGCCGCCCTCCAGCGCCGCGAGCGGGCGGTCGACCCCGCCCTTCGCGATCACCATGTGGCAGCCCGCCGCCATGGCGTGCCTGGCTGCGGCGATCTTGGTCACCATGCCGCCGGCTGCGGTCGACGTGCCGACATCGCCCGCCATCGCCTCGATGCGGGGCGTGATGCGCCCGACCTCGGGGACCCAGCGCGCCTCCGGGTCGTGCCGGGGGTCGGTCTCGTAGAGGCCGTCCACGTCCGAGAGCAGGACCAGCAGGTCCGCGCTCATCATCACGGCAACCCGCGCCGCGAGCCGATCGTTGTCGCCGAAGCGAATCTCGGCGGTGGCGACGGTGTCGTTCTCGTTGATCACGGGCACGGTGCCGAGCGCGAGCAGCGTGTTGATGGTGCTGCGTGCGTTGAGGTAGCGCCGGCGCGCCTCGGTGTCCTCGTGGGTCAGCAGGATCTGCGCGACGCCGATGCCGTGGCGGGCGAGGGCCGACTGGTAGGCGTGCGCCAGCCTGATCTGCCCGCAGGCGGCGGCGGCCTGCATCTCCTCCAGCCTGAGGTCGCCCGCCGGGAGCCCGAGGTGGCGGCGCCCGATGGCAATGGCGCCGGACGAGACCAGCAGCACGTCCGTGCCCCGCCCGCGCAGCGCGGCAACGTCGCGGGCGAGGCCGTCCAGCCAGGCCTCGTTCAGCGCGCCGGTCTCGGGCTCCGCCAGAAGCGCCGAGCCGATCTTGATGACGATGCGGGAGGCCTCGGCAAGCGCAGGGCGGCTCACGCGACGCCTCCGCTCGCGGCCGCGGGCGGTGCTACCGGAATTCGCTCGCCGGCGGCGCGGAGGGCCGCGGCGAGGACCGCGCGGATGCCCTCGCCGGCGACGCCCGAGACGAGGCGAATCCCGCCGCCCGCCGCCGCTTCCAGCTGCTCCCGCTGCTCGGCGCGCCGCTCCGGGGCCAGGGCGTCCACCTTGTTGAGGCAGACGATCTCGGGTTTCTCGGCCAGGCCGTGGCCGTAGGCCTCGAGCTCCACGCGCACGGTGCGGTAGGCCCCGGCCACGTCTCCCTGCGTGCCGTCCACCAGGTGGATCAGCACGGCGCAGCGCTCGATATGGCCGAGGAAGCGGTCGCCCAGCCCTGCGCCGCCGTGCGCGCCCTCGATCAGGCCGGGGATGTCGGCAATCACCAGCTCCTCGTCGTCCAGCGCGGCGACGCCCAGGTGAGGGACCAGGGTGGTGAAGGGATAGTCGGCGATCCTGGGCCTGGCGCGGCTGATCGCGGCGAGGAAGGTCGACTTGCCGGCGTTGGGCAGGCCCACCAGGCCGGCGTCGGCCAGCAGCTTGAGGCGCAGCCTGATCCAGTGCGCCTCGCCCTCCGTGCCCGCATCGGCCCGGCGCGGTGCCCGGTTGGTGGCCGACTTGAAGTGCGCGTTGCCGCGCCCGCCGGTGCCGCCCTGGGCCAGCAGGGCGCGCGCGCCCGTCTCGGTCAGGTCGGCAAGTGGCGCACCCTCGGGGTCGCTCAGGATCTCGGTTCCCACCGGAACCGGGAGCACCACGTCGGCGCCGCGCGCACCCGCCCGGCACGCGCCCCGGCCGGGCTCGCCCCGGCCCGCCTTGACGTGCTGGCGGAAGCGGAAGTCGATGAGGGTGTTGAGCCCGTCCACGGCCTCGGCGAAGACCGAGCCGCCGTCGCCGCCGTCGCCGCCGTCGGGGCCGCCGCGCGGTTCGTTCTTGGCACGGCGAAAGCCGACGCAGCCGTTGCCGCCTGCGCCGCTCTGCACGTGAATCTTGACCTGATCGAGAAACCGCATGACGCGGGTCCGTAGCACGCTGTGCGCCCGGCGCCGGGCGCGCGGGTGAGCGCGGTCTGCGCGGCCTTACGCGCCCGGCTCGACCGAGACGACCGTCTTGCCGCCGGCGCGCCTGGTGAAGCGCACCTGGCCGTCGGCGAGCGCGAAGAGGGTGTGGTCGCGCCCGATCCCGACATTCTCGCCGGGATGCCACTTGGTGCCCCGCTGGCGGGCGATGATGTTGCCCGGGATCACCGCTTCGCCGCCGAACTTCTTGATGCCGAGGCGGCGGCCCGCCGTGTCACGGCCGTTGCGCGAGCTGCCGCCCGCCTTCTTGTGCGCCATCAGCTCTTCTCCTCGGTCGGCCCGTCGTCCGCCGGTGCGTCGGCCACTGCCTCGTCCGCCGGTGCGTCGGTCGCTTCCTTCACCGCAGCCTCACCTGCCTCCGCCGCGGGCGGGGCGGCCGTCTCTTCCGCCGGCGGCTCGGCCGACTGTTCGGCCGCGGCTTCGGCCTCCTCGGCCGGCTTCGCCTTGGGCGCAGCCCGCTTCCGCGTCCCGGTCGTCGTCCCGGTTTTCGCCTTCGCCGGCCTCTTTCTCCTGGTACCGGCTTCCGGCGCCGCTTCGTCCGCGGCCTCCGCCTTCTTCCTGCGGCGCGCCTTGCGCTTTTGGCCGGCGGCCAGGATCTCGTCGATGCGGATCACGGTCAGGTCCTGGCGGTGTCCGCGCTTGCGCCGGTGGTTCTTCCGCCGCTTCTTGCGGAAGACGACGATCTTGTCGCCGCGCGTGTGCTCGACCACCGTCGCCGCCACGCGCGCGCCCTCGACCAGCGGCTGGCCCAGCGAGACGGTCTCGCCGTCGCTCATGGCCAGCACCTCGCCGAGCTCGATGGCTTCGCCGGCCTCTGCCTTGAGCCGTTCCACCCGGATGACGTCCTTCGGCGCGACGCGGTATTGCTTCCCGCCGGTGCGAACCACAGCGAACATGGTTACCGTCCGTGTTGGGAGGAGCGGGGCGCTCCCCGCAGCCGGCGCACTATAGGCCTGCCGTTCCTCCTGTCAATCCGGCGTCATTCTTCATCCCTCAAGCGCCGGGCGCTCGCCCCGCGCGCGTGGACGCGCGACGCTCGCTTGGCTTTCGCGCCTCCGGCGCGCCGGCGCGGTCGCGCCGGCCGGGCCTGCGGCCCGGTCCTAATCCGGCCAGCGGCGGTGGAGCCAGAGCCATTGCTCCGGCCGCTCGCGGATCCAATCCTCCAGAGTGCGGTTGACGGCGGCCATGATGGCGTGGATGCGCTCGTCCCGCGTGCCCGCCTGCGGCATGGCGAGCCTGGGGTAGACGGTCACGCGGAAGGTCGCGCCGGCCAGCCGCTCGACCCGCAGCGGCCACACCGGGCAGTCGTACTTGAGCGCGAGCGCCGCGAGCGACGGCGCCGTCATGGCGTCGCGGCCGAAGAAGGGGACCGGGATGCCGGTGTTGAGCTTCTGGTCCACCAGCAGGCCGAGGCACTTGCCGGCACCGAGCGCGCGCACCATCTCGCGGGCGCCGTCCGCGCCCTTGGGCACGCGGTGCTGCGCGACCGCGTCCCTGAAGCGCTCGATCAGGCGGTCCACGAAGGGATTGTTCGCCGCCCGGTAGACCGCGAGCATCGGGATTCCGCTGCGCACCGGCGCGAGCCCGGAGAGTTCCCAGTTGCCCACATGGCCGGTGAACATGATCCCCCCGCCGGCGGCGCGCCTGGCCTCCTCCAGATGGGCGCGGCCCACGAGCTCGACGCGCCCGCCGGACCCGTCCACCGAGAAGCGGTGCAGGTGCGGGTACTCCGCGACGACGCGGCCGAGATGGCGCCACATGCGGCGGATGGTGCGCCGGGTCTCCGCCTCCGACAGCTCCGGCAGCGCGCGGGCGATGTTGTCGAGGCCGCGCCGGTGCACCGGCAGCAGCGGCCCGATCAGGCCGGCGAGGGCCCCCCCGAGGGCGGACGCCATGCCCAGCGGCAGCAGCCGGAACAGGGCGAAGAGGGCGGCGGCGGCGGCGGCCTCGCACAGGTGTCGCAGGGTCCTCATTCGGGGCGGCTCAGGCGGGCCGGCAGCGCGCGATCAGCGGCGCCAGCAGGGTGCGTATCCTGGCTGGATTGCGCCAGGCCAGCGTCACGGGGAGCGTGCGCACCGCCCCTCGCGCCTCAGGTAGCAGCCTCGCGTGGTCCTTCTCGGTCGTCACCGGCACCGCATCCCTCTCGTTGGCCTCGGCGATGATGGCTGCGATCTCGCTCGCCTTGTAGCGGTGATGGTCGGGAAAGGCATGGCGCGCGACCACCGTGCAGCCGATCTCCTCCAGGGTCTCGAAGAATTTCTCCGGCCGCCCGATCCCGGCGAAGGCCACCACGGGGCGCCCCTTCAAGGCGCGGGCCTCGTCGCCCGGCACCAGCGTTGCCTCGATCACCGGCATTGCGGGCGAGCCCAGCGCCGCGAGCGCGCTCTTGCGGTCCGGCCCGACAAGGACCGCTGCGTCCGCGCGGCCGAGGCCCCGCGCCAGCGGCTCGCGCAGGGGCCCCGCCGGCAGCACGCGGCCGTTGCCGAAGCCGGC
>JAJDXK010000104.1 GCA_022823305.1 Alphaproteobacteria bacterium
TCGTCGCCGGTCGCTGCGGCGGGCTACTTACCCACAGCTCCGCCGAGAAAAACCCGCAACCGACAATCACGCAGTACCGGCGCGACAAGCCCGCTCGCCAAAATGATCGAATATCCGCGCTTTTAGATGATCACCGACACCTGCGGGCTGAACCCTTCGAGGGTCAGCGCCCGGTTATGCGCGAACAGGCGGAAGGTGCGGGTGAGGTCGCTGCGCGACTGGCCGAATCCGGTGAAGGGGAACCAGTTGCCCTCGTATTCGGTCCAGCGCAGCGCGCCCGAGCCGCCCACGGTAAACCCCCAAGGGAGCGCCGCGGTGGCTCCGACCTGCACCCGGCGGCTGGACTGGCGCAGGCTCTCCGTCTCCGGGCGTTCCTGCCCCCACCCGATCGACGCGTCGAAACGCACCGTCGGCGAGGCCAGCCAGTCCGCGCCGACGGAGACGTCGGTGACCGGCCCGTCGCGCTGGGTGGTCTCGTCGTAGCGGCGCTCGTGCCGCGCGGCCCGCGCGTTCAGCGTGGTTCGCCGGTTGAGCCGGTGCCGGCCCTCGACGCGCAGGCCGATACCGCGATACGAAGGTTCGTCGAGCCCCGACCCCGTCCATTCGTGCAGCCCCGACAGCAGCAGGCTCACCTCGCTCGCCCGCCCGATCAGCCAGCGCGGCCCGACATGGCCCGACAGGTTCGTACGGTCGAACTGGCTCGTCTCGTAGTTCCTGAGCGACAAATCGCCGCCCACGCGCAGCCGCCAGCGCTCGCTCAGCGGATACTGGTACTCACCCCCGATCCAGGCCGAGACGCCGATGCCCGAGGTGGTCAGCTCCTCCTGGTCGCGGCGGAAACGGAGGAGCTGGCCGCCGACGGGAATGTAGATAAACCGTTCGTCCGAACCCGCGCCGATATTGGTATCGGGCAGGAGAGACGCGCCGACGCGCAGGCTCCAGCGCTTGCGCGCCCGCATCTCGGCGAGGAAGCGGTTGACGTTGAGCGCGACGCCCGACGGCGGGTTGCCGGCCAGCACCTGCTCGAAATGGCGCCTCGCCAGCCTGTCCTCGCCCTTGAGGTAGAAGGCGCGGGCGAGCTCCAGCCGGACGCGGAGCAGTTCCGGGCGCGCGACCAGCATGGCGTGAAAGACCGCGATGGCCTCGTCCAGCAGCGCATCGCGCTCCGCCTCCGGAAGATCGGGCTTCCGGGCTGCCTCCACCGCCGCGAGGCCGAACATGAAACCCACACGGGCATGGACCCCGGGGCTGCGGGCCAGTGGGCGGAGGATTTCCAGCGCGGCCTCGAAGTTTCGGTCGCGGATCAGCTTGCGTGCCTCGGCCATGCCGGCGGCGGCATGCGACGGGGGCGGCGTGTGCTTGGCGGCAAGGGCCGGGACCGCGATCAGCGCGCAGGCGACGACCGCGAGCGCGCGGCAGAGGAGAGGGCAATTCATCGCAACACTTCCTGCCCGGTACCGGGTGGAACAAGAAAACCCCCGGCGCGAAACCGAACGCGCCGGGGGTACGAAGTGAGGAGACGGGGCCGACCGGAGGTGCGCCCCGTCTGTAGTCTGATTACCTGCGCGCGCCGAAGGCGCCGGCGATGCTGGCCGCTTCGTTGTCGGCCTGGAACACGCCGCCGACGCCGAGCGGATAGGCGTCCGCAGTGCTCGGCTGCCCGAAGAACTGTGAACTCCAGGTGCCGTGCGCCGTCTGGTCGCCCATCGTCGCCGTCGCGCCGTCAAAGGTGGCGAGGTCCGGGTCGTTGACGGTGCCCGCGGAGGTCACGCTGGTGCCCGTGGTGTCTGTGAGCGTTTGCCGCGCCAGTGCCACCGACCAACCCGACACGTCCACGCCCATGTTGTCGGTCGCGAACCCGTTGATGGTCCCCTCAAGCGTTCCGCCGGCACCCGTGCCACTGAACCTGGCAGTCAAAGATGCGGCCGCCGTGAACATGCCCGCATTGCCGCCAGTCACGCCCGTGTCATCGATGTCTTGAACCACGTACTTGCCGGCTGCCCGACCGTTGTAGGTCGCCGAGCCCGCCGCCAAGTTGCCGGAGGCCAAATTATACGCCGTGCCGTCCGCGTAGTACCGGAAGGTGTAGTCGCCAGTCGGAGAGGTCGGCTCCTGCAGCCACCAACCGAAGCTCATGAATTCCCCCTGCTGCCCGCCGCCGGCACCGGCACCCGCGGCAGTTCCGCCGTCCTGAATCCACGCTGTCGAATTCAGCTCGGGAACGAAGGTCCAGGTATCGCCGGACGTGTAAGCGCCCGTTGGGTCGACGGTCACAGAGCACATGTTCCCGCTGGCAGGGGTGCAGAGATAACGGCCACCCGCGCCGTTGTAGTTACCCGGGATGCTGACCCGATCGTTGGCCCCGCCTTGGGTCGAGGCGTCATTGATCCGGTACCGCTGCGTCTTACTGCCTTCCTTGGGCAATTGGCGCGCCGGGAACCGCGTCAGGTCTGCGGTCCTATCCGAGAAGGTTTGGCCGCCAGTTCCAAGACCCAGAGGCGTTATGATGGTGGTTGCATCCGCCGGCGCCGTCAGGGCATCGGTAACCGTGTCCGCGTACAGGCTGGGAGTGGTCGCGTCGCCATCCCAGTTGTAGAACTGGATCCGCGTCGCCGGCTCCTTGTCCGTGTAGACGAACAGGTGGTTCGTATAGCCCGGTACGGTCTGCATGAGGCGCGTGCCAACCCAGACGTCCCCGTTCGACAGGATTGCACCTTCGGACTTCGAGTATCCGGCCGACGTGACGCTGGCCGGTCCGCTTCCGCCTCGGTTGATGATGATCGCGGCTTCACCGGGAACACCACCGCCTGTCGCGGCCGGAAGGTTCGCCGCCGCCTCGATCGCCCGGTCCTTGCCGATGATCTGGTCGCGGTACATCAGCTTCGACGCGGCAACCTGCGTCGTGGCTGCTTCGGTCAGCATCGCCGTGGCCGCACCGCCCGTCGAAGTGACAGAGCCATCGGCCATGACCTCGACCTCGCAGGCATCCCCATCAGCCGGGCAAGAGAACGTCACGCCGCCGCTGGTGTAACTGCCGCCCGGCGCGATTTCCATCTCGCCCGCCATCGGCATGTTGGCGGCGCTCAGATACATCGCGTCCGGGATCATCACCATCGCCGTGGGCTTGGGGTCCGGCGTGGGATCCGGCATCGTCGTCGGGGCACCGGCAGTGTCGTCGTCCCCGCCTCCACCGCATGCCGCGAGGCCGAGCGCGAGCACGGCAGCGCAGCCGAACGTCATCAGTTTTCTGTACATAGACATCGTTTCGAGGCTCTCCTCATTTTGAAGAGGCCTCGTCTTGAGGCCTCGTAATGTGGACTGCGCGCGGAGTTTAACAAGACGCGTCGCGCGGTGTCTACACCTAACGGACGCCGAATCAACGGCTTTTTTTTAGCCCCGGACCGGGGGCCGCGGCGCCGCCCGGCGGCAGGATGTCCTCGCCGATGGCGGCCGCGATCCGGGCGGCGCATGCCTTGAGGGCGGCGCCGGGCTCGGGCGCGGCATCCTGCGCCGCGGAGCCGGCCGGCGCAAGCGGGGCGGCGGGAAGGAGGATGTCCTCGCCGATTCCGGCGGCGACCCTGGCGGCGGCGTCGCGCACCGCGTCGCGCGCCAGATGGGCGTAGCGCGCCGTGGTCTGGACCTGGGCGTGGCCGAGCAGCCGGGCGATCGCGGGCAGGCTCTCGCCGAGCGCGAGCGCGCGGCTGGCGAAGGAATGGCGCAGATCGTGGAGGCGCAGATCCTCGAGCCCGGCGCGTTCGCGCGCCCGGCGCCACGGCGCGAAAATGCCGCTCAGATGCGCCCCCGGCCGGCGCCCGGGAAACACGAAGGGATTGCCCGCCAGCCGCGGAATTTCCGCGAAAACCGCGCATGCCGCGGGGGACAGCGGCACCGTGCGCGGCCCGGTCTTCGAATCGCGCAGCCTGAGCTCGCCCGCCCTGGCGTGCAGGTCGGCCCAGCGGAGCGTCAGGATCTCGTTCCGCCGGCAGCCGGTCAGCATCAGGAGCCGGATCGCCGCCGCGGCGTGCGCCGAGACGCCGCCGTCTTCCTCCAGCGAATCGAGCGCGGCGCCGAGCCGGCGGAACTCGGCGGCGGTGAGGAAGCGCTCGCGCCGGCGCACCCGGTACTTGCGCGCGAAGCGGCACGGGTTGGCCGCGGCGGGGACGATGCCGCGCTCGGCGGCGTGCGCGATCAGCCGCGAGAGCGTGGCGACGGCGAGGTTCGCGGCCGCCGGCCGGTCGCCCAGCCGGAGCTGGAGGTCGGCCACGTGGCCCGGCCCGATCGCGCCCACGGGCAGGTCGCCCAGCGCCGGCAGGAGGTGGTTTTCGACGGTCTGGCGGTACTGCGCGACTGTTGCAGGTTTGCAACGCACCAGAACGAATTCGCGCATGTAGCGAATCGCCAGCTCGGCGAGCGTCGGCTGGGGCGGCTCGGGCGGGTCCCCCCGACCGCCCGCCAGCGCCGCCGCCCCCAGCCGCCGCGCCCGCCCGGCGGAGAGCGCGCCGTGCCGCCCGAGCCCGATCCGCTCCCCCCGCACGTCGACGAAATAGGCCTTGGCGCCCGACGCCTCGACCGCGACGCCGAAGGCGGGCAGGTCGCGGTCGCGGAACTCGCCTTCCCGCCCGGCGGGCAGCGCGTCGACCATGCGGGTCGAGATCGAGCGCGTCGCGGCGCCGTTCGTGCGGCTCATGCGGCGCGGCCCACCTCCGCCGCGATGTCGGCGCCGATGCTGCCGCCCACCCGGGCGGCGGACTCCTTCTCCGCGTCGCGCGCGGCGTGGGCGTAGCGCAGCGTGCTCTGGATGTCGGCGTGCCCCAGCAGCCGGCCGATCATCGACAGGCTCTCCCCGGCCGACAGCGCGCGGGTGGCGTATGAGTGCCGGAGATCGTGGATCCGCACGTCGTCGAGCCCGGCGCGCGCGCGGACGCGGTACCACTCGGCGGTGAGGCTGGCGAGCCGCCCGCCCGGCTTGCGCCCGGCGATCGCCCACGGGTTGCCCGGGACGCGCGCGATCCCGTCGAGCACCGCCTGGGCGGTCGGGGTCAGCGGCACCATCCGCGCCCCGGTCTTGCCGTCGCGCAGCCGGAACTCCCCCGCCTGGCGGTCGACGTCGTCCCAGCGCAGCGTCAGGATCTCGTTCAGCCGGCAGCCGGTCAGCATCAGGAGACGCAGCGCGGCCACCGCGTGGGGCGAGGCCGAGCCGTCCGCCTCGGCCTCGGCCAGCGCGGCGCCGAGGCGGCGATACTCCTCGCGGGTGAGGAACCGCGCGCGCCTGTTCTCCCGGTACTTGCGCACCGCGCGGCACGGGTTGCCGCCCTCCGGCATCGCGCCCCACTGCTCGGCGAGCGAGAACATCTTGGCGAGGATGGCGAGCGCCCGGTTGGCGGCGCGCGGCGTGGCGCGCAGCCGGCGGTGCAGCGCCGCGACCTCCGCCCGCCCGACCGAGGCGAGCGGCAGGGCGCCCAGCGCCGGCAGGATGTGGTTCTCCAGCGAGCCCCGGTAGATCCGCGCGGTGTGCGCGTTGCAGTTGGCCGCCACGTGCACCTTCATGTAGCGCTCGGCGAGGTCGGCCACGGTCATTCCCCCGTCCGGCGGCGCGGCGGCCGGGTCCCCGCCCGCCTTGATGCGCGCGATGACCGACGCGGCCCGCTTGCGCGCGCACTCGGGCGTCAGCTCGCCGTGGGCGCCGAGCGTCGCCCGCCTCGGCCCGCCGCCGCCGGCGCGCGCCTGGACGACATAGACCTTCCGCCCCGACGGGTAGACGCGCACGCCGAAGCCCGGCAGATCGCGGTCCCAGAAGATCGCGTCCGCGCCCGCGGGCCGCAGCCGGTCCACGGCGCGGCGGGAAATGGCGATGGGCTTCCGCTCGGTCATGCCAGTATCCGCATAATAGAACAAGAAATCGACGGATCAATCTTCAGTAATCGCCCCGGCGGTTCGAGTAATCGATTTTCGCCCCGCCGTCATCGGCGGGCGGAAATACAGAATCGGAGCGCGCGGCCGCGGCATCGGCGGCGCCGGGGGAGAGCCGAGCGGCCGCGCCGA
>JAJDXK010000023.1 GCA_022823305.1 Alphaproteobacteria bacterium
AATCTGCTTACAGTACGCTTACACCGGCCTGGTCGCGACTTGCGCGTTCCGGGCCGGGGTCATGCCACAAAGTATTGAAAACAAATCAGATTATTCCGCCACTGGAGGCAGATTCCGGATAGGGGTGGACATAGGCGGCACGTTCACCGACATCGTGCTGGTGGGCGACGACGGCGACACGCTGCTCTGGAAGGAGGCGACGACGCCGAGCCGGCCCGAGCGCGCGATCGAGGACGGGCTCTCGAACGCTGCCGCCGCGCTGGGTGCCGATCTCCGCACGCTGCTTGGCGAGGTCTCGCTCTTCGTCCACGGCTCGACCATCGCCATCAACGAGATCATCCAGCGGCGCGGGCCCAGGCTCGGTCTCGTCTGCACCGAGGGCTTTCGCGACGTCCTCTACTTCCGCGACGGCTTCAAGTGGGACCGCTACAACCCGCGCCTCGAGCGCCCCCGCGACTTCGTCGAGCGCTACCTCCGCCTCGGCGTCAGGGAACGCACAGGCCCCGACGGCAGCGTCCAGACGCCGCTGGACGAAGCGAGCGTCCGCGATGTCGCGCGCACGTTCCGCCACCACCAAGTGAAGTCGATCGCGGTCGCGCTGCTCTGGTCGCACATCAATCCGAGCCACGAGCGGCGGGTGCGCGAGATCCTGCGCGAAGAACTCGGCCCCGTGCCGATCATGCTGTCCTCCGAGATCCTGCCGGAGATCGGCGAGTGGGTGCGCACCTCGGCGACGGTGATGTCGGCCTACGTGTACCCCGCGAGCAACAGCTACCTGCGCCGGCTGGAAGGCTGGCTCGCGGATCACGGGCTCGGCTGCACGCCGCTGATCATGCAGGTCAACGGCGGCTGCGCGACCATCGACCAGACGCTCAAGATCGCGGTCAACACGATCGGCTCGGGGCCTGCGGCCTGCCCCGGCGCGGCGATCCACGTGGGCAAGCGGCTCGCGTCGCGCGACATGATCGCCATCGACATGGGGGGTACGTCCTTCGACGTGTCGCTGATCAAGCAGGGAGAGGTGCTGCGCTCGCGCTCACTGATGGTGGCGCACCAGCCGATCGGCGTGCCGGGCTGCGAGATCCACTCCATCGGTGCCGGCGGGGGCTCGATCGCGTGGATCGATTCCGGCGGCGCGCTCCGGGTCGGCCCGCAGTCGGCCGGCGCCGAGCCGGGGCCCGCGGCCTACGATGCGGGCGGCGCCGAGCCCACCGTCACCGACGCGAACATCGTGCTCGGGTACCTCTCGCCCGAAGCCTTCCTCGGCGGGCGCCGGCGCCTTCGCGCGGACCTTGCCGAGCAGGCGATCCGCGAGCGGATCGCCGGGCCGCTCGGCATCGGCGTGGCCGAGGCGGCCGCGGGCGTCATCCGTATCGTCAACGAGAACATGGTCAATGCCATCGGCGTCGTGTCCGTGCAGCGGGGTATCGATCCGCGCCCCTATCTGCTGGTCGCGGGCGGCGGCGCAGGCGCCCTGCACGCCGGCCGGCTCGCCACGGAGCTCGGCATCAGGCGCGTTCTCGTCCCGGCCGAAGCCGGGGTCATCTCGGCCTACGGCATGACGGTCACGGACCTCCGCTACGACTATTCCGGCACGCTGCACGCGCTGTCGAGCGACCCTTCGATCGAGCGGGTCGCGGCGCAGCTCGGCGAGCTCGAGGCGAGGGCGCGGCGCGACCTCGAGGCGAGCGGGTTCTCGGGCGACGCGGTTCTATTGCAGCGCTTCGTGGACGCGCGCTACCGCGGCCAGGTTCACGAATTGATGGCGCCTGTGCCGGCCGGCGCTCTCGATGACCGCGCTTTCCGAACCATCGCCGAGACCTTCCACGCACTGCACCATGAACGCTACGGATGGTCGGCCGAGGACTATCCGGTCGAGTACCTGCACTGGCGCGTCACCGGCACGGGCCTGATCGAGCGCCCGGCCGAGCTCGATTTCGCGGCCGTCTCGCCTCGCCCGGCGGACGAGGTGATGCGCGGCACGCGGCTTGCGCATTTCGAGGAGGCAGGGGGCCTGGTCGAGGTGCCGGCCCTCTGGAGCGAGGAGGTGCCGGCGGGCGCGGAGGTCTCAGGTCCCGCGCTGATCGACGGGGCCACGACCACGGTCGTGGTGTGCCCCGGCCAGCGGCTCCTCGCCGACGGCAAGGGAAGCTTCCTGATCGAGACCCGAGCCGCGTGAGCGCCGCCCGGCCACGCACGCGATTGCGCGCGGCCACCGCCCAGGAGATGTGGAGGGCGGCTACTTGTCGATGTCGCCCATGCACATGTACTTGACCTCGAGGAACTCATCGAGGCCGTAGTGCGAGCCCTCGCGGCCGATGCCGGATTCCTTCATGCCGCCGAAGGGCGCCACCTCGGTCGAGATGATCCCGGTGTTGATGCCGACGATGCCGTATTCCAGCTGCTCCGCGACGCGCCAGATGCGCCCGATGTCGCGGCTGTAGAAGTAGGCCGCGAGCCCGAACTCGGTGTCGTTGGCGAGCTGCACGGCCTCGTCGTCGGTCTCGAAGCGGAAGATCGGCGCGAGCGGGCCGAATGTCTCCTCGCGCGCGACCTTCATCTGGGTGTCCACGTTGGCGATCACCGTGGGCTCGAAGAAGTTGCCGCCGAGCGGGTGGCGCTTGCCGCCCTGGATCACCGTGGCCCCCTTGTCGACCGCGTCCTGGATGTGCTCCTCGACCTTGGCGACGGCGTCGGAATCGATCAGCGGCCCCTGCTGGGTCTCGCCCTCGAGGCCGGGACCCACCACCAGCTTGGAGGATTCCTCGGCCAGCCTCTCGGCGAAGGTGTCGTAGACCCCGCCCTGCACCAGGAAGCGGTTGGCGCAGACGCAGGTCTGGCCGGTGTTGCGGTACTTCGACTGGATGGCGCCGCTGATGGCGGAGTCCATGTCGGCGTCGTCGAAGACGATGAAGGGCGCGTTGCCGCCGAGCTCCATCGAAACCTTCTTCACCGTGTGCGCGCACTGCTCCAGCAGCACCTTGCCCACCTCGGTGGAGCCGGTGAAGGAGAGCTTGCGCACGATGGGGTTGGCGGTCATCTCACCGCCGGTCTCGCCGGAAGGCCCGGTGATGACGTTGAAGACGCCCGCCGGGATGCCGGCGCGCTCGCCCAGCTCGCAGAGCGCCAGCGCGGAGAAGGGCGTCGCCGTCGCCGGCCGCGCGATCACGGTGCAGCCGGCGGCGAGCGCGGGCCCCGCCTTGCGCGTGATCATGGCGTTCGGGAAGTTCCACGGCGTGATCATGCCGACCACGCCCACCGGCTCCTTGGTCACCACGATCCGCCGGTCGTTGAGGTGCTGCGGGATGACATCGCCGTAGGCACGCTTGCCCTCCTCCGCAAACCACTCGATGAAGGAGCCGCCGTAGCCGATCTCGCCGCGCGATTCCGCCATAGGCTTGCCCTGCTCGGCGGTCATGATGATAGCGAGGTCCTCCTGGTTCGCCATCATCAGGTCGTACCACTTGCGCAGGATCGCCGCGCGCTCCTTGGCGGTCTTGGCCCGCCAGGCGGGAAAGGCGCGGTTCGCGGCCTCGATGGCGGCGCGGGTCTCGGCGGCGGAGAACGCCGGCACGGTGCCGATCACCCGGCCGTCGGCCGGGTTCACCACGTCGGTGGAGCGCCCCGACTTGGCGTCCAGCCACTGGCCGTCCACGTAGCATTGCTGGCGGAAGAGCGTCGGGTCCTGAAGGAAGATGCCCTTCACGATCTCGGCGGTGGCGGTGGACATGGCGGGCTCTCCCTTGCTGGGCGGTTAGGGCTGCGGCTCCGGTGCAGGGCCGGCAGTATCGCCGATGGGGCGCTGAGCCGGCAAGGCGCGCCCGGCGGCCGCGTGCTAGGGTGTCTCCATGTGCGCGCGGGAAAGGGCGCGGGGCTGGGCCCCTGACCGCCGGGAGTTCCTTGTCGCCGGGGCGGCGGCCGTGCTTGGCTTGGCCGCCGGCGCGCCTGCGGCTCCTGCCGGGACCTATCTGGAGGACTCCGAGCGCCGCGTGCCGCTCCGCAACCTGTGGACCGGCGAGCGGCGCGATCTCGTCTACTGGCGGGCCGGCGACTACGACCGGCGCGCGCTGCTCGCCTACAGCTACCTGCTGCGCGACCGCCGGGACGGCGGCTACGTCGAGGTCTTCTACGGCCTGCTCGACCAGCTCTTCTTCCTGTGGAAGGCGCTGGGGAAGCCGCGCTGGATCGACCTCGTCTCGGGCTACCGCTCGCCGGGCAGCAACGCCTTCCTCCGCGCCACCAGCGAGGGCGTCGCCCGCAACTCGCTGCACACCGTGGGCATGGCGGCGGATATCCGCGTGCCCGGCATCGCCAGCGAGGCGGTGTGGCGGGCGGCGGTCGATCTCAGGCGGGGCGGGGCCGGGCTCTACCGCGCCTCCGACTTCGTCCACCTCGACGTGGGCCCGGTGCGGTCCTGGGTCTTCGGCGAGCGCGCGCCGTCCCGCGCACGGGCCCCGGGCGACGTGGCGCTCCCTCCCGAGCGTCCCAACCCTTCCCGTACGCCGGCCTCAGGCGAGGTTCAGCTTCCGCCTGAGCGTCCCGATCATCTCCGCCGTCACGGCGGCTAGGTCGTAGCGCGGCCGCCAGCCCCACTCCGCGCGTGCGGCGCACCGGCAACCAGTTTGACCTCGACTATAGCTCCTTAGGCCATTATGAGTATGCCCCTTGGCTTGGGAGCCGGAGGGCCAAAAATGATAAACGAGATCAGAATTTGGGCAGTCGACAGCGCTGCAAACTCCGTCGAGCCCATACTGCCAACCGACTGGAAGGAAACCGAGGGTTCTCTGGAGAACGTGCTCGTTAAGAATCCAGACATGCTCATGCCAGGTTTGACGCTGGTGGGGCGTCAGACACCCACTGAGAGCGGTTATCTCGATCTGCTAGGAGTGGACGAGAACGGAAAGCTCGTTGTATTCGAGCTTAAGCGCGAAAAACTTACTCGAAAGGCTGTGGCGCAAGCCATCGATTACTGTTCTTATTTGGAGTCCCTCGAAGAGTCCGAACTCGCCATACATATCTCCGAGCGCTCAGGGAGTGCTGGAATAATTCAAATAAGCGATTTTGAAGAGTGGTATGGTGAGCGTTATCCAGAAAAGGAATTAACTGATTTAAGGCCGGTGAGAACAGTGCTTGTCGGACTCGGTGCGGACGCTGCAGCGCAGCGTATGGTCGGCTTTCTGTCAAAGAGCGGAGTCGATATCTCGCTTCTCACGTTCCATGGTTATCAATGCGACAATAGAACTCTCTTGGCTAGACATTCAGAAGAAGGTGAGGCTCAGGATGTTGGTTCCAGATCGAAGCAACAACGCTACGCAGAGCGGCGTCGCAGACATGCGGAGCTGATCGAAAGATTTGGAATAGTGAAGCTCTGGCACGATGTGGTGAAAGAGCTGAGCGTGTCCGACCACGAACACGTTAGAAAGTTAGGGTTCACATTCTACATGCATTCTACCAAAATCGAAAATTCCAATTATGCGGGATCTCATTCTGTTGTTATAGAACAAGACAGCGGAAATATACGCCTCACTTTCTATCCAGCAGCCGTACACCTGTGTTATGATGAATTCAAGAAAGTGGCAACGACGATACCTTTTGAGACTCAAAAACCGCCTAACGCGCCGCCAACGAGCAAGGTGCAAAATGAATGGTATTGTATGTTAGATGACGAGAAATGGAGAACACACAAGAAAACGCTTACCGCGCTTGCAATTGCCGTCACTGATGCTTGGCGGGAGAAACGCGCTGAGTCTCGAAAGAAGCGAAGAGAGGCCGCTTCGTAGCGCCCAGCTTCTCTCGCCGGCCTCAGGCGAGGTTCAGCTTCCGCCTGAGTGTCCCGATCATCTCCGCCGTCATGGTGGCTAGGTCGTAGCGCGGCCGCCAGCCCCACTCCGCGCGGGCGGCGCTGTCGTCCATCGAATCCGGCCACGAATCGGCGATCGCCTGGCGCAGCGGGTCGACCTCGTAGTCGATGGCGAAGCCGGGGATGTGGTTGCGGATCTCGGCCGCGATCTCCTCGGGCGTGACGCTCATGGCGGTGACGTTGAAGGCGTTGCGGTGGCTGAGCTTTGCAGGGTCGGCCGCCATCAGGTCGATGATCGCCGCCACCGCGTCCGGCATGTACATCATGTCGAGGCGCGAATCCGGGCGCAGGAAGCAAGTGTAGCGCCCTTCCCGCAGCGCCTCGTAGAAGATGTGGACCGCGTAGTCGGTGGTGCCGCCGCCGGGCGGCGCCACGTGCGAGATCAGGCCCGGCAGGCGCAAGCCCCGCGTATCGAGGCCGAAGCGCGCGTGGTAGTAGTCGCCGAGCAGCTCGCCCGCCACCTTGGAGACGCCGTAGATGGTGTTGGGCCGCTGGATCGTGTCCTGGGGCGTGTGCCGGAGCGGCGTGCCCGGCCCGAAGGCGCCGATGGAGCTCGGGAAGAACACCGCGCAGCCGTGGCGCCGCGCCGCCTCCAGCGCGTTGGCGTAGCCGCCGAGGTTGAGCGCCCAAGCCGCCTCCGGTTGCGCCTCGCCCAGCACCGAGAGAAACGCCGGCATGTGGTAGATGGTCTCGATCCCGTGCTTCTCGACCGCGGCCTCGATGTCGCCCGGCAGGGTGCAGTCGACGATCTCGAAGGGCCCGCCGTCCGTCACCGACGCCACCTCGCGTCGGCGCCAGCCGGACGCGATGACGTTGTCCGCGCCGTGGCGTTCGCGCAGCGCCGGCACCAACTCGGCGCCGATCTGCCCCAGCGCGCCGGTGACGAGGATCCTGCCCATGGCCCGAGGCTAGCGGCTCCGCGAGCCCCAGGTCCAGCCCGAGAGCGGGGCTACAGGAAGCGGTCGAAGAAGATGCGGCCCGGTGCGACCTTGCCGCTGCGCATGGCGGGGCGGAGCGTCGCGTCGATCAGCCCCGGCGGCCCGGCCATGTAGAGGTCGCATTCCTCGAGCTCCTCCATCGCCGCCAGAGCGACGTCGCCGACCAGGCCCGTGACCGCACCCGGCGCTCCGTCGCGGACCACGAGGGTGAGCGAGAACCGCTCATGCGCGGCGGCGAGCGCCCGCATCTCGTCCACCATGAAGAGCTCGCCGGCGCTGTTGGCGCCGAAGAAGAGCATGACGGGCGGCGGAGCGGGCAGGGCCATCGCGCCTTCCACCACCGAGAGCATGGGCGCGAGCCCGGAGCCGCCGGCGATGCAGACCATTGGGCGCGCGGCCGGCACGCGCAGGTAGGCGCGGCCGTAGGGCCCCTCCAGCCTCAGCGCATCGCCGGCCGCGAGGTCCTCGAAGAGATAGCGCGAGCCGTGGCCGCCCGGCTTCTCCTTGACGATGAAGTCGAGGGTCTCGGGCCGGGTGTTCGCCATCGAGTAGGCGCGGCGCTGGCCGCCCGGCACCTCGAGCAGCACGAACTGGCCGGGCAGGAAGGGCACAGGCCGCTCGGGCCGGCAGCGGAAGAAGATGACGCCGGGCACGAGCCGCTCCAGCACCTCGACGGTGGCGGCGATCGCCGCGGGCCTCGGCTCCTCGCGCGCGCCCTCCACCTGCGCGAGGCGCACCTTCACCACGCACTCGCCCTGGGGCAGGGACTGGCAGCAGAGGATGCGGTCGCCCTTGCGCCGGTCGCGCTCGTTGAGCCCGGCCGCCTCGGGCCAGCGCGACTCTGTCCGGCCTTCGAGCAGCGTGCCCTTGCACGAACTGCAGCTTCCGCTCGCGCACTCGTAGGGCATGGCGAGACCGGCCGCGAGACCTGCGCGCAGGATGGTCTCGCCCGGGCCGCAGGCGAAGCTCTCGCCCGAGGGCTCGATCCTGATGGTGACAGGCGCGCTCATGGGGCTACGCCGCCGGCGCCCGCGCCGGGAGGTGCTGGCGGTACCATGCCAGCGTCGCCGCCATCACCTCGCCGAAGGCAGGCTCGGCATAGACGTCGTAGTGGCCGTAGCCCTCCAGCACCACGAGCTTCTTGGGCTCGCCGGCGCGCGCGTAGAGCGAGCGCGATTCCTCCGGCGGCACCAGGCGGTCGTCCTCGGTGGTGACGAGGAGCAGCGGGCGCGGCGCGATCCTGCCCACCACCCAGTCGGCGTGGAAGGAGAGGGTCTCGTCGATGAAGGCGGTGGGCACGGTCGAGACCGCGTCGGGGTTGGCCGCCCGCGCCGCCGCCGAGAGCGCCGCCGAAGCCCGGTCCTGCAGCAGGATCTCGTCGCGCTCGGCGAGCGCGGACTCGCCGCTCAGCACGGCCTGCTCCCGGTCCTCGCGTGCCCGCTCCAGCAGGTCGTGCCATTCGTCGGGCCGGCGCACGCTGCGCATCCAGCGGCGCCCGTCGCCGACGCCGACGACGCTGACGACGCAGCGCACCCGCTCGTCGAGCGCCGCGGCCCAGACCGCCGTGGCGCCGCCGTAGCTGGTGCCGTAGAGGCCGATGCGCGCGGGGTCCACCCCCGGCCGGGTCTGGAGGAAGGTGAGCGCGGCCAGCGCATCGGCGACGCGGCCGAAGGGGGCGAGCCGGGCGCGCGGCCCCTCGCTCTGGCCCCAGCCCTTGTAGTCGAAGGCCAGCACCACGTAACCCGCCTCGGTGAGCACGCGGGCGTTGTCCGGCAGATAGAGGCTCTTCACCCCGGTGTAGCCGTGGCAGAGCAGGATGCCGGCGCGCGCGTCGTCGGCGCCGGCGTCGTCGGGGCGGTAGAGGTCGCCCGCGAGCCGGACGCCCTCGCTGAAGAAGCTCACGCTCTCGCACTGCATGACGTGCCTGATCTCACGGCCGGGCCGCGATGTCCACCGCGGCGCGGCGTTACCGGTAGAACTGCCGGCAGTAGCGCCGATACTTGCCGATCGCGCCGTCGGAGGCGCACAGGCTCGGATGGGGCTTGTAGCTCTTTCGTCCCCAGATCGTGACATCCTGGAGAACGTCCTGCTCCTGGATGGCAAGAAGGATCTTGTTCATGAGCCTCGTGCGCAACGTCGGGGGCAGGAACCCGAGGCCGACGATCAGGCGTTTGGGCTTTCGTATCTCGCGGACCTGCGAGACCAGAGCCAGCTCGATGTCGGTGCCGTCGATCGGCGTGGAGAGCACCCAGAGGCGCGTGTCCATGCCGACGGTGTGCTCGCGGACTTCGACGAACGAGTACCCCAGGCCGTGGACATAGGCGGTGGCCGAAACGTCGAAGGTGATGCGAGCCGCGCCGGCAATGCGCTGGCGACGCCTGAAGTCGAAGCTGCTGACGAGAAGCGAGCCGTCCACCGTCGTCGAGCCCGTGGCCTTCACGTTGTCGTAGCCGTGGATGTAGCGCAGGTGGGCCAGGTCCACCGCGTTCTCCGATGTCTCCTGGGGATGGCCGGGGAATCGCAGGGTCCTGATCTCCAGGCCGCTCCAGCCTCCTTCGGACGACGGCTCTTCCGGAAGGCTCCACTGCGGCGGGCGACCGTCGAGGCCCCACCAGGCGAAGACGAGGCCGGAAATCTCGCGCGTGGCAAAGACGTCGAGCCTCGTGGCCCTGGGCGGCGGCGCAAAGGGGGTTGCGACGCAGGTGCCGGTCGCGTCGTAGGTGAAGCCGTGAAAGGGACAGACGAGCCTGCCGTCGCGCACGCGGCCGCCGGCGGCAGGGCCGAGCGAGGAGCCCAGGTGGGGACACACCGACCGGGCAACGCAGATCGTCCCCCCGTCGTCGCACCAGACGACGATCTCCTGCCCCAGCCACTGCTTCTGGAACAGCCTGCTCTGCTCTATCGAGCGGCGGTCGGCGACGAAGTACCAGCCCTCGGGAAACGGGAAGAGGGAGAGATCATTCGCGACGACGTCGTAATCGCCGTCCGCGTCTTGCGACAGGCTGTGTTCGCGCAGAGGTTTCAGCATGGCGGGATCGGTCGGCGCGGCGCGCGCGACGGCATTCGTTCCTGGGACATCAGTCCCCCTCGACCTCGTCCAGGACCGCGGAGAGTACGAAGCACGCTGCGGGTGACAGCAAACGACGCTCCTTGTCCGCATTATAGCTCATTGCCCTTCAAGTCGCCTAGCTGACGGCCGCAGGCCGCGCGGCACCGCGAATTGACCGCGCGGCGGCGATGGCCTCGTGCATCGGCGCGAGCGCTGCAGGCGTGGCGGGCACGGCTTCAAATGAGTGATGGACGCGACGGCCGCAGGCTGTGATACTTGGCCGGGTTCGGTCCTGTTGTCGCGATTCGCCAGCCGAACCCTGTCCACAAGACGCCACACCGCGATGAATCTGGAAGCCTGCATAGCGCGCATTATGGGTCGGCGATGGCTGACCATTTTACTCTCCCTGCTTGTCATCCTGGCTCTGGTCGCGGGCGCCCAGTACATCGTCAATGTCGACGTCGACTTTCGCAATCATTTCAGCAAGGACGATCCCAACCTCGTCGCGCTTGAGGAAATGGAGGACACCTACGCGTTCTCCGACACCGTGCTGCTTGCCGTAGCGCCACAGAGCGGCACCATCTTCACGCGGGAAACGCTGGCTGCCCTGGAAGAGATGACCGAGCAGCTCTGGCGAACCCCCTACGTTACCCGCGTCGATTCGATCACCAACTACTCGCACAGCGAAGGCTTCGAGGACGAGCTGATCGTCGAGCCGCTTATCGACGACGCCGCTTCCCTGAGCGATGCAGACATCGAACGAATCGAGACGATCGCGCGCGGCACCGAGGAAGTTGCCGGGCGCCTGGTCGCTCGGGACGGCCGCGTCGCCGGACTGCACATCAGCGTCGCGATTCCCGACGAGGATCGACAGCAGGCCAAGGTCGACGTCGTCGACCATCTCAACGAGACCGCGGCGGCGGCGGCGCGCGCAAAGTATTCGACCACCGGCTACTACCTGACCGGCTCGCTCTTCCTCAATCGTGCCGTGCGCGACGCGCTGGACGAGGACATGGGCATCCTCGGCCCCATCGCGCTCGCCGTCATGCTGGTCGTCGCCTTCCTGATGCTCCGCTCGATATGGGGAACGGTCACGATCATCCTGATGATCATCGCCGTTCTCCTCTCTGCGCTGGGCTTTGCCGGCTGGGCCGGCCTGAAGCTCTACGGCGAGAGCGGGGCTGCGCTCTTCGTCCTGATGGCGATCACAGTCGCCCATTGCGTGCACATAATCGAGGCCATGCTCGCGGGCATGCGCCAGGGGATGGACCGCAGGGAAGCTGCGATTCATTCCCTGCGACTCAACGTGTGGCCCGTCTTTCTCACCTCGATCACGACCGCGATCGGCTTCCTCAGCCTGAATTTTTCCGACATGCCGCCGTTCCGGGTCATGGGCAACATCGTGGCGTTCGGCTCGCTGATCGCCTTCGTCTACTCGGTGACGCTCCTGCCCGCGTTTCTCTCTCTCATGCCCATGCGTGTCCGGCCCGAACGTGCAGGAAAGACGGACATTTTCGACCGCTTCTTCGCGCGTTTCGGGCGCTTTATCGTTTCCCGGCGCTTGGTTGTTCTATGCTCGTTCGGCGTTGTCGTTGTCGCGCTGATGGCCGGTATCTCGCGCATAGAACTCAACGACAATCACCTCGAGCTTCTCAGCGAAAGCTATGAGTTCCGGCGGTCGACAGATTTCATAAGTGACAATTTCACCGGCCTGGAGCCCTTCGAATACTCGCTCGGCACCGGGCAGGAGAACAGCATCACGGACGTGGCGTATCTGAAGCAGGTCGACGCCTTTGCGGAGTGGTATCGGGCGCAGCCCGAGGCTGCCCACGTCTTCAGCATCGCCGACATCATGAAGCGCCTGAACAAGAACCTGAACGGCGACGACCCCGCGTTTTACAGCCTTCCGGACGACTCCGATCTCGCCGCCCAGTACCTGCTGCTTTACGAATTCTCGCTGCCTGTGGGTCTCGACCTGAACAATCTGATCGACGTCGAACGCTCGGCAACGCGCGTGACGGTGGTGCTGAAGGCGCTCTCCACCCGTGAGAAGCTGGCGCTCGAGGAGCGCGCGAACGACTGGCTCCGGCAGAATGCGCCCAGCCTGGAGACCTCGGCCACCGGCGTCGCCATCGTCGGGTCGCATTCGATTCAGAGAAACATCGAGAAGATGTTGATCGGCACCATCATCGCGATGGCCATCGTCTCGCTGCTGCTGATCTTCATCTTCAGAAGCGTGCGCTTCGGCCTGATCAGCCTGATCCCGAATTTCGTTCCCGCCGCCATGGCGATGGGGCTTTGGGGATATGCGGTCGGACAGCTCGGAGTCTCGGCCTCGGTCGTCACCGCCATCGCCTTCGGCATCATCGTCGACGACACGATTCACTTCATGACCAAGTACCTGAGAGCGCGAAAGAGCGGGGAGCCGCCGCCGGAGTCCGTCCAGACCGCCTTCGGCTCGGTGGGCAAGGCCCTACTGGCGACGACCGTCGTGTTCGCGCTGGGATTCATGGTGTTCGGCGCGTCGGGGATGGCCAACAACCAGGCGCTCGGCCTGCTGGCAGGAACGACGGTCATCATCGCCCTGCTGGCGGACTTCCTGCTCCTCCCGCCGCTGCTGATCTACCTCGACGGGCTGGGAAAGAAGTGGTTCGGGAAGAAGGCTACGCGTGAGGAGAGCGCTTGAACCAGCCTGGCCGGCATGTCTCCCTCGAACGATAGCCGGCGGTCGACAAAATGGAACCGCCGTGTGCCGCGCCGGCTGCCCCGGGGTCATGTCGCCGGCTAGGGCCACGCGCCCGGCCGTGCAGAACGCCCAGTCCCCGCGTGCCGGGGGAGGCGGACGGGCGACGACGGTGCGGCTCCCCCTCCTGCTTTCGGCGGCGCTCTCGCTTCTGGCTCCGGCGCTCGCGGGCGGCGCCCACGCCCAGGACGGGATCGCCGACCTGATCGAGCTGTCGGGGCGTCTTTCCACGGAAGCCCGGCTCTATCCGGGGAGTCCCGTGCATCCCGGCCAGCGCTCGCATGCGAGCGGCTTCGCCGCGGAAGCGACGGCCTACATCGAGGACGACGACGGCACGAGCTTCACCTTCACGCCCTTCTACCGCTACGACGCCGGAGACCCGGACCGCACCCATGCCGACGTCCGCGACGCCTACCTTCTCATGTACGGCGATCTCGGCGACGACGAGTGGGAGCTGCGGCTCGGCGTCGATCGCGTCTTCTGGGGCGTGGTCGAATCGCGCCCCCTCGTCGATATCGTCAATCAGACCGACCTGGTGGAACACCCCAACGAGAAGACCAAGCTGGGCCAGCCGATGGTCCACGTCACCTGGTCAGGGGACTGGGGGGCGCTGGAACTCTTCGGGCTGACCGGGCACCGCACGCGCACCTTCCCCGGCCGGCACGGCCGCCTGCGTCCCGCGCCCCTCATCGACCACGACAGAACCTCGTACGAATCCTCGGCGGAAGAGTGGCACGTCGATCTCGCCGGCCGCTTCAGCGGCAGCTTCGGGCCGCTCGACGTGGGGCTCAGCGTGTTCGACGGCACCAGCCGCGAGCCCACCATGCTGCCGACCGTGGTCGGCTCCACGATCGTTCCTCCACCATTCGTTCTGGCGCCCTACTACGAGAGGATCCGCCAGTACGGTGTGGACGCCCAGATCACCACGGGCCAGTGGCTGCTCAAGCTGGAGGCCATTCACCGCGCCGGCGCGCAGAACCGCCGATACGAGGAGGAGGACTACGCGGCCTTCATCACGGGCGTCGAATACACGATCAATCAGGTGTGGGAGTCGGACGCCGACCTGAGCCTGATCGCCGAGTGGGCCCACGACGAGCGCGGGGAATGGGCGACCAACGCGTTCGAGAGCGACGTACTGCTTGCCGCGCGCCTCGGCCTCAACGACGAATACGACACCCAGTTCACGGTCAGCTCCCTGGAATCCCTCGAGTACAGCAGTCGCGCCATCAGCGCCGAATTCAAGCACCGCCTCTCCGACAGCTGGTCGCTGCACGTGGAGGGCCTCGCCTACGCGGAGATCGACGAGAAGGACGTCATGTACGACGTGCGGCGCGACAGCTTTATCGAGGTGAATCTGGACTACAGCTTCTGAGCCGCAGCGGTGCGCAAAGACCCGGAGAACTCCCGCCTCGCGGCCATGGCCCGCGGCGGAGGGGCCTTCATGCGCGGGGCGGGAATCGTGCTAGCATGCGCGGCGACGTTCCGGCGAAGGTGAAGGAGGCGACACGGCCCGGACGCTGCCCGGTCGCCGCCGTCGATCTCCCGCTTTCCCCGCTCCGCTGACGGCCGCCGACAGGAGAAACCGGTGATGCGCATCGCTCTCCCCCACCCCGCGCTTGCATTGTCCGCCGTCCTTCTTGCCGCCCTGGCCTGGACCTTCGAGCCCTCGGCCGGCCACGCGCAGAGCGCCGAGGAAGAGGGGCTCAGGATCGCGACCGAAGCCCGCGAACGCCAGAAGGGATACGGCAATTTCACCGCAAGCCTGAACATGATCCTGCGCAACAAGCGGGGGCAGGAGAGCAAGCGCGAGCTGCGCCTGAAGGTCATCGAGGTGGACGACGACGGCGATCGCACCATGTTCGTGTTCGACCGCCCGCGCGACGTCAAGGGAACCGCCTTTCTCGTCCACGCCCACAAGAACGATCCGGACGACCAGTGGCTCTATCTCCCTGCCCTGAAACGGGTCAAGCGCATCAGCGCCTCGAAGCAGTCCGGCTCCTTCATGGGCAGCGAGTTCTCCTACGAGGACATGGGCGCGGTCGAGGTCGAGAAGTACACGCACCGCTACCTGCGCGACGAGCCCTGCGGCGAGTTCGAATGCGCCGTCCTGGAGCGCATCCCGTTGAGCGAGGATTCCGGCTACTCCCGTCAGGTGGTCTGGCTCGACCGGGGCGAACTGCGCTCCATGCAGATCGAATTCTTCGATCGCAGGGAGGCACACCTCAAGACGATGGTGATCGAGGGCTACCAGCAGTTTCTCGATCGTTTCTGGCGCGCCGGCACGGTCACCATGACGAACCACCTCACAGGCAAGAGCACCGTGCTGAGCTGGTCGGATTACGAGTTCGGCACGGACCTCGACCTCAGCGACTTCACCAAGACGGCGCTGAAGCGGGCACGCTAGATTCGAGCGAGGCCACGCTTCTCTCGCCCCGCGGCTTCGCCGAGCGGCATTCGTCGCGCCTTGGCGTAGCCAGTTTCGCCGATGCCCCCTGCACGCTGTCGCTGGTCGATCGTGCGCCGGGCAACGGAGCGTGTCCCCCGTGCGGGCGATGGTAGAGCGAACGCCGTGAGCAAGTGAGGCGCAGCGATGCCGAGAAGGGTTGCCATCGTCGGTGGGGGAATCTCGGGGCTCGGCGTGGCCTGGGTGCTGCACCGGCACCCCGATCGCTTCGACTTTCGGCTGTTCGAGGCGCAGGCCCGGCTCGGGGGCAATGCCATCACCGCCGACATGCCACAGGACGACGGCACCTCGATTCCCTTCGACATCTCCGTCACCGCGTGCATTCCCTCGGTCTACCACCACATCGTCCTGTTCATGCAGCAGCACGGCATCGAGCTCGTCGATACCAGGTTCAGCTACAGCGTGAAGTACCGAGGCGGCACCTACGCGCACGACTACGATTCCGACATCAGGCGGCAATTGCAGCCGGAAATCGAGAAGTTCCAGAGGCTGCTGAGACGCCTGAAGCGGTTCGGCCGGCTCAACCGGTCCCGGTCCAAACTGCTCAATGCCCTGAATCCGTACAACTACGTCAGCATGGGCACGGTTCTCAACCTGGGCAGGTTCTCCGGCGACTTCAGGTACAAGATCCTGAAGCCCATGTTCGTGAACTTCCTGATGGCCACGAACGTGTTCGACATGCCCGCGTCGCTCTTTTCCCGCTATCTGGAGTTCTTCGATATCGAGACCGCGACGCCGATGCAGACCTGGGACCAGGGCACGCGGCGCATCTACGAGGCGATGTCGGCCGCCTTTCGGGAGAAGATCTATCTCGAGCGGCCGGTGCGAAAGGTCTACCGCCGCTCATCCGAGATCGTGGTGGAAGACGAGAACGGCGAGACGGAGACCTTCGACGATGTCGTGTTCGCGTGTAACGCGAACCAGACCCTGATGATGCTGGACAAGCCGACGCGCATGGAGAGCTGCCTGCTCTCGTCGATCCGTTACGAGAGCGAGCTGCACAACCACACGATTGTTCATTCCGACGCCTCGGTTCTCCCCGACAGCGAGGTCAGGCCGCTCGCCACCCGCAGCAACCACATCGAGCAGTACGGCGTGAGGCCCGACAACTACGAAATCACCTACATCATGCACAACCAGCAGCCGTGGGTGGGCCGCTCCGACAAGCCGTGCCTGGTGACCTACAACCCGATCAGCCGCATCGACGAGAGCAAGGTCGTCAAGCGCTGGTGGTTCCAGCACATCGTGCACGACGTGCCGCACATCGCCTTCGTCATCCCGCTGTTCCGCTTCGTCCAGGGCAAGAGGCGCACCTGGCACTGCGGCGCCCACACCCTGATCAACAGCCAGGAGACCTGTTTCGTGACCGGCCTCGTCACCGCGAGGCAGATGGGCGCGGACTATCCCTTCGAGGACGCGCAAGCGCGGAAGTGGTTCAACTTCTACGGGCGCTTGATGTACGGCTGGCGCTTCAGGAAGGCATGAGGCGGGGCCTGCTCGACGCGGGCCGGCCTGCGGGCCTTGCAGATAACCTCCACCCGCCCGGCGTACCGGAGCGGGAGGCAATGCTGCGTCAGAGGGGCAGTTCGCGCACCTGCTCGGCGATGCGGAACTTCAGCCGCCTGCTCGGGGACAGCGACGGGAAGGGGCTGATCCGCATCTTGTAGTTCCTCGGCGACACCTCGAGCGTGAAGTAGTGCGCGATCATCAGCAGGTTGACGGCCAGCTGCAGATCCACCCAGCGGAAGCCGAGGCATCTATGGGTTCCCAGCCCGTAGGGCGCGTATCCCGGGCCGCGGTGCTCGTTGCGCGGCGGCAGGTAGCGGTCGATGTCGAAGGTGAAGGGGTCCGGGAAGGCGTCGCTCATGTAATGCGGGGCCGTCGAGGCGATGACGATGCGCGCCCCCACCGGCAGCTCGTGGCCCTCGACAACGCAAGAGTTCATCACGTTGCGGATGGACGCGGGCACAATGGGGTACATGCGCAGGCATTCCAGGATGAAGCGCCGCGTAACGTCGATGGACTCGTCGGCGAAGTCCTCGGCATCTGGATCGCCGTTCTCGAACAGGTTGTCGGCTTCCGCACGGATCCTCTCGTAGAGCGAAGGCTGCGAAGCCATGGCGTAGAGCGCGCAGCCGAGCGCGTCTCCCAGATACATGCTCGCCAGCATGGGCGTCGAAAGAGCGAAGGCCAGGTTCGATTCGGGCAGGAGCTGCGGGTCGCTGGCGTGGAGGCTGAGCAGGTCGTCGGCGAGATCCCGCGGACAGCCGGCCCGCTGAGCGCGCGTGTGGAGACCCAGGATCCGCTGCACCCCGATGTCGATGGCCCCGGACGCACGCTTCATCGACGGGGTGTGCAGCATGAACTTGGGCAGAACTTTGGCCACGTGAGTGGTGAGCGCGCGCTCCTTGAATCTGATCAGGTCCTCCACGAAGTCCTGTGACTCGATGCTGATGACCAGCGGCGATACCTGTGCGTTGATCATCAATCGGCACATGCTGGTCGCCCGCAGCGACGAGCCCACTTTCCAGTCCGCCATGAAGGCGCGGGCAAGGCCGTAGAGCTCATGCAGCCGACCCTCGAGTCTCCCGCGGGAAGTGCCCGGCTGCATCGCCTTGCGCAGTTGGAAGTGGTCGGCCCCGTCGAGCGAGGGAACCAGCCCGGACGCTCCGTAGACCTTCTCGATGTCGGTGAAATAATCCCGGGACCGAAGATGCATGCGCCCGTTGCGGTGGACCCAGCGGTTGACCGAGGCGCCGGCCAGAAAGGTCGCGGGTTCCTGAAACGGCGGGCGGACCTGAAATACCGGGCCGTACTCCCGCGCAAGATCTGCAAAGGCCGCGGGAACGTTGCCCCTGCGCACATGCGGGTTGAGCAGAAGCCTGGTCAGGGAGACGACCGGTATCTTCTTGGTAAAGGCGGTCCCTCCAAGCAGCGGGCTGGCGATGTTCTGCTCGACCGCAGCGGCTATGGAGCGGCCAATCAGGTCCATCTTGCAGATGAACCTGATGCGTTCTTCTGCCTCCTCGTCCAGGTCGAAAATGAAGCGAAAGACGTCGCATGTATTGACGAGGCAGATGATGATGATGTCCCTCGGATCGGGAATCACGCTGGCAAAAATGAACTTTCTGATGCGGGTCTTGATGAACTCGTTCGCAGAGTCTTCCAGGGAGCCGCCGGTCGCGTCCGCCTGCCACTTGACGGACGTAAGCGTCCAGAACTCGCCGTCGTGGTGTTTCAGGATCTTCTGCTCGACCAGGCGATCCAGGGTCAGATCGATGATCGACTCCGCCTGGGGAGCCAGCCGTTCGATCCAGTATTGAGCGTTGTGCTGAACCGGCTCGTCTGTGACCTGCTTCAGAATGGGATCCAGGATGGGGTTGCCCGTTTCCGTCCGATTCACCAGAAGCAGCGAATCCATGTCCGTGTCGATCCGCTCGAGGAGGGACAGTTCCGCGAGCACCGCGCCGACGACGGCGCAGTTGAGTTCCCAGCCGTGCACCTGATGAAAGTAGCCGGTCTCCTCGTTGAGGAGCATCAGGATCAGCTCTTCGGGCAAACCCAGTTGTTGGGTCGCCAGGCCCTGGGTCGCATCGTTCATCGGCCATGGCCTCCTTGCACCCGAAGCCGTGACTCGTTGCGGACGCCGGAATTGCCGCACAAGGCAATCGGACTCAGACGGATGCCGGAACCACCGGGAACGGCCATCGTCACCGTGGCCGCGACAAGGACAATAGCGCAACCAAGCAATTCGCCAAAGCGAATCAAGTAGCGGACATGAATGGTATGCAGCGTGCCAATCATGATCGAGACAATGACAAATCCGCGATGCAGCGCATTCGAGGATTCGCGTCGCAGTAGTTGCTCATCTCCAAAGGTATATGTCGGATCGGGGGATAGCGCGGTCAAGCCCGCGAGGATGGAATTGCAGCCGGCTTCGTCGCGGGCGAGGGCCACCGGGTCCGCGTCCACGCCGTGCTAGAATGCGCGACTCTTCCGGCACCCAAGGTCCATGAACGACACCCTCGATCCCGCGCCCGGCCCGCTCGCCGGGCCCGACACCCTGCCGGCGGCGGCGCCTGCGCATACCTATCTCGACGGGCTGAACCCGGAGCAGCGCGAGGCGGCGGAGGCGCTCGACGGGCCGCTGCTGGTGCTGGCCGGCGCCGGCACCGGCAAGACCCGCGTGCTCACCACCCGCCTCGCCCACATCCTCGCCACCGGCCGCGCCCGGCCCGGCGAGGTGCTGGCGGTCACCTTCACCAACAAGGCGGCGCGCGAGATGATCGGCCGCGTCGAGCGGCTGATCGGGCGCTCCGTCGCCGGCCTCTGGCTCGGCACCTTCCACGCCATCGCCGCCCGCATCCTGCGCCGCCATGCGGAGCTCGCGGGGCTCAGGCCCGACTTCACCATCCTCGACACCGACGATCAGGTCCGCCTGCTGAAGCAGCTCCTCCAGGCGGCGAACGTCGACGAGAAGCGCTGGCCGGCGCGCACCCTCTCCGTCATCGTCCAGCGCTGGAAGGACCGGGGGCTGACCGCCGACAAGGTGGCAGGCGCGGACGGCGCGGACTATGCCAACGGTCGCGCGCCGGCGCTCTATGCCGCCTATCAGGAGCGGTTGCGCGCCGTGAACGCCGTCGATTTCGGCGACCTGCTGCTGCACAACCTCACCCTCTTCACCCGCCACGGAGACGTGCTGACAAACTACCAGGAGCGCTTCCGCTATCTGCTGGTGGACGAGTATCAGGACACCAACGTCGCCCAGTACCTCTGGCTCAGGCTGCTGGCGCAAACCCATCACAGCATCTGCTGCGTCGGCGACGACGACCAGTCCATCTACGGCTGGCGGGGCGCCGAGGTCGGCAACATCCTCCGCTTCGAGAAGGACTTTCCCGGCGCCAAGGTGGTCAGGCTGGAGCGCAACTACCGCTCCACCGGCCACATCCTCGCCGCCGCCTCGGGCCTCATCGCGCATAACGCGGGCCGCCTCGGCAAGACGCTCTGGACCGAGGGCGAGGCGGGCGAGATGGTGCGCCTCAGCGAGGCCTGGGACGGGGAGGAGGAGGCGCGCGTCGTCGGCGAGGAGATCGAGGCGCTGCAGCACAAGGGCGAGAGCCTCGACGAGATCGCCATCCTGGTGCGCGCGAGCTTTCAGACTCGCGCCTTCGAGGAACGCTTCCTCACCATCGGATTGCCCTACCGCGTGATCGGCGGCCTGCGCTTCTACGAGCGGCAGGAGATCAGGGATGCGGTGGCCTACATCCGCGTCATGGCGCGCCCGGACGACGACCTCGCCTTCGAGCGCATCGTCAACCTGCCGAAGCGCGGCCTGGGCGAGGCTTCGCTCCGCCCGATCCACCAGCTCGCGCGGTCGGCAGGGGTCTCCCTCTACCGCGCGGCGGAGCGGCTGATCGAGACCGACGAGCTGAGGCCGCAGGCCCGCAGCGCGCTCAGCCGTCTGATCGAGCGGCTGCGGTCCTGGCGCGGCGCGCTGGCCGAGGCGCCGCACCCCGAGGTGGTGGCGCGGATGCTGGACGAATCCGGCTACACCGAGATGTGGCAGAAGGACCGCTCGCCGCAGGCGCCGGGCCGCCTGGAGAATCTGCGGGAGCTGGTGGGCGCGCTCGCCGAATTCGAGGATCTCGGCGCCTTCCTCGACCACGTGAGCCTGGTCATGGACCGCGAGGGCGACGCGAGCGAGGCGATGGTCAACATCATGACGCTGCACGGCGCCAAGGGGCTGGAGTTCGATACGGTGTTCCTGCCGGGGTGGGAAGAAGGACTGTTCCCGCACCAGCTCGCGCTCGACGAGGCCGGCCACGCCGGGCTGGAGGAGGAGCGCCGCCTCGCCTATGTCGGACTGACACGCGCGCGGCGCCGCGCCCACATCCTCTTCGCCGCCAACCGCCACCGCTACGGCCAGTGGGTGAGCGCCATCCCCTCGCGCTTCGTCGGCGAGCTCGCGCCCGAGAGCGTGACCCGGACCGAGGGCGCGATGGTGCGGGCCGCGCCCGGTGGGCTCTACCTGGGTCGTGGGGGCGGCGGGGGCGGCGCGCGGCGGCTGATGACCGAGCGGGCGGGCTACGGCAGCCGCGCGCGGGCGCCCGTGATCGACGCGGTGCCGGTTGCGACGCGCGGCGCCGCGAAGCCCGGCGGCTACGCCGCCGGCGAGCGCATCTTCCACCAGAAGTTCGGCTACGGGGAGATTCGCTCGGTGGACGGCGACAAGCTCGAGGTCGCCTTCGACAAGGCCGGCACCAAGAAGATCATCGACCGCTTCGTTCAGCCTGCCGACAGCGTCTGAGCGGCGGCGCGGTCCTGCGGGCGCCTCAGCCGCGCAAGCGGTCGATTGTGCCGGTGGTGCTGTAGCCGGGCTCGTTCTCGGCGATCAGCACGGTGCCGCCGTAGCCCTGCACGATGTCGGCGCCCACCACCTCGTCCACTGTGTAGTCCGAGCCCTTGACGAGACAGTCCGGCCTGAGCGCCTCGATCAGGCGGAGCGGCGTGTCCTCGGCGAAGACCACCACCAGGTCCACCGTCTCCAGCGAGGCCAGCACCTGCGCTCGCGCCGCCTCGCCCTGCACCGGGCGCCCCTCGCCCTTGAGTCGGTGCACCGAAGCGTCGCTGTTGAGCCCGACGACGAGCCGGTCCGCGGCCCGGCGCGCCTGGCGCAGCAGCGAGACGTGGCCCGGGTGCAGCAGGTCGAAGCAGCCGTTGGTGAAGGCGATGCGCTGGCCCCGCGCGCGCCAGCCTGCGACCGCGTCCTCCGCCGCGCCGAGCGGCACGATCTTGGCCTCAGATGCCGAGAGGTCGCCGGCGCGCACCGCGTGCAGCAGGTCGGCGGCGCCCACTGCGGCCGTGCCCACCCTGCCCACCGCGACGCCTGCGGCGGCGTTCGCGAGCTGCGCGCAGGCGGTGAGCCCCACGCCCTGGCCCAGCGCCGCGGCGAGCGTCGCCACCACCGTGTCGCCCGCGCCGGAGACATCGAAGACCTCGCGCGCCTCGGCCGCGAGATGGGCGACGCAGCCCTCGGCGCCGACCAGCGTCATGCCGTCGCGGCTGCGCGTCACCAGGATCGCCCCGAAGCGGTGGCGGGCGACGAGGTCGCGACAGACGGCGACGATGGCGTCCTCGCTCTCCAGGCTCTCGCCGGCGGCCAGCGCGAGCTCGGCGCGGTTGGGGGTGAGCACCGCAGCACCGGCGTAGCGCGCGAAGTCGCGGCCCTTGGGGTCGACCACCACCGGCCGGCCGGCGCCGTGCGCGGCCTCGATCAGCCGCGGCGCCAGCGCGGGCGTCAGCACCCCCTTGGCGTAGTCCGACAGCACTACCACGTCGCAGGCGGCGAAGGCGTCGCGGGCGAGGCCCAGGAGGCTCTCAACCGCGCGCGGTTCGATCGCCTCGGTGGTCTCGGAATCCGCGCGCAGCAGCTGCTGGGCACCGGCGACGAAGCGGGTCTTCTCGGTGGACGGCCGCCCGCGCTCCACCAGCAGGTGGGGCTCGACCCGCTCCTCGCGCCCGACCATGCCGGTGAGCCGGCGCCCCACCTCGTCGTCGCCGATCACCGAGAGCAGCGTCGCCTTTGCTCCGAGGGAGACGAGGTTGCGCACCACGTTGCCGGCGCCGCCCAGCATGTAGACGTCGCGGTCGGTGCGCAGGATCGGCACCGGCGCCTCGGGCGAGGTGCGCTCGACGCGGCCGTAGACGAAGCGGTCCAGCATCACGTCGCCGACGCAGGCGACCCGGCTTAGCCCCAGGGTCTCGATGTGGGCGGCGAGGGTGGAGGGGTCGGCCATGAGGCCTGCATCCCGGCGTCTTGCGAAAAGGCGGGCGCACGGTACAGCATTGCCGGCCCGAGACAAGGCGGGCCGGGTGGAGAGGGAGTGTCCGCGCCCGCGCCTACCCCGCTTCGCGCAGCCTGTAGCGCTGGATCTTGCCGGTCGCGGTCTTGGGCAGATCTTCGATGTAGCGCAGCCAGCGCGGGTACTTGTAGGGCGCGAGTCCCTCCTTGCAGTGGGCCACCAGCGCCGCGCTCAGCCGCTCGCCCGCCTCGTGGCCCTCGGCGAGCACGACCCAGGCCTCGGGCTTGACCAGCCCGTCGTCGTCGGCGCGGCCCACCACGGCGGCCTCGAGCACCGCCGGGTGGGCTGCGAGGCGGGCCTCGATCTCCACCGGGGAGACCCAGATGCCGCCCACCTTGAGCATGTCGTCGGCGCGCCCGCAGCAGACGTAGCAGCCCGCCTCGTCGACATAGTAGGTGTCGCCGGTCCTGAGCCACTCGCCCTCGAAGGCCGCCGCGGTGCGCGCCGGCTCGCCCCAGTATTCCGCGATGAGCGACTGCCCGCGGATCATCAGGTTGCCGGTCTCGCCGGGGGCCACGTCGTGCCCTTCGTCGTCGACAAGGCGGGCCTCGTAGCCCGGCACCACCGTGCCGCTCGTGCCCGGCACCACCGCGCCGGGGCGGTTGGAGATGAAGATGTGCAGGATCTCGGTGGTGCCGATGCCGTCGACGATGTCGAGCCCGGTGGCGGCGCGCCAGCGCTCCAGCACCGGCGCCGGCAGCGGCTCGCCGGCGGAGACGCAGAGGCGCAGGCTGGAGAGATCGGGCGCGCCGCCCTCGAGCGCCCGCAGCTGCGCCGCGTAGAGCGTCGGCACGCCGTAGTAGATCGTCGGCCGGAAGGCCTCGATGGTGGCGAAGGTGGTCTCGGGTGTCGGCCGGCCCGCGAGCAGCACCGCCGTGCCGCCGGTCCACAGCGGAAACGTCATGGCGTTGCCGAGCCCGTAGGCGAAGAAGAGCTTGGCGGCGGAGAAGTGGATGTCGTCCGCGCGCACGCCGAGGGTGTTGACACCGAAGTATTGGCTGGTCACCACCATGTCGCGATGCCGGTGGACGCCGCCCTTGGGCGTGCCCGTCGAGCCCGAGGTGTAGAGCCAGAAGGCCGCATCCTCGGCGGACGCGGGCGCCGGCTCCAGCGCCTCGGAGGCAGCGGCGAGGTAGGCCGCGAAGCTCTCGCCCCCGCCCTCGGCAGGGAGCGCATGCGCCGGACGGTACGCGGTCCCGGCCAGCGCAGCCTCGCACTCGCCGGCGAACTCGGGCGAGTACAGCAGGCAGGCGGCGCGCGCGTTCTCGATGACGAAGCGGTAGTCGGGCGCGCGCAGCAGCGTGTTGAGGGGGACCGGCACGAAGCCCGCCTTGATCGCGCCCCAGAAGGCGTAGAAGAAGAGTGAGCAGTCCTTGACCACCATGAGCACCCGGTCGCCGCGCCCGAGCCCCAGCGCGGCGAGCGCGTTGCCGGCGCGGTTCACGTTCGCGGCGAGCGCGGCGTAGGTCACCTCGCCCTCGGCATCGCGGATCGCCAAGCGCGCGCCGCGCCCCTCGACGAGGTGCCGGTCGACGAAGGGCACCGCGACGTTGAAGTTGTCCGCAAAGCTCAGCGCGGTCGGCGTCTGCGTCGCGTCGACCGCGACGGTGTGGTCCCTCATGCCTCGCCCTTGCCGCCTCGCTCCCGATGTCGCCCGCGCGCCGGCCCGGTCGCCGCTCGGGCCGCCTGCCGGCGGACCAGAGTACGAGAATCGCCCTCGCTCTTCATCAGCGCCGTGGACCAGGGCAGCACGGGCTTTCGGTACAGCCCGCAGAGCGCTAGGTTGAACCTCGGCAACGGAGCCCGGAGGCCGGCCATGCCAGGCGAGAAGGAAGTCCTCAAGACCACCTGCCCGCGCGACTGCTACGACGCCTGCGGTATCGTCGCGATCAAGCGGGACGGCCAGGTGACCCGCGTGCTCGGCGACCCGGACCACCCGGTGAGCCGGGGCGCGCTCTGCGGCAAGTGCGCGCTCGCCTACAACGGCGTCTTCCGCGACCCCGACGTGAGGCTGCAGACGCCGCTGAAGCGCGCCGGCGCCAAGGGAGAAGGCCGCTTCGAGCCGGTCTCGTGGGAGGACGCCATCGGCGCCATCGCCGCGCGCTTCAAGGCGATCGCCGCAGGCCCCGGCGCCGAGGCGATCGTGCACGCGCACTACACCGGCACCTGCTCGCTGATCGCCAACAACTTTCCCATGCGCTTCCTCGGCCGCCTCGGCGCGCGCGAGGTGGAGCCCGACACGGTGTGCAACATGGCGGGCCACGTCGCGCTCGACTACGTGATCGGCACCTCGGTGATCGGCTTCGACCCGCGCACGGCGAAGGATGCCAACAGCATCGTGGTCTGGGGCGCCAACCCCTCCGCCTCGGCGCCGCACCAGCACAAGCACTGGCTCAAGGAGGCGCCGGGCACGGTGATCGTGGTCGACCCGGTGCGCCATCCCACCGCCGAGCAGGCCGACATCCACCTGCAGCCCTTCCCCGGCAGCGATGCTGCACTGGCCTTCGCCATGGTCCACGTGCTGGTGCGGGACGGTCTCGTCGACCGCGCCTTCCTCGACGCCCACACCGTGGGCTGGGACGAGCTGGAACCCGCCATCGCCCCCTGCACGCCTGCCTGGGGCGAGGCCCGCACCGGCGTGCCGGCGGCGGCGATCGAGGAGGCGGCGCGGATCTACGGCGCCGGCCCTGCGCTGCTCTGGCTCGGCCAGGGGCTGCAGCGCCAGGTGCTGGGCGGCAACGTGATGCGCGCCTGTGCGCTGCTGCCGGCGGTGACCGGGAACTACGGCAAGCCCGGCGCCGGCCTGCTCTACCTCAACGGCGGTGGCCGCAAGGGCGTGGACGGCGACTACCTGAGCGGTGCGGGCCTGAGCCAGAGCCCGCCGAGCTTCAGCCAGATGGAGCTCGCTGCAAGGCTGGAGGACCCGGCGGACATCCAGGCCTTCCTCTGCTGGAACATCAACCCGGCCGCCTCCAGCCCCGAGCAGGCGCGCTTCCGCCGCGCGCTGATGCGGGACGACCTCTTCACCGTGGTGGTGGACATCTTCCAGACCGACACCGCCGACTACGCCGACTACGTGCTGCCGGCGGCCTCGTTCCTGGAGTTCGACGACCTCGTCTCGGGCTACTTCAACCTCTCCTTCTCCGCCCAGGCGAAGCTGCAGGAGCCGCTGGGCGAGTCGCTGCCCAACCAGGAGATCTTCCGCCGCCTCGCCCGCGCCATGGGCTTCGCCGAGCCCGAGCTCTACGAGCCCGACGACGTGATCATCGCGCGCGTCATGAGCCAGGTGGGCGTGGACGGCAGCTTCGACGAGTTCAGGCAGACCGGCACGGTCTGGCCCTCGGCCCAGCCCGAGATCCAGTTCGAGGACCTCGCCTTCCCGACGCCGAGCGGCAAGATCGAGATCGCGTCCGCGCGCGCCGAGGCGGACGGCCACCCGCGCCTGCCGCTGGCCGAGGTCGACCCGAAGCCTTCCGCCGGCAGGCTGCGCCTGCTCTCGCCCGCCTCGCCCTGGCTGATGAACGATTCCTACGCCAACGACCGGCGTGTCGCCGAGCGCATGGGGAGCGCCACCGTGACGCTGCACCCCGAGGACGCCGCCGCGCGCGGCCTCGCGGAAGGGCAGCGGGTGCGGCTCAGCAACGAGACCGGCAGCCTGGAGCTCGACCTCGCCGTCGCCGAGACCATCCCGCAGGGGGTGGCGCTCAGCCCCAAGGGCCGCTGGCCGCGCCAGGAGGGCACGCGCGCCAACGTCAACGTGCTGAACCCCGGGCTCAAGTCGGACATGGGCGAGAGCACCTGCGTGCACGGGGTCGAGGTCGAGATCGCCGCGGTCTGAGGCCGGGAGACGCCGGCGCCGAACGATATCGGTCTTGCCGCAGGCCAGCTTCGGTCTAAGCTGCGCGCCGAAGCACCCCTACAGCCCGAGAGAGCCACGCCATGCCCGGAGCCGTCCGCGCCTCGATCAACTACATCCTTCCCACGGACGAGAAGCCGGTCACCTACCTGACCAATCCCGGAGCCAAGCCGGCGCAGCGCAACGCCGAATACCGGGAGGTCGAGGTCACGATCCGCGACGCCCGGCCGAGGGCGGATGCCCTCGATCTGGAACGCGAGGGCTTCACCTTCAACACCGGGGGAAGCGCGGTCTCGGATTTCTACGACTCGGGCGAGATCGAGGCGGTCTACAGCCCGGAGGTCGAGCGGCTGGTGAAGCGGGCCAGCGGTGCGGCGGAAGTGCTGGTCTTCGACCACACCATCCGCGTCGCCGACGACACGCTGCGGAGTGAGCGGAAGGTGCGCGAGCCCGTGCACGTCGCGCACAACGACTACACCCCCCGCTCGGCACCGCAGCGGGTGCGCGACCTGCTGCCGGCGGACCGCGCCGAGGCGCTGCTCAGGCACCGCTTCGCGGTGGTGCAGATCTGGCGGCCGATCACGGGCCCGGTGCAGGACATGCCGCTCGCGATCTGCGATGCCCAGAGCATCGACGAGCGGGACTTCGTGCTGACCGATCTGGTCTACACCCACCGCGTCGGCGAGGTGATGCAGCTCAGCCACAGTCCCGATCACCGCTGGTTCTACTTTCCCGAGATGGCCCCCGGCGAGGCATTGATCTTCAAGACCTACGATTCGCTCGCCGACGGACGGGCGCGGTTTACCGCCCACACCGCCTTCGCCGACCCCGACGCGCCGGCGGACGCGCGTCCGCGCCAGAGCATCGAATCCCGCACCCTCGCCTTCTTCGCGCCCTGAGAAAGCCAGGCTAGAGGATGGCGACGGCCGAGGGCAGCGCCGCAGACGGCGGCAACCGGCCGGTCTTCACGGTCGGCGAGCTCTCGCAGGCGCTCAAGCGCGTGGTCGAGGGCGAGTTCGCCTGGGTCAGCGTGCGCGGCGAGGTCTCGGGCTTCAAGCGCGCGGCCTCCGGCCACCTCTACTTCTCGCTCAAGGACGCGGACGCGGTGCTGGACGCGGTGTGCTGGCGTGGTGCCGCTGGCCGCCTCGGCACCCTGCCCGAGGACGGGCTCGAGGTCGTCGCCACCGGCAAGATAAGCACCTACCCGGGGCGCTCGCGCTACCAGATCGTGGTGGAGCGGCTGGAGCTTTCCGGCGCCGGCGCCCTGCTCGCGCTGCTGGAGAAGCGCAAGAGGGAGCTCGCCGCCGAGGGCCTGTTCGAGGAGGCGCGCAGGCAGGCGCTGCCCTACCTGCCGGAGACCATCGGCGTCGTCACCTCGCCCACGGGCGCGGTGATCCGCGACATCCTGCACCGGATCGAGGACCGCTTCCCCCGCCGCGTGCTGGTCTGGCCGGTCACGGTGCAGGGCGCAGGTGCGGCGGACGAGGTCGCCGCCGCCATCGCGGGCTTCAACCGCCTCGAAGCGGGCGGGCCGGTGCCGCGGCCCGACGTGCTGATCGTCGCCCGCGGGGGCGGAAGCCTGGAGGACCTCTGGGCCTTCAACGAAGAGGCCGTGGTGCGTGCCGCGGCGGCCAGCGCGATCCCGCTGATCTCGGCGGTCGGCCACGAGACCGACGTGACCCTGATCGACCTCGCCGCCGACCGCCGCGCGCCGACGCCCACCGCGGCGGCCGAGATGGCGGTACCGGTGCGCGCGGACCTGCTGGAGCGCACGGGCACCCTCAAGCATCGCCTCGGCGCGTCGTTCCGCCGCCTCCTCGCCGAGCGCCGCGCGCGCGTCGAGGGGCTCGGGCGCGGCCTGCCGGCAGCGCGCGACCGTCTCACGGCCGCAGGCCAGCGCCTCGACGACTGGTCGGAGCGGCTCGGGCGCGGGGTGCGCGGCCGGCTCGCGACGCAGCGGCAGGCCGTGGAGCGGCTCAGGCCGCTGAAGCCCCGCCAGCTCCTCGCGCTCAAGCGCCAGCAACTCGGCCACGCCGCGGAGCGCCTGTCGGCGGAACGGCTTGCGGAGCGCATCGGCGATGCCCACGAACTGACCAATTTGCTGTCCCGCCGGCTGGGCCACGCCACCCGGGCCACACTCGGCGCGCGGCGGGCGCGGGTCGAGACCGCAGGCCGCCTGCTGGAGGGCTACTCCTACCGGGGCGTGCTGGCGCGGGGCTATGCAGTGGTGCGGGACGAGCGCGAGTGGCCGGTCACCCGCGCCGTAGCGGTGAAATCGGGCGCCGCGCTCAGCCTCGAGTTCCACGACGGCCGTGCCGCCGCCCTCGCCACCGGCCGCACCAAGCGCCGCAAGCGGGAGCCGGAGAGCGACGACGACGGCGGCCAGACGTCCTTGCTGTAGACAGAACCGCCCCCACCTCTCCCCAACCCTCTCCGCTCCCAAGGGCGGAGAGGGAGAGCAGGGCAATCACGGGATGTGGAAGCTGAGCGGGACCGGGCCGCAGGCCCGGCCGGCGCGACCGCGCCGGCGCGCCGAAGGCGCGAAAGCCAAGAGAGCGAAGCGAGCGCCCGGCGCTTGAGGGATATGATGAATCAGGCGTCGGTGCCGCCGACGGTGATGGGGTCGACCAGCAGCGTCGGCAGGCCGACGCCGACCGGCACGCCCTGGCCGTTCTTGCCGCAGGTGCCGATGCCGGTATCCAGCGCGAAGTCGTTGCCGATGGCGGCGACCCGGGTCAGCACGTCGGGGCCGTTGCCGATCAGGCTGGCACCCTTGAGCGGCGCGGTCGTCCTGCCGTCCTCGATCAGGTAGGCCTCGGCGGCGGAGAAGACGAACTTGCCCGAGGTGATGTCCACCTGGCCGCCGCTGAAGTTCTTGGCGTAGATGCCCTTCCTGACCCGGCCGATGATCTCTTCGGGCTCGTCCGCGCCGTCGAGCATGAAGGTGTTGGTCATGCGCGGCATCGGCGAATGGGCATAGCTCTCCCTGCGGCCGTTGCCGGTCGGCTCCATGCCCATCAGGCGCGCGTTCATGCGGTCCTGCAGGTAGCCGCGCAGGATGCCGTCCTCGATCAGCACGGTGCGGCCGGTGGGCGTGCCCTCGTCGTCGACCGTGAGCGAGCCGCGCCGGTCGTCGATGGTGCCGTCGTCGACCACGGTGACGCCGGGCGAGGCCACCCGCTCGCCGAGGAGGCCCGAGAAGGCGCTGGTCTGCTTGCGGTTGAAGTCGCCCTCCAGCCCGTGGCCGATCGCCTCGTGCAGCAGGATGCCGGGCCAGCCGGGGCCCAGCACCACCGGCATCTCGCCGGCGGGAGTCGCGACGGACTCGAGGTTGACCACCGCCTGGCGCAGCGCCTCGTCCACCTGCGCCTGCCAGCGCGCCGGCGCGAGGAATTCGTCGTAGACGGCGCGCCCGCCGACGCCCTGGGAGCCGGTCTCCTGGCGCTCGCCCTGGCCCACCATGACGGCAACGTTGAGGCGCACCAGCGGGCGCACGTCCGAGGCCCGGCTGCCGTCGGCGCGGATGACCTCCACGACCTGCCACTCGCCGAGCAGCGAGGCCATCACCTGGCGCACCCGGGGCTCCTTCGCCCGCGCGTAGGCGTCGATCTCCGCCAGCAGCGCGACCTTGTCGTCGAAGGGCGTGCCGTCGAGCGGATTATCCTCGATATAGAGCGCGCGGTTGGTCTGCGACGGCGGCTCGGCCATGGTGCCGCCGTGGCCGCTGCGCACCGCCTGGACGGTGCCTGCGGCCCGCCTCAGCGTGTCCTCGGCGAGCTCGCCGGCATGGGCGTAGGCCGTGGTCTCGCCGGCGACGGCGCGCAGCCCGAAGCCCTGGCCTGTGTTGAAGCTCGCGCTCTTGAGGCGGCCGTCGTCGAAGGAGAAGCTCTCGCTCTGGCGGTATTCGAGGAAGAGCTCGCCGTCGTCGGCGCCTGCGAGGGCGTCGCCGACGAGCCGCTCGGTGCGCGCGCGCTCGAGGCCCGCACGCGTGAAGAAGATCTCGTCGCTGACGCTGTCGCGGCTCATCGGCCTCTTCCTCCATGTGCCGCGCACGCCCGTGCGCGGGCCTGAATGCCCCAAGACTCGGCGAGGATGCCGCCCGCCGTCAATGAGGGGCTTCAAAAAGCGCAGGCTGCGTGGTAGGACGCTGGCGTTTCGTGTGCAGCCGGCGGGGCGCCGACGGTCGCCCCGCTGCGTCTCGTTATGTAGGGTCCGGACCGGCCGAGGTCCAGGCCTGCGGCGCGCAGGCGCGGCGCCTTCGGGGGCGGGCGGCCGGGCGACTTCCGTCGAGCGAGTGGAGGGGTGGTAGTGAGGCATCTCGCGAAACTGGGCGCGGCCGCCGCCGGCGTCATCGGCGCTCTCGGCGCCGTCGGAGCGGCCGTGGCGCAGCAGCCAGCCGACTGGGAGGTCGACTTCCAGACCGCCCTCTCGCCCTCCATGGAGCGCATCGTCGATTTCAACCTCATGGTCACGATCATCATCGTGATCATCTCGGCCTTCGTGCTGGGCCTGATGGCGTGGATCGTGGTCCGCTACAACAAGAAGCGGAACCCGACGCCGACCAGGACCACCCACAACACCATGCTCGAGGTGGTGTGGACCGTGGTGCCGGTGATCATCCTGCTGATCATCGCGGTGCCCTCGTTCCGGCTCCTCTACTACACCGACCGGGTCGAGGAGGCCGACATGACGCTCAAGGCAATCGGCCACCAGTGGTACTGGTCCTACGAGTACCCCGACCACGGCGACTTCACCTTCGACGCGCTCATGCTGGAGGACGACGAGCTGGAGGAGGGGCAGCCCCGGCTGCTGGCGACCGACGAGGCGGTGGTGCTGCCGGTGGGCGCCAAGATCAGGCTGCTGACAACGGCCGATGACGTGATCCACTCGTGGGCGGTGCCGGCGCTCGGCGTCAAGATGGATTCCGTGCCCGGCCGGGTCAACGAGACCTGGTTCCAGATCAACCGCGAGGGCATGTACTACGGTCAGTGCTCGGAACTCTGCGGCACACTGCACGGCTTCATGCCGATCATGATCGAGGCGGTGTCGCAGGAGGACTTCGACGCCTGGGTGGAATACGCGCGAGAAGAATTCGCTGCGGCGGACGATAGCCCGACCGAGCTTGCGGCGCTCGACGCCGGCGCGCCCGCGGCGCGCTGAGGAAGGAGAGAGGCATGGCGGACCACGCCCACGCCCACGCGGCGCACGACCACATGCCGCGCGGCATCACGCGGTGGCTCTACTCCACCAACCACAAAGACATCGGCACGATGTACATCGCCTTCGCGATCGTTTTCGGCATCGTGGGGGCGGTGCTTTCGATCTTCATGCGGATCGAGCTGTCCGAGCCCGGCATGCAGATCTTCGCCGATTCGCACACCTTCAACGTCTTCGTCACCGGCCACGGGCTGATCATGGTGTTCTTCATGATCATGCCGGCCTTCATCGGCGGCTTCGGCAACTGGTTCGTACCGTTGATGATCGGGGCGCCCGACATGGCCTTCCCGCGCATGAACAACATCAGCTTCTGGCTGCTGGTGCCCTCCGGCGCGCTGCTGGTGACGTCCATGTTCGTGGACGGAGGGCCCGGGCCGGGCGTGGGCGCAGGCTGGACGGTCTACGCGCCGCTATCGACCTCGGGCCACGCGGGCCCGGCCATGGACCTCGGCATCTTCGCGCTGCATCTCGCGGGCGCGTCGTCGATCCTCGGCGCCATCAATTTCATCACGACCATTCTCAACATGCGCGCGCCGGGCATGACGATGCACAAGCTGCCGCTCTTCGTCTGGTCGGTGCTGGTGACGGCCTTCCTGCTGCTGCTGTCGCTGCCCGTGCTGGCGGGTGCCATCACGATGCTGCTGACGGACCGCAACTTCGGCACTGCCTTCTTCGACGCGGCCGGCGGCGGAGACCCGATCCTCTACCAGCATCTCTTCTGGTTCTTCGGCCACCCCGAGGTCTACATCCTGATCCTGCCGGCCTTCGGCATCGTCAGCCACATCGTGTCGACCTTCTCCAACAAGCCGGTGTTCGGCTACCTCGGCATGGCCTACGCCATGGTGGCCATCGGCTTCATCGGCTTCGTCGTCTGGGCGCACCACATGTTCACGGTGGGCATGGACGTCGACACGCGGGCCTACTTCGTGGGTGCCACGATGGTGATCGCGGTGCCGACAGGCATCAAGATATTCAGCTGGATCGCCACCATGTGGGGTGGCTCGATCGAGTTCAAGACGCCGATGCTGTGGGCCTTCGGCTTCATCTTCCTGTTCACCGTGGGCGGCGTGACCGGCGTGGTACTCGCCAACGCGGGCCTCGACAGCGCGCTGCACGACACCTACTACGTGGTCGCGCACTTCCACTACGTGCTCTCGCTCGGCGCGGTGTTCATGGCCTTCGGCGCCTTCTACTACTGGATCGGCAAGATGTGCGGCCGCCAGTACCCGGAGACGCTCGGCAAGATCCACTTCTGGATCACCTTCGTCGGCGTGAACCTCACCTTTTTCCCGATGCACTTCTCCGGCGTCTCGGGCATGCCCCGCCGCATCCCCGACTACCCGGACGCCTACGCCGGCTGGAACATGGTCTCCTCGATCGGCGCCTACATCTCGACGGCCGGGCTGGTGCTCTTCATCTACATCCTCGTCTACACGCTCTTCTGGGGTAAGAAGTGCCCCGCCAACCCGTGGGGCGAGGGCGCGCGCACGCTGGAGTGGTCGGTGCCCTCGCCGGCGCCCTTCCACACCCACGAGGAGCTGCCCCGGGTCCGCTAGGCCGGACCGGGGGCGAGCGCCATGAGCGAGCCGGCGGCACGGGTGGCGGTTGCGGAGAGCGCGGCGCCGGTCGCGCTTGAGGACGCGCTGGCGCTGCTCAAGCCGCGGGTGATGTCGCTGGTGGTCTTCACCGGCGCGGTGGGCCTCGTCATCGCGCCCGGCGCCATCCATCCCGTGCTCGCGGCGGTGGCGGTGCTCTGCATCGCCGTCGGCGCCGGCGGCTCTGCGGCGATCAACATGTGGTACGACCGCGACATCGACGCGGTGATGCAGCGCACCCGCGCGCGCCCGGTACCGGCGGGGCGAGTCGATTCCGGCGCCGCGCTCGGTCTCGGCATCGTGCTCTCGGCGGGATCCACGGCCCTGATGGGGCTCGCGGTCAACTGGGTCGCGGCCGGCCTGCTCGCCTTCACGATCTTCTTCTATGTCGTGATCTACACGATGTGGCTGAAGCGGCGCACGCCGCAGAACATCGTGATCGGGGGCGCCGCCGGCGCCTTCCCGCCGATGATCGGCTGGGCTGCGGTGACCGGCGGGGTCGACCTCACCTCGCTCGCGCTCTTCGGCATCATCTTCCTGTGGACGCCGCCGCACTTCTGGGCGCTGGCGCTGGTCCGCGCGGACGACTACGAGGCAGCAAAGGTGCCGATGCTGCCGGTGGTCGCGGGCGACGCCCGCACGCGGCGCTGGATCGTGGCCTACACGCTGCTGCTCGTGCCCGTCAGCCTCGCGCCCTGCGTCACCGGCGACGTCGGCGCGGTCTACGCCATCGGCGCGCTGGCGGCGGGGCTGATGCTCGCGGCCGCGGCCTTCCGCGTCCTCGTCGACCGCAGCCACCGCGCCGCCAAGCGTCTCTTCGGCACGTCGATCCTCTATCTCTTCGCGCTCTTCGCGCTCCTGCTCGCTGACCACGCCTGGCCGGTTCCGGTCGCGCCATGAGGGGCGGAGTCATGAAGGACCGGGACACGGAGAGGCGGCGCAGGATGCGCAACTTCGCCCTCGGCGGCGCCCTGCTGGCGCTGGCGATCCTCTTCTACCTCATCACCATCGTCAGGATGGGGGGCGAGTAGGATGGCAACCGGGGTGCCACGCAGGGCCGGCAGCCGGCGCAGCGTCCTGATGGCGCTGATCCTCGGCGGCGTCGTGTGCGGCATGGTCGGACTGGCCTTCGGCGCGGTGCCGCTCTACCGCCTCTTCTGCCAGGTCACGGGCTTCGGCGGCACCACCCAGGTGGCGGAAGAAGCGCCTGCCGAGATCGGCGACCGCCTGGTCACCGTCCGCTTCAACGCCGACACCGCGCGCGACCTGCCCTGGCACTTCAAGCCCGGGCAGCGCGAGATGACCGTGCGCGTCGGCGAGATGGCGATGGCCGTCTACAGCGCCGAGAACCGCTCGGAGCGCGCGCTCGTCGGCAGCTCGACCTTCAACGTCACGCCGCTGAAGGCGGGCGTCTACTTCAACAAGATCGAGTGCTTCTGCTTCGAGGAGCAGACTCTCGCGCCGGGCGAGCGGGTCGACTTCCCGGTCTCGTTCTTCGTCGATCCCGAGATCGTCGAGGATCGCCGGCTCGACGACGTGAGCACGATCACCCTGTCGTACACCTTCTTTGCCCGGGGCGAGGGCGTGACCGAGGCCGCGCTGGCGCCCGATGCCGCCGGCGACACGCCCGCCGATGCGGCGAGCCCCACACCAGAAAGCGAGTTCAGGTATGGCGGATAGCGCACACGGTACCGCGAACCACGATTACCACATGGTGAAGCCGAGCCCGTGGCCGGTGATCGGCGCCCTCGGCGGCGGCGGCCTGGGGCTCGGCGGCGTGGTCATCTTCATGCACACCGGCCAGCTCTGGCTGATGACCATCGGCGGTGTCGTCGTCATCCTCACCATGTACTTCTGGTGGCGCGACGTGATCCGCGAGGCGATGCTGGAGAACGAGCACACCGCGGTGGTGCAGCGCGGACTGCGCTTCGGCATGGTGCTCTTCATCGCCTCCGAGGTGATGTTCTTCGCGGCCTTCTTCTGGGCCTTCTTCAACGCCTCGATCATGCCGCCCGACATCATCGAGAACACCTGGCCGCCGCCAGGGGTCGAGACCATCCCGGCGTGGCGGCTGCCCTTCGTCAACACGCTGCTGCTGCTGACCTCGGGCGCCACCGTCACCTGGGCGCACCACGCGCTGCGCCACGGCAACCAGCAGCAACTGGTCTACGGGCTGGCGCTCACCGTCGTCCTCGGCATCGCCTTCATCGGCGTGCAGGGCTATGAGTACGCCCATGCCGCCTTCGGCTTCCGCGAGGGCATCTATCCGTCGACCTTCTTCATGGCGACGGGCTTCCACGGCTTCCATGTCACCGTCGGCGCCATCTTCCTCGCGGTCTGCCTCTACCGGGCGCTGAAGCGGCAGTTCAAGCCGGACCAGCACATCGGGCTCGAGGCTGCGGCCTGGTACTGGCACTTCGTCGACGTGGTCTGGCTCTTCCTGTTCATCTGGGTCTACTGGTGGGGCGGTTGATCGGGACGGCATGGCGGATGGCGGCACCTATCCGCCGGTCTCCGTCCTGAAGGCCGGTCTGCTCTTCCGCTGCCCCCGCTGCGGACGGGGCAAGCTGTTCAGAGGCTACCTGCGGGTCGTCGAGCGCTGCCGCGACTGCGGCTTCGCACTGAACGAGCACGACAGCGCCGACGGGCCGGCGGTGTTCGTCATGTTCATCGTGGGTGCGGTCGTCGTTGCGCTGGCCTTCTGGCTGGAGTTCACGCACGCGCCGCCCTACTGGCTCCACGCGGTGCTCTGGCTGCCCGCGGTCACCATCCTGAGCCTCGTCCTGCTGCGTCCCGCCAAGGCGCTGCTGATCGCGCTGCAGTACAGGCACAAGGCGGCCGGCTTTGGCGAGCAGTGACGGCACCCCGCGGCGGGCGCCTTCCGCCCGCGCCCGCCGACGAGCGACCTGGTTCGCGATCCCGGGCATCCTGATCCTGCTCGCGCTCGGCTCCTGGCAGGTCCATCGCCTGATCTGGAAGACCGAGCTCAACGAGGAGCGCCTGGCCCGCCACCAGGCGGAGGCGGTGATGCTGCCGGCCGCGCCCGGCGATGCGGCAGAGTTCATCTGGCGCCGGGTCTGGCTGGAGGGGGAATTCCGCCACGAGGCGGAGATGTTCCTCGCGGCCCGCACCTTCGACCGCCGGGTCGGCTACCAGGTCATCACCCCCTTCGAGCGCACGGGCGGCAGCGCGGTGCTGGTCAACCGCGGCTGGGTGCCGCTCGACAACAAGGAGCCGGAGACCCGGCAGACGGGGCAGGTGGAGGGCAGGGTGCGGCTGGAGGGCACCGTCGTGCCGAGCGGCAAGGCGGGCTGGTTCACGCCCGACAACGAGCCCGAGAACAATCTGTGGTTCTGGACCGACACCGCATCGCTCGCGGCGAGCGCGGGCATCCCGGCGCAGCCCTTCCTGGTCGACGCCGGGCCTGCGCCCAACCCCGGCGGCCTGCCGGTCGGCGGTCAGACCAAGGTCGAGCTGCGCAGCGAGCACATGCAGTACATCGTGATCTGGTACGCGCTCGCCGTCAGCCTCGCGGTGATCTACGCGATCTACATGCGCCGCGGCAGGCGGACGGACGACGAGCCCGCCGAATGAGCGTGGCATGAGCGCCTACGCCGCGCTGGAGGCCCGCTTCCGGCGCCTGGGCCTCCTTTCCGACGCGGCCGCGATGCTGCACTGGGACTGGGCGACGATGATGCCGCCCGGCGGCGCCGAGGCGCGCGCGACCCAGCTCGCCGAGCTCAGCCTGATCCGCCACGAGAGCCTGACCGATCCCCGCGTCTGCGCCCTGCTGGACGAGGCGGAGACCGAGGCGGAGGCGGACGGCGACGCGCTCGACGACTGGCAACGAGCCAACCTCAAGGGCATGCGGCGGCGCTGGCGCGAGGCTGCGGCGCTGCCGTCGGACCTGGTCGCGGCGCTGAGCGAGGCCTCGTCAAGCTGCGAGATGGTGTGGCGCGCGGCGCGGCCGACGAACGACTTCGCGGCCTTCGCGGCTGCCTTCGCACCCCTGCTCGCCCTCGTGCGCGAGAAGGCGGCGGCGCTCGCACAGGCGCTCGACTGCGCGCCCTACGACGCCCTGATCGAGTCCTACGAGCCCGGCCTGCGCAGCGCCACCATCGACCCGCTCTTCGACGACCTCGCGGGCTTTCTGCCCGAATTCGTGGGCGCGGTGCGGGAGGCCCAGGGCGCGGCCGGCGCGCCGGCGCCGCCGCTTTCCGCCCCCGCCGCGGCGCAGCAGGCGCTCGCCCGGCGGCTGATGACGGCATTGGGCTTCGACTTCGAGCGCGGACGCCTCGACGTGAGCCTGCACCCCTTCTGCGGCGGCGCGGGCGGCGATATCCGTATCACCACCCGCTACGACGAGGACGATGCGCTTTCGGCCCTGATGGCCGTGCTGCACGAGACCGGCCACGCCCTCTACGAGGCAGGCCTGCCCGAGGACTGGCGTTACCAGCCGGTGGGCCAGGCCTGCGGCATGGCGCTGCACGAGAGCCAGTCGCTGCTGATCGAGATGCAGGCCTGCCGCAGCCGGCCCTTCACGCGCTTCCTCGCGCCGCTCCTGGAGGAGTACCTCGGCGGCACGGGCGACGGGATGGATGCGGAGGCGCTCTACCGCCGGGCCATCCACGTCGAGCCGGGGTTCATCAGGGTGGACGCCGACGAGGTCACCTACCCCGCCCACGTCATGCTGCGCTACCGGCTGGAGCGCGCGTTGATCGCGGGCGATCTCGTCGTTGACGGGATCCCCGGCGCCTGGGCCGACATCCATGACGAGCTGCTCGGGATCAGGCCCGCCAGCCACGCCGATGGATGCCTGCAGGACATCCACTGGTCATGCGGCGAGCTCGGATACTTCCCGAGCTACACCGTCGGCGCGTTGATGGCGGCGCAGTTCTTCGATGCCGCGGCCCGCGACGAGCCGGCGCTCTGGCCGGCCATCGAGCGCGGCGATTTCGCGCCCCTTCTCGGCTGGCTCCGGGCCAGGGTCCACGGCCTCGCCTCGCGCCACGAGGGCCCGGCGCTGCTCGAGCGTGCGACCGGCCGCCCCCTCGGCACTGTGGTGTTCAAGACACACCTGCAGCGGCGCTATCTCGGCTGAGCCGCGAGCGAGTTGACGCTCGGCGGGCGGGCGGTCTACTGTTTCGCCGGGAGAGCGAGACAAGTTTAGTAGCCCGTAAAGGGACAAATAGCGCCTTTATCATGTCAGAACTTAAGAGGGCGAGTGCGCGGCTGGAGCAGGCCGTCGACCGGCTCGACAAGGCGCTCGCCAATGGTCACGACGAAGCGGCGCAGGACGCGCCGGCAACGGCGAGCGCCCTGGCCGCCGTCGAGCACGAGCGCGACAGCCTGCGCGCCGATGTCGAGGCACTCAGGTCGGAGCGGGCACGGCTCGCGCGGGCGCTGGAGGAGGCGAGGCAGGGCCAGCTCGCCGCGCGCCAGGCCAACGAGGCGGTAGCCGAGCGTCTCGACGACGCGATCGGCTCGCTGCGCGCGATCCTGGGGGTGTAATGGGCGAGGTAGCGGTCACCATCGGCGGGCGGCGCTACCCGGTCTCCTGCGACGACGGGCAGGAGGAGCACGTGACCAAGCTCGCAGCCTATGTCGACAAGCGCGCGCAGGAGCTCGCGGAGTCCGTCGGCAGGGTCAGCGAGGCCCGCCTCCTGGTCATGACCTGCCTCGTCGTCGCCGACGAGCTGGCCGACGCCTACGACGAACTCGACCGGCTGCAGTCGCAGACCAAGATCGCCGAGCGACGCGCCCGCGTGGACGCAGAAGCCGCGCTTGAGACCCGCTTCGCGCCCCTCGTGGACGCCCTCGCCGAGCGGATCGAGAGCATTGCCGGCCGCCTGGAGAAGGACTAGATTTCAGGCAGGACGGTTTCTGCCGGATTAGTCGCACCGACTGTTTCCCGCGGTCAATTTTCGCTTCACGGGAGCTGTCCCTGCCGGGACCCCGGTCTCGGCACTACGGCGCCCACCTGGTCATCTCGGCCTGGAGGAAGCTCTGGGTGCGACGGTTCAGGCGGGGCCGTCCTTCTCCCTCGCACCGGGGACCGGCCGTGTCTCACAGCGCCGCCATCCACGACCGCAAGCAGGCGCTACGCGAGTATGCGCTGGCCCGGCGGCGCTCCGCGCGCAGGGCGGCGGGGCCGGGCGCGGGCGTGCGCGCCGCCAACCACTACCTGGCCGCGGTGCCCACGCCTGCAGGCGCGGTGGTTTCCGGCTATTGGGCGATCAGGGACGAGATCGACGCCATGCCGCTGCTGGCGCGGCTTGCCGGGACGGGTTTCGTCTGTTGCCTACCGGCCGTCGTCAGCAAGAAAAAGGCGCTGCAGTTCCGCGTCTGGACTCCGGGGGCGGCGCTCTCGCGCGGGCCCTTCCGCATTCCAGAGCCGGTGGAGAGCGCCGTGCCGGCCGAGCCCACGCACCTGCTGGTGCCGCTGCTCGCCTACGACCGCGACGGCTATCGCCTCGGCTATGGTGGCGGCTACTACGACCGCTCGCTGCGCGCCTTGCGCAGGCTGAGGCCGGTCGTCGCCATCGGCATGGCCTATACCGGACAGCTCGTCCCCGACCTGCCTCGCGATGAGCACGACGAGCCTCTGGACTGGATCGTCACCGAGCGGGGCGCCATGCCGATCCCGCGGCCCGTGGCCTGAGCGCGGCGCGGGAACGCGGGCGGATGCGCATTCTCTTCTGCGGCGACGTCGCCGGCCGCGCCGGCCGCGACATCCTGGCGGAGCGCCTGCCGGCCTTGCGCGAGGAACTGGCCCTCGACCTCGTGATCGTGAACGGCGAGAACGCCGCCGGCGGCTTCGGCATCACGCCCGAGATCTGCAAGGCCCTCTACCAGGTCGGCGCCGACGCGATCACCCTCGGAAACCACGCTTGGGACCAGCGCGGGACCGAGCGCTACATCGAGACCGACCCGCGGCTGATCCGCGCCCGCAACTACCCCAGGGGCACGCCGGGCAGCGCCGGCGCGCTGCTGCACACGCAGGACGGCCGCTCGGTCTTCGTCTTCCAGGTGCTCACCCAGCTCTTCATGGACCCGATCGGCGAACCCTTCGCCTGCGTCGAGGAGACGCTGCAGGAATACCGCCTCGGGCACTCGGTCGACGCCATCGTGCTCGACGTGCACGGCGAGGCCACGAGCGAGAAGCAGGCCCTCGCCTATCTGGCGGATGGCCGGGTCTCCCTAGTGGCGGGCACCCACACCCACGTGCCCACGGCCGACCACCGCATCCTGCCCGCAGGCACTGCCTACATCTCCGATGTCGGCATGTGCGGCGCCTACGAATCGATCATCGGACTCGCCCTCGACGGGCCGATGGCCCGCTTCACGCGCAAGCGTCCGGGCCCCCGGGCCGCGCCCGCCCAGGGCGAGGCCACGCTCTGCGCCGTTCTGGTGGAGACCGACGACGAGACCGGGCTCGCGCGCCACGTGGGCACGCTCAGGCAGGGCGGCATCCTTGCGGAGGCATGGCCCGTCTGAGGCCGGCCTCGTCAGGCCGGCGCCGGAATCAACTGGATTTCCTGCGAGCGACGAAAGCGTCAAAATCGAAGGGAGTGGCGTGGCCTGACCGTTCACCTTTCGTCAAAGCCTTGTGCAAGGCTTCCACCCTGGCTTCATGCTCTTCCAGCTGCCGCAATCCGGCCCGGATCACGTTGCTGCCCAAACGGTAGCGGCCGGACGCAATGCGGTCTTCGATAAAGCCGGTGAAGTGATCCCCAAGCGAAAGCGGCGTATCGCGTGCCATGCCGTCGATCGTCAGCCAGCGCTCGCGCGGCGTGCCGGCGCGGCCTCTGCGCTGAAGTGCGGAACCACGTCGCGGGCGAAGCGCTCCCACATCTCGTGGCGATAGGCGCGCGGCATCCCGTAGGTCGCGTTCTGCAGGATGAAGTGGTCGAAGCCGAGATCGACGTAGGCCTGGAGCTTCTCGCACACGGTCTCGGCCCGGCCGACCAGCTGGAGGTCGAGCCACGGTCCCAGGTTGTCCGGGTTGGTCAGCTTCTTCGACGTCGCCATGAACTTGCTGAAGGCCTTGAATTCCTCCAGCTCCTTCCACGGGTCGGCGTCCGCCTCGTAGTGCTCGACCACCTTCATGAAGTAGCGCGAGAGGTGCTCCTTTGCGAGATCCGTCGCCTCCTCGTCGGTGTCGGCCAGCACCGCGTGGATCAGGATGGGCTTGCTGACGTCGGTGGCGCCGCCGCGTGCGCGGGCCTCCTCGTCCCAGCGGGCGAAGTCGTTGCTGTGGAAGTGCATGGGGAAGTTGGAGACGCGGATCATGGGCAGGTCGAGCGCGGCCATGATGCCGGCGCTCTCGGGGCTGCTGGTCGCGCCGTAGAGGCGGATTCTCTCCTGCACCGCCTTCGGCCTGAGCTCGATCGGCCGCTCGATGTCGAAGAACTCGCCGCCGTAGGTGAACTCCCCGCCGGCGAGCGCCTTGCCGATGACCTCGCGGCACTCGCGGAAGCGGGCGCGGGTCTCGGACATGGAGACACCGAAAGCATCGTACTCGAGACGCGCGAGGCCGCGCCCGAGACCGATGTGCAGCGTGCCCCGGCTGAGCTGGCTCAGCATCGCAATCTCGCCGGCAAGCCGGAGCGGGCTGTACCAGGGCAGCACCAGGACGCAGGTGCCGAGGTCCATGTCGGGATGGCGCCCGGCGAGGTGGGAGAGCATCACCGTGGGACTCGGCGTCGGGAAATAGTCAGAGAAGTGGTGCTCGATCACCCAGAACGCGTCGTAGCCGAGCCCCGCCACACGGTCCGCATCGACCAGGGCCTCGACGTACTGCTCCGCGTCCGATGCGCCGGGCTCGCCGACCGCCGAGATCACCGTTCCGAACTTGATCGCGTTCATTTTTCTTCTCCCGCCGGCGACCCTACCCCAACCCCGCGATTCTAGCCGGGCTGCGGGAATAAAACAAACGTTTGGTTGGGGCTGTAGCGTCTTAGTTTGAAACGTTACCAGCCTGTTCACGGCGACCGAGCAACTCGCCTGATAAGGTTGACTTACGCCGCTTATAGGTATATCTATAAATCTTCTAGTTCCATCTTAGGAGAACGAACCATGCTGATAATCCGCTCAACACCGCAGTTGCCTCGGAGAGAGTTGACAGATGGTAGGTGGAAGCCGAACGCCGGGCTGACGGACGAACCAAGCGGCGACATCGAGGTCGAGATGGGGACGTTCGAGCGCACCAAGTACAAGCTCATTCTCACGCGCGACGAAGCGCAGGAATTGAGCGAGCTGCTCGGAGCCTATGTCACGGTGGCGAGAACTAAGGACTGACCCGATTTCAAACTGATACACTACCGTCGGAACACTTGGCGAAGACCGGCCGGGGCGTGGCAGCGCCTCTCGCGAGAGCGGCGCACCGGCCCGAGGCACGCCCGCGCGCGGGATTCGGTGGCGCCTTGCGCCCTTCGACCCTATAACCCGGCCCATGACGGGGCTTCCCTTCACCAAGATGCACGGGCTCGGCAACGACTTCGTCATCTTCGACGCGCGCCGGGCGCCGCTCGCGCTTGACGCCGCGCGCGCGCGCGCCGTCGCCGACCGGCTGACCGGCGTCGGCTGCGACCAGGTGATCGCCCTGGAGCCACCGCGCAGCGAGGGCACGGACGCCTACATGCGTATCTGGAACAGCGACGGCGGCGAGGTCGCGGCCTGCGGCAACGGCACCCGCTGCGCCGCCCGGCTCCTGATGGACGAGAGCGGGCAGGCACGGGTCGTTCTGGAAACCGATGCCGGGCCGCTTGCCGCGCACGAGGGCGGCGGCGGGCAGATCCGCGTGGACATGGGGCCGGCACGGCTGGAGTGGCACGAGATCCCGCTCGCCCGCGCCGCCGACACCCTCCACGTCGAGGTCGGCGCCGGGCCGCTCTCCGACGCGGTCGCGGTCAACATGGGCAACCCCCATGCGGTGTTCTTCGTGGACGATGCCGAGGCCGTGCCGCTCGCGGCACTCGGCCCCGGGCTCGAGACCGACCCGCTCTTCCCCGCGCGCGCCAACATCGGCGTGGCCCAGCCGCTCGGCGAGGACCGGATCAGGCTCCGGGTGTGGGAGCGCGGCGCGGGGCTGACCCGGGCCTGCAGCACCGGCGCCTGCGCCGCAGCGGTCGCGGGCGCGCGGCGCGGGCTCACCGGGCGCAGCGTCACGGTCATGCTCGACGGCGGCGCGCTCGGCATCCTCTGGCGCGAGGACGGCCACGTCGAGATGACCGGCCCGACCGCCACGAGCTTCACGGGCACGCTGCCGCAATGAGCGGGCTAGAGGTCATCACCTTCGGCTGCCGGCTCAACGCCTACGAGTCCGAGGTCGTGCGCGCCCGCGCGCAGGCCGCCGGCATGAGCGAGGGCGTCATCGTCAACACTTGCGCCGTCACGGGCGAGGCCGAGCGCCAGGCGCGCCAGGCGATCCGCCGCGCCAGACGGCGGAATCCGCACGCCACCATCGTCGCCACCGGCTGCGCGGTGCAGATCGACCCCGAGGGCTTTGCCGCGATGCCCGAGGTCGACCGCGTCGTCGGCAACCGCGAGAAGCTCACGATCGAGGGCTTCGCGCCCGACGCCCACTCCAGAATGGCGGTCGGCGACATCATGGCGGCGCGCGAGACCGCGGGGCATCTGATCGCCGGCTACGAGGACCGCGCGCGCGCAGTGGTCCAGGTGCAGAACGGCTGCGACCACCGCTGCACATTCTGCATCATCCCCTTCGCGCGCGGCCCGAGCCGCAGCGTGCCGCTCGGCGCGCTCGTCGCCGATGTCCGCGCCCTGGTGGCGAACGGCCATCGCGAGGTGGTGCTGAGCGGCGTCGACCTCGGCCACTACGGCGCCGACCTGCCGGGCCGGCCGAGCCTCGGCGATGCGGTGCGCCGGCTGCTCAGGGCGGTGCCCGAGCTGCCGCGGCTCCGGCTCTCCTCCATCGACCCGGTGGAGATCGACGCAAGCCTCGAGCGGCTCCTCGCCGAGGAGCCCAGGCTGATGCCGCACCTGCACCTCAGCCTGCAGGCCGGCGACGACATGGTGCTGAAGCGCATGAAGCGCCGCCACACCCGCGCCGACGTGCTGGCGCTGTGTGAGCGCCTGCGCGGGATGCGGCCGGAGATCGCCTTCGGCGCCGACCTGATCGCGGGCTTTCCCACCGAGACGCCGGCGATGTTCGAGAACACGCGGCGCCTGGTCGAAGACGCCGGCCTGATCTGGCTCCACGTCTTCCCCTACTCGCCGCGCCCCGGCACGCCGGCGGCGCGCATGCCCCAAGTGCCGAAGCCCGAGCGCCGTGCCCGCGCCGCGGCGCTGCGGGAAGCCGGCGAGGGGCCGCGCCGGCGATTCCTGCAGAGGCGCGTCGGCCGCGCGACCCAAGTCTTGCTGGAGACGGAGCGGAGCGGGCGCGACGAGTGCTTCGCCGAGGTCGCGTTCGAGCGCCCGGCGGGAGCGCCGGGCGCGCTGGTGCAGGCGCGCATCACCGAGGCGGCAGGCGAGCGCCTGATCGGGACCGCCGCCTGATGGCGCAGGAGGATGGCGTCGGCCGCGGCCTCCTGGCCCGGCTCGCGGCAGGACTGCGACGCACCTCGGCCAGCCTCACCGGCGGCATCGGCGCCATCTTCACCGGCCGGCGGCTCGACCAGGCGGCGCTGGACGAGCTGGAGGAGCTGCTCATCGCCGGCGACCTCGGCGCGGCCACGGCGGCGGAGCTCACGGCCGCGCTCGCCGAGGAGCGCTTCGGCAAGGAGGTGAGCGCTGACGAGGTGCGCCGCGCGCTCGCCGAGCGCATCGCAGCGCTGCTGGCGCCGGTCGAGGCGTCGCTCGCCATCGACGCCGACGCCAGACCCCACGTGATCCTGGTGGCCGGCGTCAACGGCACCGGCAAGACCACCACCATCGGCAAGCTCGCCCGGCGCTTCCGCAGCGAGGGGCGGCAGGTGATGCTGGTGGCGGGCGATACCTTCCGCGCCGCCGCGGTGGAGCAACTTGCCATCTGGGGCGAGCGGGCCGGGGCGCCGGTGGTTTCGCGTACAGACGGGGGTGATCCCGCCGGCCTCGCCTTCGATGCGCTGGAGCGCGCCCGCGCCGAGGGGATCGACGTGCTGCTGATCGACACCGCCGGCCGGCTCCAGAACAAGGCCCACCTGATGGCCGAGCTGCAGAAGATCGACCGGGTGCTGAAGAAGCTCGATCCGGCCGCGCCGCACAGCCGCCTGCTGGTGCTGGACGCCACCACCGGCCAGAACGCGCTCGGCCAGGTCGACGTCTTTCGCGAGGCCATCGCCGTCGACGGGCTTGTGATGACCAAGCTCGACGGCACCGCCAAGGGCGGCGTCCTGGTGGCGTGTGCGCGGCGTTTCGGCGTGCCGGTGGTCGCGGTCGGCATCGGCGAGGGGGTCGACGACCTCCGCCCCTTCGACGCCCGCGCCTTCGCCAGCGCCCTGATGGGTCTGGAGGACGAGGCGCGCTGAATCAGGGGCTTGGGGGCATCCAGCTCCAGCAGGGCTGACGGCGACCGGACCGGGCGCCGGATTCTCCACGTACCGGTCAGCTCATCCAAAGCCGCCTGTCCGGCCGCAGGGGCCTCACCCCACTCTCGACCAGAGCCGAGCGCCCGAGCCGGGTGCCTCGCATTGCGTGAGGCGCTCGGCCGCGGCCATCGTGGCCAGGGCGCTCCGAAGCGAGCGGGAGGACACCAGGTACTTGCTGATCCTGCCGGCAGGGAGGGTCTGATCGTTTCCCCTCAGCACACCGGAAACATGGGCGCGGATCTCGGCGAATGAACGGGGCTCCGTGAGGATCGGCGCGAGGAGCGCGTCGAACTCGCCGAGCGCAAGCGACTTCTCCCACTCGACCGTGACCTTCTGCTCGAAGCTGTAGCTGCCCGTGAGCAACAGCGCATCGGGGCCCGGCCTCCCGGCCCGCTCAGCGCGGCGCGCCTGTGCCACGGGCGGAAACGTTGGGTACGTGTTCACCCGTCCGGGTGAGCTTCCCGTCCAGCACCCGGACCATGGCCGCCGCGAGCGCGCGCATGGCGCCGGTGGCGCCATTGGGGTTCCAGAAGAGACCGATATCGAAGTCATCGAGGACGGGCAGCTCTGCGCAGGCCGGCAACGCATGAAGAGTGGGCGGCACGGTGCTCGTCGAGATCGCCGTGAGGCCGAGCCCGCTCTCGATCGCCGCCTGGTTGCCGGCAAGATTGGAGCTGGAATAGACGATCTTGTAAGGGATGTCGCGGCGCCGCAGTGCGCTGAGCACGCGCAGGCGGTACTGGCAGCCGTCCGGAAAGAGCACCAGGGGGAGGGGGCGCATCGCGCGCAGGTCGTGAATCTGGCTGCCGACCCAAGCCATCGGCTCCCGCCACAGGTCCGTAAGGGGCGCGGTGGGCGTGTCATCGTGCACCGCGAGCACGATGTCGAACTCGTTCCTTGCCAGCCCGGCGATCAAGTCCCGGCTCAGCTCGCAGGTCACATCGAGCGCGACATCGGGGTGGGTACCGGAGAAGCGGCCGAGGAGTTGCGGGAGGAACGAGAGCGCGAAATCGCTCGGGATTCCGACACGGATCGTCCCGGTCAGGATGCCGCCGGCCAGGCGGCCGACGCACTCGTCGTTCAACGCCACGATCTGCTTGGCGTATTCGAGGACGATCTCGCCCTGCGGCGTCAGCCCGAAGGACTTGCCGGAGCTGGCGAGGATCGGCGAGCCGACGATCTGCTGAAGGCGCCGCATCTGCAGGCTCACCGCCGACTGCGAGCGGCCGATCTCATCGCCTGTGCGCGAGAAGCTCCGCGTTCTCGCCAGCACCAGCAATGTCTGCAACAGGTCGACGGGCAGGATGCGTTCCATGCCGACGTTCCCGGGTGCTCTCTCCCGTTTGCGCCGCACGCGGCCGGGTGCAACGCACGCGCTTATCTCATGAGAGTTTCTCATGAAAGTATATTTACTATTCATGGTAATAATCAATGACTTGGTGTTATTGGTGATTGCCATCCGCTCGCGAGCGGACGAAATTCATTGCCGACGAAGACACGCAAGGAGAAGAAGGCACCGTGACCGACGCGGAGCGGATCACCACGCAGAAGGTCTGGAGCGCCGAGGAGATGCAGCGCCGCCTGCGCAACCTGCACGCGCTGATGGACGAGAAATCCCTTGACGCCGTGATCCTGACGAGCCTTCACAACGTCCTCTACTACACCGGCTTCTTCTGCCCTCCCTTCGGCCGACTGCACTCCGCCGTGGTCCCGAGGAAGGGCGAGCCCGCGCTGATCGTCTCCCTGATCGAGGACGTCCGGCCGCAGCACTGCTGCTACTTCGAGGACATCCGCCCGTTCCACGACTGGGAGATGAGCCCGCTCGAGAACAACGTGCGGCTCTTCGGCGAGGTCCTGCGAGACAACGGCATCGGCAGCGGGCGCCTCGGCTACGAGGAGGATTCCGTCTCGGTCGGCTTCAAGGCGCTGATCGACCGCGCGCTCGGCGGCTTCGAGTTCGCCGACGTGGCCTACGACACCATGCGCCAGCGCCTGGTCAAGTCGGAGGAGGAGATCGCCCTCATCCGCCAGGGCGTCGAGGTCTGCGAGGTCGGTGGCTACGCGGCGCTGGAGGCGCTCAGGCCCGGCGTGACCGAGGTCGAGATGGCGCGCGCGGCCAACTCCGCGATCGAGGACGAGCTGCGCAGGCGCTTCCCCGACATCGAGGTCGACAACCTCAACATGTGCTGGGTCCAGACCGGGCCCTATCGCAGCCGCGTCGGCCACATCATGAACGCGCACCGGGAGGTGCAGAAGGGCGAGATGATCAGCGTGAACCCCTACGCGATCATCGGCGGCTACTACCACGTGCTCGAGCGCAGCCTTTATTGGGGGCACATCCCCGACGATGCGCTCGCCGTCTTCAAGACCAACGTCGAGGCGCACCACGCGGGGCTCCGCACCCTGCGGGCCGGCATCAGGTGCTCCGACGTGGACAAGGTGATCAATCCGATCTACCGGGACGCGGGCCTGCTGGAGGGGCGCTCCTTCGGCACCGGGCACTCGGTCGGGATCATGTCCATCTGGTTCGGGCGCGAGGAGGGCGGCGAGCTGCGCCAGTACAACGACACCGTGCTCGAAGAGAACATGGTCGTGACCATGGAGCCGATGGTGAACGTCGACGGGCTCGGCGGCTTCCGCCATCACGACATCTGCCGCATCACCGCCGACGGCATCGAGAACCTGAACACCTTCCCGCGCGGTGTCCTGCTGGCCGGCGACGACGGGAGCCTCGAAGAGATTTGGCGTCCCGTGTAGCCAGGGCCACTGGCCCGACGCACCGAGCGGGACGATGACCGCCCGGCTTGCCGCGGACATCGGCGGCACCTTCACCGACCTGGTGCTGCTCGATGCCGGCGGCGGCGTCCATGTCGCGAAGACCCTCTCGACGCCGGGCGACTTCAAGGAAGGCGTGCTGAGCGGCGTCGAGCGGATTCTGTCCGACGCAGGCGCAGAAGCGGAGAGAACCGTCGCGCTCGCCGATGTCGACTACTTCGTGCATGGCGCGACCGTCGTGCTCAACGCGCTGCTGGAGCGGAAGCTGCCGCAGGCTGCGCTGGTGACCACGGCGGGGTTTCGGGACGTGCTGGAGATCATGCGCACCAACAACCCGCGCATGTACGACCTCAAGTGGATCAAGCCGAAGCCGATCATCCCGCGCCATCTACGCTTCGAGGTCGCAGAGCGCGTGCGTCACACCGGCGAGGTGCTGGGTGAGCTGGACGAGGCGGGCACCCGCGCGGTGGCGCGCCGGATCGCGGGCCTCGGTATCCGCTCCGTGGCGCTCTGCTTCCTCCACGCCTACGCCAACCCGGCGCATGAGCGCCGCGCCCGCGAGATCATCCTGGAGGAGCACCCGGGGGCGCACGTCACGATCTCTTCCGACGTCGCGAGCGAGCTGAGGGAGTTCGAGCGCACGTCCACGGTGGCGATCAACGCCAGCACGATCCCCATCATCACGGCCTATCTGGACGGCCTGTCGCGGGCGCTGAGCGAGCGGGGCCTGGAGCGCGAGTTGTTCGTGATGCAGTCGAACGGCGGCGTCATCACGAGCCGGACCGCCCGGCACCTGCCGGTCCGCACCGTGATGTCGGGCCCGGCGGGCGGCGTCGTCGGCGCCCAGTTCATCGCGAGCCGCATGGGCCTGCGCGACGTGGCGACCATCGACATCGGCGGCACCAGCAGCGACATGGGGGTCATATCCGAGGGCTTGGCGCGAACGGTCGACCAGAGCGCGGTCGAGGGGTGGCCGATCATGGCGCCCACCATCGAGATCCTGGCCATCGGCGCCGGCGGCGGCAGCATCGCCTGGGTCGATGCCGGCGGTGCGCTCCGCGTCGGGCCGCAGAGCGCCGGCGCCCGGCCGGGGCCCGCCTGCTACGGCCTGGGCGGGACCGAGCCCACCGTCTCCGACGCCTGCGTCATGCTCAATCGGCTCAACCCGGACTACTTCCTCGCGGGCGAGATGACGCTCGACCGCGACGCCGCCGAGCGGGCCATCCGCGAGAGCATCGCCGGGCCGCTTGGAATGGAAGTCGCGGAGGCCGCCGAAGGCATCCTCCGCGTCGTCACCGCCAACATGAACAAGGCAATCCGCTCGATCCTGATCGCGCGGGGCTTCGATGTCCGCGCGTTCACGCTCATGGCGTTCGGCGGTGCGGGCGGCATGGTGGCCGGCGAGCTGCTGCGGATCGGCGACGTGCAGCGCCTGGTGGTGCCCAGCAATCCGGGCGCCGTCTCGGCCATCGGGATGCTGGCCACCGACCTGCGGCACGATTTTGCCCAGTCCAGCGTCCAGTCGCTCGCCGGCGTCGCCTGGGGCGAGGTCGAGCATGCCCTGCGAGGGTTGCGGGGTCGCGGCGCGGATCGGCTCCGCAGCGACGGCGTGGCCGACGACGCCATGCGCTTCGACGATGCGCTCGACCTGCGTTACGTCGGGCAGGACTACTACCTCCGCGTCTACGTCGACATCGACGATCTCGACGGCGCGCGCATCCGCGCCGATTTCGACCGGCTGCACGAGCACACCTACGGCTTCGCCAATCCCGAGTTCGAGGTCGAGATGGTCAATGCGCGGGTCTTCGCGCTCGGCGTGTTCGAGCGGCCCCGGCTTCCCGAAATCGCGCCACGCAGCGCGGCCGGCGGGCCGCTGGAGACCAAAGCCAGGCGGCAGGTCTTCTTCGGTGGCGCGTTCGTCGACACCGCAATCTACGACGTGACCGCGCTCCGCGCCGACGACCGGTTCGCGGGGCCTTGCATCGTCGAGGACCCCCGCTCCACCATCGTCGTCATGCCGGGTCAGGTCGCGACGGTGGATCGGTTTCGCAATCTCGCAATCGAGCTGGCGGCGTGAGGCCGCCGGGCTGTCGGGATCGGGACGCACCATGGCCAAGGCAGTGAGCTTCGCCGGGACGGCACGGGAGGCGACGGTCGACCCGGTCACGCTCGAGGTCGTCCGCGCCGGGCTGCATTCGATCATCAGCGAGATGTCGATCACGCTGAACAGGACCTCCTATTCGACGATCCTGCGCGAGATCAACGACTACAGCTGCGTCCTCTTCGACAGCCGCGGCCGGCTGCTGGCCCAGGCCGAGGGCATCCCGATCTTCAACGGCAGCATGAACTTCGTGATCGACGCGGTGATCGAGAGGTTCCCCCTGGAGGAGATGAGCGAGGGGGACATCTTCCTCTCCAACGATCCCTACACCGCCGGCGGCACGCACAAGAACGACATCAACGTCGTCATGCCGATCTTCTGGCGTGGCGCGCTGGTGATGCTGGCGGCCAACAAGGCGCATCACCTCGACATCGGCGGCAAGGACCCCGGCAGCTGGTCGGCCGATGCCCGCAACACCTACCAGGAGGGTCTCTGCCTTCCCGCACTGCAGCTCGCGCGCGCAGGCTCGATGAACGAGGAGGTCATCGAGATCCTGATGGCCAACCTGCGCACGCCGACGCTGTCCCGCGGCGACTTCGCGGCCCAGATCGCCGCCCTGAAGACGGCCGAGCTCCGCACCCACGAGTGGCTGGAGAAGAACGGCGCAGGCGTGCTGGCGCAGACGGTCGATGCGTTACTGAATCACGGCGAGCGCGTCGTCCGCGCCGCGATCGAGCGGATTCCCGACGGCGTCTACAAGGCATCGGGCTTTGCCGACGGCGACGGCATCTCCGACGAGCCGATCCCGATCGCCGTCAGCGTCACGGTGGACGGCAGCGACATCCACATCGACTACAGCGGCAGCGGCGCACAGCGCGAGGGCTCGGCGGGGAACGCCCACTGGGTCGTCACGGTCTCGATGACGCGCCAGGCGATCATGTTCTTCACCGACACCGCGCTTGGCGGCAACGAGGGCTCGTACCGGCCGATCCGTGTCTCGGCGCCGCCCAGCTGCGTCTTCAACCCCGAATACCCCGCGCCGGTGACGACCGGCATGGGGAACATGGGCACGCGGCTGATCGAGCTGATCTTCCAGGCCCTGGCCGCGGTCATCCCCGAGGAGGTGATCGGCGGCACCTTCGGCTGCTTCAGCTGCATGACCCTCGGCGGCAAGGACCCGAGTACCGACGGCGAGTTCGTGCACTTCGAGTGCTACTCCGGCGGCTGGGGCGGGCGCCATCACGCGGACGGCAACAGCGCGACCGTCTCTCTCGGCAGCGGCGATGCCTACAACATCCCCGTGGAGGTGATGGAGACCACCACGCCCATCCTGCTCTGCGAGAAGTTCGCGCTGCAGGAACGCTCCGCCGGCGCCGGCAGGCATCGCGGCGGCTTCGGCACCGAGATCGACTACCGGATGATGGGCGAGGCCGAGCTCGCCATCGCGCTCGATCGCGAGACCTTCAGGCCCTACGGGCTGTTCGGCGGTCTGGAGGGGCAGGGCAGCGAGCTGCTGGTCGGGCCGGGCACGCCCGCGCAAGCGCGCTACGTGCGGGCGAGCGGCGTGAAGGTGGCGGAAGGCGCGCTCGTCCGCCACCGCACGGCCGGCGGGGGCGGCTACGGCGAGCCGATGGAGCGCGATCCGGCGCTGGTCGCCGAGGACTGCCTGAACGGGCTGATCACGCGGGCGGACGCGCTCGACCTCTACGGCGTCGTGATCGAACCCGACACCTTCGAGGTGAACAGCGACGCCACGGCGGCGCTGCGCGAGGCGCGGCGAGACGCCGCGGACTCTTCACGGCCGACGCCCGGGAGCGATCGGGCGCGGTGAGTTGGCAACACGAAGAAGGCTGAAAGGGAGGGCATGATCATGTGGAAGTGGATTGCTGGTGCCGTTGCGGCCGTTGCGGTGAGCGTGCTCGCCGTCCCGGGCGCGCAGGCGGCGTTCAAGCTGGAAGGGGAGCCCAAGGTCGCGATGCTGCAGCTCGCCACCGTCAACGACGGCGGCTGGTCGGAGGCGCTGGAGTACGCGCGGGCCAAGACCGAAGAGGCGCTCGGGCTGGAGATCGCCTACACCGAGAACGTGCCCGAGGACAACTCGGAGATCCTGCGCACCATCGATCTCTACGTGAGCCGGGGCCACAACATCATCATCGGCACCTCGTGGGGCTACGGCGACGCCTTTCTCGAGGCCGCCACCAAGTACCCCGAGGTGGCCTTCGTGAACTGCGCCGGCGAGACCAACAACGGCGCGAACCTGGAGAGCTTCTACGCGCGCAGCTACCAAGGCTGGTATCTGGCCGGGATCGTCGCCGGCCACATGACGCAGTCGAAGAAGATCGGCGCTATCGGCGGCTACCCGCTCAGCGTGGTGAACTGGGACCTCAACGGCTTCCTGCGCGGCGCGCAGTCGGTGGATCCCGCGATCGAGATGGTCGGCGTCTTCGTCAACACCTGGTACGACCCGGTGAAGGAGACCCAGGCGGCCGAGGCGCTGCTGGAGCAGGGCGTCGACGTGCTGGGGTCCAACATGAGCACGCCGGGCCCGCACCTTGCCTTCCAGGAGCAGGGCAAGTGGTCGGTGGGCTTCCAGATCGACGTGTCGGACCAGGCGCCGGACGCGGTGGCGACCTCGATGATCTACAAGTGGGAGGCCTACCTGACCCCGACCATCTCGGCGATCATCGAGGGCACCTGGCAGCCCGGCGAGTGGGGCTGGTGGGAAGGCATCGACACGGGCCTCTTCGACGTCGATCCCATCGCGGACTGGGTGCCGGCTGCGGCGGCGGCGGACGTGGACGCGGCGCGGGCCGCGATGATCGCGGGCACGCTCGATCCCTTCCAGGGGCCGCTGCACCGCCAGGACGGCACGCTGGAGGTGCCGGAGGGCGAGGTGCTCTCCGACGACGGCCTGTGGGGCATGACCTACTTCATCCAGGGCGCCATCGGCACCATGCCCGCGGAGTAGGCCGGGGCCGGCATGTCCGTTCTCCGGACCACGCCAAGGTAGCGGGGCAAGTCGTGCCCTAGAAACCGTCGGCGCGAGCAAGGCGTTCGATGCCCGGCCGGCTTTGCGGCGGGCATCGTTCGCCTGCGACCGGGGCGAGGTCCACGCGCCGAATCGCGGGCATGCGGCGGCCGGCGGAACGCATCGCCGCCGTCCGCCGTAGCGAGGACCTGAATGCGCTCGGCATTTCGGGCTTCTTTTGGGCGCGTCCGAACCCGACCCAAGGGCGCGTACACTCAGCCGAGGTTGCGGTCCGCCATCACCTCGCGGATCGCCTGCTCCGCCACGTCGACGGTGCGGTCGACCATCTCGCGCGTCGCGATCAGCGCAGGGCCGAACTCGATCGCCGTACCTTCCTCGCCGCCGAGCACGCCGAGATCGGCCATGCGCCGCGTGATCGCCTTGACCGTGTCGTCGGCAAAGGGCGCCTTGGTCTTCCTGTCGGCGGTGAAGTCGATGCAGGTCCACATGCCGAGCCCGCGCACATCGCCCACGATGGCGAGCTCCCGCAGGCGCTGCATGCGCTCGAGGAAGTAGGCGCCGGTCTCGCGCCCGCGCTCGATCAGGTTGTCGCTCTCCAGGATGTCGATGGTGGCGAGCGCCGCGGCGCAGGCGCCGGGGTGGCCGTTGTAGGTCTGCACGTGGGTGAACACGGGCAGCGCATCCGCCACCTTGCGGCTCGCGGTCGACGCGCCGAGCGGAAAGTAGCCGGCGGTGATCGCCTTCGCCGTCGACATGATGTCGCACTCGACGCCCCAGTGCTCCAGCGCGAACCAGCGCCCGGTGCGGCCGAAGCCGGTGATCACCTCGTCGCCGATCAGCAGCACGTCGTACTTGTCGCAGACCGCGCGCACCCGGGCGAAGTAGTCGTCGGGCGGCACCTGCACGCCGTCGCCCTGCATTACCGGCTCGGCGATGAAGGCGGCGACCGTCTCCGGCCCCTCGTGGACGATGTGCTGCTCCAGGAAGTCGACGCAGAAGTCGCAGACCTCGGAGGGGTCCATGCCGAAGGGCGTGCGGTAGAGGGTGGGCGCCGGAATGCGGCTGAAGCCCGGGACCCCCGGCTCGGTGATGGCGCGGGTGCCGAGATAGTCGGTGCTGCCGATCACCCCCATGGTGGCGCCGTGGTACGAGTTCCAGCGCGAGATGATCTTGTGCGCACGCGGCTTGTCGCCCTTGGCCACGTGGTACTGCTTGGCGAGCTTGATCGACATCTCGTTGGCTTCCGAGCCGCTGCCGGCGAACACCGAGGCGGCGAGCGAGCCCGGCGCGAGACCGGCGATCCTGGCCGAGAGCCGGATCGTCACGTCGGCCACGTTGGCGAAGGTGCCGGCATAGTGGAGCGACATGAGCTGGTCGTAGATCGCTCGCGCAATGCGCTCCTGCCCGTAGCCGAGCGAGCTTGCGCGCGTCTGCGTGCTCATCATGTCGAGGTAGGTCTTGCCCGCGGCGTCGGTGATCTCCATGCCGTCTGCGCTGGAGAAGATCATCGGGCCGTCGGTGCGCATGTCCTGCTTGGTCGCAAGCGGGAAGAGGTAGTAATCGAGCGCGTCGCGGGTGAGCGCGTCGAGATTGGGGGCGTCCATCCGGCTTCTCCTCGGGCGCGGCGGGTCGTGCGCGAGCGATCTTGGGACGCTGCGGCGGCCCGCGCAAGCCGCCCCCTGCTCAGGCGCTGTCGTCTTCCTGGCGGAAGGGTCCGTAGCGCTCCAGCACCGCGATCTCCTGGTCGATCTCCCGCGTCTCGTGCGTGAGGTAGCGGGCGACCGCCTCGCGCAAGCCCACGTCGGCGACCCAGTGGGCGGAATAGGTGGGCACGGGCAGGTAGCCGCGCGCGAGCTTGTGCGGCCCCTGGGCGCCGGCCTCGACCCGCTTCAGCCCGTGCGCGATGGCGTGGTCGATGGCGCGGTAGTAGCAGGCCTCGAAGTGGAGGAAGCGGTGCTCCTCGATGCAGCCCCAGTTGCGGCCGTAGAGCGCGTGCGCACCGGCGAGGTTGAGGGCGCCGGCGATGGGCCGGCCGTCGCGCTCCACCATCACCAGCACCACGGCATCGGCCATGCGCTCGCCGAGCAGGCTGAAGAAGGCGCGCGTCAGGTAGGGCACACCCCACTTGCGGCTGCCGGTGGCCTGGTAGAAGGCGAAGAAGGCGTCCCAGTGGCGCTCCTCGATCTCGGAGCCCGTGAGCGCCGTGATCGCGAGGCCGGCCTCGGCCACCGCCCGCCGCTCCCTGCGAATCTGCTTGCGCTTGCGCGAGGCAAGCCCGGCGAGGAAGTCGTCGAAGCTCTCGTAGCCCTCGTTGAGCCAGTGGAACTGGATGCCGGTGCGCTGCAGCAGCCCGGCCTCGCCCATCAGGTCGAACTCGTCCTCTGCGGGGAAGGTGACGTGCAGCGAGGAGACGTCCGACTGCTCGCAGAGCTGGATGCAGGTGGACAGCAGCGCCGCCCGCACCGCTTCGGCCTGGGGGCCCGGCGGCGCCAGCAGGCGCGGCCCGGTCACCGGCGTGAAGGGGACCGAGACCTGGAGCTTGGGGTAGTAGCGCCCGCCCGCGCGCTCGAACGCGTCCGCCCAGCCGTGGTCGAAGACGTATTCGCCGTAGGAGTGGCTCTTGAGATACATCGGCACCGCGCCGAGCACGGCGCCTTCTTGAGTCTTGAGGACGATGTGCCGGGGCTGCCAGCCGGTCTCGGCCGCGCTCGAGCCACTCTCCTCCAGCGCAGACAGGAAGGCGTGGCGGACGAAGGGGTTGCCGGTGCCGGCACAGCGGTCCCAGGCTGCGGCGTCGACCTGTGCGATCGAACCGAGCACATGGGCTTCGACCGTGGCTTCCTCTTGCGCCGCGTCCGCGTCGTGGGCCTCGTCGGCTGCCTCGCGTTCGCGGCCCGCGGCCATGGTCACTGCATCTTGGCGCCGGAGGCCGCGAGGTCGCGCATGTCGGTCCGTAGGTGGATCAGCGCCGGGCCGTCCGCCGCCAGCGCCTGGCTGAGCGCCGGCGCGAACTGCCCCGTGCTCTCGACCGTCCACGCGGCGGCGCCCCAGGCCCGGGCGGCGGCGGCAAAATCCGGGCTCTCGAGTGCGATACCGTAGGTGGCGCCCGCGCCGTAGCGGGTGTGCTGGTGCATGGCGATGGTGCCGTAGCCGCCGTTGTCGCAGACCAGCACGACCACGGGCAGGCGGTTGGCGACCGCGGTGATCAGCTCCTGCCCAGTCATGCCGAAGCCGCCGTCGCCGGCGAGCGCCACCACCCGCTTGCCCGGCCGGGCGAGCTGGGCGCCGACAGCACCCGGCATGGCGTAGCCCATGGCGCCGACCGCCGGCGCCGCCTGGGCAAGTGGGTGCTCGTAGGGGTAGTGGCGCAGCAGCCAGGTGGAGAAGTTGCCAGCGTCGTTGACGACGGTCGCGTCCTCGGGCACCCGCTCGGCGAGCGTCTGCACGACGGCGGCGAGATCGACCGCGCCGAGCGGAGGCCCGGCGGACTCCCGGCGGAAGGCGTCGAAGGCGGCGCGCTGGCCCGCGCGCCAGGCGCTGCTGGCGGCGGGCGGCGCCTCGGGTGCTGCGGCGATCAGCCCGTCCAGCACCGGCGCGACATCGGCTGAGACCTGCAGGTCCGCACCGGCGGCGGCGAGCGCGTCCGCATCCGGATAAACGTGGATGACGAAGGGAGCCTCGCGCGTCACCGTGTCGTCGAGGGTGGTGGCGAGGTCGAGCCGGGTGCCGAGCGCCAGCACCAGGTCGGCCTCGTCCAGCAGCGCCTCTTGGTAGGGCGGCAGCGCAAGGCCGAGGGTTCCCAGATAGGCGGGATGGGCGCAGGGCACCACCCCCTGCTGGCGGAAGGAGCTGAGCACGCCGCAGCCGTGGGTCTCAGCGAAGGCGGCGAGCGCCTCGTTGGCGCTCTCGAAGCCCACCATCTCGCCCGCGATAACGACGGGCCGCCGGGCAGCTGAGAGATGCCGGGCGATCTCCTCGATCGCTTCGGGCGCAGGCGGCCGGGCGCGGCGCGGGCGGGGCGCAGGGGCCGGCGCGTTGCCGGCCGCGCCCTCGGTCACGTCCTCGGGCAGAGCGACCGCGACCGGCCCGGGCCGGCCGTCCATCGCGATGGCATGGGCCTCGGCCGCCGCCGCTGCCACCTCGCCCGGCGTATGCGGCTCGAACACGGCCTTGGTCAGAGGCGCCAGCATCTGGTGGTAGTCGATCTCCTGAAAGGCCTCGCGGCCGCGCTGGTCGGAAGGCACCTGACCGATGAAGAGCAGAAGCGGCACCGAATCCTGGCGCGCCGTGTGCAGGCCGATGGCTGCATTGGTGGCGCCGGGCCCGCGGGTGACGAAGGCGACCCCCGGCTTGCGCGCGAGCCTGCCGTAGGCGCAGGCGGCGAAGGTGGCGCCGGATTCGTGGCGGGTGACGACGAAGCGGAGCCGGTCCTGAGCCTCCCGCAGCGCCTCCAGCACGGCGAGGTAGCTCTCGCCCGGCACGCCGAAGGCGACATCGACGCCGTGGTCGAGGAGGGTCGCGACCAGCGCGTCCCCGCCGCTGGCGATACGGCCTGCCGGGCCCTCCCGCCGTACGGGAGCCGCCCCGCGCCGCCGCCTGCGGCTGTCGGTCCGCGCCTCGATCGAACTCGCCATGGCCCTCCTCCGCTGAAGCCGCGCGAGGATACAGGGCCGCGCCCGGCGGAGAAAGCGAGGGGGCGGCCAGGCTCGCGCCTTGCGTCACGCGCAGCGTGGGCCGACCATGGGGCCTCGACCGCACTCCCGGAACGGAGGACAGCCATGGGACTCGCACGACGTGACCTCCTGATCGGTCTCGCCGGGCTGCCGCTGGCCGCGGTGCTCGCCGACCCCAGGCTCGCCCGCGCCGCCGCTGCCGGGCTCGAGACCGTCGCCACCACCAGCTCAGGCGGGCGCTCCCTTTCCGCCGCGCTGGCCACGCCCGCTGCGCTGCCGGCGCCGGCCGTCATGCTGATCCACGAGTGGTGGGGGCTGAACGACCAGATCAAGTCGGTCGCCGCCGCGCTCGGCAACGAGGGCTACCTGGCGCTCGCCATCGACCTCTACGAGGGCGCCGTGACCGACGACCGCGACACCGCGCGCAAACTGGTGAGGGCGGTCGACGCCGGAGCCGCGACCGATACCTGCGCCTCGTGGCTGCGCTGGCTCAAGGCCCACGCGCAGGGCACGGGCAGGGTGGGGACCGTGGGCTGGTGCTTCGGCGGCGGCTGGTCGCTCAACGCCTCGCTCGCCGAGCCGGTCGATGCCACGGTCGTCTACTACGGCCGCGTGAACAAGGGCAGCGAGCAGCTCGCCGCCCTCGCGGGCCCCGTGCTGGGCCATTTCGCGACCCGCGACAAGTGGATCAACCAGGAGATGGTATCAGGCTTCGAGGCCGCGATGGCGGCGGCGGGCAAGAGCGCCGAGAACCACTGGTACGAGGCCGACCACGCCTTCGCCAACCCCACCAGCGCCCGCTACGACGCCGACGACGCAGCGCTCGCCTGGCAGCGGACTCTGGCCTTCTTCAAGGCCAATCTCGGGTGAGAGCTACGCGCTCCTGAGGCGCGGGCGGGATTCGAAGGCGCGTTCGTCGCGCGGGGCCTCGTCGAAGAGCTCGGCGAGCTTCTCGGTCATGGTGCCGCCGAGCTGCTCCGCGTCGGTGAGCGTGACCGCGCGGCGGTAGTAGCGTGTCACGTCGTGGCCGATGCCGATGGCCAGGAGCTGCACCGGCGAGAAGGTCTCGACCCAGTCGATCACCGAGCGCAGGTGCCGCTCCAGGTAGTTGCGCGCGTTGACCGAAAGCGTGCTGTCGTCGACCGGCGCGCCGTCGGAGATCACCATCAGGATGCGCCGCTCCTCGGTCCGCCCCAGCAGGCGCTCGTGCGCCCAGAGCAGCGCCTCGCCGTCGATGTTCTCCTTGAGAAGGCCCTCGCGCAGCATGAGGCCCAGGCTCTTGCGCGCCCGGCGCCAGGGCTCGTCGGCGTTCTTGTAGATGATGTGGCGCAGGTCGTTGAGGCGCCCGGGGTTGCGCTGGCGTCCCTCGGCGAGCCAGCGCTCGCGCGACTGCCCCCCCTTCCACGCGCGGGTGGTGAAGCCCAGGATCTCGACCTTGACGCCGCAGCGCTCCAGCGTGCGCGCCAGGATGTCGCCGCTCATCGCCGCGACCATGATGGGCCGCCCGCGCATGGAGCCGGAGTTGTCGATGAGCAGCGTCACCACGGTGTCGCGGAACGTCGTCTCCTTCTCCATCTTGTAGGAGAGGGGATGCAGCGGGTTGGTGACGACGCGGGAGAGCCGGGCGGTATCGAGCAACCCCTCTTCCAGGTCGAACTCCCACGAGCGGGTCTGGCGCGCGAGCAGGCGCCGCTGCAGCCGGTTGGCGAGCCGGCTGATGACGCCGTGCAGCTGCGAGAGCTGCTGGTCGAGCTGGGTGCGCAGCCGGGCCAGCTCCTCGGCATCGCACAGGTCGGCGGCGTTGACGATCTCGTCGAACTCCAGCGTGTACGCCTTGTAGGGCGGCTCCTTCGGCTGCCCCGGTCCGCCGCCGGGAAGGAGGCGCCGCCGGCCGGCCTCCTCGTCGTCCTCGCCTTCGCTCATGGAGGCGTCGGCGTCCTCGTCGGTGTCTTCGGTGGCCTCGGCATCCTCGTTCGCGTCGACGTCGGCCTCGCGGTCGCTGTCGGAGTCCATCTCGTCGCCACGCTCGGCGTCGCCGGGCTGGCTCGCGTCGTCGTCGTCGGTCTGCTCCGGGCTCGACTGGTCCTCGGCGTCGTCCGGGTCCTCGGCGTCCTCGTCGGGCAGGTCCAGGTCCCTGATGAGACGCCGGCACAGCGAGGAGAACTGGTCCTGGTCGCCCATCGCGCGCACGAGCTGCGCGGTATGCCGCGCGCCCTTGGTCTCGAACCAGGGCCGCCACAGGTCGGCCATGTGGCGGGCCGACTGCGGCAGGTGACGACCGGTGAGCTTCTCGCGCATGAGCATGGCCAGCGCCTCGGCCACCGGCACCTCCTCCGGCGCGCTGCACTGGTCGTAGCCCTTGCGGCGGCAGCGCTGCTCCAGCGCGGAATCGAGGTTGGCCGCGACGCCGGCCAGCCGCTTCGCGCCCAGCGCCTCCACCCGCGTCTGCTCGATCGCGTCGAAGATCGCGCGCGCCGTCTTGCCGCGCGGCTGCTCGCGCACGTGCGCGCCCTGGTCGTGGTAGCGCAGGCGAAGCGCCAGCGCGTCGGCCGAGCCGCGCACCAGCTCGACGTCGAGCAGGTTGAGATCGCGCGCCGGGAAGGGAAGCTGCACCTGGTCGCCGGCCACCTGCGGCTGGTCCGCGCCGAACGAGACCTGCAGCTCCTCGCCCACCTCCCCGGCAATGGCCTTCAGCGCCGAGCCGACGGCCCGCTGGAAGGTCTCGACCGGGGTTTCCTCCTGGGCCACGCGGCGCGCTCCGGCTCAGGCGGTGGGCTGCAGCGGCGCCGAGGACTCCGGCAGCTCCATCCCCAAGCAGCGCTGGAAGTACTCGGCGATGATGGGGCGCTCCATCTCGTCGCACTTGTTCACGAAGGTGGTGCGGAAGGCATAGCCAACGTCGTCGAATATCTCCGCGTTCTCGGCCCAGTGGATGACCGTGCGCGGCGACATGACGGTGGAGATGTCGCCGGACATGAAGCCCGCGCGCGAGAGCGCAGCGACCTCCACCATCGCGTGGATCAGCTTGAGCCGCTCCTCGCTCTCGTAGGAGGGCACCTTGGAGAGCACGATCTTCACCTCCTCGTCATGGGGGAGGTAGTTGAGCGTGGCCACCAGGTTCCAGCGGTCCATCTGGCCCTGGTTGATCTGCTGGGTGCCGTGATAGAGGCCGGTGGTGTCGCCGAGGCCGACGGTATTGGTGGTGGCGAAGATGCGGAAGGCGGGATGCGGCCGCACCACCCGGTTCTGGTCGAGCAGCGTGAGCTTGCCGTCGACCTCGAGGATACGCTGGATCACGAACATCACGTCAGGCCGGCCGGCGTCGTACTCGTCGAAGACCAGCGCGGTCGGGTGCTGCAGCGCCCAGGGCAGCAGGCCTTCGCGGAACTCGGTCACCTGCACGCCGTCGCGGATCACGATCGCGTCCTTGCCGATCAGGTCGATACGGCTGATGTGGCTGTCCAGGTTGATGCGGATGCAGGGCCAGTTGAGGCGCGCCGCCACCTGCTCGATGTGGGTCGACTTGCCGGTACCGTGATAGCCCTGGATCATGACGCGGCGGTTGTGCGCAAAGCCGGCGAGAATGGTGAGCGTGGTGTCGCGGTCGAAGCGGTAGGAGCCGTCGATGTCCGGCACGTGGTCGGTGGGCTCCGAGAACGCGGGCACCTCCATGTCGGTGTCGATGCCGAAGGTCTGGCTGACGGAAACCCTGATGTCCGGCTGAGCGGTGTCCGCGCCCGCCGCCTCTGACTCGTTTTTCTGCATTGCGCCCTTACCCTCCGCATGAAGACGGCCGCCACCGGCGGCCGCGCCTGCGCCAGCCCGTTCGACAGTCCCGCTTGCCTACGAGCACTCCTGCTTGAGGTAGTTATAGGCGTGATTGATCTGTTTCAAAAGCTCTTCGGATTCCCGCGACCCGCCATTGGCGTCGGGATGGTGGCGCTTGACCAGCACCTTGTAGCGCCGCTTGAGCGTGGCGAGGTCGACCGGTGGGGTGAGGTCGAGCAGGGCGAGCGCGCTCAGCCGCGCGTCGGAAGACGCCCCCCCACACTCGCGGGTGTAGCCGTGGGCCCGAGGCCCGTCGTCGAGCCATTCGCGCGCGAAGCTCTGGAAGGCCGCGTCGAGATCCTCCCGGCCGTTCCCCCGGGGCCCCCGGCCGAAGGGCCAGGTGGGACGGTGCCCGGTCATGTCGTCGTGCTGGAAGCGCTCTATATCGTGCTGGCTCCAGCCCGCGAAGAAGTTCCAGGTCCTGTTGTAGTCGCGCACGTGATCAAGGCAGAACCAGCGGTACGAGCGGAGATCGTCGGGCGCGCGGGGTGCCTTGTGGTCGGCCTCGCGCTCGCAGTCGGGATGCTCGCACACGCGGACAGGCGGCTCCTCGGCCTCCCGGTGGGCATCCCGCTCCACTGCATGGCGCCATTCCATGGCTGCACTATGACGCTCCCGCAGGGGCGGGGCAAGGCAGCCGGCGGCGAGCGGAGGGCATCGGCGGCGACCCGAATCGCAACCTTTTGAGGGTCCTAGTTGTGGTCGCGGCGGATCATGTCAGCGGCCTTCTCGCCGATCATGATGGTGGGCGCGTTGGTGTTGCCGGAAGGGATGGCCGGCATGATCGAGGCGTCGGCGACGCGCAAGCCGGCGATGCCGTGGACCCGGAGCCGGGAGTCGACGACGCTCATCGCGTCGCTCCCCATCCTGCAGGTGCCGACCGGGTGATAGACGGTGCTCGCGGTCTCGCGCACGTAGCGGGCGAGCGCCTCGTCGCCGTCGATCTCCGCGCCGGGCCGGTGCTCGGCCTCGAGGCACGAGGCGAAGGGCTCGGTGGCGAGGATGCCGCGCAGGATGCGCAGGCCCCGCACCAGGCTCGTCACGTCGTCGTCGTGCGCGAGGTAGTTGGGCTGGATCACGACCCGCCGCGCACCGTCGCCGTCCGGCACCAGCGTCACCCGGCCCCGGCTCTTCGGCCGGGTGGCGCAGACCGAGCCGGTGCCGCCGGGGAAGGGATGAGGGCGCCAGCCGCCGCTCGGCAGCAGGTCGAAGCTGAGCGGGCGGAAGGTGATCTCGATGTCGGGCCGGCCGCCCTGCCCGCTCGAATCGAGAAAGCCGCAGACCTCGCAGGAGGTGAGCGCGAGCGCGCCGGTGCGCGTGAGGCCGTAGCGCAGCGCCTCCAGCGCGATCCGCGGCCGGCTCGCCAGCAGCCTGTTGAGCGTCGGTACCTCCTTCTTCAGCCGGGGCTGGACGAAGACGAAGAGATGGTCGTGCAGGTTCTCCCCTACCCCCGGCAGGTGGTGCACCGGCGCGATGCCGAGCGCCTCAAGCTGCGCCGCATCGCCGATCCCCGACTGCAGCAGCAGCTGGGGCGAGGCCACCGCGCCGGCGGCGAGCACCACCTCGCGCTCGGCCCAGGCCGTGATGCTGGCGCCGGACCTGTCGCGATAGACCACGCCTGTGGCTGCGCCCCCCTCCACCACGATGCGGTCCACCGGAGCCTCGGTCACGATGCGCAGGTTGTCCCGTGCCGCCGCCGGCCTGAGATACCCCACCGCGGTGGTCATGCGCCGGCCCTTGCGGATCGTGCCCTGGACCAGCGCGATGCCGTGCTGGTCGCCGCCGTTGAGGTCGCCCCGGCGCGGGATGCCGCTCGCCACTGCGGCCTCCAGAAAGAGGCGCGAAGCGGGGCTGCTCGGCTGCGTGTCGCTCACGCCGATGGGCCCGCCCGCGCCGTGGCTCTCGTTCTCGCCGTGCTGCTGGTCCTCGGCCTTGCGGAAGTAGGGGAGCACGTCGTCCCAGCCCCAGCCCTCGTTGCCGGCATCGCGCCAGGCGTCGTAGTCCTCGGCCTGGCCGCGGATGTAGAGCATGCCGTTGATGGCGCTGGAGCCGCCCAGCACCTTGCCGGCGGGGAAGGGCATGCGCCGGCTGCCGAGCCCCGGCACCGGTTCCGAGACGCGACGCCAGTTGAGGGTGGGGTGGGTGAGCAGGCGGGTGAAGCCCGCGGGGATGTGGATCAGCGGGTTGCTGTCCTTCGGCCCCGCCTCCAGCAGCAGCACCCGGTTGCGCGGATCCTCCGCAAGCCGGCCCGCGACCGCCGCCCCGCCGGAGCCCGCGCCGATGACGATGTAGTCCGCGCGCACGGGCATCGGCCTCAGGCGAGCACCGCTGCCAGCGCCCTCATGTCCTCCACGATCAGGTCGGGCCGGTGGGGAGTCTCGCCGAAGGGCCGGCTGCGGCGGTCGATGAAGGCGGTGCGCATGCCGTAGGCCTTGGCGCCGATGCAGTCGAAGGCGTGATTGGCGACGAGGAGGCAGGCCGAGCGGTCGGCACCGACGATTTCCGCCGCCCTCGCGTAGGTGCGCCAGTGCGGCTTGAAGGCCTGCGCTTCCTGCACCGAGATCACGTGGTCGAAGGGGACGCCGACGTGCGGCATCGCCGCCTCCAGCATGTCGCGGTCGCCGTTGGAGAGGATGGCCAGCACGTGGCCTGCGCCGCGCAGCCGCTCCAGCGCCGCCGGCACTTCGGGGAAGGGCCTGAGCCTCTCGATCTCGCTCACCAGCCGCACCACCTCTGCCTGAGTGTAGGCGAAGCCGCAGCGGTCCATGACGTAGGCGAGCGCCCGGTGGCTGATCTCGCGATAAGGGGTGTGCCCCCGGTCGCAGAGGGAGTCGATCATCGAGTTCTCGAAGTGGGTGCGCCGCCACCAGGTGACGAAGCGGTGCGGCGCGCCGTCCCAGCCCTTCTCCTCGAGATAGGGCGTGACCGCCTCGGTGAGCCCCGCCTGCATGTCGACGATGGTTCCGTAGAGGTCGAAGACCACGACCTTCACGCTCCGCCGCAGGACCGCTGCGCGGACCTCCATGGGCTCGGGATCAGTCGACAAAGCGCGCGGCCCCCGGCTCCAGGTAGGCCCGCCAGGACTCAGGGTACGTCAGCCCTGCCTTGACGCGCGCCTCCACCTCGGCCTCTTGGCGGCGGATTTCCCGCACGCTCTCCACCACCGCGTCGAGCTTGTCGGCCGGCACGATGACGACGCCGTCCACGTCGCCCACCACGACGTCGCCCGGGTTCACCGTGACCCCGCCGATGCTGATGGCGAGACCCACCGAGCCGGGGCCGTTTCGCTGCGGCGAGTTGGGGCTCACGCCCGCGCAGTAGACCGGGAGCCCCACCTCGATGAGACCCGGCGTGTCGCGCACGGCGCCGTCGGTGACCACGCCGGCGGCGCCGAGGTTGAGCATCATGCGCGCCATCAGGTCGCCGATGACGGCGGTGCCGCAGTAGGCCTCGGTACCGGCGATGAGCACGTCGCCGGGTTGCGCATAGGCCAGCGCGCCCACCAGGCCGAGCTGGTCGGCCGGGCTGTTCATGCACGGGAGCGCAGACCCGACCACGCGCCGCATCGAAGCCGGCGCGTCCGCCAGCGGCTTGATCGCCGCATCGAGCGCGCCGAGCCCGCCGAGCGCGTCGGCCACATGCCCGGTCAACGCGCCGTCCAGCGCGGCGAGGGCCTCTCGCGACGGGCGCGGGAAGCTGCGGCGAATGGTGAGCGCCGGTGGCGTGTCGAGCATGGCCGGGTCCTCCCTCTGCGGAGGGTATCGTACCCGACCTCTCGTATCGGGCTAGGCCCGCGCGCAGCGAACCGGCAGGGCTTCGAGGCCGCGCAGCACGATGCTGTTGCGGAAGCGCGGGCGTTCCTCGAGCAGGCTGATCGAAGAGAATCGCTCGAGCAGTGTCTCGAGCACGACCCGGCCCTCCAGGCGCGCGAGGGGAGCGCCGATGCAATGGTGGATGCCGCGCCCGAAGGAGAGGTGGGAGCGGTCGTCGCGGCCGACATCGAAGCGGTCGGGGTCGTCGAACGCCGCAGGGTCCCGGTTGGCCGCGCCGAGCAGCAGGACCAGATTCTCGCGCTTGCGCAAGGGAAAGCCGTTGAGCTCGCAGTCCTCGAGCACACGGCGGAAGTCGGTCTGCACCGGCGAATCGAAGCGCAGCAGTTCCTCCACCGCCGCCGGGATCAGGCTCGGGTCGTCCCGCAGCCGCTGTACCTGGTCCGGGTGGCGCAGCAGGACCAGGATGCCGTTGCCGATCAGGTTGGTGGTGGTCTCGTTGCCGGCGATCAGCAGCAGGCGCAGCATGTTCAGCACCTCGCGCTCGGTCAGCCGGTCCCCTTCCTCCTCCGCCTGCGCCAGCGCGCTGACGATGTCGCCCTGCGGCGCGGCCCGGCGCTCCATGACGATCGGGCGGAAGTAGTCATCCAGCGCCCGGGAAGCGGTCTCGGCCACGGCGCGTTCCTGCGGGCTCAGCAACGGCTCCAGCAAGCGGGCGCGCTGGTCCGACCATAGCTTGAACTGCGCCCGGTCCTCCGGCGGGACACCCAGCATCTCGGCGATGACGATCACCGGCAACGGCTGGGCAACCGCCTTCATGAGATCGAAGCCGGCGGGGTCGTCGATGTCGTCCAGCAGGGACCCGAGCAGGCTGCGGATGTGCGGCTCCAGCGCGTCGATCGCCCTGGGCGTGAAGGCCTTGTTGACCAGCGCACGCAGCCGCTTGTGGTCCGGCGGGTCCAGGAACAGCATGGTGAACTCTTCGTCCGCCGGCAGGTTGGCGCGCTGCTGGCGCGAGAGGGTTCCCTTGCGCGGGTCGTTGGAGAAGCGCCGGTGGTCTCGCAGGATGGCGTCGATCTCCGCGTGCCGCGAGAGCACCCAGGCGTTCACCAGGCGGCTGCGGTGCACCGGGTCGCGTTCGCGCAGGGCCGCGTAGAAGGGATAGGGGTCCTGGGCCATGCCGGCCGAGAGCGGGTTGTAGACCACCCCGCTCTGCCAGCGCTCCCGCGCCAGAACCGCGCCGGCGAGGACCGAGCGTATCGCCCTGCGCATGGAAGCCATCAGCGTCTTTTCACGATCGGTATCACTCCCGACCGCAGTTCACCCCAGACGGTTGCTCGACGCAACCAGCGGGACCGGGCGTCAACCCGCCGTTCTCCTGAGGCCGCGCGAAGCCTTGTGGGCCCTGTAGGCGCACCCGGTCAGGGTCGAAAACGCACCCGTCAGGCTCCAGATCCGGGGACGGTGCGGCATGAACTCCGCCGCATCGAGATCGTCGATGGCCGCGACTCTCCGCTTGGCAACGATTTCCACCAGGCCAAGACTGCGCTCGTCTGCCCAGTCCAGGGCACCGCCCATGATGACCGGCACCATCAGGCCGGCCAACGTGACCTCCCTGTACTGACGCCAGCAGTCCTCGTAAGAGAATTCCTTTACGCCCGTGCGACAGAGGATGTCGTGATACGCGGCCACGGCGTCGCGCTCGATGTCGCGGCGTGTTTGAGTCGTGACGCTGTCCCCCAGGAAATAGGCCACGTCGTACAGGCCGGGACCAATTCCGCAAACCTGCCAATCGATTACCGCGATGCCGTCGGCTCCGTCAGTAGCGAAGAACATGTTTTCGCACCTGAAATCGCCGTGAACCAGCGTCCTGGGCCTGACCGCCATGTCGGCAAAATGAGCGGCCAACCTTGTGCCGTAGCGCTCGATCAATCGGCTCATTTCGCCAGATAACAAGCTTCCGAAACGGTCGAGACAGGGACCCAGACAGGCGAGATACAACACCTGCAATGCGGGTCTGTTCTTCGGACAGAGAATGTCGACGGCCCCGGAACGGCTCAGCTCGTGGGACTTGCCCCAATAGTGCCCATGAAGGGTGGCGGCGGCATGGATGGAGCAGCTCGCCTGCGCCGGAGTCGCGCCCTCCAGCTGGTCGGCCATGTCCATGCCGCCCAGGTCTTCCATCACCAGGACAAAGTTCTGACTGCCCGCATCGTAGTCGCTGTAGAAGAGAGCAGGGGTTCGGACCGGCGTCTGCGGCGCGAGGCGGCGGTAAAACCCGTATTCCCGCCGATACAGCGAGCGCTTCAAGGCGATCCGCCGGTTCATCGGATTTGCGCTCGGCAGCTTGACGACGACGCTTTCAGGAGCCCCGGCAACGGCATCTTCGTAGCCGATATGGCAACGCAGAATCTTGCCCATGAAACCGAAGCCGGCGCTTTCGACCCGGATACTTGCAATATTCGGAAAATCAAATGTGCTACCGGTGCTCAGTGCCCGGCTCATCCAGCCTGCCGTGATGTCGCCCTTACCATCCGGCATTGCCGGACTGTCGGTTATCTGCATGTGGGGCTGATCTTTGGTTCAGGCCCTGGTTCTGCCCGAGTCGACCGTGGTTTATCGGGACAAAATGCACGGTCTCTTTACAGAAAGGCTTGTGGCCAACCTTCTGCGGTATTCGCTGTGGCCGGAAGGAAGACGTCGATCTGGAAAGGCCCGAAACGGCCCCCCTTTTGACGCGGGACCGCCCCGAACCGTGCTGCACGGTTACTTCTTCGCCGGCTCGACGATGATCCGGCCACGGCCGCGTCTGAGCAGGTAGCCACCCCGCGGAATTGCCAGCGTACCCTGCTGGACGAGGGGCCAGAGCGTATCGACGATCAGTTCCGCGTCGGTGTCCGCCTTGGCCGCCGGCCGCGCCGCGAGCCATTCGGCAAACGCGCGCTCACCGACCTCGTCGCCGACCGATTTGCGGAGCGCATTGAGCTTGCGGCGCTGCCCCTTGGTGAGGCTGCTTTCGTCGATCTGGCTGGGAGAGCTCGGAGCCATGGAATTACCTCACTTGATGTTCTGTAACGAAAGATAGTCGCAGTGTGACTATATCAGCTTCGCTGCGTGAAGTCTCGCAACGGCTGAAACATACGGTCCCCGTGAACAAGAAGGCGGGAACGTGATCGGACAACGATTGGCGGGAATGCCCGAACGCCGCCGGCGGGCCAGGCGATTGCGTGCCGGCAGCGCTTGACACGGGGCGCGAACCAAACTAGAACATGCCCGGCGTTTCGATTTTGTTCGATTGACGGAGCCTGCCCGATGCTGACCAGGAAGCAGATGGAACTCCTGCTTTTCATCGACTCCTATCTCAACAGCCGTGGGATCGCGCCTTCCTTCGAAGAAATGAAGGAAGCGGTCAACCTCAAGTCCAAGTCGGGTATTCATCGGCTCGTAAAGGCGCTCGAAGAGCGCGGGTTCCTGCGGCGATTGCCGCACCGGGCGCGGGCGCTGGAGGTGCTGCGGCCGCCGCCCTCGCGCACCGTCGACAGGCCGGAGCGGCAGCCGGGCCGGCGCTTCCGGCCGAGCGTGATCAAGGGCGACTTCCGCTCCGGGCCGGGCACCGAGCGCCCGTCCGACGACCGCGCGAGCGTGGCGCTGCCTCTCTACGGCCGGATCGCCGCCGGCACGCCGATCGAGGCGCTGCGCGACGAGACCAACCACATCGACGTCCCGGGCGACATGCTGGGCGCGGGCGAGCATTACGCGCTGGAGGTCGACGGCGATTCCATGGTCGACGCCGGCATCCTCGACGGCGACACGGCCGTGATCGAGCGCTGCGAGACGGCCGAGAACGGCACCGTGGTCGTCGCCCTCGTCGACGACAGCGAGGTCACGCTCAAGAGGCTGCGCCGCAAGGGCGAGTCCATCGCGCTGGAGCCCGCGAACGTGCGCTACGAGACGCGCATCTTCGGCCCCGGCCGGGTCAAGGTGCAGGGCCGGCTCCGGGCCATCCTCAGGCGTTATTAGCCCCTCACCGCGACGGGCCGCGCCGGGCGACCCAGGGTCGGGCGCCGCGTGCCTCGGCCACGCTCTCGACACGAACGCCCTCGGGCTCGAGCCAGATCGCGTGGCCGCCGCCGCGCCAGAGGTCGAAGCGGTCCACCACGGCCTCGGGCCCGGGGCAGAGGTTCCAGGCCGGCACCGCGCTGACCACGAGGTCGGCTCGGCCGCAGTCCTCCTCGAGCGCGCGCGGATCGCGCACGAAGGCGACCGTGCGGCCCTCCCGCCGCTGGATGCAGCCGAGGGTGTCGCAGCGCAGGCCGGCGGCGGCCGCGCCCTCGCCCGCGGCGGGCCAGGTGGGCGCCTCGGCCTGCCCGTCGCGCCTGAGCCAGACGTCGCTGACGAAGCGCCCGCGCTGGCGGGTGGAAATCCAGAGCCGGCCGTCCTCGCCGCGCACCGCCATCACCCGGGCGGCGCCCTCCACCAGGATGTCGGGCCTCCGCTCCAGGCCCGCCAGCAGCAGGCCGCCGGCGATGATGGCGACGCCTGCGAAGCGCCAGCGGCTGCGCCAGAGGCAGAGCCAGAGCCCGCCCACCGTGATCGCGAGCAGCGCCGCGGCCGGCATCACCGGCACCAGCGTCACCGCGCCCGGTTGCGCCGCCACCGCGCGCGCGATCCAGACCACCGCGTCGATCCCCCAGCCCATCGGCGCCAGCGCGAGCCCCTCGAGCCCGAAGGGCATGAGGACCAGCGCGACCAGCCCCCAGGGCATGATCCAGAAGCCGGTGATCGGCACGGCGCCGAGATTGGCGAGGAGGCCGTAGTCGGCGAAGCGGTTGAAGTGATAGACGGCGAAGGGGCCGGTGGCGACGCCGGCCACCAGCGAGGTCAGCGCCACGCCGGCTCCGTAGACGAGCGGGCGAAGCGCCAGCCCGCCGCGCGCGGCAAGGCGGGCGAAGGGGCTGCGCGCCACCTCGTAGGTCGCAATCAGCGCCGTCGCCGCGGCGAAGGACATCTGGAAGCTCGGCCCCAGCATGCTCTCCGGCGCGACGACGAGCACCAGCAGCGCCGCCCAGGCGATCAGCCGCATCGAGAGGCTCGCCCGGTCGAGCATGATCGCGAGCAGCACGACGCCGACCATGACGAAGGCCCGCTGGGTCGGCACGCTCATGCCCGAGAGCAGCAGGTAGGCCGCCGCGCCGAGCAGCGCCGCCGCAGCCGCCCACTTCTTGATGGGCGCCCGCAGCGCCACCGGCTCGATCAGGGCCAGCAGGGCGCGGATCGCGAAAAAGATGAAGCCGGCCACGAGCCCGACGTGCAGGCCCGAGATCGCCAGCAAATGGGCCAGCCCGGAATCGCGCATCGCCTTGAGGGCGCTGTCCTCGATGGCGCTGCGGTCGCCGGTGAGCAGCGCCGCCGCGAAGGGGCCCGAAGAGGGCGCCGCGTGGGCGAGGATCCGCGCCGAGACCCAGTGCCGGATCCCGGACAGCAGCGAGAGCCAGCCGCCCTCCTCGCCCGCCGCTGCGGCGACCGGCTCGGGCGCACCGTAGGCGAAGCCGACTGCACCGATGCGCTGGAACCAGGCCTGCCGCGCGAAATCCCAGGCGCCGGGCTCCGCCGGCGCCGGCGGCGGACGCAGCGAGGCGCGCGCGGCGAGCCGGCTCCCCGGCGCGATCGTGCCGCCTGCGCCCGGGTTGCGCACGCTGATCCGCACCCGCTCAGGGGTCTCTGCCGGCGCCAGTCCCTCGATCCGCACGCGGTCGAGGAGGTAACGCTGCGGCCCCTCGCCGGCGCCGACCCAGACCACGCGGCCGGAGACCTCGGCCGGGCCCACTGCTTCGGCAAGCACCGGCGCCCGCACCCGCTCGGTGCGCCAGTCGGCGGCGGCCACGCCGAAGGCGAGCAGGGCCAGCGCCGCCAGCACAAGCGCCGCTGCCGTGTGCCGTCGCAGCAACAGCGCGGCAAGGGCACAGAGCCCGACGGCCCCCGGCGCGGCCCAGACGACGGGTTCGACCGGCAGGGTCAGGTAGAGGCCGCTGCCCGCGCCGAAGAGGACCGGCACCCACAGAAACAGGCGCTGGCGCTCGGCCGCCCAGACCGTGTCGAGGTGCACGCGCAGGCCGACTGCGTGGATCATCGCTGTGGCGCCGGTCGCCTGCGGGCGGGCGATATGCTAAACGCTCGGTCGTTCCGATCCGTGGCCAACGCCAGCGCCTTTCGCCGGGGGTGAGACCGCACATGGGCGTCGTCACGCGCTTCGCGCCGTCGCCGACCGGCATGCTGCACCTCGGCGGCGCGCGGACCGCCCTCTTCAACTGGCTCTACGCGCGCCACCACGGCGGCAGCTTCCGGCTCCGACTGGAAGATACCGACCGCAAGCGCTCGACGCCCGAGGCGGTGGCGGCGATCCTCGAGGGGCTCGACTGGCTCGGCCTCGACTGGGACGGCTCGATCGTACGCCAGTCGGAGCGCCGCGAGCGCCACGCCGAGGTCGCGCGCAGCCTGCTCGCCGGCGGCGGGGCCTACCGCTGCTACTGCACGCCCGAAGAGCTCGCAGCCATGCGCGCCGAGGCCCGCGCCGCCGGCGGCAGCGCGCTCTACGACGGGCGCTGGCGCGACCGCGACCCAGCGCAAGCCCCGCCCGGCGTCGATCCCGTGATCCGCTTCCGCGCCCCGCGGGAGGGCGAGACGGTGCTGGGCGACCTGGTGCAGGGGCCGGTCAGGATCGACAACGCCGCGCTCGACGACATGGTGCTGCTGCGCGCCGACGGCACGCCCACCTACATGCTCTCCGTCGTCGTGGACGACCACGACATGGGGATCACCCATGCGATTCGGGGAGACGACCACCTCACCAACGCCTTTCGCCAGACCCAGCTCTTCCGCGCCCTCGACTGGGAGCCGCCGGCCTACGCCCACATCCCGCTCATCCACGGCCCCGACGGGGCCAAGTTATCGAAGCGGCACGGCGCCGTCGCCGTCGGCGCCTATGCCGATATAGGCATACTTCCTGCCGCGATGCGTAATGCCCTGCTGCGCCTCGGCTGGAGTCACGGCGACGACGAGATCATCGACACCGACCAGGCCGTCCGGTGGTTCGACCTCGATGCGGTGAACCGCGGCGCGGCCCGTTTCGACATGGAGAAGCTGCAGAGCCTCAATGGCCACCACATCCGGGAGAGCGCCGATTCCGCGTTGCTGGCCGAAATCGAGCCCCGGCTGGCGGCGAATCACCCAGTGGCCGCCACCGACGAAGGGCGCGGGCGCATCCTGGCCCTGATGCCGGAGGCCAAGACGCGGGCCAAGACCCTCGTCGAGCTTGCGGACTCGCTGGCGTTCCTGTTTCACGAGCCGCCGCTCGCCATGACGCCCAAGGCGGAACGGCTGCTCGATATCGAGGCGCAGGCCCGCCTGGGTGCGCTCTTCTGCATGCTGGAAGAGCTCGACGGCTGGGACGAGGCGGGGCTCGAAGGCGCAGTCCGCGCCTTCGCCGAGGGCGAAGGCGTCGGGCTCGGCAAGATCGCGCAGCCCTTGCGTGCGGCGTTGACGGGCTCCCATGCGTCTCCCGGAATTTTCGCCGTCATGGCCGCGCTCGGTCGGGAGGAGACGCTGGTCCGCCTCCATGCCGTCATGGTCATCGCCGGCGAGCGGACGGCGACGGGGGAGCACGTCGCGTCGAGCGCGGGCGCCGAAGACCCAGGGAGGAACGAGCGATGACGGACGATCGGGTCGATCTCGCCATCACGGGCGCGCAGGTGTGGCGGGAGGAGGCGCCGCGCGATCTCTTCGTGAAGGAGGGCCGCTTCACGGCCGCGCCGGCGGGCGGCGCAGCCGCGGCCGAGAGCGTCATCGATGCCGGCGGACGGCTCTGCGTCACGGGCTTCCTGGAGCCGCACATCCACCTCGACAAGGCCCAGATCAACGACGACGTGCGCGCCAACCGCTCCGGCACCCTCGACGAGGCGATCGAGATCATCTGGGCGCGCAAGCGCGCCTACACGGTCGACGAGATCGCCGCGCGCGCGACCCGGACCATCCGCGCGGCGGTCGCCAACGGGGTGACGCGCTTCCGCTCCCACGTGGACGTGGACAGCATCGGCGGCCTGCGCCCGCTCGAAGGCGTGATCGAGGCGCGCGAGCGCACCCGCGACATCGCCGACGTGCAGATCGTGGCCTTCCCGCAGGAGGGCATCTTCAAGGACAGGGGCACCGAAGAGCTAATATGGCAGGCGATGGAGGCCGGCGCCGATCTCGTCGGCGGCATGCCCTTCAACGAGGAGACGCGGGAGGACAGCGCGCGCCACATCGCGCTTGCCTTCGAGATCGCGGCGCACCACGACGCCGACATCGACATGCACGTGGACGAGACCGACGACCCCGAAGCCAGGACGCTGGAGATCCTGGCCGAGCAGACCATGGCGCAGGGCTGGCAGGGCCGCGTCACCGCCGGCCACACCTGCGCGCTCGCGGGCTACGAGGAGGATTACGCCAACCGCGTCATCGGGCTGGTGCGCGACGCCGGCATCCACATGATCGTGAACCCCGCCACCAACCTGATGCTCCAGGGGCGCGGCGATGCGCAGCCCAAGCGGCGCGGCATCACCCGCGTGAAGGAGCTGCTGGAGGCGGGAGTCAACGTCTCCTGCGGCCAGGACTGCATCCGCGACCCCTTCTACCCCTTCGGGCGCGGCGATCCGCTGGAGGTCACCTTCCTCGCGAGCCACGCGGCCCACATGAGCCGTCCGCACGAGATCGAGACGGTGTTCGACATGATGACCGGCGCCGCCGCGCGCACCATGGGGCTCGACGACTACGGCGCGGCGCCCGGCTGCGTCGCCGACCTCGTCGTCATCGACGCGGCCGATCCCCTGCAGGCGCTGACGCGGCGGGCCGACCGAAGCTTCGTGATCAAGCGCGGGCAGGTCGTCGCCGAGACCGAGACCCGGCGCCGCACCGCCTGGTCCTGAGGGCAGGAGAGGAAGAGATGGCCATCGATGTCGCCAAGGTGGAGATCAAGTCGGTCTCCGACGCCTCCGGCCTGGAGGCGCTGATCGAGTCCGGGCGCATGGCGGCGGATTCGATCGTCGCCGTGATCGGCAAGACCGAAGGCAACGGCGGGGTCAACGACTTCACCCGCATCCTCTCGGACACCGCCTTCCGCGGTGTCCTCCTGAAGCACGGCACGCGCAGCGAGGCGGCGGTCGGCGAGATTCCCATGGTCTGGTCGGGCGGCTGCGACGGCGTGCTCACGCCGCACGCCACCGTCTTCGCCCGCGACGACGAGAGCGGACCCGCGGACGAGGCGCGGCTTGCCATGGGGACGGCCATGAGCGCGCCGATCCTGCCCGAGGACATCGGCCGGCCTGCGATGGTGGCGAAGATCGCCGACGGCGTCCGCGCCGCGATGGCGGACGCCGGCATCGACGACCCGGCGGACGTGCACTACGTCCAGACCAAGACGCCGCTGCTCACCATCGACACGGTGCGGGAAGCCCACGAGCGGGGCGAGAGCGTGGCCTGCGAGGTGCACGAATCCATGGGGGTCTCCAACGGCACCACCGGGCTCGGCATCGCCGTGGCGCTGGGCGAGGTGGAGATGCCCGAGGCGCACGAGATCTGCCGCAACCTCGACCTCTACTCCTCGGTCGCCTCGTGCTCGTCGGGGGTCGAGCTCGAGCGCGGGCAGATCGTGCTCTTCGGCAACGCGGCCGGCGCGGGCGGGCGCTTCCGCATCGGCCACGGCGTGATGCAGGACGCGCTCGACATCGACGGCATCTACGCCGCCATCCGCAGCGCTGGCCTCGACCTGCCCGCGCGCGCCCGCGCGGACGACCTCGGCGGCCGGCTCGTCAACTGCTTCATCAAGTGCGAGGCCGACCGCAGCGCGCGCCTGCGCGGCCGCCGCCAGATCATGCTGGACGATTCCGACGTCCATCACCACCGCCATTCCAAGGGCGCTGTGGGCGGCGTCGCCGCGGCGGCAATCGGCGATCCAGCCGTGTTCGTCTCGGTCGACGCCATGCACCAGGGGCCCCAGGGCGGCGGCCCGGTGGTGGCGATCGTCGACGTGGGCGCGTAGGCCCCTACTCCTCCTCGTCCTCGAACGGCGGCGCCCAGTGGCGCAGGCTGCCGGATTCGATGGTGCCGTCGGGCATCACCGTGCCGTCGAGGTTGGCCTGGCCGAAGAAGGCGTCCGCCACCTCGGCCCCGCGGAAGTCGGCGCGGATGAGGTCGGCCTCGCGGAAGTTCGCCTCGCGCAGGGTGGCGCCGGCGAGATCGGCGGTGGCGAGCCGCGCGCGCTTGAAGCTCGCGCCGGAGAAGTTGGCCTCGCGCAGGTTGGCGCCTTCCAGCACCGCCTCCTCCAGCTTGGCGAGGCGCGCGTCGGCGCGGCCGAGGTTGGCGTCCCTCAGGTCGGCGAGGCGAAGGTCGGCGCAGTAGAGCTCGGCGCCGCTGAAGTCGGCGCCCCGGCACCTCGCGCCGGCGAGCTCGGCCTGGGCGAGGTTGCACTCGGAGAGCACGGCGCCGTCCAGCTCGGCGACCTTGAGGTCGGCGCTCCAGAGGTCGGCACCGGCAAGCCGCGCGCCCTTCAGGACCGCGCCCCTGAAGGTGGCGAGGCGGAGGTTCGCGCCGGTGAGGTCGGCGCCCGTGAGGTTCGCGCCCCAGAGGTCGACCTCGCGCAGGATGCTGCCGGCGAAGCTCGCCCCGCGCAGGTCGGCCTCGCGAAAGTGGAAGCCGCGCAGGTCGAAGCGGGAGAGGTCGGCGTTGGCCAGCGCGCCGGCGCGTATCTGGTCCCCGTTGGGCCGCCAGCGCGTCATTCGCCACCGCCCGCCGCCTCGACGCGGACCGGCGTCCCCACCCGGAGGCCGAGCGCGCGGGCCGCCCGGCCCCGGTTGACCGCGACCTCTGCGAGGCCGTTGGCGTTCTCGTACCAGAAGGCGGCGCCGGGTGCGGCGTCGGAGAAGGTGCGCAGCCGCTCGAACCGCCGCCCGCCCGCGACGATGGCCGCATCCCCGGGCAGCCCGGCCGCACGCAGCCCCGTCATCGCGTTGCCGTAGGGATCGACGTAGACGATGGCGGCGCGGTCGTCGGGCCAGTCGGCGCCGACTGTGGCCGCTCCATCGAGCGGCTCGCCCGGCACCGGCTCGCCGCGCGCGAGCATGGCCGCCACCGGCGCGAAGAGGTCGCGCCCGTGGAACGACGCCGAGAGCCGCGGCGGGCGCCAGGTGATGGTGTGCCAGCGCGCGTCGCCAGCTCGTCGTGCGTCGCCGGCGCGGCGGGAAACGATCGCAAGCAGGCCGTTGTCGGGGCCGACGTACCGGCGGCCGCCGGCCTCCAGCGCGAGCGGCGCGCGCGCGCCGCCAACGCCGGGGTCCACCACGCAGACAAAGACCGCGCCGGGCGGGAAGGCGGGCGCGAACGCGGCAAGCAGGTAGGCGGCGGGCTCGGGCTGGCAGGCCGGCAGGTCGTCCGCGAGATCGACCACCGGAACCCCCGGCGCTTCGCGCGCGAGCACGGCCTTCATCTGGCCGGTATAGGGCCCGCCCGGCCCGAAATCGGTGAAGAGGACGATCATCCGCCCCCGGCGCCGGACGGCGGGGCGTCGAGATTGTCCATGCCGGCATAGGTCTCGAAGGCGCCGTCGACGCCCAGGAGCTGGCCGGAGATGTGGCGGCCGGACTCGGAGCAAAGGTAGAGCGCGAGGTCGGCGATCTCCTGCTCGGCGATGCCGGTGCGCATGGCGATGTTGCGGAGGATGGTCGCCTCCATCTCTTCCACCGTGCGGCCGGCGGCCTCGGCCTTGGCACGGATCACGCGCGCGCCCCGGGCATTGAGGATGTAGCCGGGCAGGATGGCGTTGACGCTGATCTTGGCGGGGCCGAGCTCCAGCGCCAGCGTCTTCGTGAGCCCGGTGATGGCGAACTTCGAGGTGGCGTAGGGCAGCCTGAGCGGGAAGGGAAGGCGGCCTGCGGTGGACGAGATGTTGATGATGACGCCGCGCCCGGCCGCGCGCATCAGCGGCACCGCCCGCCTGGCGCAGTAGAACTGGCCGGAGATGTTGACCGCGATGGTGCGGTCCCAGTCGGCGGGCTCGATCTCCTCCACCCTGGCGGTGGGACCCGAGATTCCGGCGTTGTTGACGAGCACGTCGACGCCGCCCATGGCCGCCGCGGCCGCCTCGAAGAGCCGGTCGACCGCGGACGCGTCGCCGACATCGGCCACCACCGCGTCGATCCTCTCGCCCCGCACGTCGTCGACCAGGCCGGGCTCGATGTCGCAGGTGAAAACCTGCGCGCCGCCCGCGGCCAGCGTCTCCGCGATGACGCGGCCAATGCCGGCGCCACCGGCGGTCACCACCGCGCGCCGCCCCTCACAGGAAATCTGCATGCTCCGCTCCCGCTCTTGTCCGGAGCGCCAGAGTAGCGGGCCGGGCGCCGCTTGCCGAGAGCCGCGCTCCCGTACCCGCGAACGCGCAGTCCTGCCGTTTCGGCGCCCGCGTGCCGCACATAGAATGCGCGCCATGGAACGCTGTGACTTTCTGGTCGTGGGCGCCGGGATGGCCGGGGCCTCGGCGGCCTGGTGCCTCGCGGAGCAGGGCCGCGTGGTCGTGCTCGAGCGCGAGGACGCGCCCGGCTACCACGCGACCGGGCGCTCCGCCGCCATGTACATGGAGACCTACGGCGGCCGGTTGACGCGCGGACTGGCCGTGGCGGGGCGCGCCTTTCTCGCCGAGCCGCCGCCCGGCTTCGCGGCATCGCCCTTCATCACGCCGCGCCCGGTGATCTACGTCGGACGCGCCGACCAGATCGGCGCGCTCGACCGGCTCTACGACGAGAACCGCGCGCTGGTGCCGACCCTGGCCCGGCTCGGCGCGGCCGAGGCCCGCGAGCAGGTCGCGGTGCTGCGCGAGGATTACGTGGCCGGTGCCGTGTTCGAGCCGGTGGCCCACGAGATCGACGTCGCCGCCCTGCACCAGGGCTTCCTGCGGGGCTTGCGCGCCCGCGGCGGCGCGCTCGTGACGGAGGCGGAAGTGACGGCGCTCGCGCGCAAGGGCGGCCTCTGGCAGGCGGAGACGGCAGACGGCGCCTACGCCGCGCCGGTGCTGGTCAACGCCGCAGGCGCCTGGTGCGACGCCGTCGCCGCCCTTGCTGGCGTCGCGCCCATCGGCCTGCAGCCCAATCGCCGGACGGCGTTCATCTTCGACGGCCCGGCCGGCGACGGCGTCGACCACTGGCCGATGGTGCACTGCGTCGGGGACGACTTCTACCTCAAGCCCGACGCCGGGCGCCTGCTCGGTTCGCCCGCCGACGAGACCCCGTCAGCGCCCTGCGACGCGTACCCCGAGGAGCTCGACATCGCTATCGGCGCCGACTGCATCATGCGGGCGACGACCCTGGAGATCCGCCACATCCGCAACAAGTGGGCGGGGCTCAGGAGCTTCGTCGCGGATCGGCAGCCGGTGGCGGGCTTCGACAAGGCCGCAGACGGCTTCTTCTGGCTGGCGGGCCAGGGGGGCGCCGGCATCATGACCGCGCCTGCGCTCGGCGCGGCGACGGCGGCGATCGCGACCGGCGAGCCGCTGGCGGAAGCGCTCGCGGCGCGCGGCATCACCGCCGCAGAGCTCGGCCCTTCGCGCCTCGGCTGACTACGCCACGGGCTCGGCGATCACGCGGATCTCGCCGCCCTGCACGGCATGGAAGAAGCATGCCGGGCGGTTGGTGTGGCAGGCGGGGCCGGTCTGGTCGACCAGAAGCAGCAGGGCGTCGCTGTCGCAGTCGAAGCGCATCTCGACCAGCCGCTGGGTGTGGCCGGAGCTCTCGCCCTTGCGCCAGAGTCGGCCGCGCGAGCGGGACCAGTAGCAGACGCGGCCGGTGGCCAGGGTCTCGCGCACGGCGTCCGCGTTCATCCACGCGAGCATCAGCACCTCGCGCGTCTCGTGCGCCTGCGCGATGGCCGGAATCAGGCCGGCCTCGTCGAAGCGCAGCCGCGCGATCACCTCCCGGGCCAGGTCGTCGCTCGCGGTCATCACTCCCCTCCGGATGCGACGCTAGTGCGGGAGCCGCGCCGATTCAACGGTCCGTCCCAGCACGACCTGGACCAGCGCGCCCCCGCCCATGCTGAGCACGAAGAGCGCGAGCGCCGCGACCACGATCGAGGGGCCGGAGGGGGTGTCCCAGGCGAGCGAGCCGTGCAGCCCGCCCACCACCGCCGCAACCCCGATCAGGCTCGCGAACAGCGCCATCTGCTCGGGAGAGCGCGCGAGCCGGCGCGCCGTCGCCGCCGGGATGATCAGCAGGGACACGATCAGGATCAGCCCGATGATCTTCATGGCGATGGCGACGGCGAGCGCGATCAGCAGGGTAAACGCGATGCGGACGAGCCCCACCCGCACGCCCTCGGCCCGTGCCAGCTCCTCGTGCACGGTGATCGCCAGCAGCGGCCGCCAGATCAGCGCCGTCGCGACCAGCACCACGCCGCCGCCGCCGTAGATCCAGATCAGGTCGCGGCCGGTGACCGCCAGGATGTCGCCGAAGAGATAGCTCATCAGGTCGACGCGCACGCTCTCGAGAAAGCTGATTCCGACGAGGCCGAGGGCCAGCGTGCCGTGCGCGAGGATGCCGAGCAGGGTGTCGGTGGCGAGCCGCCGCTGCTGCTGGAGCAGCAGCAGGAGCAGCGCGAGCGCCACGCACATGATGACGATGCCGGCGTTGGGCTCGATGCTCAGCGCCACGCCGAGCAGCACGCCGAGCAGCGCGCTGTGGGCGATGGAATCGCCGAAGTAGGCCATGCGCCGCCACACCATGAAGCAGCCGAGCGGCCCGGTGGCGAGCGCCACGCCGATGCCGCCCGCGAGCGCGCGCGCGAAGAAGTCGTCGAACATGGCGCGCGCTCAGCCGCGACCGTCGGGCGGCGTCCCGTCGCCGGGCGCGGCCTCGTCGATCGCTGACAGAGCGGCCGGCAGGTCGTGGCTGTGGTCGTGGTGGTGGGTGTAGACCGCGAGCGCGGCCGCGGCATGGGGGCCGAAGAGCGAGACGTACTCGGGGTGGCGGCTCACCGCCTCCGGCTCGCCGGCGCAGCAGACGTGCCCGTTGATGCATACCACGCGGTCGGTCCCGCTCAGCACCAGGTGGAGGTCGTGGGAGATGACCAGGATCCCGCAGCCGCGCCTGTCCCGCAGGCGGGCGATCAGGCGGTGCATGGCCAGCTGCCCGGCGAAGTCGACCTGCTGGACCGGCTCGTCCAGCACCAGCAGGTCGGGATCGCGCAGCAGGGCGCGCGCGAGCAGCACGCGCCGGTACTCGCCGCCGGAGAGGCTGCTGAGCTGGCGTTCCATCACCGCCGCCACCCCGACCTCGTCGAGGGTCGCCGCGGCATCGGCCGAGGCGCGCCGCCCCGCCATCGCGAGAAAGCGCCGCACGGTGAGCGGCAGCAGCTCCTCCGGCGCGATGCGCTGGGGGACGTAGCCCACCACCAGGCCCGGCGCGTGACGCACCGTGCCGGCGTCCGGCCTGATGAGGCCGAGGAGCGCGCGCGCCGCGGTGGTCTTGCCCGCCCCGTTGGGTCCGATCAGGCTCACCACCTCACGCCGGTGCACGTCGATCGAGACCCGGTCCAGCACCGCGCGGCCGCCGTAGCGCACGACGAGGTTCTCGGCGCACGCGAGCGAGGGGCCGGCGGCGACGCCCGGCCGGCGGGTCAGATGCCCCGCGAGGGAGTCGCGCAGCGCGGACATCTGCCGTGCAGCTCGATGATGATGCGCGAGAGCGCGAAGCCGGAGGCCGCGGCGCGCTCGGCGACGGCACGGTCGATGCTGGCCGCGTTCATCTCCGAGACCTCGCCGCACTCGCCGCAGATCAGGAACTGGGCGCTGTGGCCTTCGCCCGGCTGCGGGCAGCCGACGAAGGCGTTGAGGCTGTCGATGCGGTGGACCAGGCCGTGCTCTTTCAGGAACTCCAGCGCGCGGTACACAGTGGGCGGCTTCGCCGCGCCGGCCCCATCGTCGAGGGCCGCCAGCAGGTCGTAGGCCTTGACCGCGCGGTGGCTGCCCCAGACCAGCTCCAGCACCCGGCGGCGCAGCGGGGTGAGCCGTGCGCCGCGCCGGCGGCACAGGTCCTCGGCGCGGGCGAGCGCGTCCTCGACGCAGCTCTGATGCTCGTGCCCGCCGTCGTGGAAGGCCGGCCTGTCGTCCGGCAGGGTGTCCATCAGCTAATGTCCTTGCCCTCGGCGGCGGCAGCGCGCACCGGCCGCCCGGCGTTACAGTATAGCAGCACGCACGGAATTGCGGGCAGGCGCCGTTTGCCGTCGCGCGGAACGCGCGCGGAGCGCACGATGCAGGGCTGCGCGCCGCCCTGCTGCGGCCGGCGCCCTCAGCGCGCCCAGATCGAGACGGTGCTCAGGTAGTTCCTGTTGTCGCGGTCGAGCGGATAGAAGATCTCGCTGTGGCGACCGAACCAGCGCTCGTAGATCTCGTCGTATTGGCTGTTGGAGTCTTCGACGCCGGAAAACAGGTCGATCAGGACCCGGTTGACGATGTCGCGCCAGGGGCTGTCGTCCTGTGGCAGGACGCAGGCCAGCGTCTCCATCGCCAGCGCGTAGGTGCGCGGCAGCAGCACCACGCTGCGGCGCGGCTCCGCCCGTGCCGCGAGCCCGAGCAGCGTGATGCCGATATTGGCGACGCCGTGAACCTCCGCCGCTGCGAGCGCGGTCATGGCATCCTGCATCGAGGGGTAGAGGCGCAGGTTCGCGGTGGGCAGCGCGTCGCTGATGATGCCGACGGTGGTGGTGCCCTCGACCACGCCGATGTCGATCCGGCCGAGGTCCACGCCGCCGGTGGCGCGCTCGCGGTAGATCAGGATGCGGGTTCCGTCGCGAAAGAACGGGACCGAGAAGTCGACCAGCGCCTCCCGATCCCAGGTCGGCGTGGTGATGCCACAGACGATGTCGAGCTCGCCCGCCGCCACGCGCTCCAGGCGGTCGCCGGGGGTAACCTCGTACAGCTCCAGCGCAATCGGCTTGCCGACCTCGCTCTCGACCCTCGTGCGAATCTGCTCCAGCAGGTCGACCGAGAACCCCTCGAACCCGCCGGCTTCCAGCTTCCGCGCGAAGGGCGGCGCGCTCGCCCTGGTGCCGGCGCGCATCACGCCCTCGGCCTCGATCCTGGCGAGCACGCCGTCGGCGGCTGCATGCGCGGGCGGCGCGAGCTGGGGCAGCGCCGACAGCAGCAGCGCAAGCGCGCCGGCAGCAGCCACGGACCGAAGGAGCCCCCGGCGGTGCGGCGCAGACGGACGCCGGCGGTCGCCAAAGACGCTCATTCTCCCCCCGCGTCTTGCCTTTGGTTTCGCAGACTCCGGCACCATGTCCCGCTCACGGCGGAGCCTGTACCCCTGGTTGCGACGACCGGGACTGGTTCGTCGAGCCATCAAGATACTCTATTTCGCCCCGCATCCATATCGGATAGGCTTTACGAGGACAGGGGGTATGGCTGCTTCGGCGTGGTACGGTCGCGGCAGGCGGGCGCTCCGGCCAGCTTCACCCTCCCGACGGTGACGCCAACCCGGGTTGCGACGATGAGTCACGGGACGATCGCCTACAGCCGAAGCGTCGCGGCCGCGGCGCGTTGGCGGGCCTCCGTGACCGGCCCTGCTGCCGCGCCAGGGGAGTGATGCAGAAGCGCATCGCGCCTCGTTTCGGCCACCGGGCGGATCCCGACGAGGGCAGCCCCGCACAGAACGTCTTTTCCGTAGAGCCGGGTGCGCGGCGCCCGGGGGCGGCATCGTGAAGCGGCGGCGTCCGTCCTGGCGGCTGCTGCTCGCGGTCGTGCTCGTCGCCTGGGCGGGCGCGGCCTCACCGGCGCTCGCCGACCGGCTGCAGGAGATCCGCGAGCGCGGCCACGTGATCGTGGGCGTGAAGGAGGACTACGCGCCCTTCGGCTTCCGCGATGCCGAGGGCGAGCTGGTGGGCTACGACGTGGACGTGGCGCGCGAATTCGCCGAGGCGATCGGTGTAGACGTCGAGCTGGTGCCGGTCAGCAGCGCCAACCGCCTGCAGAAGGTGCAGCGAGGCGAGATCGACATCGTCGCCGCCACCATGGGCGACACCCGCAGCCGGCGCCAGCTCGTCACCATGATCGAGCCGCAGTATTACGGCGACGGCGCCAACGTGCTGCTGCGGGAAGACGCCAAGATCGGCACCTGGGCGGACCTGCGCGGCCTCTCGGTCTGCGGGCTTCAGGGCTCGCTCTGGAACCGGCTGGCGAAGCAGCGGCTGCTGCTCGAGGTGACGGCGTTCAACAGCACCCGCGAGGCCGGCCAAGCGCTGCGCAACGAGCACTGCATCGGCTGGATCTACGACGAGGTCCTCCTGCTGCACGAGCTCGAAAGCGGCGAGTGGGAGGGCTTCGGCGTCACGCTGCCGACGCGCTTCGTGCTGCCCTGGGCGGTGGCCATCGCCAAGGAGGAAGCCGGCCGCCCGCTCGACCTGCTGCTGGGCGACACGGTGGCCGAGTGGCACCGCACGGGCTTCCTGCAATCGCTGGAGAAGAAGTGGGGCCTGCCGCCCTCGCCCTTCCTGCGCGATGCGCGAACGACCTGGCAGGAAGCCGACGAGTCGGGCGCGCTCAAGTGCCAGCGAAACGAGCAGGGCCAGTGGCCGCTGGAATGCCGCGAGGTCGCCCTGGTTACCGGCAGCGGAATCGGTGGCCTCTCCGGCTTCTCGCTGACCATCATGGAAGTGACGGGCCTCGACATCAGCATCCTCTACGACCCGCTCGACCGCGACGTCTTCCTCTACGGCCTGGGGCTCACGGCGCTGCTGTCGCTGATCACGGTCGTCGGCAGTCTCGTGCTCGGCGTCCTGTTCGGCTGGCTGATGCACCGGCGCGTGCCGGGCGTGAGCCACTTCCTGCGGGCGTTCAGCGAGTTCATGCGCATGACGCCCCCGTTGCTGCAGCTCTACATCGTCTTCTTCGGCCTCGGCGGCGTGCTGCTGGCGCTGGGCTTCACGCTCGACGCCTTCCTGGTGGCTGCCGTGGTGCTCTCGCTCTATGCGGCGTCGAGCAACGCGATCGCCTTTGCGCTGGCGGCCGACGTCGCCGCCGCCGGCAGCCACCGGCTGCGCTTCACGCCGCGCGACATCCAGCGGGCGTTCACGCTCTGCTACGCCGCGGTGATGGGGAACTCCGCCAACATCGTGAAGGCCACCGGCATGGCCAGCACGCTCGCCCTGCCCGAACTGGTGCATGCCAGCACCTCGATAGTGGCGGAGAAGGGCAACGCCGACGTGATGATGAACCTTCTCCTGATCTGCTACTTCGTGCTGGTCATCATCACCGTCCAGCTCTTCCGGCGCTTTGAGCGACGGGGCAAGGCCGCGACGCGATGACGGCACAGGAGACCATCGCCGAGCTGTGGACCTGGTCGCCCTACCTGGCGGAGGGCTTCGGCTGGAACATCATCGTCTCCCTGCTCGCCATGGCGATCGGGTCCATCGTCGGACTGGTGCTGGCCTTGCTGCGGAGCGGCTCCAACTGGGGGGTGCGGCACAGCGGCGGCGCGCTGACGACGCTGGCCCGCAATGCGCCGACCTTCGTCATGCTGTTCTATCTCGCCTACATCATCCCCACCGAGTTCGAGCTGTTCGGCGCGGCCCTGATCTTCCCGGCCTGGATCAAGGCATCGCTCGCGTTGGGGATCGCCGTCGCCGGCTACGTGTCGGATAATGCGCTTGCCGCGATACGGCACCTGCGCCGCCACGAGACGGCCGAGGCACTGCTCTTCGTACCGGCATGGACCAGCTACTTCCTCATCATCGTCATGGCCTCCAGCACCGCCTCGGTGATCGGTGTGCCCGAGCTCGTGCGCAGGGCCGACACCGTGATCGGCGCGGTCGACGAGATCGGGCTGGCGCTCTGGGTCTATCTCTGGGCCATGATCTGGTTCCTCGGCTTCAGCGCCCTGCTGACGCTCGGCATGAACTGGCTGAGCCGCCACATCAAGAAACGCGTGCATCGGCCGATCGACGAGGGCGAGCTGCCGGGGAGCCCGCTTCCATGACGAATCCCCTCGCCCGGCGCGGTTTTCGGCCGGGCGTGATTGAGGACCGTCGCCGGTGACCCTCTCCCGACGGCTGATCATCACGGTTGCCGCGTCGGTGGGCGTGGCGATCGTCGGCGTCGCGCTGGCGATGGGCTGGCTCGCACGCGACGCGCTGATCGAGCAGGCCGAGAACCAGGCGCGGCTCGTCGCCGGACTGATCGCCACCGAGGCCAACCGGGCGGAGCTTACCGCGGACGAGATCGACCGCATGGTCACAAGGCAGATGGAGGCGCAGGCGCTGGCGATCGCCCGCCATCTCGACAGCGCCGCGCACCGCGACGAGGATTTGGACCGCCTCGGCGCTTATTTCGCGCGCGTGACGGCGGACAGCTCGGTCGACGACATCTGGCTGCTGGATGCATCCGGCTCGCCGCAGGTGCGCGCCATCGGCGGGCTCAGCCAGGGCGACGCGCTGGATCTGGCGTCAGCCGGCATCGACCGCCGGGCGGTGGAACCCCTGATCGCGGGGCGGCGCTTCTCCGTCGCCTTCCAGTCGATCCCGCCCAAGGGGTGGGAGAAGCCGATCAGATATGTCGGGGTCCGCGCGGGCAACCGCCAGTCCGTGCTGGTCGGCACGCTTGCGGCGGAGACCGGTGGACCCGGCGAGATCATCGGCATCCACGCCGCGCTGGAAGCGCTCGCGGGGCGGGAGGGCATCCTGTCGGTCTGGGTGGTCACCGACTCGCTCGAGCCGATCGGCATGGCCACCTCCGGCAACGACCACGGCCCGATGGCGGGCGAGGTGCTCTCGGCTGCGGACGAGAAACTCGCCACGCGCGTTCTCAGCACGGGCGGCGCGGAATCCCATCTCGAAGACGAGGCTCTGCACGTGGCCGCGCCGATTCTCGACCGCGGCGGCGTCGCCTCGGGCGCCGCGGTGATCCACATGCAGCGCGATCACCTGGACAAGTTGTTCGGGGATCACGTCAAGTTCGGTCTCATCGTCGCAGCGGCTGCCTTCGCCATTGGCTCGGTGATCGCGGCGATCTCCGCGCGCCGCATCGTGCAGCCGGTCACGGCGCTGACCACGGCCGCGGCGGAAGTGGACGCCGACACGCTGAGCTTCATCCCGGAGAAGCTTGATCCCGTCGCAGGCCGGCGCGACGAGCTCGGAACCCTGGTCCGCGTCTTCCAGAACATGGTGCGCCAGGTCCAGGCGCGCGAGGAATACCTGGAAAGCATGGTGCGTGCGCGCACCCGTGACCTGGAAGCATCGAACGCGCAGCTCGAGGCGGCCAAGCAGCGCATGGAATCGGAGCTGATGATCGCGCATGCCCTGCAGGGCGCGATTCTGCCGAAGACGCTGCCCGAGAACCCGACCTATTCGGGACACGCCCTGATGACACCGGCGCGAGAGATGGGCGGCGACTTCTACGACTTCTTCACCCTCGACGACGGCCGGCTGAGCGTGGTGATGGCGGACGTCTCCGGCAAGGGGGTGCCGGCGGCGTTCTTCATGGCGATCGCGCGGACTGTCGTGCGCGCCGCGGCGGCCCGGCACGACACCCCCGGACCCTGCCTGCAGGAAGTCAACGACGCCATCTGCGAGCAGAACCCTCAGGAGCTCTTCGTGACACTCTTCTACGGCATCCTGAATCCCGACACCGGCGAGTTCAACTACGCCAACGCCGGTCACAACCCGCCCTACCTGGTTCGCCGACCCGGCGCCGTCGAGGCGCTGCCCATGACCGGTGGCATGGCAGTCGGCGTGCTGCCGGAGCTCCCTTACGACGAGGACTCGGTGACGCTGGCGCCCGGCGATACCATGTTCCTCTACACCGACGGCATCACCGAGGCGATGAACGTGGAACAAGAGGAGTTTACCGAGGCGCGCCTCGAAGCGGTGCTCGCCCAGGGCCCTGACCTGCCCGTCGATACCGTGCTCACGAACGTGACCGGCGCAGTGGTCGACTTCGTCGGCGAGGCGGAGCAGTCGGACGACATCACCTGCATCGTGCTGCGTTACGAGGGCTCGGATGGCGGCGATGCGTCCGCTTGATCGACCGAAGGTCCGCGATAGGGGGGACGGCGGAGCACATAAGCGCACGTTATGGAAGGAAGAAGAAAATGGTATTGGCAATCATGGCCGCGGCGATGGATAAGGGACCATGTGTGCCATGTTCGCCCCTGAAACCGGCGCAATTGCGCAATTGAACCGGTTTATGGGTGCAATCCCGAAGGTGATGCACAGAGAAGGCGGCCGAACGCCATGAGCGAGGAGGTGCAGCCCTTTTCGTAAGGAAGAGTAAGGACGGCGGAACGACCACGGCGATCGCCGCTGCTGAAGCGGAAGAGATCGCCGAGCGATCGGAACCATCGATCGCGAGGGCGCACAGAACGCCAGCGACGGTTCCGGATCCGGCCAGCGGAACGACCCCGATCGCCGATGCCGACCGCCGTCCAGTCGGGCGTCCTCCGTCCCGGCGGACGGTATGGCGCCGGGGGCCGCAGAGCGGCCGAGCACGAAAGCGGGAGGTTGCGATGAGCAACACGAACACGGGCCATCGGGGAAGCCCCGAGCCAGGCGAGCTTGCGGAGGCGGTGCCCGTCGGTGTGGCCGGCGGCTGGAGCCCCGGCCCTCCGCTCGCCGCTTCGCCGAGTCCCTCAGGGGAACTCGGAGTCGCCTAGGTTACACGAGCCGGGGAGGGTTTCGTCGTCGGCGCTTTCCACGAACGACGGCCCCGGTCGATGGTCGCCGCCCAGGCTTGAGAGGGACGGCACGCGCCGCCGAAGCGCTGCGAGCTCTCAACCTCCACGGCGGAATCGACACGGGTCGAACGAGCGGACGCGGCGCCAGCCGGCGAAACCACGCAGGTGTCGGCCAGGTTTGGGGGCTGGTTTCGCACCTTTTCTGACGGCTTTGTCGACCGCGTGAACGCCACCGCGGGCACCGACCGAATTTCCCCTGCCGCTGCACGCGCGTCAAAAGGGACCGAACATGCCCGTTACATTGCGTCAGCTTCGCTATTTTCAGGCGCTCGTCGAACACGGCTCATTCAGCCGGGCGGCCGAGAGCGTTCACGTCTCGCAGCCCGCGCTTTCTCTGCAGATTCGGGAGCTCGAATCGGCTCTGGGCGGCCCGCTGGTCGAGCGGGAAAGCCGCGGCGTGCTGCTCACGCCGCTCGGCCGGGAAGCGCACGAACAGACGCTGCGAATCCTGGACGAGACACTGCTCCTCGAGACCATGGAACAGCGGCTGGAAGCCGGCCCGCTCAAGGTCGCCGTCGGCATCGTCTCCACCCTCGCGCCCTACCTGCTTTCGGGAATCCTGGAACGGCTGCGCGATTCTTCGCCCCGCGTGGAGCTCGACATCCTGGAAGCGCCGGGACAGGAGCTCGTGTCCCGTCTTCTCGCCGGCCGTCTCGACGCGGCGATCGCGTCGCTCCCTCTGGGCATGCTGGAGCTGCCCGAGCGCGAGCTGTTCGAGGACCGCTTTCTGCTTGCGGGCCGCACCGAGCGGCTGGCCTCGATTCGTCGCACGCTGGGCGACACGCCGCGCCCAGCGGAGCTTGCACGGGCCGACATCGGGCCGCTCCTCGCGCTGGCCGACGGCCATTGCCTGGCCGACCAGGTGCTGGGCGCCTGCCGCATGTGGCGGATGCAGCAAGTGCGCCGCGGGGCGAGCTCTCTCGCCACGCTGTCGCGTCTGGTGGCCAGCGGTGCCGGGCTCACGCTGCTTCCCGAATCGGCCGCGCTCTGTGAGCGCGCGGCCTCTCCCGGGCTGAGCTTCCTCCGCCTCGCCGCACCCGAGCCCTCGCGGCGGATCGGTCTCACCCACCGTGTCGCCGCTCACGGCCAGCGCTGGATCGATGTCCTCGCCGATGCCGCTGCGAGTGCGGGCCAGGAGCTCGCACAAGAGGCGCAGGAGGCGATCGGGTCCTGATCGCCGGCCCCGCGCGGCGACGCCGGCACCTCGTTCTCAGCCGCCCAGGGCCTCGAGCGCACTGTCCTTCGACTGGTAGATCTTGATGATCGTGTCGAAGCCGCTTTGCAGGAAGAGGTCCTGAATCTGCGGCGGAAGCGAGCAGAGCGCGAAGCGCGCGTCACGGTTCGAGACGGCCTTGGCGATCGCCAGCATGGTGCGCAGGCCGGCGCTGCCGATGTAGCACAGTCGCTCACAGTCCACGATCACGGCCCGGTCGCCGTCCTCGATCGCGCTTTCGATCGCCTCCTGGAACGCGAAAACGGTGGCGCCGTCGATGCGTCCCTCCACGATCACGCACAACACGCCGTCTTCGCGTTCGGTTGCTACGTCCATGGCGTCCTATCCGCCTTCGGGCAAGCCCGTCGGGGCCCCCTCTCGTACAGCCTCGTCCTGCGCCCGCCTGAGGCCGGCGTCGTCATGCGGCGGCGAGCCGTTCGAGCGCCGGCGGGGGCGGCCCGCCTGTCGCCCAGTCGAGCAACTCCACCGTGTGCACCACGGGCAGCGTGGTGTGGCCCGCGAGCTGCACCATGCAGCCAACATTTCCCGCAGCCACGAGCGCGGCCCCGGTGCCCTCGATCGCCGCCGCCTTGCGCGCGCCGAGCTCACCGGCAAGCTCCGGCTGCAGCATATTATAGGTGCCGGCCGAGCCGCAGCAGAAATGCCCGTCCGGAACCGTGCGCACGGAGAAGCCCGCGGCCTTGAGGAGCGCCACCGGCCGCGCCTCGATGCGCTGGCCGTGCTGCAGCGAGCAGGCCGAGTGATAGGCGACCGGCGCGGCCGTGGGCGCCTGTCCCTCGCCTGCGAGACCCAACGCGTCGAGCACCTCGCTGACATCCCGCGCGAGGTCCGCGACCTGGGCCCCCGCGGTGGCATGGACCGCGTCGTCCCTGAGCAGGTGGCCGTAGTCCTTGAGCATCGTCCCGCAGCCCGACGCGGTAGCGACGACCGCGTCGAGCTCGGCGCCCGCGGCTTCCCGCGCCAGCGCGGCCGCGGTGCGCCCGGCCTGAGCCCGGCCGCGCGCCTCGTCGCCCAGATGGTGCGCGAGCGCGCCGCAGCAGCCGGCGTCGCGCACGACCACCACCTCGCAGCCGTGGCGGGCGAGCACCCTTGCCGCAGCCTCGTTGATCTCCGGCGCCAGCACGCACTGCACGCAGCCGGTAAGCAGCGCGACGCGTTTGCGCCGCGGGCCCCGGGCCCGGATCACCTGCGGCCGCTCGACCCAGCTCGGACCATGCGCAGGCCGGCCGGCAAGCCGGAGCAGCGCGCCGAGCCGCCCGCCGAAGAGCGGCGCCAGCAGCGCCGGCCCCCGCGCGGCAAGCAGCGCGAGGCGCGCGAGGCCCGGGCTCGGCAGGGCAATGGCGAGCAGGGTGCGCAGCAGGCGTTCGGGCAGGGGGCGCTCCCAGGTCTTCTCGATATGCCCGCGCGCATGGTCGACCAGGTGCATGTAGTCCACGCCCGCCGGGCAGGTGGTCATGCAGGAGAGGCAGGAGAGGCAGCGATCGATATGCCGGGTAACCGTGGCGTCGGCCGGGCCGTCAGCCTCCAGCATGTCCTTGATCAGGTAGATGCGCCCGCGCGGGCTGTCCCGCTCGTCACCGAGGATCGCGTAGGTCGGGCAGGTGGCGAGGCAGAGGCCGCAATGGACGCAAGTGCGCAGCACCTCGTTGGCCTCGGCCAGCGCCGGGTGCGCGAGCTGGCTTTCCGAAAGCTGGGTCTGCATCGCCGCTATACGCCCGCGTACATGCGGCCGGGATTGAGCACCCCGGCAGGATCGAAGGCGCGCTTGATGCGCGCGGTCAGCGCCGCGACGCTAGGCGCCTGGGGCTGGAACACCGCGCGCGCCGCCCGCACGGGCGCGGCGGCCCGGACCAGGGTCGCATGCCCGCCCGCGAACGCCGCAGCCGCGCGCACGGCCGCCTCGCCCGCATCCTCCGCGTCGCCCACGGCGAGCCAGACGAGGCCGCCGCCCCAGTCGAAGAGAGCGCGCGCCTCCACCTGTTCCGCCACCCGTGCGGCCGCTTCGGCGCCCGAGGCCGGTGGCAGCGAGAGGCGCCAGAGCGGCCCGCTCTCGTCGGCGAAGGCGCGGACGTCGCGAATCTCGCGCCAGAGCGTGCCCGAGTTCTTCGAGTGCAGCTCCTCCACCGCGCCGAAGCGCCCGAGCAGGTCGCGCAGCGCCTGGCAGCGCGCGTCCACCGAGGCGGGGAAGCCCTCGACACGGACCGCCGTGACCGCAGCGCCGGCGCCGGCGACGTAGGAGACCGCCGAGCGAGCCGCCGCCTCGGCCGGCATGTGGGCCGCGCCCGAGACCTCGTGGGCGCTGCCCAGCGCCGCGCCGAGCGCCTCCACCGCAGCGGCCGGCTCGAGGCCGAACACCAGCACCGTGCGCGTGCGCTCCGGCGCCGGCAGGACCTTGACCGTGACCTCGTGCATGAGCGCGAGGGTGCCGTGGGAGCCCGCGAGCAGCTTGCAGACGTCGTAGCCGGTGACGTTCTTGACCACCCGGCCGCCGGTCTTGAAGCGCTCGCCCCGCCCGCTCACCGCATGGGTGCCGAGGAAGTGATCGCGCGCCGCGCCCGCCTTGATCCGGCGCGGGCCGGAGAGGTTGCAGGCGAGCGCGCCGCCCAGAGTCGCGCCGGAAGGCGCGCGGCGACGATCGCCATTGCCGGAGCCCAGAAGCGGCGCGTAGTCGGCGGGCTCGAAGGCCAGCATCTGCCGCTCGGCGGCGAGCGCGGCCTCGACGGCGGCGAGCGGCGTCGCGGCCTGCGCCGTGAGCACCAGCTCGGAGGGCTCGTAGTCGACGATGCCGTCGAACGCGGCGAGCGAGAGCGTAGCCGCGCTCTGCACCGGCCGGCCCAGGCCTCGCTTGGAGCCGCCCGCCACCACCTCCAGCGGATGCTCGCCCGCCACCGCCCAGCGGACGGCATCGGCCAGACCGTCGGCGTCGGCCGGCGCCAGGCTTTCTGCCATCAGAAGCGGGGCAGGTCCGGGAACGGAGTCTCGCCGCGGTGCACGTGCATCTGGCCGAGCTCGGCGCAGCGGTGCAGCGTCGGGAAGACCTTGCCGGGGTTGAGCAGCTGCGCGGGATCGAAGGCGCACTTGATGCGCTGCTGCTGCTTGAGGTCGTCCTCGCTGAACATGGTGCCCATCAGGTCGCGCTTCTCGACACCGACACCGTGCTCGCCGGTCAGAACGCCGCCCACCTCGACGCAGAGCTTGAGGATCTCCGCGCCCATCTCCTCGGTGCGCTGCAGCGCGCCGGGGACGGCGGAATCGTACATGATGAGCGGGTGCAGGTTGCCGTCTCCGGCGTGAAAGACGTTGGCGACGGGCAGGTCGTATTCGCGCGAGAGCTCGCCGATCCGGGTCAGGACCTCGGGCAGGCGGGCGCGCGGGATAGTGCCGTCCATGACGTAGTAGTCGGGCGCCATGCGGCCGGCGGCGCCGAAGGCGGTCTTGCGGCCGAGCCAGAAGCGCTCGCGCTCCTCCTCGCTCCTGCTGGTGCGGATCGTCGTCGCGCCTGACTTGCGCGCGAGCTCGCCCACCTGGTCGACGAGCTCGTCGACCTCGACCTCGGGCCCGTCCAGCTCGCAGATGAGGATCGCCGCGACGTCCATGGGGTAGCCGGGCTGGCAGAAGGCTTCCGCCGCCTCGATCGCCGGCTTGTCCATCATCTCGAGCCCGGCGGGGATGATGCCGGCGGCGATGATCGCGCCGACGCAGGCGCCGGCCGAGGCGTTGTCGGGGAAGCCCAGCAGCAGCGCGCGTACGGTGGCGGGCTTGGGCAGGATGCGCACGGTCACCTCGGTGACGACGCCGAGCAGCCCTTCCGAGCCGGTGACGACGCCGAGCAGATCGTAGCCCTCGGCATCGAACTGCTTGCCGCCGAGGCGCAGGACCTCGCCGTCCATCAACACCATCTCGACGCCGAGCAGGTTGTTGGTGGTGAGCCCGTACTTGAGGCAGTGCACACCGCCCGAGTTCTCGGCCACGTTGCCGCCGATGGAGCAGGCGAGCTGGCTTGAGGGGTCCGGCGCATAGTAGAAGCCGTGGGGGCTCGTCGCCGTGCTGATGGCGAGATTGGCGACGCCCGGCTGGACCACGGCACAGCGGTTGGCGGTGTCGATCTCGAGGATGCGGTTGAGCTTGCCGAAGCCGACGGTGACGCCGTCCGCCAGCGGCAGCGCGCCGCCCGAGAGCCCGGTGCCGGCACCGCGCGGCACGATCTTGACGCCCCGCTCGTGGCAGAGCGCGAGCACGCGGCTCACCTCGTCCGTATCGCGCGGCAGCACGACGATCATCGGGAGGGCGCGATAGGCGCTGAGTCCGTCGCACTCGAAGGCGCGGCGGCCGCGCTCGTCGTCGATGACGCAGTCCTCGGGCAGCAGCTCGCGCAAGGCTGCGACCAGGGTCTGCCGCTGGCTGATGACGCCCGCGTCGGGCTCGGGCATGGCGATCACGGCAGGGCCTTTCCGGGCCTGGCTTGGGTCCCCGTTCGTCGATGCGGCGGATTGTCGGCGCGCAGGCTCCGCGCGTCAACGCGGACGGGCGCCGCGCATGCGCGGCGTGCTCAGCCCTGGCGTGCCTTGAAGCGCGGGTTGCGCTTGTTGATGACCAGCACCCGGCCCTTGCGCCGGACGATCTGGCAGTCCTTGTGGCGCCGCTTGGCGGCGCGCAGCGAATTGAAGACCTTCATGACAACCTCTCAGGAAGGGCGGCGCACCATAGGGAGCGCTCACGCCCCTGTCAAACCATGCCGGCGCCCGTCCGGGCGCGACGCTCAGGCCTGGACGAGCGTCTGCCGCTGGCGGCCGAGGCCCTCGATCTCGAGCTCCATCACGTCGCCCGGCTTGAGGAAGACCGGCGGCTTCATGCCCATGCCGACGCCGGGCGGCGTGCCGGTCGCGATCAGGTCGCCGGCCTCGAGCACCATGAACTGGCTGATGTAGTGGACCAGATGGGCGACGCCGAAGATCATGGTGGCGGTGGTGCCGCTCTGGCGCACCTCCCCGTTGACCGTGAGCGTCATGGCGAGGCTCTGCGGGTCCGGGATCTCGTCCGGCGTGACCAGCCAGGGGCCGGTGGGGCAAAAGGTCCGCGCCGACTTGCCCTTGACCCAGGTGGGGCCGCGCTGGAGCTGGAAGTCGCGCTCGGAGACGTCGTTGCAGATGCAGTAGCCGGCGACATGCGCCATCGCCGTCGCCTCGTCGGGCAGGTACTCGGCAGTGCGGCCGATCACGATGCCGAGCTCGACCTCCCAGTCGGTCTTCTGGCTGGTGCGCGGGATCAGCACGTCGTCGTCCGGGCCGCTGTAGGAGCTCGGCGCCTTGGTGAAGATGATCGGCTCGGTCGGCAGGTCCATGCCGGCTTCCTTGGCGTGGTCGGCGTAGTTGAGGCCGATGGCGACGATGTGGCCGGGGCGCGCCACGGGTGCGCCGACCCGCGTGCCGGGCTCGACCGTGGGGAAGCGCTCGGCGCCGCCTGCCAGAGCCGCCGCCAGCCGCTCGATGCCGCCGCCGTCGAGCCAGGGGCCGTCGATCTCGCCGACGGCGCCCGACACGTCGATGATGCGCCCGTCATCCAGCCTCACGGCGGGCCGCTCGGCGCCCGCCTCGCCAACACGCAACAGCTTCATCGCTCCCCTCCCGGCTCGCAAACGGCGCGCACTATAGCAGCGGCGTGCGCCCGCACCAGTGCGCAGCCTTGTTCATATCCCTCAGTCGCCGGACGCTCGCATCGTGCGCCCCCGCGCGCTGCGGGCCGCTTCGCGGCCCTTCCCTCTTCAAGTCATGCTCCCCGTGTTGGCCAGAGGATAGGATTCGCGTCGTCGCGCCCCGGTTGCGTTCACTGCGCGCTTCTGCCATTTTCCCGCGCGCCGGAGGGCCGCCCCCGGCGCGCTTCGAGTCGCGCGTCCGCGCCCTTAATTCCCCATCGCCTCACGAGGTTGCCACGATGTCAGCAATCCTTTGGTTTGCCGTGGGCAGCGGGCTCGTCGCCCTCGCCTACGGCCTCTACGCCACCCGTTCGGTCCTCGCCGCGAGCGCCGGCACGGAGCGCATGCAGGAGATCGCCGGCGCCGTGCAGGAAGGCGCGCGCGCCTACCTCAACCGCCAGTACATCACGATCTCCTTGGTCGGCCTGGTGCTGTTCGGCATCCTCACAGGCCTGCTCGGCTACCTGGTGGGTATCGGCTTCCTGATCGGCGCGGTGCTCTCGGGCGCCGCCGGCTACATCGGCATGCACGTCTCGGTGCGGGCCAACGTGCGCACCGCGGATGCGGCCAGGACCGGCGGGCTCAAGCCGGCGCTGGGCGTCGCCTTCCGCTCCGGCGCGATCACCGGCCTCCTGGTGGTGGGCCTCGGCCTGCTCGGCGTCGCGGTCTACTACGCGATCCTGCTGATCGCCGACGTCGATACCAAGACGGTGCTGGAGGCGCTGGTGGCGCTCGGCTTCGGCGGCTCGCTGATCTCGATCTTCGCCAGGCTCGGCGGCGGCATCTTCACCAAGGGCGCCGACGTGGGCGCCGACCTCGTGGGCAAGGTCGAGGCGGGGATCCCCGAGGACGACCCGCGCAACCCGGCGGTGATCGCGGACAACGTCGGCGACAACGTGGGCGACTGCGCCGGCATGGCGGCCGACCTCTTCGAGACCTATGCCGTCACCATCGTCGCCACCATGCTGCTGGCCGCGGTGTTCTTCACCGGGCCGCTGCAGGAATCGCTCATGCTCTACCCGCTGGCGATCGGCGGCGCCTGCATCCTGGCCTCGGTGATCGGCACCTTCTTCGTCCGGCTCGGCAAGAGCCAGAAGATCATGCCCGCGCTCTACCGCGGCTTCCTGGTCTCGGCCGTGCTGTCTGCCGTCGCCTTCTACCCGATCACCGACTGGGTGGTGGGCTGGAACACCGAGTTCACGGTCTCGGGCGTCACGGGCACCGGCCTCGACCTCTTCCTCTGCGGCCTGATCGGGCTGGTGGTGACCGGGCTGATGATCTGGGTCACCGAGTACTACACCTCGACCGAGTTCAGGCCGGTGCGCGGCATCGCCAAGGCGTCCACGACCGGCGACGCCACCAACATCATCCAGGGGCTCGCGATTTCGATGCAGGCGACGGCGATCCCGGCGCTGATTATTTCCGCCGGCATCATCCTCGCCTATCTCGCCGCCGGCCTCTTCGGCATCGCGATCGCGGTGACGGCGATGCTGGCGCTGGCCGGCATGGTGGTGGCGCTGGACGCCTACGGGCCGGTCACCGACAACGCCGGCGGCATCGCCGAGATGGCGGAGCTGGACGAAGACGTGCGCAAGACCACGGACGCACTGGACGCGGTGGGCAACACCACCAAGGCGGTGACCAAGGGCTACGCCATCGCCTCGGCGGGGCTCGCGGCGCTTGTGCTCTTCGCCGCCTACACCGAGGACGTGACGCGATACTTCCCGGGCGTCGAGCTCGACTTCTCGCTGAGCAATCCCTACGTGGTGGTGGGCCTCTTCTACGGCGGGCTGCTGCCCTTCCTCTTCGGCTCGATGGCGATGCTCGCGGTCGGGCGTGCCGCAGGCGCGGTGGTGCTCGAGGTGCGCCGGCAGTTCCGCGAGATCGCCGGCATCATGGAGGGCACGGGCAAGCCGGAATACGGCCGCGCGGTCGACCTGCTGACCAAGGCGGCGATCCGCGAGATGATCCTGCCCTCGCTGCTGCCGATCCTGGCGCCGATCATCCTCTACATCGTGATCTGGGCGATCGCGGGCCAGTCGGCCGGCTTCTCGGCGCTGGGCGCCGCGCTCATGGGCACCATCGTGACCGGGCTCTTCCTCGCCATCGCCATGACCGCCGGCGGAGGCGCCTGGGACAACGCCAAGAAGTACATCGAGGACGGCAACCACGGCGGCAAGGGATCGGAGAGCCACAAGGCCGCAGTCACGGGCGACACGGTGGGCGATCCCTACAAGGACACGGCCGGGCCCGCCATCAACCCGATGATCAAGATCACCAACATCGTGGCGATCCTGCTGCTGGCCATCATCGCGAAGTTCGTCTCGGGCTGATGGAGCGCTGCGCCGAAGGGATATCGGCGCGCGGCGCCCTACTGCTCGGACTGCGGGAGCGGCCTGCCGATATTGCCGAGGATCTGCTCGAGCAGGCCGAAGGAGCTGCCGCGCGTCGGGCTTTCCGCATCGACCGGGTCGATCGCGCGCGCCTGCTCCGCCGCGAACGAGGAGACGTCGGCGACCGTGCCGTCCTCGTCGAAGGTGATTACGGTGATGTCCTGCTCGATCAGCTCGGGATCGTAGAACGCGGTCGTCTCGGTGCGGCGGGTAATGTAGTACCAGCGCTTGTCGTCGAAGGTCGCCACCGCCGACGGCGTGCCCAGCAGCAGCGCGACCTCGGCCCTGCTCTGCACGCCGGGCTCGATCTCGGCGAGGGCCTCGGGATCGGCGACGTGACCCTGCACGTGGACCCGCGGCGCGCAGCCTGCCACAAGGGAAGCCGCCAGCACGCAGCCCAGCGCACAGCCGAGCACGAGCCGCGGCCCGCGCCCCGTCGCCGCGCGCGCCGTGCCGGTGCCTGTCCGTCCGTGCCGGATTCCCATGGAAGCCGCCTCCGCAGGTGGAGCGGCGCCAACCTGCGCGCCTTGCCGGAACCTGTCAACGGCGCGGGCCATGCCGGGCGGGGCGAAACACCATGGTCGTCGGGCGCATCTGGCGCCGCCTGAAGGGGCGCGCGAGGCGGCGCGAGGCGGCGCGCAGCCTCTATGCGGCCGCGGTGCGCCAGGCGCGCGAGCCTGCGCTCTACACCGAAGGCGGCGTGGCCGATACGCTCGACGGCCGCTTCGACCTGATCGTCCTGCACGTGGTGCCGCTGATGCGGCGGCTGCGCCAGTGCGACGCGGCGGGCCGGGAGCTCAGCCAGGCGCTCTTCGACGTGATGTTCGACGACATGGACCAGAGCCTGCGGGAGATGGGGGTCGGTGACCTGCGCGTGGGCAAGCGGGTCAAGCAGATGGCGCGCGCCTTCTACGGCCGGGCGCTGGCCTACGACCGCGCCTTCGAGCAGGGGCCGGGCGCAGGCCGCCGCGACGCCATCGCCGAGGCGCTGGAGCGGAACCTTTTCAACAACGAGCCGCCGCCGGCCGAGCGTCTGCAGGCGATGGCGCGCTACGTCGAGGCGGTGGTCGACGCGCTCGACGGGCAAGACCCGGCGACGCTGCTGGCGGGAGAGGTCGCGCTGCCGCCGGCGCCTCCGCTGTTCGCGGCACCCGGGGCGGAGCCCGGCCCGTGAGCGCGGACGCCCCTGCCGGCGCCTCGGTCCGGCGCCTGGTCACGCCGGACGACGTGGGCCCGGAGGGCATGGCGCTGGCCTTCGAGGCCGCGCCCGCCGAGCGGGAGGCGCTGGCGCGCCGCCTCGACCTGCTGGCGCTGGATGCGCTCGCGGCGGCGCTCCGCTTCGAGGCGGCGGGCGCCCCTGCGGGCGCCATCCGCGTGAGCGGCACGATCCGCGCGCGGCTCGTGCAGAGCTGCGTGGTGACGCTCGAGCCCGTGCCGGGCGAATTGCAGGACACGATATCCGTCCTCTACGCGCCCGGACCCGCGGAGGAGCCTGCGCACGAGGTCGAGGTGCCGGCGGAGGGCGAGGCCCCGGAGCCGCTCCCCGCCGAAGGCATCGACGCGAGCGCGCTGGTGGCCGAGCACCTCGCCTTGCTGGTCGATCCCTACCCGCGTCACCCCGACGCGCCGGCAGGGCCGCTCACCTACGAGACGGGCGACGGCAGGCCGGCGGATGCCGATACAGGCGACGACGGGACGGGCGGTCCCTTCGCGGCGCTTGGCCAACTGAAAAGCAAATTGTAATGTTCGGAGCGATGGTGTAGTGCCGTCGCGGTCGCCGCGACGAGCCGACGACCGAGTCAAGCATCGAGACCCTGCCGATGGCCGTCCCGAAGAAAAAAGTGTCCCGCGCACGTCGCGGCAGCCGCCGTTCCCACGACGCGCTGGCGAAGGCCAACCCAACGGAATGCCCCAATTGCGGGGAGCACAAGCTGCCCCACCACGTGTGTCGGGCCTGCGGCTACTACAGGGGCCGTGAGGTGATCGAGGGCGAGGCCTGACCGAACACCAGGCCGAGGCGATGCCCCGCGCATGAGCAACCCGGAGATCGTAATCGCCCTCGATGCGATGGGCGGCGACGGCGCACCAGACATGGTGCTGAAGGGCGCGAACATCGCGCGCGTCCGCTATCCGCAGATGCGCTTCATTTTCTTCGGCAAGGAAGACGCGATCGCCGCCGGGCTGACGCGCCTCAAGAAGCTGCGGCAGGTGAGCACCATCCACCACGCCGACGAGGTGATCGCGGACGACGACAAGCTCGTGCACGCGCTGCGCCAACGCCAGGGCTCGAGCATGCGGCTCGCGATCGAGGCGGTGCGCGAGAAGGCGGCGCACGGCGTGGTCTCGGCGGGCAACACGGGTGCGCTCATGGCGCTCGCCAAGGTCGCGCTCAAGACCCTGCCGGGGATCGGGCGGCCCGCGATGGGCTCGATCGTGCCGACGATCAGGGGCGAGAGCGTGATGCTCGACCTCGGCGCCAACATCGACTGCGATTCGGCGACTCTCGCGCAGTTCGCCGTGATGGGCGAGGTCTTCGCCCGCAACGTGCTGGGCGTGCGCGAGCCCACGGTCGGCCTGCTCAACATCGGCACCGAGGAGCTCAAGGGTTCGGAAACCATCCGTTCCGCCGCTGCGACGCTCCGCGATTCCGGCCTGCCGATCAAGTTCCACGGCTTCGTCGAGGCCGACGACATCGCCGCCGGCACGGTCGACGTGATCGCCACCGACGGCTTCGCCGGCAACATCGCGCTCAAGTCGGCCGAGGGCACGGCGCGCCTCTATACCGAGTACCTGAAGAGCGCCTTCCGCCGCTCGGTGTTCTCGCGGATCGGCTACCTGCTGGCCCGCCCGGCGCTGCGCCTGCTCAAGGAGAGAGTCGACCCCCGCGCGTACAACGGCGCGATGTTCCTGGGCGTGAACGGGGTGGTGGTGAAGAGCCACGGCGGCACCGACCACAAGGGCTTCGCCAATGCCATCGGCGTCGCCTTCGACATGGTGAGCCAGGGAATCAATCCCAAGATCATCGACGAGCTGTCGCGCCTCGAGCTCGCCGGCCTGCCGGAGCCGAAGAGGGCCGCGCTCTAGCCATGCGCCGCTCCCGGCTGGTCGGCTGCGGCGCCTACCTCCCCGACCGGGTGCTCAGCAACGACGACCTCGCGGGGCGGATCGACACCAGCGACGAGTGGATCAGAACCCGCACCGGCATCGGCCAGCGCCATGTCGCGGCGGACGACGAGCTGACCTCGGACCTCGCCTGCGCGGCGAGCCGCAAGGCGCTGGAGAGCGCGGGCGTGGACGCCGCCGACCTCGACCTCATCGTGCTGGCGACGTCGACGCCGGACAACACCTTCCCCGCCACCGCGACCAAGCTGCAGGCGCGGCTCGGCATGACCGGCGGCATCGCCTTTGACGTGCAGGCCGTGTGCGCGGGCTTCGTCTGCGCGCTCTCGGTCGCCGACAGCATGATCAGGAGCGGCGGCGCCGACACCGCGCTCATCGTCGGCGCCGAGACCTACTCGCGCATTCTCGACTGGGACGACCGCCAGACTTGCGTGCTCTTCGGCGACGGCTCGGGTGCGGCAGTGCTGCGCGCCGAGGACGGCGACGGCACCAGCGACGACCGGGGCGTGCTCGCGGTCCGCATGCGCTCGGACGGGCGCCACTACCAGGCGCTCTATGTGGATGGCGGCGTCTCGACGACCCAGACTTCGGGGTACCTCAGGATGCAGGGGCGCGAGGTGTTCCGCCACGCCGTCGCCAATCTGGCGGAGATCGCCGGCGAGGCGCTGGAGGCCGCCGGACTCACGCCTGCCGACGTCGACTGGCTGGTCCCGCATCAGGCCAACCGGCGCATCATCGACGCCACCGGCAAGAAGCTCGGCATCCCGGCGGAGAAGACGATCGTCACCGTGGAGCGCCACGCCAACACCTCGTCGGCCTCGATTCCGCTCGCGCTCGCCGCCGGCATCGACGACGGGCGCATCGCATCGGGGGACCTGCTGGTGATGGAGGCGATCGGCGGCGGGCTGGTCTGGGGCGCGGGCGTGGTCCGGCTCTAGCGCGGATCCTGCCGCGGCGTGGCACGGCCTGCGCGCCGTTGACGCTGTGCCTGCAAGGCATTACCGTGGAGCGTCCATAATGGGGGGCGGGAGAGAATGGCCGGGAGAACGGTCACCCGCGCCGATCTCGCCGAGGCTGTCTTCCGCGAAATCGGCCTGTCACGCAAGGAATCGGCAGATCTGGTCGAATCCGTGCTCGGCCTGATCTCCGATGCGCTCGCGCGCGGCGAGCCCGTGAAGATCTCGTCCTTCGGGAGCTTCTCGGCACGGATGAAGGGCCAGCGCGTCGGCCGCAACCCCAAGACCGGCGAGGAGGTGCCCATCCTGCCGCGCCGGGTGCTGGTGTTCCGCGCCTCCCACGTGCTGAAGGACCGTATCAACGAGTCCCTCGCGCCTGCCAGGCCGGGGACTGCGGCGGAGGCCGAGCGGCCCGACGAGCCGGCCGTGCCCTAGGCGATGGCGGGCGAGGGGCCGGACGGCACGGGCGGTCCGAAATCGCCCGACGCGTTTCGCACCATCGGCGAGGTTTCCGAGGCGCTCGGCGTGCCGCAGCACGTGCTGCGCTTCTGGGAGACAAAGTTCCCGCAGATTCAGCCGCTGAAGCGGGGCGGCGGGCGGCGCTACTACCGGCCCCAGGACGTGGCCCTGCTGCGCCACATCCGCCACCTGCTGCATGACGAGGGCTATACCGTGAAGGGGGTGCAGAAGCTGCTGCGCGAGCGCAACGCCAAGACCGCAGCCGCGCCGGCCGCGCCGGCGGCGAACATGCCCGGAAGTCCCCTCGACCCGGAAGCCCGTGCCCGCGCCCAGCGCGTCCTCGACGAGCTCTGCACGCTCCGCGACATGCTGCGCGAGCGCAAGCCTGCGTGAGGAAGTCCCTTCCGACCATTTTCCCGCTCCGAGTGAGCACAGCGACCGGACCGGCCGCGGCCATCGGCGCGCGGCTGCTGGAGCCGGGTCCGCCCCTCCACTAGAATTCAGTCGAAGCGACTCGACGAAGGCCGGTCGAGCCGGGAAGCGGCAATTCGACCGGCGGACGCCCGCGGACGGCCGCAGGGGACGGAGCCGCGACGCAGCACGTCACGCTCGATGAGGGGGGGCATGCGGGCCGGCAACGCAAGAACGACGCTCATCTCCGGCGCGGCGGCGGTCCTGGCCCTTGCACTCGGCGCTGGCGCCCTCGCCCCGGCCTGGAGCGCCGGAGTCCACCCGGCAACGGGCGAGGCGCTGGCGGACGACCAGACCTTCACCTATCGCCTGCTCGACCAGTTCCCCACCCTCGATCCGCAGCTCAACCAGGATTCCTCGGGCTTCCACGTCATTCGCGACCTCTTCGAAGGCCTGCTGAGCCAGGACGGGGACGGCAACCTCGTGCCCGGCGTGGCGACGGCCTACGCGGCCTCGGACGGCAACACGACCTATACCTTCGCCCTGCGCAAGGACGCCAGGTGGTCCAACGGCGATCCGGTGACCGCGCACGACTTCGTCTATGCTTGGCGGCGTGCGGCCGACCCCGCGACCGCCTCGCCCTATGGCTGGTATCTCGAGCTCACGCAGATCGCGAACGCCGCGGCGGTTCTGGCCGGCGAGATGGCGCCGGACACGCTGGGCGTGCGTGCGGTCGACGACCACACCCTCGAGGTGAAGCTGGAGCAGCCGCTGCCCTACTTCCCGGCGATGACGACCTACGCCACCCTCTTCCCTGCGCACCGGGCGACCATCGAGGCCCACGGCACGAAGTGGACGGCGCCGGAGAACATCGTCTCCAACGGCGCTTACACGCTCGAGGAGGTCGCGCTCAACGAGTACCACACGCGGATGAAGAACCCGCTCTACTGGGGCGCCGCCGACGTGATCATCGAGCAGGTCACCGGCCTCGTCATCAATGACGACAACCAGGCGCTGACCCGCTATCGCGCCGGCGAGCTCGACCATCTGGAGCCCGTGCCGGCCGGGCAGTTCCCCGCGCTCAAGGAAGAGCTGCCCGACGAGGCCACGAGCGTCCCGCGCCTTTGTTCCTACTACTACGCCTTCAATCACAGCGAGAGCGGCAACCCGGCACTGCACGACGTGCGCGTGCGCAGGGCGCTCAGCCTAGCGATCGACCGCGACGTCATCGTCGACCGGCTGCTCAAGGGCGGCCAGTGGCCTGCCTACAACTTCACGCACCTGAAGACCGCCGGCTTCGCGATGCCTGAGATCTCCTACGCGGCGCTGGGCCAGGCCGAGCGGGACGCCGAGGCGAAGCGGCTGATGGAGGCGGCGGGAGTCGGGGAGCTGACGCTGAAGCTGATCTACAACACCTCCGAGAGCCACAAGCAGATCGCCACCGTGATCGGCCAGATGTGGAAGCAGAAGCTCGGCGTGGCGACGGAGCTCGCCAACTTCGAGTGGAAGACCTACATCAACATCCGCAACAATCAGGAATTCGACGTGGCCCGCTCGGCATGGTGCGGGGACTACAACGAGGCCTCGACCTTTCTCGATCTGCTGACCACGACCCACGGGGCGAACGACGGCAGGTATTCGAACCCCAGGGTGGACGAGCTCATGCGTGCCTCCAGGACCACCCAGGACCCGAGCGCCATCTATGCCGAGGTCGAGCGGATCCTTGCCGAGGACATGGCCATCATCCCGATCTACCACTACGCCAACACGTTCCTGCTCTCCAGCGACATGAGGGGCTGGCCCTACAACAACGTCGAGAACAACTGGTACGCCAGGAACCTCTACCGCGTCGCGAACTGAGCTGAGGTCGGGGCCCGCCGGCACGGGTCCCGGGGCCGGGTGTTCGGATGATCTACTTCCTCCTCAAGCGCCTCGCCGTCGCTGTTCCCACGCTCCTCATCCTCATCGTCGTCTCCTATGTGCTGATGTACGCAGCACCGGGCGGGCCCTTCGACACCGAGCGCACGCTGCCGCCCGAGGTGATGGCCAACCTGCAGCACAAGTACGGGCTCGATCAGCCCCTCGCGGTGCAGATCTGGCGCTACGTCGTCTCCATCGTGACCGAGTTCGATTTCGGCCCCTCGTTCCAGTACACCGACCAGAGCGTCAACGACATCATCGAACAAGGCTTCCCGGTGACGCTCACCTACGGCGGCTGGTCCTTCCTGGTGGCCGTCCTGGTGGGCGTCTCGCTGGGCATCGCGGCGGCGGTCCACCACAACACCCTTCTCGACTATCTCTCCGTCGGCGTCTCCATCGGCGCCCAGGTGCTGCCCAATTTCGTTCTGGCGCCGATCCTGACGCTGATCTTCACGCTCTGGCTGGCCTGGCTTCCCGGCGGCGGCTGGCAGGGCGGGCACTGGCCCTACGTCATCATGCCGGTCATCGCGCTCTCGACCTCGTTCATGGCCTCGATCGCGCGCATCACCCGCTCGTCCATGCTGGAGGTGCTGAACGCGGACTTCATCCGCACCGCCCGGGCCAAGGGCCTGCCCATGTGGCGCATCGTCTTCCGCCACGCGCTGAAGCCGGCGCTGCTGCCGGTGATCTCCTATCTCGGGCCGGCCTTCGTCGGCATGATCACCGGCTCGGTCGTGATCGACGTCTTCTTCGCGACCGGCGGCATCGGCCAGTTCTTCGTCAACTCGGCGCTCAACCGCGACTATCCGGTGATCATGGGGATCACCATCCTGGCCGGCGGGCTCACCATCCTCTTCAACACGGTGGTGGACCTGCTCTACGCCTGGATAGACCCGCGCATCCGGTACTGAAGTGTCGCCCTTCATCTTCGGCCGGCGCGCCATCCGCTCCCTGAGCGCCGCGAGCGTCGAGGACGCAGCCGGCGGCCGCTCGCTCTGGCGCGACGCCCGCAACCGCTTCCTGCGCAACCGCGCCGCCGTGGCGAGCCTGGCCGTTCTCGTGCTTCTTCTCGTCTTCGCGCTCTTCGGCGACCTGTTCGCGGCCTGGAGCAACGAGGAGATCGACTGGGCGCTGCTCGGCAACGTGGCCGAGGAAGGCGCGCCCTCGCTCGCGAACGGCCACTACTTCGGCGTCGACGAGCTCGGCCGCGATCTCTTCGCGCGCACGGTGCAGGGGACCCGCATCTCGCTGATGGTGGGCATCCTCGGCGCCCTGATCTCGATGGTGGTCGGCACGCTCTACGGCGCCGTCGCGGGCTACTTCGGCGGCAGGGTCGACAGCGTGATGATGCGCATCGTCGACGTGATGATGGCCATACCCTACATGTTCGTGCTGATCCTGTTCATGGTCGTGTTCGGGCGCTCGATCCTCATCCTCTTCGTCGGAATCGGTCTCATCAGCTGGCTCGACATGGCGCGGATCGCGCGCGGCCAGACGCTGAGCATCAAGAAGCGCGAATACGTGGAGGCGGCGGTGGCGATCGGGGTCAGGCCCGCCAGGATCATCCTGCGCCACGTCATCCCCAACCTGCTGGGCGTGATCGTCGTCTACGCCACGCTGCTGGTACCCTCGATGATCATCTACGAGAGCTTCATCAGCTTCCTCGGCCTCGGCGTGCAGGAGCCGGACACGAGCTGGGGCGCGCTCATCAACGACGGCGCGAGCCAGATGCAGTACGGCACGCTCTGGCAGCTCCTCTTCCCACTCTTTTTCTTCGTCGTCACGCTGTTCGCGCTCTTCTTCCTGGGCGACGGGCTGCGCGATGCGCTCGACCCCAAGGACCGCTGAGCCGTGACGCTGCTCCGGGTACGCGATCTCAGTGTGACCTTCGAGACCGGCGACGGCACGGTCAACGCCGTCAACGGCGTCGATCTTGCAATCGGCGCCGGGCAGTCGGTCGCGGTCGTCGGCGAGAGCGGCTCCGGCAAGAGCCAGATCATGTTCGCCATCATGGGTCTGCTGGCGCGAAACGGTGCCGCCGCCGGCTCGGTGACGTTCGACGGCACCGAGCTGCTCGGCCTCGACGAGGGGGCGCTGAACCGGATCCGCTCCAGCCAGATCGCGATGATCTTTCAGAACCCGATGACCGCGCTCAACCCGTACATGCGGATCTCGCACCAGATGACCGAGGTGCTGACGCTGCACAAGGGCATGAGCCGGCGCGCGGCGCTGGCCGAGGCGATCGGTCTGCTCGATGCGATGGAGGTGCCCGAGGCGGCCACGCGGATCGGCATGTACCCGCACGAGTTCTCGGGCGGCATGCTGCAGCGGGTGCTGATCGCCATGGCCCTGCTCTGCCGCCCGCGCCTCTTGATCGCCGACGAGCCGACCACGGCGCTGGACGCCACCGTGCGGGGCCAGATCATGCGCCTGCTCGCAGACGTGCGCGCGCGCTTCGGCACCACCGTGATCCTGGTCACCCACGACGTCGGCATCGTGGCGGGACACTGCGACGAGATGGTCGTGCTCTACGGCGGCCGCGTCATGGAGAGCGGTCCGGTCGCGCGCATCTTCGCCGCACCGCACCATCCCTACACGCGGAGCCTGCTGGACGCCGTGCCGCGGCTCGACCGGGACGACGAGAGGCTGCGCAGCATCCCCGGCGATCCTCTCGGCACGAATCTGCTCCCCGCCGGCTGCCCCTTTGCCGCGCGCTGCCCGCGGGTGGAGGAGCGCTGCCACCGCGAGCGGCCGGCGAGCGAGCGCCCCGCGCCGGACCGGGTGGTTGCCTGCCATCGGCCCCTGGAAGGTGTGGCATGAGCGCGCCTCTCCTCTCGGTGCGCGAGCTTGGCGTGACCTATCGCGTGCGACCCGGGGGGAGCCCACCCTGGGCACGGGCGCGGGCGCTTCAGGCCGTCCGCAACGTCAGCTTCGACCTGGCGCCGGCCGAGACCCTCGGCATCGTCGGCGAGAGCGGGTCGGGCAAGTCCAGCCTCGCCCGCGCCCTGATCGGCACGGTGCCTGCCTCGCGCAGGCAGGCGCTCTGGCAGGGCGCGGATCTGCTGGCGATGGGAGCGGAGCAGCGCCGCCCCCTTCGCCGCGACATCCAGATGATCTTCCAGAACCCGCTGGGCGCGCTGGACCCCCGCATGACGGCGGGCGAGATCGTCGCCGAGGCGCTCACGACCCACGAGAGAGGCCTGCCCAGGCACGAGGTCCGCTCGCGCGCAGCCGCGATGCTGGAACGGGTGGGCCTGTTGCCCGAGCACATGAACCGCTACCCGCACGAGTTCTCCGGCGGTCAGTGCCAGCGCATCGGCATCGCGCGCGCGCTCATCGTCGGGCCAAGGCTGGTGATCTGCGACGAGCCGGTCTCGGCATTGGACGTCAGCGTGCAGGCGCAGATCGTCAACCTGCTGCAGGACCTGCAGCGCGACCTCGGCCTCTCCCTGATCTTCATCTCCCACGACCTGGGCGTGGTGAAGCACATCGCCGACCGCATCATGGTGTTCTACCTGGGCCGCGTGCTTGAGCATGCGGCGGCTGGCGAACTCGTGCGTGCGCCCCGTCATCCCTACACCCGCGCCCTGATCGCGGCCGCACCCGTGCCTGACCCTGCGGTCGAGCGCGGGCGCCAGGCGACGGGACTGGGGGGCGAGCTGCCGTCGCCTCTGGCGCCGCCTTCCGGCTGCGTGTTCCGCACCCGCTGCCCCATCGTCCGCGACGCCTGCGCCGACGAGGTTCCGGCCATGCGCGAGGTGGGTGAGGATCACGTCGCAGCGTGCCCCTACGACGCAGGCTGAGAGGCCCGAAGCGCCGGGGCGAGCCGGGAACGCCCTAGTCGAGGCGGACGACCTCGCCGATGGCGGCGGAGCGCTCGGCCGCGAGCGTGGTTCGCACCGCCTCCATCGACTCCTCGGGCGTGATGATGGAAGGAGGCGTGTTCTCGCGCACGCAGCGGGTGAAGTAGAGGAACTCCTCGCGGAGCGCGCCGGAGAGCGCGCCGTGCAGCTCGGGCCAGTAGGTGGTGTCGGGGCTCCTGAAGCCGTCCTTGGTGCAGATGCCGATGTTGGGGAAGGTGTCCTGGATGTGGATGAAGCCCTCGGTGCCGATGATCGACATGCGCTCGTCGATGTCGAAGGGGGTCTTCTCCGGCATGCACCACACCGTCTCCAGCGTCGCCGTGGCGCCGGAATCGAAGCGGTACATGGTCTGGCCGATGTCCGGGTGCTTGAGGCCGCGCACGTCGACGGTCTGGGCGTAGGCGCTCACCACCTTGGCGCCGGTGAACCACAGCATCAGGTCGGTGTCGTGGATGGCATCGCCGATGATGGGGCCGATCTTGTTCAGGATCTCGGGCGTCCACGCCGCCGGGATGTTGCGGCGCGAGCTCAAGGCCACGATGCGGCCGATGGAGCCCGCCTCGATCTCGCGCTTGGCCGCGGCGTAGCGCGGGTTGAAGCGGCAGATGTGTCCCACCATCAGGAAGCCCGGCGCTGCGTCTGCCGCCGCCACGATGCGGGCGCAGTCGTCCACCGTGGACGCCATCGGCTTCTCGAGGAAGACGTGCTTGCCCGCATCGAGTGCGGCCAGCGTCGGCTCGGTGTGCTGGTCCCACATGGTGACGACGCTGACGGCGTCGAGGTCGTCGCGCGCAAGCAGCCGGCGGTAGTCGGTCTCCAGCACGCCGACGCCGTACTTGCGGCCGAGGTCTTCGAGCCTGGATTCGGTGCGGGTGCAGAGCCCGGCGAGCTCCAGCCCCGGCGTGGCCTCGATGGCGTCGCAATGGACTTCGCCGAACCAGCCGAGGCCGATCACGCCGATGCGCACGCTCTCCATGGCGGCGCCCTTCCGCGCCTGCGCGCCGCTCAGGCGGCCTCGTCCTTCTGCGCGGTGAAGGTGAGGCCCCTGGCCGCGAATTTCTCCTTCACGCCCGGCTGGATGGCGTCGAGCTTGACCGCGGTGGACGGCGCCATGTCGATGTCGGTCATGTCGTGCACGCCGCCGGTGATCAGCACCTGCAGCACGCCTTCGCCCTCGCCGATGTTGCGGAAGGCGCGGTTGACCCGGGGCGGCACCGAGATGGTGTCGAACTCGCCGAGCTCGGCGCGGCCGCTGCCGTCGTCGTTCCAGGTCACTTCGAAGCGGCCCTTGAGCACGGTGAAGGTCTCGTAGGTCTGGTGGTGGGCGTGCAGCGAGGGGCCCTGTCCCGGCGGGCAGACGGCGAGCGTCATGGTCATGCCGGCGGCGTCCACGATGGGCGCGCCGGTGTTGATGGGCGTCTCCACGTCGCCGCCGAGGCCGATCACCGAGAGCAGCTTGCGCGCGTAGATGACGTCGTTGGCCTCCTGCGGGATCTCGGGGTCCTGCTGGATCGGCAGCGGCTCCAGCGCGTCGTAGCGCGAGATCCGGCTCTCCATCTCGTCCGCCGTGATATCGATCGTCTTCATCGCATCCTCCCCGGCGCGCATCCCGCGCCTCGCCCCGAATGGTAGAGCGAACCGGGCCAGATTGGAATCGCCCGGTGCGCAACTGCGCGTTGCGAGGAGCACGCACGGGCCAGCCATTCAGGAGAGCTGACAGCGCACAGGTAGACGAGAGCGCTGGTGGCTAGTCGGCCCTGGGGCTGCCGCGCTCGTAGAGTTCCTCCCTGGTCCAGCCACGTTCGCTGGCGGGATTCGCCGTGTTGCCCAGCCCCTAGATCTTCCGCTCGTGCCCTTCCCAGAAGCGCTCGCGCACCTTGCGCTTGAGCACCTTGCCGACGCCGCTGCGGGGGAGCGCGTCCCAGAATTCCACCGTCTTGGGCGCCTTGTAGGCCGAGAGCGCGCGCTTGCAGAGGGCAATGAGCTCGTCGCCGCTCACGCTCTCGCCGGGTTTGAGCTCGACCACCGCCTTCACCGCCTCGCCCCACTTCTCGTCGGGCACGCCGATCACGGCGCAGTCCTGCACCGCCGGGTGGCTCCAGATCACCCGCTCGATCTCGATGGGGAAGACGTTGAGCCCGCCCGAGATGATCATGTCCTTCTTGCGGTCGACGATGTAGACGAAGCCGTCCTCGTCCTTGTGGCCGATGTCGCCGGTGTGGTGCCAGCCGTGGGCCTGGATCGCCGCCGTGCCCTCGGGGTCGTCGTAGTAGCCGAGGGAGACGAAGGTGCCGCGCACCACGATCTCGCCCCACGCGCCCGTGGGCAGCAGGATGCCGTCCTCGTCCATCATCTCGACCTCGACGAAGACCGGCGGGCGGCCGCAGCTCAGCAGGCGATGGCGCTTGGCGGGATCGGCCAGCGCCTCCAGGTGGTCGGCGGGCGTCAGGATGCCGATGGTGCAAGGGCACTCGGCCTGGCCGTAGATCTGGGTCATGCAGGGGCCGAAGAGGTCGATGGCCTCCGCCACCTTGTCGGCCGACATCGGCGCGCCGCCGTAGACGAAGTAGTCGAGGGTCGAGAAGTCGAACTCGCGCGCCCGCGGGTGCGCCAGCATCATGTAGATCACCGTCGGCGGCATGAAGGTGTGGGTCACGCCGTGGCGGTCGATCGCCTCCATCACCGCCAGCGGGTCGGCGCTCTGCAGGCACACCGTAGTGCCGCCGAAGGCCATCGCGGGCCAGGCGAAGACACCGGCGCCGTGGGCCATCGAAGTCGCCACCAGGTGCACCGGCGGCTTGCTGATCGGCAGGTGGGCGTAGACGTTGGCGCTCCAGGCCTCCCAGATCAGGTTGGACCACATGGCGCCCTTGGGCCGGCCGGTGGTGCCGCCGGAGGTGAAGTGGCTGATGACCGCGTCGCGCTCGTCGGGCAGCTCGGGCGCCACCTCGCCGTGTCCCTCGATGAAGGCCTCGAAGGAGGGGGCGCCATCGCCCGCGCCGTCGAGGCAGACGAGGTGCCGGAGCTGCGGGCAGTGGGCGCGGAAGTGCGCGGCCGCCGCCTCGAAGCGGGATTCGTAGAAGAGCCAGGCAGCGCCGCGCTGGTTGATGACGTAGGCGTTCTCCTCGGGCGAGGCGAGCGCGGCGAGGCCGACCCAGACGCCGCCGGCCCGGGCCGCGCCGATCCAGGCCTCGAAGGCGCGGCTGCTGTTGGCGCTCAGGATCGCGACCCGGTCGCCCGGCACGAGCCCGCCGGCGATAAGCGCGTTGGCCGTGTGGTGGCTGCGCCGCGCCACTTCGCGGTAGCTGAGCGTGCCCGCCGCGTCGATCAGGCAGGCGCGGTCCGGATGGTAGCGGTGCCCCCGCTCGAAGAAGTCGATCAGCCTCATGGCGGCTCCCCGCGCTCGCTCGTTCCGCGCGCCTGCCGGAGTGGTGCGGGCCGCCACGCTCTACGCGGAATTGACTCGGATTTCAAACAAGTGTTTGCTCAAGAGTCTCCGGCCCGGCCGCCGCGACGGGAAAGGTATGCCATGCTGTCACTGCCCAAGCAGGAGCTGAAGGGGCACTTCACCGGGTTGCCGATGGACGAGGTCCATTTCGGCGCCGGCTGCCTCGACGCCCTGTCGGCGGAGCTCGACAGGCAGGGCGTGAGCCGCGCCGTCATCGTCACCGGCCACACGCTGGCGGAGAAGACCGACCTGGTGGAGAAGGTCGCGGCCGCGGCCGGCAACAAGTGCGCCGGCGTCTTCCACGAGACCACCCAGCACGTGCCGCGCCGCACGGTGATCGCCGCCGCGGACTACGCGCGCGCGCGCGAGGCGGACGCGCTGATCAGCTTCGGCGGCGGCACGCCCAACGACACCGCCAAGGCGGCGCTCATCTGCCTCGCCGAGGGGATCGACGAGCCCTCCGGCCTCGACGACTACATGATCAGGTTCACGTATCCCGACCAGGTGGAGATCCCCTCGCTCACCCGCGACCCCATCCCGATGTACGCGATCCCGACCACGCTGTCCGCGGGCGAGTTCACCTACTTCGTCGGCGTCACCGACGAGGAGCGCAAGGTCAAGGACCTTTACGTCGACCGGCGGATCACGGCGAAGGCGGTCTTCCTCGACCCCGACCTCACGCTCGCGACGCCGGAGCGGCTCTGGCTCGGCACCGGCATGCGCGCGGTCGACCACTGCATCGAGGCGATGTGCTCCTCCACGGCCCAGCCCTTCATCGACGCGCTCGCCTACCGCGCGCTCAACATGCTGGTGCGCTACCTGCGCGAGACCAGGGCGGAGCCCGAGGACATGACGGCGCGAGCGCAGTGCATGGTGGCGGCGTGGATGTCGGTCTGCGGGCTCGCCAACGTGACGCTGGGCTTGAGCCACGGCATCGGCCACCAGCTCGGCGCGCGCTGCAACGTCCCCCACGGCGAGACCTCGGCGGTGATGATGCCACACGTGATGGCTTTCAACCGCGAGGCCACCGCGACCCGCCAGGCCTGGGTGGCGGAGGCCATGGGGCTGGACATCGCCGGCATGAGCGCCGACGAGGCCGCCACCGCGGCGGCCGACGAGGTGGCGATGCTGGTGCGGGACGACATGGGCCTGCCCTGGCGCCTGCGCGATGTCGGCGTCACCCACGACGACTTCCCGGGCATCGCGGCGGACGCGCTGGAGGACATCATCGTCGCCGGCAATCCGCGCCCGGTGACATCCACCGACCAGGTGATCGACCTCCTGCACAGGGCCTGGTGACGCGGGCCATGACATTCGTGAGAATTCCGGGCTAGGAGAGACGCCCATGGGCTATCGCATTGCCGTCGACACCGGCGGCACGTTCACCGACGTGGTGGTCGCCGACGAGGCGGGCCGGCTCACCGTCGGCAAGGCGCTGACCACGCCGGACCGCACCTTCGAGGGTTTTCGCGAGGCGCTCGTCAACGCAGGCGAGATCGCCGGCGTCGCCTACGAGCGGCTGCTCGCCGAGACCGAGATGCTGATCTACGGCACCACGCGGTCCACCAACTCGATCATCGAGGGCAAGGTGGCGAAGACGGCGCTGCTCACCACCGAGGGCTTCCCCGACACGCTGCTCTACCGCCACGGCGGCAAGCGCGAGCCGCTCAACCTCGCGATGGAGTTCCCGCCGCCCTACATCCCGCGCCGGCTTACCTTCGAGATCCCGGAGCGGATCAACGCCGAGGGCGGGGTCGAGCGGGCGCTGGACGAGGCCGCGGCACGCGCCATCATCGAGGGCCTGCCGCGCAAGCGCGTCGACGCGGTGGCGGTCGCGCTGCTCTGGTCGATCGTGAACCCCGACCACGAGCTCCGCGTCGGCGAGATGATCGCCGAGATCATGCCGGGCGTGCCCTACACCCTCTCGCATCAGCTCAACCCGATCATCCGGGAGTTCCCGCGCACCTCGTCCACCGCCATCGATGCCTCGCTCAAGCCGCTGATGCAGAGCCATCTGGCCGAGTTCGAGAGCGACCTGCGCGCCGCCGGCTGCGAGGGCGAGGTGCTGATCAGCACGTCCTCCGGCGGCGTCATGCACGTGGACGACGTGGTGGCGAAGCCGATCTACACCGTGAAGTCAGGCCCTGCGATGGGGCCGCTCGCGGGCATCGCCTAC
>JAJDXK010000015.1 GCA_022823305.1 Alphaproteobacteria bacterium
CCCCCCCCTACCCCCGTCCCCCCCCCCCCCCGGTGGTGGGGGTGGCCGGGGGGCCCGGGCGGGCCACCCACCCCCCCCCCCCCCCCCCCCCGCCGGGGAGGAGGGGGCGGGGTGAGGTGGGGGCACCCGGACCGCATTGCATGCAAACAAGGAAACGTGCGGCAACTGCGTGCGACCCCGTAAGGTCGGACGGCGTTCTCTAGTGCAGCGGCCCAGTCGGGCGCTCGTCGGCTGGCGCGGGCGCGGGCGCTCTGGCCGGTCCCGCCTGGTGGTGGACCATGCGCCAGACGCCGTCCTCGCGCGCGAAGACGTTGGTGGCGATCAGCCGGCCCTGCTCGCCCAGCACCTCGCGGCAGATGACGAAGGCGCCCTCGCCGAGGACGAAGACCCGGGGCGCCTCGCAGCGGATCTGCGGCGCCCCCGGCCCGCCGAGGATGGCGCCCCAGCTCTCCATCACCGGCTCGCGCCCCAGCAGCACGTCCCAGCCGGGATGGATGCAGGCCACCGGCGTCTCGCGCGCCCACAGCGCGTCCATCGCCGCGAAGTCGCGTTCGGCGAAGGCGCGGTAGAACTCCCGGTTGGCGGCGAGCACCGCCTCCTCGTCAGACATGGCTGCTCCTCCCGCGCCGCTCAGCCGCGCAGCGCCTCGTACTGGGCATTGTAGGCGCCGGGGTCGACGACGACGTCGACCAGCGCCGGCCCGTCGTGCGCGAAGGCCTCCGCCAGCGCCGGCGCCAGCGGGTCGGTCTCGCCCACGCGCCAGCCGCGGCATCCCAGGCCCTGCGCGACCGCGGCGTGGTCCATCTCGCCGAAGCGCACGCCCCGGCTCGCCCGCTGCTGGCGCTGCTGCTTGATGTCGATCAGCGAGAGCCGGGAATCGTTGAACACCACGACCACGACGCGGCAGCGGTGGCGGGCCGCGGTGGCGAGCTCGGCCAGGCACATGTGCAGGCCGCCGTCGCCGGTCATGGCGACGACAGGCCGCGCCGGCTCCTCCAGCGCCGCGGCGATGGCCGCCGGCAGGGCGAAGCCCATGGTGGAGAGACCGTTGGACTTGAGCACGTCGCCCGGCGCCTCGGCCTGCCACAGCCCCATCGCCGCGAACATGTGGGCGCCGGAATCGACGGTGAGGCGCGCCCCAGCCGGGGCGACGCCGCGCACCGCGCTCACCACGTCCTCGGCGCTGCGGCCGTGCGGCCCGGTCATGGCGAGGCCGCTGCGCAGCCGCCGGCGGAGCGCGGCGATCTCCGGCGCCGACCAGCCGCTGGGCCGCGCCGTCGCGATCAGGGCCGTGACCGCGCGCGCAAGCTCGCCCGCCAGGGAGGCCGTCGGCGCCGCCGGGTAGTCGTAGCCGTCGTGGAGCGCAAGCGCGAGGACCGGCCCCTCGAAGCGCCACGGCCCCGGCAGCAGCTCGATCGGGTCGAGGCCGAAGAAGATGAGCAGGTCGGCGCCGTCGAGGCAGCGAGCGTCGGCGCTCGCCCCGGTGAAGCAGCCGACGGCGAGCGGATCGGTGTCGGCGATGGCGCCCTTGGCCTTGTAGGTGGTCATCACCGGGCAGCCGAGGACCTGCGCGAGCTGCCGCAGCGCCGCGCTGGCCGCCGGCGCACGCGCCTCCATGCCGGCCACGATGAGCGGCCGGCTCGCATCGGCGAGCAGCTCGCTCGCCTCGGCCAGCGCGACGAGGTCGTGGCCGGTCTCCACCGCCTGTGTCCGCTCCCGCCCCGGCGGGACGAGCGGCCCGCTGTCGCCGGCTGCGGCGCTCGTGAGGTCGAGCTGCACCGGCCCCGCGGGATGCGCCGCTGCGCTGTCGAGGAGGGCGTCGATCACGCCGCGCCCGGTGCCCGGCTCGGGCCTGGCGTAGGCCTTGACCAGCGGCGCGAAGAGGGCCTGCTGGTCGAAGCGCTGGTGCAGGGCGTGGTGCCCGGGCGCGGGCTCCGCCAGGGCGTCGCTGACCAGCAGCACGGGCGCGCGCTCCAGCGCGGCGTAGGCGATGCCGTTGACCGCGCTGGCGGCACCGGGCCCGACGCCCGTCACCACCACGCCGGGCGCGCCGCCGAGCTCGGCGCCCACCGCAGCCATCAGCGCCGCGGCGGTCTCCCCGTGGGTGAGCACGAAGTCGATGCCGTCCGCGGCGAAGGCGTCGATCACGTCGAGGCTGCTGGCCCCGCCGGGCACGCCGAAGGCGCGGCGCACGCCGCGCTCCCGACACGCGGCGGCGAGGCCCTGGGCGAGCGTCTCCACGCTGCGGCCCGCCTGCGCTATCGCCCGGCCCGGCGCTCCCTCACGGGATCAGCACCGCCCGGCCCTTCACGGTGCCGGCATGGAGGTCGTGCAGCGCCTGGTTGGCGTCGGCGAGCGCGTACTCCCGCGTCGCCAGCGTCACCAGCCCGCGGTCGGCGAGCGCCATGAGCTCGACCAGCTCGGCGTAGGTGCCCACCAGGTTGCCGACGATGGTCTTCTCCGTGACGATCATGTCGATCGCCGGGATCTGGATGCGGCCGCCGTAGCCGACGATGTAGTAGAAGCCGCCGGCGCGGGTCATCTCCAGGCCCTTGTCGATGGCGTCGCCCTCGCCGACGAAGTCGATCACCGCCTCGGCGCCGTTCCCGCCGGTGAGCGACATCACTTCGTCCACCGCACCGTCGCCCGCCTTGACGACATGATGGGCGCCGCATTCCTTCGCCAGGCCCAGCGCGAGGTCGGAGCCGTCCACCACGACGATCTCGGCCGCCGACAGCGCCGCCAGCGACTGGATGCCGATATGGCCGAGGCCGCCGGCGCCGATGATGACGGCGAACTCGCCCGGCACCAGATGGCCTGCGGCCTTCTTGGCGACGCGGTAGGCGGTGAGCCCTGCGTCGGTGTAGGGCGCCACGTCCTTGGGCGCGAGGCTCTGGGGCAGCTTGATGAGCGCACGCTCGCCGGTCAGCAGATAGTCGGCGTAGCCGCCCGCCGCGTTGATGCCGGGGAAGCTGCTCTCGGCCGCGTGCATGTCGTTGCCGCGCCGGCAGGCGAGGCAGTGGCCGCTGGTCACCAGCGGGTGGCAGATCACCGGGTCGCCGACCTCGACGCTCTCGACGCCGCTGCCCACCGCCTCGACCCAGCCCGCGTTCTCGTGCCCCATGATGTGGGGGAAGGCGAGGTCGACGTGCCCCTTCCACACGCCCTCGACGATGTGGAGGTCGGTGCGGCAGACGCCCGCGCCGCCGATGCGGACGATCACGTCGGTGGGTTTGTCGATGGCCGGGTCGTCCACCTCCTCGTAGGTCACGAATTCGGGGCTGGTGAGGGCTTCGTCGTAGCCGTGGAGCGTCGCTGCCTTCATGGGTTCCTCCAGTGGTGAATTCAGTTCAGTCGTTGTCCGGTCTCGGGGTCGAAGAGGTGGACGGCGCCGGGGCGCGGGGTGAGGGAGAGCGTCTCCCGCTCGCGCACCGCGGTGTAGCGCGGCAGGCGGACGGTGAGCTCCTGGCCCTCCTCGGTGGTGCAGAAGACCAGCGTGTCCGCGCCCATGGGCTCGACCAGGGTGATTCGCGCGCGGATGCTGGCACCGTCGCCCGCGCCCTCGGCCAGCAGGTCCTCGGGCCGGATGCCGACGGTGACCGGGCCGCTCAGCGAGTCCGCTGCCGTCGTCTCCACCGTGCCGATTCGGACCACGCCGCCTGCCGCCTCGCCCTGCAGAAAGTTCATCGCCGGCGAGCCGATGAAGCCCGCGACGAACTCGTTGGCCGGCCGCTCGTAGAGCGTATCGGGATCGCCGATCTGCTCGATCCGCCCGTCGCGCAGCACGACGACGCGGTCGGCGAGCGTCATCGCCTCCACCTGGTCGTGGGTGACGTAGACCGAGGTGCGCCGCATCTCCTTGTGCAGGCGCTTGATCACGGTGCGCAGCCGCACCCTGAGCTCCGCGTCGAGGTTGGAGAGCGGCTCGTCGAAGAGGAAGATGCGCGGATCCCGCACCAGGGCGCGGCCGATGGCGACGCGCTGGCGCTGCCCGCCCGACATCTGGCGCGGGCGGCGGCGCAGCAGCTCGGTGATCTCCAGCCGCTCCGCGACCTCCCGCACCCTGGCGTCCACGGTCTTGCGGTCGACCCCGCGGATGCGCTGGTTGAAGGCGAGGTTGTCGAACACGTTCATGTGCGGGTAGAGCGCGTGGCTCTGGAACACCATCGCCACGTCGCGGTCCTTCGGCGCGACGCCCGCCATGTCGCGCCCGTCGATGGTGACGCTGCCCTCGCTCTGGCGCTCGAGCCCGGCGACGATGCGGAGCAGCGTGGACTTGCCGCTGCCCGACGGCCCCACCAGGACCACGAACTCGTTGTCGTGGACGGTGAGGTCGATCTCGCTGAGCGCTGCGACCGGGCCGAAGCGCTTGAAGACGCCGCTGACAACGACTTCCGCCACGGCCCTACTCCCGGATCACGCCGGCGAGCGTGCCGCGCGCGAGGTAGCGCTCCAGCACGAAGGCGATGATGACCAGCGGCAGCACCGAGACCAGCGCGGACGCGCTCAGACTCCACCACGGCACCTTGTTGGAATTGAGGATCACGATGGTGGGCGGCAAGAGCTGCACCTTGGCGAAGGTCAGCGTCAGCGCGAAGAAGAAGTCGCTCCACGAGAAGATGATGCAGAGCAGCGTCGCCACCACCATGCCGGGCGCGCAGTTGGGCAGGATGATGCGGTAGAACGCCTGGATCGGGTTGCAGCCGTCGATCAGCGCCGCCTCGTCCAGCTCGATCGGCACGGTGTTGAAGAAGTCCACCATCACCCAGACGACGATGGGCAGCAGCATCGCCACGTAGACCAGGATCAGCCCGAGGTGGGTGTCCAGCAGGCCGGTGAAGCGCAGCAGCAGAAAGTAGGGGATCGCGAGCACCGCCGGCGGCATGATGCGCTGGGAGATGAAGAAGAAGGTGATGTCGTTGTTGCCCAGGGGGCCTGCGCGGAAGGTGAAGCGCGAGAGCCCGTAGGCCGCGAGCGTGCCGAGGAAGAGCGCGATCGCGGTCGAGATCAGGCTCACCACGAGGCTGGAGAGGTAGGGCCCTTGCATGCTGATCCCGCCCGAGCTGGTGTCGCGGAAGAGCGCGGTCCAGCCGTCGACCGTGGGCTCGTACTCGAGGAAGGGGATGTAGGTCGCGCCGCCGACCACGCCCGGGTCGCTCTTGAACGAGGTGCTGAGCGCCCACAGGAAGGGCGCCACCACGAAGATCGCCCAGGCGATCAATGCCGCGTACTTCAGCACCCGGTAGAGGTCGGCCCTGAGCCCGGTCATGGCGACGCCGCGCACCCGCTCCCGCACCGGCTCGAGCGTGCTCATGCGCGCACCGGCCCCTGCCGGCCGATCATCAGCCGGCTCATCGAGCGGGCGAAGATGGTCAGCGCGATGATCATGATCGCGAGATAGATGATCGAGAGCGAGGCGGTGTAGCCGATCTGGAACTCGCGCAGGCCGCGGATGTAGAGCAGGTAGCTGGTGGTCTCGGTCGACGACCCCGGTCCGCCCGAGGTGAGCGCGTAGATCGTCTCCATCAGCTTGGAGGATTCGATCAGGCGGATGATCAGCGCGCCGAGCGTGATCGGCGCCATCAGCGGGAAGGTGACGTGGACGAAGGTGCGGATCGGGCCCGCGCCGTCGATCTGGGCCGCCTCGTAGGGCTCGCGCGGCAGCGACATCAGCCCCGCCAGCAGCAGGATGAACATGAAGGAGGTCCACTGCCAGACGTCGATGATGATGACCGCGGCGAAGGCCGGGCCGCTCTTGCTCAGCCATGGCACCGCCGGGATGCCGAACCAGCCCAGCACGTCGTTCATCGGCCCCAGCGTCTCGTGGAAGATCGTGCGCCAGACCACCGCCATCACCACCGGGGTGACGCACATGGGCACGATGAAGAGCACGCGGAAGAAGCGCCCGGCCGTCACCTCCTTCCACAGCATGAGCGCCAGCGCGAAGCCCAGCAGGTACTCGAAGACGACGCAGAAGAGCACCATCAGGTAGAGGGTGCCCATGGAATCCCAGAAGCGCCCGTCGGCGATGGCGCGGGCGTAGTTGTCCCAGCCGATGTAGTCGAGCTCGGGAAAGTTCACGTCCCAGCCGGAGAGGCTGAGGCGCACCGTGTAGATCAGCGGAAAGATGATGATCGCGACCAGCGCCAGCAGCGCCGGCAGCAGGAAGATGTGCTTGTAGCGCGAGTCCAGCATGGCCGGGCGAAGAACGACCGGCGGGCCTCAGCCCGCCGGTCTCCTCATGTGGAAAATGCCGTCCGTCTCGATTCCGGCCGGCCCTACTTGACCTGATCCAGCGGGACGTTGTCCTCGAGTGCGACCACGTTCTTGTAGGCCTCGCGGATCACGTCGACGCCGATCCGGTCGGCGATGCGCGTCCATTCCTCGGCGACTTCGTCGAGCGCGGCCTGGGCCGTCATCTCGCCGGCCATCGCCTTGGCGACGCCCGCCATCATGGCGGTGTAGAACTGGTTGACGCCGGGCACGCGCAGGTCGAAGACCCGGTTGGTGCTCGTGTCCATGCCCTGCAGCATGGTGGTGAAGCTCTCGGCCACCGCGCGATCCCAGCCGGCTTCCTTCTCCCAGTAGTCGGGGTCCATGTGGCTGGTGCGGAAGGGATTGACGCCGAAGCGGCCGATCAGCAGGTCGTGGTTGGTGTTGGCATAGTTCGAGAAAAAGCAGAACCAGTCGAACGCCATCTCCTGCTCTTCACTGTACTTGGAGACGCCGGCGCCCCAGCCCCAGGTCACGTAGGGCGCGACCGAGGGGGTCTCGAACTCGTCCCACTGGCCGCTGACCCGGTTCCACACCTTGTGCGAGCCCATGGACGGGCCGTACTCGGTGCCGACGCGGATCTTGTTGCGGATCGGCGAATCGGGCTGCATCGCCTGGATGAAGGCGTCGTCCCAGGTGACGCTCATCAGCGATTCGCCGCCGCCCCAGGAGAAGATCTCCTCGCCGATGCCGAAGTTGATGCCGCCCGGGGGCATGTAGCGGAGCGCGTCCATCCACATCTCCAGCCCCTTGACGAAGCCCGGGTTGTTGACCTGCGGCGTCATGGTCTCGAGATCGAACCAGAAGCCGCCGGTCACGTTCGGGTTCTTGGCGTAGGAGGCGACGCGGGTGATGAAGTTGGCGAAGGCCACGTCGTCGCGCTTGACGATCTCGGTCGAGCCGTACTCCAGCTCGCCGTCGCCGTCCCAGTCCCAGCCGCTGAAGAAGGTGGCGACCTCGGCGTATTCCTCCCAGGTCGTCGGCACCTCGAGGTCGCGGCCGTACTCGGCCTTGAACTTGGCCTGGTTCCCGGCGTCCTCGAAGGGCGGCAGGATGTACTTGAAGTAGTTGCGGTCGCCGTCGAAGGTGTACTGCAGGCGCTGGCCGTTCCAGCTTGCGACGCCCTGGTAGGCCGGCGTGACGTCCTTCATCTCGTCGGTGTCGAGGTACTTCTGCGGCACTGGTGCCAGGTGGGGCGCCCAGTCGCCGATCCAGTAGGAGCCGCCGTAGACAATGTCGTAGACGTGCTGGCCGGTCTGGAAGGGGATCATCACCTTCTGGTAGAGCTCGCCGAAGGGGGCGTGCACCACGTTGACCGTGCCGCCGGTGAGCTCCTCGAACTGCTTGGAGTGCAGCGCCACCGGCTCGCCCATCACGGGCACGGCGTGGGTCAGGATGGTGATCTCGTGTCCGGTGTAGTCCTTCGCGTCGGTCGAGGCGTAGGAGCAGGCGCCCGGAATGTCTTCCTTGATCCCGTATTTCGCGACATAGTCGGTCTCCGCGAAGGCGGGCATGGACATGGCTACGCCGACCGCGCCAAGGACGCCGGCTGCCAGAACGGCTCTCGGATGCATCTTCATCTCCCTGATTCGCTTGCGGGACGCTCCGGGGCGGCGTTTTCCCGCCGCAGCCGGTGCCCGGCGGGCGAGTATGCGTCATCGATCGCTGGCCGAGCAAGGCACGCCCGGCCGCGCGGTGCTGGGGAGGGGGCGCCTCGATGATCTTCTCCGAGCCCGTCTTCAGGCCCGGCGGCGACCGCTTCATCGAGATGGAACTCGGCGACGAGATGAGCTTCGATCTCAACTTCCGCGTGCACAGCGTCTCCCGGCTGATCCGCGAGGAGGGCCCCGCCGGCATCGTCGAGATCGTGCCCGAGCTCACCTCGATCATGATCAGCTACGACTTCGAGCGCATCCCGTATGCCGACGTGGTGGCCGAGGTGACGGCGCTCTTCCACGCCGTGGGTCCCCTCGACGGGCTGGAGCTCGACAGCCGCATCTTCTACCTGCCGATCCGCTACTTCGATCCCTGGACGCGGGAGTGCTACGACGACTACTGCGCCAAGATCGCGCAGAAGGAGCGGGACCCCGAGCTGGTGGCGCGCCTCAACGGGCTCGCCGATCTGGCCCAGCTCGCCCGCGTCCATTCCGGCACCGACTACTGGGTGGCGGCACTCGGGTTCTACCCCGGCCTGGTCTCGCTCATGCCGCTCGACCCGCGCTGCCGGCTCACCGCGCCCAAGTACGACCCACCGCGCACCTGGACCTACAAGGGCACCATCGGTATCGGCGGCTCGCTCTGCTCGATCTATCCCGACCGCACGCCCGGCGGCTACCAGATGATCGCGCGCACGCCGGTGCCGATCTGGGACCCGCAACAGCGGCTCGCGGCATTCGCCGAGAGCCTCGCACTCTTCCGCCCCGGCGACCGCGTGCGCTTCATCCCGGCGAGCGCGGAGGAATACGAGCACGTCGCCGCCCAGGTGGAGGCCGGCACCTACCTCCACAACGTGGCCGAGTACCAGCGCTTCTCCATCGGCAACTACCACCGCTGGCTCGCCACCATCGACGAGACGGTGCGCTTCTGACCATGCTGGAGGTGATCAAGCCGGGGCTCGAGACCACGGTGCAGGACTGGCCGGGCCGCATCGGCTACTGGGAGCAGGGCTTCCCCTTCTCCGGCCCGATGGACGACTGGTCCTTCCGCCTCGCCAACCTGCTGGTGGGCAACGCGGCCGATGCCGCCGGCCTCGAATGCCAGTTCACCGGGCCGACGCTCCGCTTCGGCCGCGACGCGGTGATCGCTCTCACCGGCGCCGCGATGCAGCCCACCCTCGACAACGCGCCGCTGCCGCTGTGGGAGAGCGTCGTCGTCCGCGCAGGCCAAGTGCTGTCGCTCGGCTTCGCGCGCATCGGCGCCCGCGCCTACCTGGCGATCGCCGGCGGCATCGAGACTGCGCCGGTGCTGGGCTCGCGTGCGACCTTCCACCAGGCCGGAATCGGCGGGCTCGACGGCTACGCACTCAAGGAGGGGCAGCGCCTGCCGCTCGGCACCGGCGATGGCGCGGGCGAGCCCGGCCGGCGGGTGCGGGAGGAGTGCCGGCCGCCGCTCACGGACGAGCGGGTGTGGCAGATGGAGGCCGTGCCCGGCCCCAACGACGACTGGATCGACGAGGCCGGCCACAGGAGGTTCCTGGAGAGCGACTGGACCGTGCAGAGCCGCAGCAACCGCACCGGCTTCCGCCTCGACGGCCCGGCCTGGAGCTTCACGGCGAAGGCAACCGACAAGCGCCCCGAGCACGGCGAGGACCCCTCCAACATCCTCGATCACGGCTATCCCGTGGGCGCAGTCAACCTGTGCGGGCAGACTCCGATCATCCTGGTCAACGACGGGCCGAGCACGGGCGGCTTCATCAACCCCTACACCGTGCCCTCCGCCGCGTTCTGGAAGCTCGCCCAGTCCAGGCCGGGGGACGTCTACCGCTTCCGCGCCGTCTCGGTGGAGGAAGCGCAGGACAAGCGCCGCGCCATCAACCGCCTCATCGCCGAGAGCAGCATCGAGAGAGTCTGAGCCCGGCGCTATGCGTTGTCCGGGTCGGCGGGCCTGTAGGTCAGCGCGACGCTGTTCGGCCGTCCCGGCACGGAGAGCTCCGTCACGGCCGCAGGCGTGCGGGCGACCACCTCGCCGCGGCGGATCACCGCGAGCCGCGTCGCCTTCAGCCGGATCGCCTCCAGCGGGTCCGCGGCCTGGAGCACGACCATGTCGGCATGGCAGCCGGGCTCCAGTCCGTAACCCTCGAGGTGAAGGATCCGGGCGGGGTTCACCGTGACCGCGTCGAAGCAGGCCCTCACCTGGTCGTCGCTGAACATGGCTGCGACGTGCGAGCCCATGTGCGCGACCTCCAGCATGTCGGCGCTGCCGTAGACGTACCACGGGTCCATCACGCAATCCTGACCGAAGGCCAGCGTGATGCCGGCCTCCCTCAGTTCCGGCACGCGCGTCATGCCGCGCCACTTCGGATAGCTGCCGTTGTTGTCCCCCCACGCCGCGATGTTGGTGAGAGGGTTGGGGATCACGTCGATTTCGGACTCGGCGATCAGCGGGATCAGCTTGCTGACGTAGTAGTTGTCCATGACGTGCATGGAAGTCAGGTGCGAGGCCGCCACCCGCCCCTGCAGGCCGAGGCGCAGCGTCTCGCGGGAGAGCGTCTCGATATGGCGCGACAGCGGGTCGTCGGTCTCGTCGCAATGCATGTCGACCAGCAGCCCGCGCTCCGCCGCGATCTCCAGCAGCTCGCTCACCGACGCCGTGCCGTCGGCCATCGTGCGCTCGAAATGGGGAATGCCGCCGACCACGTCGACCCCCATGTCGAGCGCCCGCTTCAGGTGCTGCTGCGCGCCCGCGTAGCGGTAGTAGCCCATCTGCGGGAAGGCGATGAGCTGCAGGTCGATGTACCCCGAGACCCGGCGCTTGACCTCGAGCAGCGCCTCCACGCCGGTCAGCCGCTCGTCGCAGACATCCACGTGGCTGCGGATGGCCTGGATGCCCTGGGCGATCGCCATGTCGCAATAGGTCAGCGCCCGCTCGACGACTTCCTCCGCGCTCAGTCGCTGCTTCAGCGCGTCCCACATGTTGATGCCGTCGAAGAGGAGGCCGGACTGCCCGCTCGCCGGCAGGGCGCGCGTCAGGCTGCGTGCCAGCGTCGCGTCCATGTGGAAGTGGGCATCGACGAAGGGCGGCGAGACCAGCCGGCCCGAAGCGTCGATCTCCTGCCCGGCCTCGGCCTCCAGCGCCGGCTCCACGGCGACGATGCGCCCGTCGTGGACGCCGATGTCCACGCCCGCCCGCCCGTCGGGCAGGTTGGCGCCGCGCACGATCAAGTCCATCGCCATGTCGTCTCTCCCGTCTCGGCGTCGCCGCGCCGGCTCAGTTCTTCGCGACGAAGTCGTCCGCGGTGATGAGGTCGGCGTAGAGCGGCATGATCTCCACCATGGCGTCGTAGTTCTGGTCGGTGAAGCCGCTGGTGCAGTCCTTCAGGATCGTGGCGGAATAGCCCATGTTGACCGCGCGCTTCACCGTCGTCGCCACGACGTGCTCGATGCACTGGCCGACGACGCAGAGGCGTCTGATCCCGCGGTTCCGCAGGATCAGGTCGAGGTCGGTGCCCTCGAAGCTGTCGGAGCCGAAGTTGATGACGATGATCTCGTCGCCCTCCGGCTTGAGCTCGTCGATCACGTCCGCGCCCCAGGAGCCCACCAGGCACTCGTTGTTGTCCTTGGCCTCCTTGAGCAGGCCGCAGGTATCGTCGGGCAGCTCGGGAAAGCCGGGCCGCCAGGCGATGTTCACGTAGATCACCAGCATGCCGCGCGCCCGCGCCGCGTCCAGCGCCCGCCGCGCGTTGCCGACCGAGCCGTTCTTCTCCACCTGGGGATGGAGGTACTTGCCCCACACGCCCTCGGGGTGGGCGACGCCGTTCTGGAAGTGCAGCACCAGGAATGCGGTGTCTGACATGGTGGCTGTTCCTTTCGTCGGTTCACGAGAGATCGAGGCGGCCGAGGAAGCGCGCGATTTCCGCGTTCACCGCCGCAGGTTGCTCCAGATTGACCGAGTGCCCGGCTTGCGCGATTCGCGCGAATGTCGCATCGGGCAGCGCGTCCGCCAGGGTCTGCGCGCGCTCGATGGGGATCGGCACGTCCTCCTCGCCGTGGATCACCAGCGTCGGCACCCGCAGGGCGGCGAGCCGCGCGGTGATGTCGTCCTTGTCGATCCACGAGCGGCCCTGGAAGAGCACCGCGCGCGCCGGCACCGTGGTTGACCAGCGCTCGACCCAGTGCTCTACGAGGGGCCGGTTGTGGGCGTGGGTCGTCTGGCCGAAGCAGAAGGGCGCCACCCATTCGGCGAAGGCGCGCGGCACCGTGCCGTCCACGTCCAGCTTGTCGAACTGGCCGTGGTAGGCCTCCCGCTCCTCGGGCGTGTACCCTTGCGAGGCGGCGGCGATGACGATCAGCCCGGCCAGTCGCTCGGGGTAGGCGAGGGCGAACTCCAGCGCCATGAAGCCGCCCACCGACATGCCCGCGAGCACGCACTTCGGCACGCCGAGGTCGTCGAGCAGGGCGCGGCAGTCCTCGGCCAGGTCGCCGAGCGTATGCGGCGCGGGCTCGCCCGTGAGCGCGCGGCTGTTGTAGGCGAGCGCGCGGTAGCCTCTCTCCGCCAGGTGGTCGAGCTGGGGCTCGAACATCGCGGCGTCCATGAGCGTCCCGTGGCTGAAGACCACCAGCGGCCCCGATCCCTTCTCGCTGTAGCGCTCGTGAAATCCCACCCTTGTCTCCTCAGAAGTGCGCGCGGTCGTCTGCGTCGTCGGTGGTCTGGTTGAATCCGAAGTATGCCTGTTCGACGCGCTCGTCGGTGAGCTCGCTGCAGCTGCCTTCGAGCTCGATCTGTCCGGAGCGGATGATGTAGATGCGGTCGCCGTTCTCCAGCGCGCGGTGGGTGCTCTGCTCGACCACGAGGAGCGTGATGCCCTCGTCGCGCAAGCCCCTGAGGATATCGTAGACGGTGTCCACCACCATGGGCGCGAGGCCCAGCGAGGGCTCGTCGAGCAGGATCAGGCGCGGCCGGGTCATCAGCGCGCGCGCGATCACCAGCTGCTGCTGCTCGCCGCCGGAGAGCTTGCCGCCGGGCGTGGCGAGGCGGGCGCGCAGGAAGGGGAAGCTCTCCAGCATGCGCTCGAAGTCGGCCCTCACCTGCCTGCGGTCGCGGCGCATCTGGCTGCCCAGCAGGATGTTCTCCTCCACCGTGAGCTGGGTGAAGACGTGGCGCCCCTCCGGCACCATGGAAAGGCCGCGCCGGGCGATGGTCTCCGGCGCGAGCCCTGCGATCGGGCGCCCCGCGAGCCTGATCTCGCCTGCGGCCGGCGGGTGCAGCCCTGCGATGCTGCGCAGCGTGCTCGACTTGCCGGCGCCGTTGGGGCCCACCAGGCAGACGATCTCGCCCTCGCCGACCCTGAGCGAGACGCCGCGGACTGCGCGCAGGCGGCGGTAGCGGACGTGCAGGCCCTCAACCTCGAGCATCGCCCGACCTTGTCCCGAGATAGGCGCGCAGCACCGCGGGGTCGACCTGGATCTCCTGCGGCGGGCCCTCGGCCACGGTGCGCCCGCTCTCGATCACGTGGATGCGGTCGCACGCCCCCATGATGACCCGCATGTTGTGCTCGATCAGCAGTACGCCGCAGCCGAAGACGCGGGGGATCTCGGCGATCAGCCCCATCAGCTCGTCGCACTCGGCATCGCTGAGCCCCGCCGCAGGCTCGTCCAGCAGCACGAAGCGGGGCGCCATGGCGAGCGCGCGGCCGATGCCGACACGGCGCTCCTCGCCATAGGGCAGCGTGTCGGCCCAGTCGTCGGCGCGGTGCGCGAAGCGCATCCAGGCGAGGATGCGTGCCGCCCGACGCGCGGCCTCGCGCCGGCCGAGACCGGTGCCGACCGCGGCGGCCTCCAGGTTCTCGATCACCGGCATGTCGCGGAAGAGGCGCACCGCCTGGAAGGTGCGCGCGAGCCCCTTGCGGCCCAGCTCGTGGGGCGAGAGCCCGGTCACGTCCTCGCCGCCGAGCACCACGCGCCCCCGGGTCGGACGCTGGAAGCCGGTGAGCACGTTGACCAGCGTGGTCTTGCCCGCGCCGTTGGGGCCGATCAGGCCGAACACCTCGCCGTGCCGCATCGCGATCGAGACCCCGTCGATGGCCGCCAGGCCCTCGAAGTGGACCGCGACGTCGAAGGCCTCCAGCGTGTCGTCCGCGCTGCCCGCGATGCCGGGGTCGGGCGCGGCGCGGCGCACCGCCGGACGCAGCGGGCGCAGCCTCCGTGCGAGACGCGCCATCATGGCGTGCCGTCCCGCCCTGCGAGGCCCCGCTGCAGGGGGTCGTGCGCGTCATCGGCCGTGCCGGTATCGCGCGCGATCTGCCCCACCTTGCCGAAGGGCCAGGGCACCTCGCGCCCGCCCATGATCCCGTCCGGCCGGAAGATCAGGATGATGATCATGAGGCCCGCGATGGTGAGCTCTTGCGCGCCGATGGGCACGGAGAGGACGGCCACGCCGATGTTCATGCCGGCTTCGAGGGTGTTCAGTATCTCGATCAGGGTGGAGATCACCACCACGCCGACGATGGCGCCGCTGAGGCTGCGCTGGCCGCCCACGATTAGCATGGACAGCAGG
>JAJDXK010000123.1 GCA_022823305.1 Alphaproteobacteria bacterium
CGGCGGGCGGAGCAGGCTGCCGACGTGATCGGCACGGAACAGGGGTTTCCTGGGGGAAGCAGTCATCGACGGTCCTTTCCGGGTTGCCGGCGCGTTGACTCGCCCCGGGCGGCACCGAACTATGTACTCCGATCTCCCGGACCCGTCACCACGCAGCCGGTTGGAAGAAGCCCATGCGCATCGAGGACTATCCGCCTCAGGAACCGCTGAGCGAGATCGGGCAGGCCTTCGCCGACGAGGTCCTGTCCCGCGGCGAGGGGATATCGGCGGTCGACGTCCGTTACGGTGACGATCCCTACCAGTCGATCGCGATCCAGGCGCCGGCGGTGCCCGACGGCACCGTGCTCGCCATGATGCACGGAGGCGGCTGGACCTCGGGCTACAAGGAACACCTCAACTTCGCCGGGCCGTGCGCGACCACGCGCGGCGTCGTCTATGCCAGTATCGGCTACCGGCTTGCGCCCCAACATTTGTTCCCCGCCGGTTTCGAGGACAGCGCGGATGCCATCGCCTGGCTCTACCGCAATGTCGCGGAGACGGGCGGCGATCCCGGGCGTATTTTCGTGGGCGGGCACTCAGCGGGCGGTCACTACGCGGCGCTGCTCGCGGTGCGGACCGGCTGGCAGGCGCCGCGGGGGCTGCCCGCGGACGTCATACGGGGTTGCCTGCCGATCTCCGGCGTCTTCCGCTTCGGCGAAGGGAGCGGGCTCAACGCGCGGCCGCGGTTTCTCGGGCCGGAGTCGAACGACCGCGCGACGAGCCCGGTTCTCGACATCGGGGCGGCCCCGCCCTTCTTCATCGCCCATGGCGGCGAGGATTTCCCGCATCTGATGACCCAGGCGGAGGAAATGGAAGGCGCGCTCCGCCGGGCGGGCGGGGACGTTACGCGACTGCCCATGCCGGGGCGCAACCACTTCTCGGCGTGCTACGCCGCCGGCGAGGAAGACGGGCCTTGGGTCGGCCCCGCATTCGACTGGATCGCCGCGCATTGACCGGCGCGGCGGCGGCGATCGAAGCGAGAGGGCTCCACAAGCGGTTTCAGGCGACCCGCGCGCTGGAGGACGTGTCCTTCGCGGTGGCTCCGGGCGAGGTCCATGCGCTGATCGGCGAGAACGGCGCCGGGAAATCGACGCTGATCAAGATCCTCGGCGGCGTTCACCGCCCGGATCGCGGCACCGTCGGGATCGGCGGCCGGCTCCGCCGCTTTTCCGGCCCGCGCGAGGCGCTTGCCAGCGGCATCGTCGTCATCCCCCAGGAGATGCGCGTCGTCCCGGCGATGAGCGTTGCCGAGAACGTGCTGATCCAGGCCGTTCCGACGCGGCGTTTCCTCGGCCTCCCCGTCGTCGACCGGACGGCGATGGCGGACAACGCCGCGGCGCTTCTCGCGCGCCTCGGCATCGCGATCGACCCGCGCGCGCGAGTCGACCGGCTCGGCTACGCGGAACGGCAACTGGTGATGATCGCCCGCGCTCTCAGCCGCGAAGCGCGGGTAGTGATCCTCGACGAGCCCACGGCCGCGCTGGAAGCGCGCGAGGTCGAGCGCCTGTTCGCGGTGGTCGCCGCGCTCAAGGCCGACGGCGTGGCGATCGTCTACGTCTCGCACCGGCTGGACGAGGTGGACGAGCTGGCGGACACCTGCACCATCCTCCGCGACGGTCGCGCGGTCGAACGATACGCCCGCGGCGAACGCAGTCGCGACGAGGTGGTCAGGCTGATGACCGGGCGGGACATCGAAACGGCCCACGCATCCGCGGGCGCCGGCGCGGTCGGCACGCTGCTGCGCGGGCCCCTTGCGGAAGAGCCGGAGATCGCGGTCGGCGAAGGGCGCGTGCTGGGGCTCGCGGGCCTGCTGGGCAGCGGCACCGCGGAACTCCTGCACCGCCTGTTCGGTGCCGGGCGCTACGCCGCGGAAATCGAGAAATCGGGGGCGCCGGTCGGTCTCAAATCTCCAGGCGACGCGATCCGGGCGGGAATCGGGCTGGTCCCGGGGGAACGCGCGCTGGGGCTCGCGATGGCGCTTACGGTGCGCGAGAACATCGTGCTGCCCAACCTGCCCCTGCTGGCGGGCGGGCTGAGGCTCAAGAAGGCGGAAATCGACCGTCTGGTGGACAGGTTGATCGAGAGCGTCGACATCCGCCCGCCCGATCCCGGCCGCACCGTGCGCGAGCTCTCGGGCGGGAACCAGCAGAAGGTGATCTTCGCGCGCTGGCTCGCCGGTCATGCCGACGTGCTGCTGCTGGACGAGCCGACCCACGGCATCGACATCGGAGCCAAGGCGCAGATCCATCGCCTGATGCGCCGTTTCGTGGACGACGGGGGCGGCATCGCGCTCGCGTCGTCGGAGATGGCGGAGCTGCTCGCGGTCAGCGACGAGGTTCTCGCGATGCGGCGAGGCGCGGTCGTCGGGCGCTTCTCGCGCGACGGCGAATACACCGAAAGCGCGCTCAGATCGGCGCTCGGAGGATGAGCATGAAGTTCCTGGGAGATCGGCTGAACGCGGCCCGGCTCGGCTGGCTGGCGGGCCAGATCCCTCTGCTCGCGCTGATCGTGCTGTGCCTGATCGCGAGCGCGCTCTCGGATCGTTTCTTCTCTCCCATCAACATCAACAACGTGCTGATGCAGGGCGCGGTGATGACCGTCATCACCATCGGGATGACCTATGTCATCATATGCGGCGGCTTCGATTTGAGCGTGGGCTCGGTGGTCGCCCTGACCGGCTGCGTGACGGCGATGGCGATGCTGGAAGCCGGCATCGTCGCCGGTGTCGTCGCCGGCGTGGCCGTGGGCGCGCTGGTCGGTCTGGTCAACGGCCTCGTCGTCACCAGGCTCGACGTCAACCCGTTCATCGCGACGCTGGGGACGATGGTGCTGTTCCGCGGCGTCACTTTCCTGATCACCGGAGGCAGGCCGGTGGTCGGCGAAGAGGGTCTCCCCGAACTCTTTCTCGACTTCGCCATCGAGCGCATGTTCGGCATCCCCTACCTCGTGTGGCTGCCCGTGGCGCTTTTCGGCGTCTTCCACTGGCTCCTGCACCATACCGCCTACGGCATCCGCGTCTTCGCGACCGGAGGAAACACCGAAGCCGCCTATCTCGCCGGCGTCGCGGTGGGCCGCGTGCGCGCCTCGGCCTATGTCTGGTGCGGCGCGCTCGCCGGGCTCGCCGGGGTGATGCTGGCGTCCCGGCTGCAATCGGGCCAGCCGACCGCCGGCGCGTTCTACGAGCTCACCGCGATCGCCGCCGTCGTCCTCGGCGGGGCTTCGCTGTTCGGCGGCGAGGGCAAGCTCTACAAGTCGATCATCGGCGTGTTCATCATGGTGGTGCTGGCCAACGCGCTCAACCTCGCCAACGTCCACTCCTACTGGCAGCAGGTGGCGATCGGCCTGGTGATCGTCGCCGCCGCCGCCGCCGACCGGCTGCGCCGGCGCTGAGGTCCGGCGCTCGGATGACCGACTATGACGGCATCGTCCTCGGCGGCGGCCATAACGGGCTGATCCTCCAGGCCTATGCCGCGCGCGCCGGGCTGAAGGTGCTGACCATCGAACGCCGGCCGTTCGTCGGCGGCGGGCTGGAGACCGCGGAAGATCCGCGCCATCCGGGCTTCCTGCACAACACCCACGGCTTCTTCCAGCGCGCGCTGACCGAGATGCCGTGGTACCGCGACCTCGAGATCGCGCGCCACGGTGCGCGCTACATCGAACCCGAGCTGAACGTCGCAATGCTGCTCGGCGACGGCCGCTCGCTGCAATGGTGGACGGATTTCGAGCGCACCCACGCCTCTTTCGCGGCGCTGTCGAAGCGGGACGCCGCCACGCTGAAACGCTGGCACGACGATTTCCGTCCGATCGTTCGCGACATCCTCGTGCCGGAGGCGACGTCGCCGCCCTTGCCGTCGGCCGAACGCCGCGCCCTGCTCGAACGCAGCGCCGCCGGGCGCCGGCTGCTCGAAGCGAGCGCCCTGTCGCCGCTTGAGTTCGTGGAGAGCGAGTTCACCCACCCGACGATCCAGGCGGGGCTCCTGTTCTTCAACGGATTGCGCGAGGTCGACTTGCGCGTGCGCGGCTTCGGTCACCACATCGCCGCCCTGCTCGCCAGCACGGCGAAGGCGCAGATGACGGTGGGCGGTGCGCACATGCTGGCGGTGGCGCTGGAGCGCGCCGTGCGCGAGGCCGGCGGCGATATCCGGGTGGCGACGACGCCGCGCCGCATCCTGGTCGAGCAGGGGCGCGCGGTCGGAGTCGAGACCGAGGCGGGCGATACCTTCATGGCGCGCCGCTTCGTCGCCTCCTCGCTCAACCCGCACCAGACCTTTCTCGACCTGCTGGAACCGGCCCACCTGCCCGAGGACTGGCGGCGCAGGGTCGAGGGGTTCGCCTACAACCTCATCGCGCCGCTGTTCGCGCTCAACCTCAACCTCTCCGAGCCGCCGCGCTATGCCGCCGCCGAGCACGACCCCGCGCTGGAGGCCCCGTTCATGACGATCATGGGGCTCGAACACGTCTCGCAGTATCCCGAGATCGTGCGCCACCACGAGGCCGGAACGATCCCTCCGACGGTGATGTGGGGTTGTTGCCCGACGCAGTTCGATCCCTCGCAGGCGCCGCCGGGCAGGCATACGGCCTTCATGTGGGAGAAGCTGCCCTACGCGCTCAACGGCGAGCCGGCCAGCTGGGACGCGGCCAAGGATGCCCACGGCGCGGCGATGTTCGACTTGTGGCGGCGCCATGCGCCCAATCTCGACGGCGCGGCGATCGACCGGTTTACGCGCAGTCCGCTCGATGTCGAGCGCACCCTTCCCAACATGCGCCACGGCGATCTGCTGGTGGGCGCCTTCACCAACGGCCAGATCGGCGCCGACCGGCCGTTCCCCGGCGCCGGCCGCTATCGCGCCCATTTGGACGGGCTCTATCTGTGCGGCTCGGCCTCGCACCCCGGCGGCAATATCACCGGGCTCCCCGGTTACAACGCGGCCCAGGTGCTGCTCGCCGACCTCGGCCTGGACGCCGAATGGGCACCGCCGCCGATCGCCGAAAGGCTGGCCGCGCTGGCGGACGCGATCTAAGGACGCTCGGCCGCCGCCACCGCCTCCAGGATCGACTCCGGCGTGATCGGCAGGCTCATGACCCGCGCGCCCAACGGCCGTAATGCGTCGTTGACGGCGAGCATGATCGCCGCCGGCGCGCCGACGGTTCCGGCTTCGCCCGCCCCCTTGGTTCCGAGCGCGGTCTCCTCGATCGGGGTCTCGACATGGCCGACATGGATGTCGGGCAGCCCCGCCGCCATCGGCACCAGATAGTCGACGAAGCTCGCGTTCAGCATCTGGCCGTCTTCGTCGTAGCGGCATTCCTCGAAGAGCGCGCCGCCGATGCCCTGGACGACGCCGCCCCTGATCTGCTCCTCGACCAGCAACGGGTTGACGATCCGCCCGCAATCCTCGACCACCCAGTGATCGAGCAGCCGGATTTCGCCGGTCTCCACGTCGACTTCGAGCGACGA
>JAJDXK010000106.1 GCA_022823305.1 Alphaproteobacteria bacterium
CGCGGGGCTGGCGACGGCTTGCACCGGCGCAAGGGGCGCGGCGGGCGGCGCGGCCTCGCGCGCGATGCGGATGCGGCCCTCGCCCTCGCCGATCTCGATCTCGCTCAGCCCGGCCTCGTCGAGCACCGCCGCGAGCGCGCGGATCAGCTCGATGTCGGGTCCGGGGTTGGACTTGGCCGCCATCGCCTCATGCCTCGTCCAGCAACGCGCGCATGCCGTCGAGCGCGAGCAGGTAGCCCTGCGCGCCAAAGCCGCAGATCGAGCCCGTGACGGCCTGCGCCACGTAGGAGCGCCGGCGAAAGTGTTCGCGCCGGTGGATGTTCGAGAGGTGCAGCTCGATGGCCGGCAGGTCCACGGCCTTGAGCGCGTCCATCAGCGCGACCGAGGTGTGGGTGTAGCCGCCAGGGTTGAGGATGATCCCGGCATGGCTCCCGGGCGCCTGCTGGATCCAGTCGATCAGCTCGCCCTCGTGGTTGCTCTGGCGGAAGTCCACCGCGAGCCCGTGGGCCTCGGCGTGGCTCTCGCACAGCGCGCGGATGTCGTCCAAGGTCTGGTGCCCGTAGATCTCGGGTTCCCTCAATCCCAGCAAATTGAGGTTGGGGCCGTTCAGAATCAAGATGTTGGTCGTCATGGCCGGGACCCATCGCGCTGCGCGCCCGCTGGGCCCGTCTAGCACGGGCGGGACTCCGGCTTCAAATGCGCAGGTGGAGCGCGCGCGCCGCCCGCCGCCGTCGGCGGTTGAAATCGCCAGGCTCCTCACCAATACTCAGGGTGTGCCGCAACGCCGCGGCAGACCACGGAACGCACACACATGCAGGTGCAGGTCAACGGCGAGCTCCGCGAGTTCGAGGAGCCCCAGTCGGTCCACAGCATCGTGACGGGGCTCGGGCTCGATCCACGCAAGATCGCGGTCGAGCACAACCTCGAGATCGTGCCCCGCAGCGCCTACGACCAGACCGCCGTCGCCGCCGGCGACCGGCTGGAGATCGTGCACTTCATCGGCGGCGGCGCCGATCCGGCGCAGGCGACCCCGGACGACGACAGCTGGGAGGTCGCCGGCCGGCGCTACCGCTCGCGGCTGATCGTCGGCACCGGCAAGTACCGGGACTTCGAGCAGACCGCCGCCGCGCTGGACGCCTCGGGCGCGGAGATCATCACCGTCGCCGTGCGCCGGGTGAACGTGACCGACCCGGACGCGCCGATGCTGATCGATTACGTCGACCCCAAGCGCTACACCTATCTGCCCAACACCGCCGGCTGCTTCACCGGCGAGGAGGCCGTCCGCACCCTCCGGCTGGCGCGCGAGGCCGGCGGCTGGTCGCTGGTCAAGCTCGAGGTCCTCGGCGATCAGGAGACCCTCTACCCCAACATGCCGGAGACCCTGCGCGCGGCCGAAATCCTCATCGCGGACGGCTTCGACGTGATGGTCTACTGCAACGACGACCCGATCATGGCGAAGCGGCTGGAGGACATGGGCTGCGCCGCGATCATGCCGCTGGCCGCGCCCATCGGCTCCGGCCTCGGCGTGCAGAACCCGGTCGGCATCCGCATCATCGTCGAGCGCTGCGCCGTGCCGGTGCTGGTTGATGCCGGCGTCGGCACCGCCTCCGACGCGGCCGTCGCCATGGAGCTCGGCTGCGACGGGGTGCTGATGAACACCGCCATCGCCGGCGCGAAGGAACCGGTGCTGATGGCGCACGCGATGCGCCACGCGGTCGAGGCCGGCCGCCTCGCCTACCTCGCCGGTCGCATGGCGAAGAAGCGCTACGCCGACCCCTCGTCGCCGCTCGGCGGGCTCATCTAGCCCCGACCTTTCAGCAGGCTCAGCGTCTCTTCCGCGCGGCCAGCTCGGCCGCGTTGCGGATGTCCTCCGCCCGCAGCCAGCCGGCGCTGCCGTAGGGCAGGCGTTCCGCCGCGATGGCCGCATGGCGCAGCGCCTCCCGCGCGTCGCCCCGCAGATAGGCGGCCTCCGCGAAGGCGAGGGAGGAGGACGCGCGGTCGCCCCCGCGGCCGCGCGCGATCCCCAGCAAGTGCCAGTGCTGGGGCCGGGTCGGCTCCATCCGGGTCGCTGCCTCCAGATGCTCGATCGCCTCCGGCAGCAGCGCCTCGTCGCCGCTCTCGATGAGCGCCCGCGCGAGGCCCTGGCGCAGCAGCGCGGCGTGGGGGCGCAAGTCCACCGCGCGACGGTAGGGCTCGATCGCCGCGCGCACCCGGCCGTGCTCGAACAGCACCTGTCCCTTGAGCTCCTGGAACCAGGGATCGTCGGGATTGCGCGCGAGCAGCGCGTCCAGCGCCCCAAGTGCGCGCTCGAGGTCGGGAATGCGGTAGTAGGCGATGGCGCGGGCGTAGAGCGCGGCGGTCGAGGTGTCGTCGTCGGGGTAGGCGCGCAGCGTCTTCTCCGGCGCCTCGAGGAAGCCCCTGAGCTTCGCCACCATGCGCCGGTGGGCGGCGCGCAGCGGCTCGGGCGTCGGGCGCACGGCCTCGCCCTCCGTCGCCACCTTGTTGCGGATGAAGCGGATGCGCTCGCGCGTCAGCGGGTGCGTGCGCAGGTAGGAGTTGGCCCGCCCCGCCGAGAACTGCTCGCGGTCCTCCAGCCTGTGGAACATCGCGAGCAGGCCCTCTGCGGACTGCCCGGTCTGCTCGAGAAGGCTCACCGCGGCCTGGTCCGCGGCCTGCTCCTGCGCCCGGCTGTAGCTCAGGAAGGACTGCTGCGCCAGCGCCTGGCCGCCCCCCAGGATCGCGCTGCCGACCTCGCCCTGTCCGGCGATGATGGCGCCGGCGCCGAGCAGCGTCGCCAGGAGCATCTCGGTCGATGCGTCCTCCATCGCGTCGCGGGTGCGGGGCAGATGGCCGCCGGCAAGGTGGCCGAGTTCGTGGGCGATCACGCCGATGATCTCGCCCGGTTCCTCGGCGGCCGACAGCATGCCGCTGGTGATGAAGAGATTGAGGCCGCCGGTGACGAAGGCGTTGATGTTGCGGTCGTTTACAATGTGGATCCGGACAGCGCCCTGGCCCAGTCCCGCCGCTTCCAGCAGTGGCGCGGCGTAGGCGGCGATGGTATTCTCGATTTCGGCGTCGCGGATGAGCGACATGCCCTGCGGCCTCGCCGGCGCCGCTGCCGCGAGGGCCAAGGCGAGAGCTACGCAGGCAAGCGCCGCTGTGCGCGCAAGACGGATGGCCAACACTTACGTTCCCGAGGATTCGCGCCTGATTATGCCGCTTGCGCGCATCCGTCAATGGCCCGTCGCCGCCGCGATCGCTGCCTCCCTGGCGTTCGTCGCCCTCGCCGGGTGCGAGGGTGACCGGGGCTCGCTCTCCGGCGGGAGCGCCAGGCCGGCGACCTTCGTGGGCGCGGCGGTCGCCGACGAGCCGCACGCCGTGCTCGCGGCCCGGGAGGTTCTGGCGGAGCGCGGCAGCGCAGCCGACGCCGCGGTCGCGCTCACCTTCGCGCTTGCCGTGACCTATCCCTCGGCAGCCGGCCTCGGCGGTGGCGGCCAGTGCCTCGTCTTCGTGCCGGAGGGCGGCGGCGGCATCATCGAGTCCCTCGACTTCATGCCGGGCCCGGCGGCAACGCTGGCCGACGGGCGCTGGGCCGGCGCGGTGCCGGGGACGGTGCGCGGAATGGATGCCCTGCAGGCGCGCTTCGGCAGGCTGCGCTGGCCGCGCACGCTGGTCGCGGCGGAGCGGCTGGCGCACTTCGGCCATCCGGTGTCCCGGTCGCTGGCGCGCGACCTGGCGGCGAATTCGCAGGCGCTCTTCCGCGACGAGGGGGTGCAGTCGCTCTTTACAGGGGGCGAAGGCCGGTCCATTGCCAAGGGCGAGACCCTGGTTCAGCACGACCTTGCCGCGCTGCTGTCGCGGCTGCGCATCGCCGGCGGCGCCGACTTCTACAGCGGCAGTACCGCGCGGCAGCTGGTGGAGGCCACCGCCCGAGCGGGAGGGGCGCTCGACGCCGAGGATCTGCGGCAATACCGGGCGCGCTGGACCGGCACCGTGTCCGTGCCCTTCGAGAACGAGGAGCTGCACACGGTGCCGGGCGGGGGTGGCGCGGCCGCCGCCGCGATCTGGGGCCTCGCCAGCGCCGATGACCGCTACGCCGATGCCGCGGGCGCGGACCGCGTGCGCCTGCTGGCCAAGGCCGTGCGGCGGGGCCTCGCCCGCCCGCCTGCCACGGCCCCGGACGAGCTCGACCCCGACCTGCTCGCCGACGAGATGGGCGCCGCTGCGGCAGGGATCCCGACGACCGCCGGGGGGGTCGCGGGGACCAGTCTCGACGGCGTGCCGACCACCAGCTTCGTCGTCGTCGACCGCCATGGCATGGCGGTGGCCTGCGGGCTCACCATGAACGGCGCGTTCGGCACGGGGCGGCTCGCGCCGGGGACGGGGATCGTGCTCGCGGCGGCGCCTGCGCCGGATCGGGCCCCGCCGCCCGCCCCCGTGGTCCTGGTCAACCGCAACAGCCGGCAGCTCCTGCTCGCCGCATCCGCCAGCGGCGACGGCGCGGCGGAGGTGGCCACGCTCGACCTGGTGCTGCGCGACCGGGAGCTCCCGCTGGAAGCCGCACCCTCCGGCGCTGCGATGGCACCCAGCGCGCTTGCCCGCGTCCTGCTCGAGCTGCTCGATGGCGAGCAGCCGCTGGCCCGGGCGCTGGCGGCGCCGCGCCTGCATGTCGGCGGCGCGGCCAATCGCGTGGCGGTCGAGCCCGCGCTCGGTGGCGACGACCGGGCCGCGCTCGCCGAGCAGGGCTTCCGGATCGTCGACGCGCCCGCCATCGGCAGGGTCAACGCGGTGTACTGCCCGGACGGCCTGCCGCGAGAGCCCGAGAGCTGCACCTTCGCGAGCGATCGCCGCGGCTTCGGCATCGGCGCGGGCGGAACACTCTAGGGGCGGGGCGATGACGGCATCGCAGCGCGCCTCGGTCGCGCCCTTCTTCGCGATGGAGATTCTCAGGGCGGCCACCCGGCAGGAGGCCGCCGGCGCGCGGGTCTATCACATGGAGGTCGGCGAGCCCGGCTCGGGCGCGCCCGAGGCGGTGCTCGAGGCAGCAAGGACGGCGCTGGCGGGGGAGAAGATCGGCTACACCGACGCCCGCGGCGTTCTGGCGCTGCGCGAGCGCATCCGTGCCTACTACGGCGAGTGCTACGGCTTCGCCCCGCCGCTGGAGCGCATCGTCGTCACCACGGGCGCGTCGGCCGGGCTCATGCTCGCATTCCTCGCCGCGTTCGACGTCGGCGACCGGGTGGCGCTCGCCAGTCCCGGCTACCCGGCCTACCGCAACGCGCTGCAGGCCCTCGGCCTGGAGCCGGTGCTGCTGCCGACCACGGCGGAGACCCGCTTCCAGCCCACCGTGGCGATGCTGGAGGCGCTGGAGCGGCCCATCCAGGGCCTGATCGTCGCCAGCCCCTCCAATCCCACCGGGACCATGCTGCCCAGGCCCACGCTGGAGACGCTGGCGGCGCACTGCGAGGCCCGGGGCATCCGTATGATCTCGGACGAGATCTACCACGGCATCACCTACGGCGAGCCCGGCGCCAGCGTCGCCGCCTTCTGCGAGAGCGCGGTGGTGATTAACGGCTTCTCGAAGTATTTCGCGATGACCGGCTGGCGCCTCGGCTGGATGATCGTGCCGGACGATCTGGCCCGCGCTGTGGAACGTCTGGCGCAGAACCTCTACGTCTCGCCGCCCGGGCTCTCGCAGCGGGCCGCCCTCGTCGCCTTCGACTGCCGCGCGGAGCTCGACGCCAACGTGGCCCGCTACGCCCGCAACCGCGCCATCGTGCAGCAGGCGCTGCCGGCCGCCGGCTTCGGCGCCCTGGCGCCCTGCGACGGTGCCTTCTACGCCTATGCCGACGTCTCCGGCCTCAGCAACGACAGCGAGGAGTTCTGCCAGCGCATGCTGGCCGAATGCGGTGTGGCGGCGACGCCCGGCATCGACTTCGACACCCAGCGGGGACGCGCCTTCGTCCGCTTCTCCTATGCCGGCGCGACCGAGGAGGTAGAAGCCGCCTGCGCCGCTCTGCAGCGCTGGCTCACGCCCTAGCCACTTGTCGCTCACGGCAGCCGGCCTTCGGCCGGCGCCGTCGCGCGGAACGCGCGCGGAGCGCACGATGCGGGCGCGCCGCATAAGCGGCGGGCCGCAGTCGCGGCCTGTCGCGCGTCCGTCAAAGACGGACGCGCTCTAAGGCTCGGAGCGGCGTCGGGCTTCAGCGCGGCGTCGAGCTGAGGCGCTGCCACCAGCCGCGCCGGCGCGGCCGCTCCGCCGGCATGGCCGCGCTCCCGGCGACGCCCATGCCGTCGTCATCGCCGGCGTCGAAGGGAGGGGCGGTCTCCTCGTCCTCGTCTGCTGCGACGTCGGCCGGTGTGCAGGGCGTCGCCCGGTCAGGCGCATCGGCGGCGGCGGCCCGTTCTCCGTCGGCGGCCGGGATCGCGCCCTGGGCCGCGGGCTCGACCGGCGGCGGGGCTTCGGGCAGCGGTGCGGGCGTCTTGTCGTCTCCGGCCGGGTCGAGGCCGGCCTCGCCGGGGCCGGTGCCGCCGTCGGCGGCAGGCTCCACCTCGGCCGCGGCAGGCGGCGCTTCCCCGGCTGCGGGCAGCGGCGCCTCCTCGGCCGCGCCATCGGCCGCAGTGGCGGCGGTGCTGCTCTCCTGCGTCTTCTCCTGCTGCTCCTGCGTCTTCTGGGTCCGGCTGCGGCCGCCGCGCCGGCCGCGGCGCCGGCGTTTGGCGCGCGGCGCCTCCTCGGCCTTGTCGTCCGCGGTCTCCGCGGCCTTGGTGGCAGCCTCGGCCTCGGCTTCCGCTCCGCTTTCGGCCTCGCCGGCCTCTGCCCTGGTCTCCGTCGCGTCGGCCTGGGCGGCATCCTCGGCAGCCTCCGCGCGCGGCTTGCGGCGACGGCGGCGACGGCGCTTGGTGGGCTCGGCAGCCTCGCCCGCCGCCTCGTCGCCGGCCCTGGCCGGCTCGGCGGCCGCTTCCTCGGCGGCCTCGTCCACCGGCGCGGACCGGGCCGCGAGGCGCTCGATGGCGTAGCTCGGCGGCACCAGGCTGTCGTCCTGCTCGAAGCCCACGGCGAAGTCGTAGCGACGCTCGATCTCCTCCAGCATGCCCCGCTTGCGGTTGAGGATGTAGAGCCCGACCGCGGCCGGCACCCGCACGCGGATCTCGGCGCTCTTGCCCTGCAGCCCTTCCTCCTCGATGGCGCGCAGCGCGTGGACGGCGGAGGATTCGACCGAGCGCCTGACGCCGGTGCCGCCGCAGTGCGGGCAGCGCTCCATGCTCGCCTCCACCAGGCTCGGCCGCAGCCGCTGGCGCGAGAGCTCCATCAGGCCGAAGCCGCTGATCCGGCCCATGCGGATGCGCGCGCGGTCGTTGCGCATCGCCTCCTTGAGCTTGCGCTCCACCGCGCGCTGGTTGCGGTTCTCGTCCATGTCGATGAAGTCGATGACGATGAGCCCGGCGAGGTCGCGCAGGCGGAGCTGGCGGGCGACCTCCTCCGCCGCTTCCAGGTTGGTGCGAAGCGCGGTCTCCTCGATGGTGCGCTCCCGGGTGGCGCGGCCCGAGTTGACGTCGATCGCGACCAGGGCCTCGGTCGGGTTGATGACGAGATAGCCGCCCGACTTGAGTTGCAGCTCCGGGCCGTACATGGAATCGAGCTGGCTCTCGACCTGGTAGCGCACGAAGAGCGGGATCCGGTCGCGGTACTGCCGCACGCGGGCGGCGTGGCTCGGGATCATGGTCTTCATGAACGACTTGGCGGTCTTGTAGCCCTCGTCGCCCTCGATCAGGATCTGCTCGATGTCGCGCGTGTAGAGGTCGCGGATCGAGCGGCGGATCAGGTTGGCCTCCTCGTTGATGACGCAGGGCGCCATCGATTCCATGGTGAGGTCCCGGATGTTCTGCCAGCGGCGCAGCAGGTACTCCAGGTCTCGCCTGATCTCGGTCTTCGACCGCGAGAGCCCGGCCGTGCGCACGATCACGGCCATGCGCGCCGGGATGTCGAGGTCGTTCATGATCTTCTTGAGGCGGCGACGGTCCTCGGCGTTGACGATCTTGCGCGAGATGCCGCCACCCCGGATCGCGTTGGGCATCAGCACGATGTAGCGGCCCGCGAGCGAGAGGTAGGTGGTGAGCGCCGCGCCCTTGTTGCCGCGCTCCTCCTTGACCACCTGCACCAGCAGGATCTGGCGCTTCCTGATGACCTCCTGGATGCGGTAGCGGCGGCTCAGCAGCGAGCGGCTGGCCTGGAGGCGGCGGCGCTCCAGGTCGTCCAGCTCGTCGCCGCCCATCACCTCGATGTCGCTGTCCGCTGGCGGCTCGCCGTTGCCGTCGCTTTGCGCAATGTCGGCGTCGCCGGCCGGCTGGCCTTCGTCTGCGTCGCCCTGGTCGGGCGAGGCCTCCGCAGCTTCGGGCGCAGCGTCGCCGCCAGCTTCGGGCGGCGCGCCGCCCTCGCCCCCGGCCTCGTTCCCGTCTTGGGTCTCGGGCGGCGGCGCGGCGGCGTCCGCCTCGTCCGCGCCGGCGCTCTCCTGCTCCTTGTAGAGCGCCTCCCGGTCGGCGACCGGGATCTGGTAGTAGTCGGGGTGGATCTCGTTGAAGGGCAGGAAGCCGTGGCGATTGCCGCCATAGTCGACGAACGCCGCCTGGAGCGAGGGCTCCACGCGCATTACCTTGGCGAGATAGACGTTTCCCTTGAGCTGCTTCCTGGCAGCGGATTCGAAGTCGAATTCTTCTAGGCGCGTTCCGTCCGCCACGACCACGCGGGTCTCTTCCGCGTGGCTGGCATCGATGAGCATGCGTTTGGCCATTGTTGTATTTTCTCCGTCCGGGAGCGCGCGGGGGGCATCGGCCCGGGCGCGCGCGTCCGCGGGAACGCGATGCCGCGCCGCGTCCAGCCGCAACCGCCGGCCCGCGCGTGGCGGTCCCGTCTCTCGACGGGCCGCCTCACAACGGGGACGGTCTGCTCGATGGTGAGCGGCTGCCGCATCGAAGTCGTTCCATGGTTTCGAGGCGCTGGATCAGTGGACGGGGCCGCTGTCGCCGGCCTCGTTGCCGGGCGACCGCCGCCATCGCTTTCGCCATTGCGCGCGATGCGGCGCGTTCCGTCCGTCAGCAGTTTCGCACCACCTATATAAAGGCACGGGCCCTGCAAGACAATGGCGCGTGTCCGGGCCATGGCAGGTCCGGGCGGTGGCGTTGACGCTCACAGGGGCGCTCACTACATTCTAGCCGCCTTTGCAGGACCGACATTCAACCCGCCATAGCAGGACAGGATCGCAAGGTGCTGCGCGAACTGACCGACCGCTCGCGCGAGGTGTTCCGCCGGCTGGTCGAGGAATTCATGGAAACCGGGCAGCCGGTGGGCTCGCGCACGCTCTCGCGCAGGCTGTCCACCCCGGTCTCGCCGGCCACGGTGCGCAACGTCATGGCCGATCTGGAGGACGCCGGCCTGCTCTATGCGCCCCACGTCTCGGCCGGGCGGCTGCCGACCCAGCTGGGCCTGCGAATCTATGTCGACGGGCTGCTCGAGCTCGGCCGCCTCACCGAGGAGGAGCGCGCCAGCATCGAGGGCAAGTGCCGCGCGGCCGGCCGCACGGTCGAGGAGATGCTGACCGAGACCACGGAGGCGCTCTCGGGCCTCTGCGGCTGCGCCGGCCTGGTGCTTGCGCCAAAGGCCGACGTGCCCTGCCGCCAGGTGGAGTTCGTGAGCCTCGGCCCGGGCCGCGCGCTCGCGGTCATGGTGACCGAGAGCGGGCTGGTGGAGAACCGCGTCATCGACCTGCCGCCCGGCATGACGCAATCGCACCTGAGCCGCGCCACCAACTACCTGAACGCGCGGCTCGCCGGCCGCACCCTCGGCGAACTCGTGGAGGAAATCCGCACCGAGATCGAGGAACACCGCGCCCAGCTCGACGATCTCACCGCGCGCGTCGTCGAGGCCGGCATCGCCGAATGGGCCGATGGCGCGCGCGAGCCGGGCCACCTGATCGTGCGCGGCCGGGCCAACCTGATCGAGGACGTCACGGCGCTGGACGACCTCGAGCGCATACGCCAGCTCTTCGATGCCCTCGACGAGCGCAACGACTTCATCAGGCTGCTCGAGAGCACCGAGGGCGCCGACGGGGTGCAGATCTTCATCGGCGCCGAGAGCACGCTCTTCGCGTCGACCGGCTGCTCTATGGTGGTCGCCCCCTACCGCGATGCGGACTCGCGCTTCATCGGGGCCATCGGCGTGATCGGCCCGACCCGGATCAACTACGGTCGCATCATCCCGATGGTCGATCACACCGCCGCGGTCATCGGCCGCGTGCTCGGCTGAGCGGGGCATGAGCCGCTGGGGGCGCCGGGCAGGGGCGGCGCAAGGGGAGACGAAGGAGACCATGCAGGACGAGACGGAACGGGCCGAGCCGGAAACGGACGCTGCCGCGTCCGCCGCCGGGCGCGACGCGGACGCGGCGGCCGAGGCCGAGGATCCCGCTGCCGAGGCGGATGGCGATGCCCCGGAAGAGGCGGCGCCGGACGAGGGCGATACGGACGATGCCGACGCGGACGAGGAGGTCTCGGGCGAGGCGGCGCTCAAGGACCAGCTCCTGCGTGCGCTCGCGGACGCCGAGAATGCCCGGCGGCGGGCCAGAAAGGACGTGTACGAGGCGCGGACCTACGCCATCTCGCGCTTCGCCGAGGACCTGCTCGGCGTCGCCGACAACTTGGGCCGCGCGCTGGAAAGCATCCCCGACGAGCGGCGCGAGAGCGACGAGGCGGTGAAGGCCATCGCCGACGGCATCGAGATGACGGCGCGCGAGTTCGAATCGGTGCTCGGCCGCCACGGCATCTCCAGGATCGACCCGCTGGGCGAGAAATTCGACTACAACCTGCACCAGGCGCTGTTCGAGACCGCAGACACGGACCAGCCCGACGGCACCGTCGTCCAGGTGGCGCAGACGGGCTATCGCATCGGCGACCGGCTGCTCCGGGCGGCGATGGTGGGCGTGGCCAAGGGCGGCGGCCGGGAGGCGGCCGAGGGCGACGCCGGGGTCGACGCGGCGCCGGAAGACGCCGATGCGCCCGCGGAGGATCCCTCATGAGCCTGACGGGCGGCCCCGCAGCCGACTTGCAGCGCGCGAATCCGCTCCCATATTGAGCACGGAACGAGGCTGCCGCCCGTCGCCGAGGACCCGACGGCGGCACCAGGACATGGGGCCCCTGAAACGATGCATGACGTGGTCGTTCGGGCCTGCTGACGATAAGGACGAGACATGAGCAAGGTGATCGGTATCGATCTCGGTACGACCAACTCCTGCGTTGCCATCATGGAGGGCAAGGAGCCGCGGGTTGTCGAGAACGCCGAAGGCGCGCGCACGACGCCCTCCATCGTGGCGTTCACCGACGACGGCGAGCGTCTGGTCGGCCAGGCGGCCAAGCGCCAGGCCGTCACCAACCCCGAGAACACCATCTTCGCGATCAAGCGCCTCATCGGGCGCCCCTTCAAGGACCCGATGACGCAGAAAGACATGCAGATGGTGCCCTACGAGATCATCGATCACGGCAACGGCGACGCCTGGGTCACGGCGCGCGGCGACAACTACTCGCCGAGCCAGATCTCCGCCTTCACGCTGCAGAAGATGAAGGAGACGGCCGAGGCCTTCCTCGGCGAGCCGGTCGACAAGGCGGTCATCACGGTGCCCGCCTACTTCAACGATTCCCAGCGCCAGGCGACCAAGGACGCGGGCCAGATCGCGGGCCTCGAGGTGCTGCGCATCATCAACGAGCCGACCGCAGCCGCGCTCGCCTACGGCCTCGACAGGAAGGGCGGCGGCACCATTGCCGTCTACGACCTCGGCGGCGGCACTTTCGACATCTCGGTGCTGGAGATCGGCGACGGCGTGTTCGAGGTCAAGGCCACCAACGGCGACACCTTCCTCGGCGGCGAGGACTTTGACATGCGGCTCCTCGGCTACCTTGCCGACGAGTTCAAGAAGGAGAACGGCATCGACCTGCGCGGGGACAGGCTCGCGCTGCAGCGCCTCAAGGAGGCGGCGGAGAAGGCCAAGATCGAGCTCTCCAGCGCGATGCAGACCGAGGTCAACCTGCCCTTCATCACCGCAGACGCGAGCGGGCCCAAGCACCTCGCGATGAAGGTGACCCGGGCCAAGCTCGAGGCGCTGATCGAGGACCTCGTGATGCGCACCGTCGAGCCCTGCAAGGCGGCGCTCAAGGATGCGGGACTGTCCGCCGGCGAGATCGACGAGATCATCCTGGTCGGCGGCATGACCCGCATGCCCAAGGTGGTGGAGGTGGTGAAGAACTTCTTCGGCCGCGAGCCCCACAAGGGCGTCAACCCCGACGAGGTGGTGGCCGTCGGCGCCGCCATCCAGGCCGGCGTGCTGCAGGGCGACGTGACCGACGTGCTGCTGCTCGACGTGACCCCGCTCTCGCTCGGGATCGAGACGCTGGGCGGCGTGTTCACGCGGCTGATCGACCGCAACACCACGATCCCGACCAAGAAGAGCCAGGTCTTCTCCACCGCCGAGGACGGGCAGACCGCGGTCACCATCCGCGTCTTCCAGGGCGAGCGCGAGATGGCGGCGGACAACAAGCTGCTCGGCCAGTTCGACCTGGTGGGAATTCCGCCTGCGCCGCGCGGCATGCCGCAGATCGAGGTCACCTTCGACATCGACGCCAACGGCATCGTCAACGTCTCGGCCAAGGACAAGGCCACCGCCAAGGAGCAGCAGATCCGCATCCAGGCCTCGGGCGGCCTCTCCGACAGCGAGATCGAGAAGATGGTGCGCGACGCCGAATCCCATGCGGAGGAGGACCAGAAGCGCCGCGAGCTGGTCGAGACCCGCAATCACGCCGAGGCGCTGATCCACTCGACCGAGAAGACGCTCACCGAGCACGGCGACAAGATCGACGCGGCGGAAAAGAGCGCGATCGAGGCGCAGGTCGCGGACCTGCGCGATGCGCTCGCCGGCGAGGACACGGACGCCATCAAGACCAAGATGGAGCTGCTCGGCCAGGCGGCGATGAAGCTCGGCGAGGCCATGTACAGGGCCGAGCAGGAGGCGGGCGCAGGCGCGCAGCCCATGGACGAGCCTGCCGCCGGGCCGGGCGGTCCGGATGCCGGCCCAGGCGCGGACGATCGCGACACGGTCGTCGACGCGGACTTCGAAGAGGTCGACGACGACAAGAAGGACCGGCCGTCCTCCTGAGCCGGCGACGGATGCGAGCCGTGCGGGCGGAGGCCGTGCGCGCCCTGCGAGCGGGCGGCTGAGCCATGGCCAAGGCCGACTACTACGAGCTGCTCGGCGCCGGTCGCGACGCCAGCGACGAGGATCTGAAGAAGGCCTATCGCAAGCTCGCGATGAAGTACCATCCGGACCGCAATCCGGACGACAAGGAAGCCGAGCAGAAGTTCAAGGAGGTCTCGGAGGCCTACCACGTGCTCTCCGACAAGGAGAAGCGCGCGGCCTACGACCGCTTCGGCCATGCCGCCTTCGAGGGACCGGGCTCCGGGCCCGGCGCCGGCGGCTTCGATTTCGGCACCAGCTTCGCCGACGTGTTCGACGACCTCTTCGGCGAGTTCATGGGCGGCGGCCGGCGGGGCGGGCGGCGCCAGGCCCCGCGCGGAGCCGACCTGCGCTACAACATGGAGATCTCGCTGGAGGACGCCTTCAGCGGCAAGCAGGCGACGATCCGCGTGCCCGGCACCGTGACCTGCGAGGCCTGCAACGGCTCGGGCGCCCGCGCCGGCACCCGGCCCAGCGCCTGCGGTACCTGCGGCGGCGCCGGCAAGGTGCGGGCCCAGCAGGGCTTCTTCACCATCGAGCGGACCTGTCCCACCTGCCAGGGCGCGGGCCAGGTGATCGCCGACCCCTGCCCCTCCTGCCGCGGCGCGGGCCGAGTGCAGAAGGAGAAGTCGCTCGCCGTCAACATCCCGGCAGGCGTGGAGGACGGCACCAGGATCCGCCTCGCCGGCGAGGGCGAGGCGGGCGCGCGCGGCGCGGCGCCGGGCGATCTCTACATCTTCCTCTCGGTCGCGCCGCACCACATCTTCCTGCGCGACGCCATGCACATCCACTGCCGCGTGCCGATCCCGATGACGACGGCGGCGCTCGGCGGGGCGGTCGAGGTGCCCACCGTCGGCGGCAGCCGGGCGCGGGTCACGGTGCCGGCCGGTACCCAGTCGGGGCACCAGTTCCGCCTGCGCGGCAAGGGCATGCCGGCGCTGCGCGGTGCCGGCCACGGCGACATGTACATCGAGGTCGCGGTGGAAACGCCGGTCAACCTCAGCAAGCGCCAGAAGGAGCTGCTCAAGCAGTTCGACGAGCAGGCCGGCTCCCGCCCCACCAGCCCGGAATCCGAGGGCTTCTTCACCAAGGTGAAGGAGCTCTGGGAGGATCTGAAGGATTGAACGGGGCCGCCGATGACGAGTTCGGCGGCTCGCGAGGTGTTCGATGCAATAGGGGCCGGGCCGTCAGGCCCGGACGGCGCGACTGCGCCGCGCGCCGAAGGCGCGTAGCGTCGCGTGATCGAGCGGAGCGAGCGCCCGGCGCCTGAGGGATAGAGAGGAGAGCCCATGAAGATCGGGATTCCGGGTGCGGCCGGGCGTATGGGGCAGGCGCTGACGCGCCAGGTCGCAGGCAGCGACGGCCTCGCGCTGGTGGCCGCGACCGAGGTGGCGGAGCACCCCGCGCTCGGGCGGGACTGCGGGGCGCTGGCCGGGATCGAGCCGCTCGGCGTCGCCGTGGGCGACGATGCGCAGGCCCTGTTCCGCGCCGCCGACGCGGTGCTGGACTTCACCCTGCCGGGCGCCGCCGCGGCCCACGCCGCGCTGGCAGCCGCCGAGGGCACGATCCTGGTGGTTGGCACCACCGGGCTGGGCGCGGACGGGCAGGCGGCGCTCGAGGCCGCGGCGCGGCAGACGGCCGTGGTTCAGGCGCCCAACATGAGCCTCGCCGTCAACCTGCTGTTCCGGCTCACCGAGCAGGTGGCCGGCATCCTCGACGACGACTACGACATCGAGATCGTCGAGATGCACCACCGCCACAAGATCGACGCGCCCTCCGGCACGGCGCTCGGGCTGGGGCGCGCGGCGGCGCGGGCGCGGGGGGTGTCGTTCGACGCGGTGGCCGAGCGCGGCCGCGACGGCGTCACCGGCGCGCGCGAACGCGGCCGGATCGGCTTCGCCGCGCTGCGGGGCGGCGACGTGGTGGGCGAGCACAGCGTGATCTTCGCGGCAGAGGGCGAGCGCCTGGAGCTGGCCGTCCGCTCGGCCAACCGCCAGACCTACGCCCGCGGCGCCGTGCTGGCGGCCCGCTGGGCCGAAGGCCGCCCGCCCGGCCTCTACACCATGGCAGACGTCCTCGGCCTCGACTGAGCGCCCGTTCCCGGGAGGGGCTTCTCAGGCCTGCCTGGCGTCGATCACGCCGCGCCGGATCGCGCGGGTGCGGGTGAAGAGCGCCTCCAGGTAGGCGCCGTCGCCCCGGCGGATGGCGCGCTGCAGCGCGGTGAGGTCCTCGGTGAAGCGACCCAGCATCTCCAGCACCGCCCCCCGATTGTTGAGGAAGATGTCGCGCCACATCACCGGGTCGGAGGCGGCGATGCGCGTGAAGTCGCGGAAGCCCGCAGCGGCGTACTTGAAGACCTCCTGCCTGGTCTCCTCCTCCAGGTCGGTGACCGTGCCGACGATGTTGTAGGCGATCAGGTGCGGCAGGTGCGAGGTGATCGCGAGCACGGCGTCGTGATGCTCGGCGTCCATCAGCTCCACGGTCATGCCGGCCATGCGCCAGAGCGCGGCGATGCGCTCCACCGCCTCCGGGTCCGCGTCCTGCGGCGGGGTCAGGATGCACCAGCGGCCCTCGAACATCTCGGCAAAGCCTGCCTCCGGCCCGGAATGCTCGGTGCCGGCGACCGGGTGGCCGGGGATCAGGTGGACGCCTGCCGGCACGTGCGGCGCGAGCGCCCGGAACACCGCGCCCTTGACCGAGCCCACGTCGGTCAGGATCGCGCCGGGCGCCAGGTGCGGGCCGATCTGCGCGGCGAGGCCTGCGAAGGTGCCGACGGGCGAGCCCAGCACCACGAGGTCGCAGCCTGCGACCGCCTCGGCCGCATCCAGCGTCACCCGGTCGACGAAGCCGAGCGACGCGGACGTGTCGAGGGTCGCCTGGCTGCGGGCGCAGCCCACGATCTCGGTCGCGGGCGTCTTCTGCCGCAGCACCCGCGCGAGCGAGGAGTTGATCAGGCCAAGCCCGATCAGGGCGACCCGGGCGAAGGGCTCGGGTCCGCTCACCGCTCGCCGCCTGAGTCCGCCGGTGCCGCCATGAACTGCTCCAGCGCCCGGCCCACGGCCTCGGTTTCCTCCTCCAGCCCGATGCCGATGCGCAGGCAGTCGGCGAGGTGGTAGGGCTCGAGCCTGCGCGCGACGATCCCGCGCTCGGTGAGGAAGCGATCTGCCGCCGCCGCGTCCCGGCCCGGGTCTGCGGGGAAGCGCACCAGCAGGAAGTTGCAGACGCTCGGCACAACCCCAAGCCCCAGGGCGCCGAGCCTGGCCGCGAGCGCGTCGCGGCAGGACTCGTTGAGCCGGCAGGTGCGGGCGATGTGGTCCTGGTCCCCGAGCGCTGCCAGCGCCGCGGCCAGCGCCGCCCCGTTGGCGTTGAAGGGCCCGCGGATGCGATGCAGCACGTCGACGATCGCCGGCGGGCCGTAGAGCCAGCCGAGTCTCAGCGCGGCCAGCCCGTAGGCCTTGGAGAAGGTGCGCGTCATCACCACGTTGGGCGCGCGGCCGGCGAGGTCGAGGCCGGGGTCGTAGTCGGCCGCGCTGACGTACTCTGCGTAGGCGGCGTCGATCACCAGCACGACGTGCTCCGGCAGGCCGCCCCAGAGCCGCCTCAGCGCCCCCTTGGGGATGTAGGTCCCGGTCGGGTTGTTGGGGTTGGCGAGGAAGACCAGCCGGGTGCGCTCCGTCACCTTGGCCAGAATGGCGTCGACGTCGGCGGTGCAGTCGGTCTCCGGCGCGACCACGGGCGTGGCGCCGGCAGAGAGCGTCGCCAGCGGATAGACCAGGAATCCGTGGCGGGTGTAGATGACCTCGTCGCCGGGGCCGGCGTAGGCGCGGGCGAGGAGCTGGAGCAGCTCGTCCGAGCCGTTGCCGCAGACGATCCGCTCCGCCTCGATGCCGTGGAGCGCGCCCAGCGCCCCGCGCAGCTCGGAAGCGCCGCCGTCGGGGTAGCGATGCAGCGTCGGCCCGAGCTCACGGTATGCGGCCTGCGCCTTCGGGCTCGGCCCCAGCGCCGATTCGTTCGACGAGAGCTTGATGGTGTTGCTGTGGCCCTCCGCGCTGGCGCGCCCGCCGACATAGGGCGAGATCTCCATGATCCCGGGACGGGGGACCGGCGCGACCGGCATTGCAGTGCCCGCTCGCTGTCAGCGGCCGTTGGCGCGGGCGGGCGGTCTCGGGTAGCTGCCCAGCACCGCGATCCGCCCGATGTCGTTGCCCAGCAGCCTGGCGAACTGGCGCAGCCGCACGTCGTCCTGCCCGACGAAGCCGTCGACCTCGACCAGCTGCCAGCGGCCCGGCTCGCCGCTCTCGCCGTGCCACACCACCGAGCCGGTCACTGCGATGCCGGTCTCGGCCAGCGCCGCCCGGATCCGGTCGCGGCTGATGGTGTCCGAGGATTCGACCGCGAGGAAGGACACGTCCTCGCCCGAGGGTTCCGGGAGCGTCATGGTGACGACGAGCGCGCTGGTCGCGCTGCTGCGCACCTGCCCGCCCTCGAGCCAGGGCAGGCGGGAGACGATCATCGGCCGGCTCTCGTCGCTCACGGCAAGCGTCAGCCACCAGGGCTCGGCGCTGACGCCGACACCGCCGCTCATCGCGTCCGCCGGCACCGGGAGCACCCCCACCGAGGCCCGGCCGTCGCGCACGGCGCGCAGCACGCCGCTCTCGGTCCGGGCCGGCACCAGCGGCGTCTCGGCGCCGAAATGGACGCGCGCGAGGTCGGTGAAGCGGCTCTCGTCGCCCGCAGGCTCGATCGCGAACACCGAGACCGCGAAGCCGCCCTCGGCGAACAGCGTCGCCGACATGATCTCCGACCAGATGCGCACGACGACGGGGAAGGGAAAGGGGCCCTCGTGGCGCGCCATCAGCCGCCTCAGGATCGCCGCCTCCCGCGCCGGCCGCAGCAGCGCGCCGGCGACGCCGGCGGCGCGCTTGGTCTCGCTGATCCGGCCCGCGAGCGCCATCCGCCGCATCAGGAGATCGTGGATCGTGTCGTCGATCTCGTCGATCTCGTCGCGCAGGGCGGCGAGCGGCGGATCCTCCGGAAAGGGCCTGTTCATGGTGTGGCTGGCGCGACTGAAGGGGGGCTCACTCCTAGTCCATGAGCGGGCCAAAAGCAAAGTAAACATTGACTTTCGGCCGCAAATCGCAACTGTCTGACCCCCTTCCGGCGAGGTCTGCGGCGCGCGGTCCGGTGGCGGGCTGCGGCCGTCGGAGGGCCCGACGAGTGAAGAGACGATGCCCGAGAGCGCAACCGCAAGGGTACACGAGCAGGTCGGCCTGAGCGTCGAGCTCGGCCACGAGACGCCGCTCGAGCTCGACTGCGGCATCTCGCTCGGGCCCTTCACGCTGGCCTACCAGACCTACGGCACCCTCAATGCCGAGCGCTCCAACGCGGTGCTGCTGTGCCACGCGCTCACCGGGGACCAGTTCGTCGTCGGCCCCCACCCGGTCACCGGCAAGCCCGGCTGGTGGGAGCTGATGGTCGGCCCCGGCAGGCCCTTCGACACCGACCGCTACTTCGTGATCTGCAGCAATGCGCTCGGCGGCTGCATGGGCACCACCGGGCCGAAGGAGATCAACCCCGAGACCGGGCGTCCCTGGGGCCTCGACTTCCCGGTCATCACCATCCGCGACATGGTCAAGGCCCAGGCCATGCTGCTCGACCATCTCGGCATCGAGCAGCTCTTCTGCATCTCCGGCGGCTCCATGGGCGGCATGCAGGCGCTGCAGTGGGTGGCGAGCTACCCCGAGCGCTGCTACACCGCGGTGCCCATCGCCTGCGCGGCCAAGCACTCGGCCCAGAACATCGCGCTCAACGAGGTCGGCCGCCAGGCGATCATGGCCGACCCCGAGTGGCGCGAGGGGCGCTATCAGGAGCTCGGCACCAATCCGGCCGGCGGCCTCGCGGTGGCGCGCATGGCGGCGCACATCTCCTACCTCTCGGAACCGGCGCTGCAGCGAAAGTTCGGCCGCACGCTGCAGGATAGGTCCAACGTCACCTACGGCTTCGACGCCGACTTCCAGGTGGAGAGCTACCTGCGCCATCAGGGCCAGAGCTTCGTCGAGCGCTTCGACGCCAACTCCTACCTCTACATCACCCGCGCCATCGACTACTTCGACCTCGCGGCCGACTACGAGGGCGTGCTGGCCAATGCGTTCCGCGGTGCCGAGACCCGCTTCTGCGTCATCTCCTTTACCAGCGACTGGCTCTATCCCACGCCGGAGAACCGCGCCATCGTCCGCGCGCTCGCCGCGGTCGCCGCCAACGTGAGCTTCGTCGAGGTGGTGAGCGACAAGGGCCACGACGCCTTCCTCCTCGACGAGCCCGACATGTTCGAGACCCTGCGCGGTTTCCTCAGCGGCGCGGCCGCCCGGCGCGGCCTCGGCGGCCCGTGAACGCAGGCTCGGGGCGCACCAGCGCCCGCCCCGACCACCGCCTCATCGCCGAGCTCGTGGAGCCCGGCTCGCGCCTGCTCGACATCGGCTGCGGCGATGGCGCCCTGCTCGAGCTGCTGGCGCGCGAGAAGAGCGTCGACGGTCGCGGCATCGAGATCAGCCAGGAGGGGGTGAACGCCTCGGTCAGGCGCGGGCTCTCGGTGATCCAGGGGGACGCGGATACCGACCTCGCCGACTACCCCGAGGCCGCCTTCGACTACGTGGTGCTGAGCCAGACCCTGCCGGCGATCCGCGACCCCAGGGGCGTGCTGCTGGAGCTGCTGCGGATCGGCCGCATCGCCATCGTCTCGATCCCCAACTTCGGCCACTGGCGCAACCGGCTGCACCTGCTGACGCGGGGCCGCATGCCGGCGCCGCGCGGCTCCGGCGAGCCCTGGTACGCGACGCCGCAGATCAGGCCCTGCACCATCAAGGACTTCGTCATGCTCTGCCGCGAGCTGGGGATCGCCATCGACCGCCGCACCCAGGTCGACTCCCGCGGCCGCGTGCGCCGCTTCAGCGGCACCGGTCGCTTCGCCAACCTCTTCGGCGAGCAGGCGGTGTTCGTGCTCTCGGCCCGCTCGTCCCGGACTCCCGCCTCAGGCACGAAGCGCGGGTAGCGCGCCGCCCCCGGCCGCGGTGCGCGCGCCCGCCGGCACCGGCTGCGCGATCGGCACGATGGTCCGCCGCCTGCGCCGCGCACTCACCGGCAACGCCTCGTACACGGTCTTGCCCGCCTCGACGTAGACGATGCCGCCGAAGGGGCGCCCCAAGTGCCGCCCCAGCCGCTGCCAGACCGCAGCCGTGCGCAGCACCGCGCGCAGGCCCGTGGGCGGCAGGAAGAGCATGGCGCCCGAGCCCACCGGGGCGAAGCGGTGCTCCCTGAGCAGCCGCCCGAGCTGGGAGGCGCTGAAGGGGGAGCCGTGGCCGAAGGGCGTCGACTCCGCCCGCGCCCACAGGCCGTGACGGTTGGGCACCAGCACCAGCAGGCGCCCGTTGGGCCGCATCACCCGCCACACCTCCTCCAGCATCGGGCGGCGCTGCTCGCTGAACTCCAGGCCGTGGACGACCAGGATGCGGTCCATCGAGCTGTCGGGCAGCGGCAGCACGCCGTCCTCGGCCAGCGTCACCAGCCGCCCGCCGCTCTCGGGCCAGGCCATCACGCCCTGGCCCGCGGGCATCACGGCGAGCACGCGCTCGGCCTCGGCACGGAAGAGGCCGAGGAAGGGCACCGGGTAGCCCAGCCCCAGCACCGCCTCCTCGCGCACGTCGGGCCAGACGCGCCTGACCTGCTGGCCGACGATGCGGCGCGCGACCCGACCCAGCCGGGTCAGGTAGAAGGCGTTGAGGTCGACGACGTCCTGGTGCATGGGCGGGCATGGTAGCAGGCCGCGTGTGCCTTTTTCGCTCCCGGCAGCCGGCCTGCGGTCGGCGCCTGCGCGGGCGCGCCGCGTTCGCGGCGGGCCGCTGTCGCGGCCTGTCGCTAGCCCGTCAAGGACGAGCGCGCCCTGGTAGTCGCGCGGCAACCCGCGCGCATTAGTACATGTGGGTGCCGCCGTTCATGGTGATGGTCGACCCGGTGGTCCAGGCAGCCTTGTCGTCGATCAGGAAGAGCACCGCGTGCGCCACCTCCTCCTCGTGCCCCATGCGGCGGATCGGCGACTTGTCGATGATCTTCTTCACGATCTTCTCGGGCATGTTCTGCATCATGGCGGTATCGACGTAGCCCGGCGCCACGGTGTTGACCGTGATGCCGTGCTTCGCCCCTTCCTGCGCCAGCGCCTTGGTGAAGCCGTGCATGCCCGCCTTCGACGCGACGTAGTTGACCTGGTTGAGCTGGCCGGCCTGGCCGTTCATCGAGCCGATCTGGATAATGCGGCCCCAGCCGCGCATCATCATGCCGGGATAGACCGCCTTGGACATGTAGAAGACGGAATCCAGGTTGACCCGGACCACCCGCTGCCACTGCTCGTCGCTCATGTTCTCGAACTTGTTGTCCGAGACCGCGCCCGCGTTGTTGACGAGGATCTCGACCGGGCCGTGCTCGGCCTCGATGGCGGCGACATTGCTGCGGCATGCGGCGCCGTCCGCGACGTCCCACTTGAGCGCGGGAATCCCGGTCTCTGCGGCAAACGCGGCGGCGCCGGCGTCGTCGGCGTGGTAGTTGACCACGACCGGGTGGCCGGCTTCCTTCAGCGCGCGCGCGATGGCGGCGCCGATGCCGCGCGTTCCCCCCGTTACCAGTGCGACCCGAGCCATGATTCCTCCCCCGGCGTGTCGGCGCGCCGCCGGGTGTCGGCTCCGCGGCGGCGCGCGCGGCCCCATATGCGCCGCGGCGTCCGCATTTTCAAGCGCAGCCGGCCGCGGTGTTCGCGGCGACCCAGTCCGCGAGCCGGCGCCAGAGCAGGCGCTTGGCGCGGGGGCTGGCCATCATCCCGATATGACCGAGCGGCGGGCGCCAGGTCTCGACGTGCCCCAGCGCCGCGCCCAGCGCCTCGGCCGAGGCCGGCGGGACGATGCGGTCCCGCGCCGGCACCACGTTGAGGGCAGGCACGCGGACACGCTCCGGCCGCACGGCCGCGCCGCCCACCCGCCAGGCGCCCCGTGCCGGCGCGTTGGCGCCGTACCAGCCTTCGAGGCAGGCGCGCGCCACCGGGCCGGTGAGCGGTACCGCATCGTTCAGCCAGTCCTCCAGCGCGACGAAGTTGCGCGCCGCGGCCGACGCCGGCGGCAGGCCTGCGAAGGCCGAGAACTTTCGCGCCGCCAGCAGCGGGTCGAGGGCGGCGAACATCGCCTGCAGCGCATCGGCCGGCAGCATGTCGAGTGCGTCGACAAGCGCCGCGAGCGCCGGCATGTGGGCGGCGACGAGGCGCGCCTGGTGGCCGCCGTCGGCGTGGAAGTCCCAGGGCGTGGCCAGCAGCACCAGGGAGCCGACCTCGGCGCGGGCCGCGAGCGGGAGCACCATGGTGCCGCCCATGCAATAGCCCGCGAGCGCGATCGGGCGCCCCGCGTCCCGGCGGGCTGCCTCCAGCGCCGGCATGAGGCGGCCTGCGATGTAGTCGTCCAGACCGAAACCCCGCTCGTCCGCCCCCGGCGCGCCCCAGTCGACCAGATAGGGCCGCAAGCCCTGCTCGCGCAGGTAGCGGGCGAAGCTGCGCGCAGGCGTGAGGTCGAGGATATAGGCGCGGTTGATGAGCGAGGGCACGAGCAGGATCGGCGCGCCCGCGGCCTCGCCGCCGAAGGCGAGGAGCCGCGTGCCGCCCGCCTGCCACAGCACCGGCGGATCCTTGAGGCGGCGGCGGTAGGGGTGTGCCCGGTAGCCTTCGATGCCGGCGAGGAAACGGCCGTGGCGCCGCCCCGCCTCGGCGCCGAGCGCGCGCGCCAGCGCCTCAGGATCGGTGGTTGCGAGCGCCTCCTCCAGGGCCCTCGCCCGGGTCGGAGGCGCGTGCCGCCAGTCGAGCGAGCCGCTCCTCGTGAGCCTCAAGGCGGCGAGCGAGCTCAGCCAGCCGCCGAGCGCCATCCCCAGATGCAGCGCGAGCGGCCGCGGCCCGAGCCTCGGCGGCGTCGGCTCGGCCATTCAGGCCGCCGTTCCCGGCGCCGCCGGCCAGCGCCGCGAGGTGAAGGGAGGCGAGCCGGAGCGCCAGCGCGCCCGTGCCCTCGTCCCGCCCGGTGCCGGCGATCTCCTCCTGCCAGAGGTCGAGGAAGCGGCGGGCGAGCGCGGCCGGATCGTCCTCATCGCTCGTGCCCCTGGTGCTCATCCCGGCGGCAGTATAGCCGATCCGACCTGGCGTCCTGCGCGCATCGTTCGGTCGTTGACTCCCCGTGCCGCGCGCACCATGCTCCCGCGCGTGACGATCGAGCAGAAGATCGAAGCCGCGGGTCTGACGCTCCCCCGGCTCGAGGACAGCTACGGCAACAACCCCTCCGGCGCGAAGTACGTCTCGCACCATGCGCTCGGGCGCGTGCTCTATCTCTCGGGCTGCACGCCCATGATGGACGGCAAGCCCTATCTCCCGGGCGTGCTCGGCGTGGACCGCACCATCGAGGAGGGCTACGAGGCGGCGCGCCACTGCATGCTCTGCTACCTCGGCCTGATCAAGTACGCGCTCGGCGACCTCGACCGCCTGCACCGCATGCTGCATCTCACCGGCTACGTGAACTCCGGCCCCGACTTCGTGGAGCAGCCGCGGGTGATAAACGGCGCCGTCGACCTGCTGGTCGAGATCTACGGCCGGCGCGCGATGCCGACGCGGGCCGCCATCGGCTGTCGCGGGCTTGCGGTCAACCACTCGGTCGAGCTGATCGCCACGGTGGAATACGACGGCGGCGCGGTGGCGCCCCCGCTCGCCCGCGACGGGACCGTCCTGGACTGAGGGCCGCCCCCCCCAAGCAAGAGGCCTGGAGTGATGAAGGCGGTTCTCTGCAGGGCCTTCGGCCCGCCCGAGACTCTCGTGGTGGAGAGCGTCGGTCCGCCGGCGCTCGAGCCCGGCACGGTGCGCATCGCTGTTGCCGCGGTCGGCGTGAACTTCCCCGACCTGCTGCTGATCGAGGGTAAGTACCAGGTAAGGCCGCCCTTCCCCTTCAGCCCCGGCCTCGAATGCGCCGGCACGGTCACCGAGCTGGGGCCGGGGGTGACGGCGCCCCGGCCCGGCACCCGCGTCATGACCTTCCTCTCCCACGGCTGCATGGCCGAGGAGGTGGTGGCGCCGGCGGACTGCGTCACCCCGATCCCCGACGCCGTGCCTTTCGATACCGCCGCCGCCTTCCCCGTGGTCTACGGCACCAGCTACCACGCGCTCGTGGCCCGGGCGGCGCTGGCCGCAGGCGAGGTGCTGCTGGTGACCGGCGCCTCCGGCGGCGTCGGGCTGTCGGCGGTGGAGATCGGCAAGCGCATGGGCGCCACCGTGATCGCCGCGGCCGGCAGCGACGAGAAGCTCGCGCTGGCGCGGGAGCACGGCGCCGATCACCTCGTCAACTACCGCAGCGAGGACATGCGAGAGCGGGTCAAGGCGCTGACCGACGGGCGCGGCGCCGACGTGATCTACGACCCGGTGGGCGGCGACGTCTTCGACACGGCCATGCGCTGCATCGCCTGGAACGGCCGCCTGCTGGTCATCGGCTTCGCCTCCGGCCGGATCGCGGAGGCGAAGACCAACATCGTCCTGCTCAAGGAGATCAGCGTCGTCGGCGTCGCTTGGGGCGCCTTCGCCAAGCGCGATCCCGCCGCCAACCAGGCCTATTTCGCGACCCTCCTGCGCTGGTACGAGAAGGGCGCCGTGCGGCCCCGCATCTCCCGCCGCCTCCCGCTCGACGACGCGGTGGTGGCGCTGGAGGGCTTCCGCGATCGCAGCGTGGTCGGCAAGCAGGTGCTGCTGGTGGGGGCGGCCGGCGGCTGAGGCGGCGCCTGCTTTACCCCCGCCGCGCGATTTCCTACCTTGCGGGCACGCGGCAGGGCGCCGCAGGGCAGCAGGGACGAGACGTGACGGCGGAGAGAATCCAGGGCAGCAGCGGGCCGCTGGTGGACGATGCCGTCGTCGGCCATCCGGTGCGCGCCGGCGGATTCGCCGATCACGCCGCCTCGTCCTACGCGCTGGCGGCGGATGCCGTCTGCGAGGGGCGCTTCGCCGACGCCGCGGCGCTCGCGCGGCACACCGTCGACGAAGCCCGCGAGGGCTACGAGCTCTATGCCCTATGGGCCGACCGGATCAGGGAGACGCTCGCCGCCGAAGGCGTGGAGGAGGGCGACATCGCGGCCGGAGAGGCGCGCCTGCACGCGCTGCTTGCCCTCGGCGCCGATGAGCCCTTCGACATTCACGCGGGCTGGGCCGCCTATACCGCCGCCATCGACGCGGTGGAGGCGGCCTGCGCGGCCGGCGACGCGACCGCCGCCTGCGCGGCGCTGGAGCGCGCCCGCAGCGCCTGGCTCGAGACCCACGACAGGGGCTGCGACCTGGTCTACGGCATGCTCGACCTCGTGGTCAGGCATCTGGGCGAGCGCCGCATCGGCCCGCTCTGGGACGAGCTCATGGCACCGATGTACGAGACCTACGACGTCTACGACACCGCCACCCACCCCTGGTCGCGCTCGGTGCACCGGCTGGTCCTGATCGCCGCGCTCTCGCTGCGCGGCCACCTGAGCGGGACGGGGCGCATGGGCAGCGTCGAGATCGCCGAGGAGCCCGAGCGCTGGGTGCTGAGCTTCGACCCCTGCGGCTCCGGCGGGCGCACCTACCGCGACGACGACGCGCGAGGCCCCCGGATGCTCCCGCCGCACGACTTCGCCGTGACAACCGAGGCCCACGACTGGGCCTGGGGCAAGCGGGGCGTCTGCGTCTACTGCGTGCACTGCTGCCAGCTCAACCAGCGCATGCCGATCCGCCGCTTCGGCTACCCCACGCGGGTGATCGACCCGCCCACCTGGCCCGCGGCGCGGGAAGGCGGGGTCTGCCGCTGGTCGATCTACAAGGACCCCGCGCTGGTGCCGGCGGAGGCGTACACGAGCGTCGGCTACGAGAAGCCGGCGGAGGTGCAGGCATGAGCGAAACGGGCGAGGGGCTGGCCGAGGCCCGCGAGCGTTTCCGCGCCGAAGGCGTGCGCCTGGTTCAGGTCGAGGTGCCGGAGCTCGACGGCGGCCTGCGCGGCAAGCTGCTCGCGCTCGACAAGGGGCTCTCGGGCGACATCGGCTGGTCCAACATCATCTACGGGCTGACCACGGCGGACGACGTCTACCTCTCGCCCTTCTCCAGCTACGAGAACGGCTTCGCCGACATCTACGGGCAGCCGGACGTGACCACGGTGCGCCGCCTGCCGTGGCGGCCGGAGACGGTCGCGGTGGTCCTCGACCTGCACGACGCCGACGGCACCATGACGCCCGAGAGTCCGCGCACGATGCTGCGCCGCGCCGCCGACAAGGCCGCCGAGATGGGCTTCGAGCCGCGCTTCGCCCTCGAGTACGAGGTCTTCGTCTACTACCTGGACGACGCCGCGGCCGCGCCCTCGCCGGCGACGCTCACGCCGGTCTCGCGCGGGCGCAACGCCTACAGCCTGGTGCGCCTGCCGGCGCTCCGCGCCCTCTTCGAGACCTTCATGCAGCGCATGGAGGAGGCGGGCGCACCGGTGGTCTCCATGCACACCGAGCTGGGTCACGGCGCCATCGAGTTCGCCATCGCCCATGCGCCGGCGCTGGCGGCCGCCGACGGCGCCATGCGCGCCAAGACCTATCTCAAGGAGCTCTGCGCCGAGCGCGGCATGGTGGCGACCTTCATGGCCAAGCTCGACGCCGACCTGCCGGGCGCGGGCGGGCACGTCCACCAGAGCCTCTGGAAGGGCGGCGAGAACGCTTTCTGGGACGGTTCCGGCGCGAGCGAGACCGCGCGGCACTACGCCGCCGGCCTGCTCGACCACCTGCCGGCGCTGACCGCGCTCTGCATGCCCAACGTCAACTCCTTCCGCCGCCGCGACTGGCAGCACTGGGTGCCGGAGAACGCCTCCTGGGGCGACGACAACCGCAGCGCGGCGCTCCGGCTCATCACCCGGCCGGCGCCGGGCGGCGCGCGCTTCGAGAACCGCCTGCCCGGGGCCGATTCCAACGCCTATCTCACCATCGGCGGCATGCTGGCGGCCGGCCTCGACGGCATCGAGCGCGGGCTCGAGCCGCCGCCGCTCTGCGCCGGCAACGCGGCGCTCGACGAGAGCTACACGAAGCTGCCCGCGACGCTGGAGGACGCGGTCGAGGCCCTCGCGGGCTCGGACTTCCTGCGCCGCGCCTTCACGGACCGCTTCGTCGATCACTACGCGCTCTCGCGCCGGGCCGAGCTCGACCTCTGGCGCGCCTGGCAGAAGAGCCAGGTCAGCGCCTGGGAGTTCGAGCGCTATTTCGAGACCATCTGAGGCGGCCTGCGCATCGCGGCCATTGCGCCCGTGCGCGCCATCCCTATATCGATGGGGTTGGGCCGGTTGTCCGGTGCCGCAGAGGAGAAGGAGGATGAATGTCGGAGCATGAGTCGACCGCGCAGCGCCTGGAAGCGCTGCGTGCCGAACACCAGTCGCTGGACGCGGAGATCGCCGCGCTCGCAGGCCGCGGCAGCGACCTCGAGATTCAGGGGCTCAAGCGCCAGAAGCTGCGCCTCAAGGACGAGATCGCGCGGCTGGAGAGCGAGAGCCCGATCGCCGGCTGAAGGCCGGATACCTCACCATCGTTTGCGCCGGGCCGCCCGTCCGAGAGGGCGGGTGTTCGCGCGCGCAGAACAAAAACTGCAAAACGAACCCAATTTCTCGTAACGCGTTGATTCAACATATAAATTAGAGCGTCACCCGCACGCTTGGAAGCGCACTCGGTTGCTACATCTTCCTTGCTTCGCATGTGGGGCCGTTCGAGAAACCCCCACCTCACCCCGGCCCTCTTCGCTCCCGGGGGCGGAGAGGGAGAGAAGGTCGGTGCCACCGCGTCCCCTCTCCGCCCTTCGGGGGAGAGGGACAGGGAGAGGTGGGTGCAGTCGGGCCGTTGCGATCCAGTAAGGTCGGATAGTGCTCTGGCGCGTTGCGCCTATTGCGGCCTGACGCCCGTTCCGATTCGCACGTGGACCGCGAGCGGCACCTCGTCGCCCTCGCGGAGGCGCTCGAAGCCTGCCTGCACCGCCTCCTTCAGTGCGCGCTGCTCGGCCTCGGTCATGCCGTCGAGCGCGCGGCCGAAGGCCATGTCGAACTGGGCCTGCCAGAAGGGTGCCTCGGCCGGCACCCGGGGGGCGAAGCGGACCTCCCGCTCCTCCACCTGCACGAGGCCGCCATCCGTGAGCGCAGCGGCAAGCGCACCCGGTGCGCCGAGCGAGAAGGGCCGCTCGAAGTCGATGGCATCGAGGGTGTCGAGTGGCCCCAGCACGGCCTCGGCTGCGGCGGTGAAGACCGTGAACATGGTGGTCTCCGCGCGCGGCCCCCAGACCAGATAGGCCACCCGCCCGCCCGGCCGCAGCACGCGCGCGGCCTCCGCGGCGGCGCGCGCGGGCTCCGGGCAGAACATCAGCCCGAAGCGGCAGATCACCCGGTCGAACGCGGCGTCCGCATCGGGGAGCGCCAGCATGTCGGCGGTGCGGAAGGTGATGTTGGCGAGCCCCTGGGCCGCGGCGCGCCGTCGCGCGCCCAGCATCATCTCGGGGCAGAGGTCGGTGGCGAAGACGCGGCCCTCCGCGCCCACCAGTGCGGCCACGCTCAGCGCGGGCTCGCCGGCGCCGGTGGCGATGTCGCAGACCTGCTGGCCCGGCGCGATCTCGGCGGCCTCGATCAGCGGCGCGTTCATGCGGGCCGCCTGTTCGGCGATCTCGTCCGCCCGGCGGTCCCAGTGGCGGCCGCGCGCGGCCCAGTCGGCCCGCACGCGCTCGGTCTCGCGCCTGATCGCGTCCTCGTCCATGGCCGCGCACTCTCCCCGCCCGTGGTGCGGAGTCAAGGCCGTCGCGGCAGGCACCGGCCGGTCGCGCCGGTAGGCGCGCGGAAACGCAGGACGGCCGGTTGCCGCGAGCGACAAATGAGAGCGGTTCCGTGTGAAACGGAAGCGCTCTACAGAAGCTGGACCGCCAGCAGGGCGGCGAGCAGGGCGGCGACGAGGGCGAGGAGGAAGGGCAGCATGCCGCCGCCCCGCCTGCGCCCGCCCATCGCCTCCAGGGTCGACGGCGCGAGGCTCACGCCGGCCTCGAGCCCGTCCAGCACCCGCTCGGCGCGCTGGGCCAGGCGCGGCAGGCGCCCGGCCGTCTCCAGAAACTCCGCCGCCGCATCGCGCACCCGCGCCTGCACGCCCAGGTTCTCCCGCGCCCAGCGCTCGATCAGCGGCCGGGTGAAGACCCACATGTTCTGGTCGGGGGTGAGCCGGCGGGTCAGGCCCTCGGCCATCAGCATCGTCTTCTGCAGCAGCAGCAGCTGCGGCTGGGTCTCCATCTCGAAGGCCTCGGTGATCTGGAAGAGCTGGCCGAGCAACTGGGCGATCGATATCTCGTTGAGCGGCCGGCCTAGGATCGGCTCGCCGATGGAGCGCAGCGCCTGCACGAACGCCGCCCTGGAGGTGTGCCGCGGCACGTAGCCGGCCTCCAGATGCACCTCGGCCACGCGCTCGTAGTCACCGATGAGGAAGCCCAGCAGCATCTCGGCGAGATAGCGCCGGGTCTGGGTGTCGAGCCGCCCCATGATCCCGAAGTCGACGGCGACGACGTTGCCGTCCGCATCCACCAGCAGGTTTCCGGGGTGCAGGTCGGCGTGGAAGAAGCCGTCGCGGAAGACCTGGTTGAAGAAGGCCTCCGCCGCCTTGCCCAGCACCGCATGCGGGTCGTGACCGGCGGCGACCAGGGCCTCGCGCTCGTCGATGGGGATGCCCTCGACCCGCTCCAGCGTGAGCACGCGGCGGCTGGTGCGTTGCCAGTCCACCGCCGGCACCAGGAAGCCGTCATCCTCGGCGAAATTCTGGCGCAGCTCCGAGGCCGCGGCCGCCTCGAAGCGGAGGTCCATCTCGACCGTGACGCTCTGGGCAAAGGTGCGGATCACTTCCACCGGCCGCAGCCGGCGCCAGGAGGGCACCGCGCGCTCGGCGAGCTCGGCCAGCCAGTAGAAGAGCTCGAGGTCGCGCTCGAGGGCGCGCTCGACGCCGGGCCTCAGGATCTTGATCGCGACCGGCTCGCCGGCCGCGGTCACCGCAAAGTGCACCTGCGCGATGGAGGCGGCGGCGACGGGCTCGTCGGTGAACTCCTTGAACAGGCTCTCCAGCGGCACGCCGAACTCGGCCTCGACGATCGCGCGGGCGGCCTTCCCCTCGAAGGGCGGCAGGCGGTCCTGGAGCGCGGAGAGCTCCGCCGCGATCCCCTCGCCCACCAGGTCGGGCCGGGTGCTGAGCGCCTGGCCGAACTTGATGAAGCTCGGCCCCAGCATCTGCAGCGCGCCGGCGAGCCGTTGCCCCGGCGAGCCCAGCCCGCGCTTGCGCGGCGCCATGCCGGCGATGAAGGTGACGGGCGGCACGAGGCCGTAATCCCGCAGCAGGAAGAGCGCGTCCCACCGCCCCAGGGTCCAGGCGATGCGCAGCAGCCGCCCGATATTTCTGAGCGCCCGGCGCATGGCGGGAAGGCTAGATGCGCCAGCCCGAATGGAGCGTGGCGATGCCGGCCGAGAGCGGGCGCAGCCTGACGCCGCCGAAGCCTGCGTCCTCCATCATGGCCGCGAGCCGCTCCGGCGGCGGGAAGCGCCGGATGCTCTCCACCAGGTAGGCGTAGGCGTCGCGCTGGCCCGTCACCGCCGCGCCGAGCCAGGGGATGACGCTGAAGGAATAGGCTTCGTAGAGCCGCTCCGCGCCGGCGGGCGGGCGGGAGGAGAACTCGAGGCAGAGGAAGCGGCCGCCGGGGCGCAGCACCCGCCGGGCCTCCTCCAGCGCCCGCTCGATCCGGGTCAGGTTGCGGATGCCGAAGCCGATCGTGCAGGCGTCGACCGAGCGGGCCGGCAGCGGCAGCGCCTCGGCATCGCCCACCACCCAGTCGATGCCGCCGAGAAGCCCTGCGTTCCAGGTGCGCTCGCGGCCGGCGCCCACCATGCGCTCGCTGGCGTCGCAGACGATGACCCGGCCCTCGCCCTCCATCGCGCTCAGCACGCGGCGCGCGATGTCGCCGGTGCCGCCGGCCACGTCGAGCACGGCCATGCCGGGGCGGGGCGCGAGCCATGCCACCATCTCGCGCTTCCACAGGCGGTGGACGCCGCCGCTCATCAGGTCGTTCATGAGGTCGTAGCGGCCGGCGACGCGGTCGAAGAGATCGCGGACGAGCCCCGGCTTCTCGTGCTCGTCCACACGGCGGAAGCCGAAATCGGCGCCGCCCGCGACGTCGTGCTCAGCCTGCGCGGAGGCCATGGCGGCGACCATAGCAAGGCGACGGAAGCCGCGCTACCGTGGCCGCGGGATGCCGGAACTGCCCGAGGTCGAGACCGTGCGCCGGGGGCTCGCCGCCCGGCTCGTCGGCCGGCGCATCAGCCACGTCACCGTGCGCCGTCCCGACCTCAGGCGCCCGCTTCCGCCCGACATGGGGCAGGTGCTGACGGGCCGCACGGTCGAGCGCTTCGGCCGGCGCGGCAAGTACCTGCTGGTGCATCTGGACGGCGGCCGGGTGCTCATCGCCCATCTCGGCATGTCGGGGCGCTTCGCCATCGGGGATGCGCCCAGCGGCGGCCCGCACGAGCACGTCGTCCTCCATTTCGACGACGGCGCGGTGCTGGGCTTCACCGACCACCGGCGTTTCGGCCTGATGGAGCTTGCCGAGAGCGCGCGGCTGCAGGAGCACGCGCTGCTCAGCGGCATGGGCCCCGAGCCGCTTGGCATTGACTTCGACGGGCCGGCGCTGGCCCGGCGGCTCGAGGGCAAGGACACCGCGATCAAGGCCGCGCTCCTCGACCAGCGCGTGGTCGCGGGCCTCGGCAACATCTACGTCTGCGAGGCGCTCTACCACGCGGGCCTGAGCCCCCGGCGCCGCGCGGGCTCGGTGCAGGGAAAGCGCGCCGCCCGGCTCGCGCACGCCATCCAGGACGTGCTGGAGAAGGCCATCGCCGCCGGCGGGTCGACCCTCCGCGACTACGTGCAGGCCTCGGGCGAGCTCGGCTACTTCCAGCACCGCTTCGCGGTCTACGACCGGGCGGGCGAGCCCTGCCCCGGCTGCGACTGCGGGGCTCACGTCAAGCGCATCGTGCAGGGCGGCCGCTCGACATTCTATTGCGCGAAGCGCCAGCGGTGAGTTATCAGGCGGGCCGCATGCTGCGTCTCGGCACCCGGCCGAAGGCTGCCCGCCCATCGAGAACGCGGGCCCCGGCCGTTCAAGGGAGAACACGATGGCGTATGAGAACATTACCGTCGACCGGCGCGGCCGGGTCGGCCTGATCACGATGAACCGGCCCAAGGCGCTGAACGCGCTGAACGGCGCGCTGGTCGGCGAGCTCAACAGCGTCCTCGACAGCTTCGAGGCGGAAGACGAGATCGGTGCCGTCGTCATCACCGGGAACGAGAAGGCCTTCGCCGCCGGGGCCGACATCACCGAGATGCGCGGGCTCAGCTTCGCCGACGCCTACGGCAGCGACTTCATCGCCAAGTGGCACCGCATCACCGCCTTCCGCAAGCCGGTGATCGCCGCGGTCGCGGGCTATGCGCTCGGCGGGGGCTGCGAGCTCGCGATGATGTGCGACATCGTCATCGCCGCCGACAACGCGAAGTTCGGCCAGCCGGAGATCAAGCTCGGCACCATCCCCGGCGCCGGCGGCACCCAGCGGCTCACGCGCGCGGTCGGCAAGTCGAAGGCGATGGAGATGATCCTGACCGGGCGCATGATGGACGCCGGGGAGGCCGCGCAGAGCGGGCTCGCGAGCCGCGTGGTGCCGGTGGCGGATGTCGTCGACGAAGCGGTCTCGGTCGCCGAGGAGATCGCCCACTTCTCCGCCCCCACGGTCGCGCTCGCCAAGGAGAGCGTCAACCGCGCCTACGAAACCACGCTATCGGAAGGGGTGCTCTTCGAGCGGGCGGTCTTCTACGCCACCTTCGCGACCGAGGACCAGAAGGAAGGCATGGACGCCTTCCTCGAGAAGCGCGAGCCCGCGTTCAACAACCGCTAGCCGGCCGCCGGTGCCGTTGACGCGGCGGCCCCCCGTGGTATAAGGCCGCGCGACCACGGAAAGGCAATCCCCATGGCTCATTCGCGCCAGGCCCGCAAGCGGGTCCGGCAAAACAAGCGCCGTGTCACGATCAACCGTAACCGGCTCTCGCGCGTCCGCACCCACATCCGCCGGGTGGAGGAGGCGATCGCGAGCGGCGACAGGCGTCGGGCGGAACAGGCCCTGCGCGAGGCCCAGCCGGAGATCATGCGCGGCGTCACCAAGGCGGTGATGCACCGGCGGACCGCGGCCCGCCGCGTCTCGCTGCTGGCGCGCCGCGTGGGCGCGTTGCCCGAGGGCTAGCCAGCCCGGGTCTCTCTCTCCAGGGTTGGGGTCCGCCGCTGCGGTAAGGGCGACATTCCTGTTTCGCAACAATCAAACAGGCGATGCCGGTACGGGTATGGAAGCCGCATCGATTCCCAATACCGCGCCAAGCGATTGGCGCTCCCCCTTCATTCCGGCAGCCAACAGCGGGCCGGAACTGTGACGGTCATATTTTTCTCCGGTTCCGCTTTCATACCCGTTGTCAGCCGCGCCGACGGCCTTTAGCCTAACTGTCACATACCGCCGGAGGAGCCGTCGGCGGCATGTAAAGCAGGCATCACCGACGTTCATGACGGCGTGGCAAGCACCGCTTGCCCGGAAAAGGGGGGAACGCGCGCCGCCGGCTGAAGCCGCGACGCAAATCAAGAACAAAAGCGGAGTTAAGGGGGGTGATAACCGGAACATTTGGTTCGTTGCGGCGCAAGGCGGGCCGCAGCAAGGCAGGGTCGGCGTCCGTTCGCTGCAGCGCCCGGCAGGCGGGCAGCCGCGCGTGACCGAGGTGCCGAACGCCGTGGCCGGTGGTCCCCAGGGGGCCTGGCAGCGGGTGCGCGGGAAGCTTCGCGCGGAGGTCGGCGAGGCCACCTTCGCGAGCTGGCTGGCGCCGCTGGTCCTGGTCGAGATCGATGGCGACGAGGTAACCCTGGGCGTTGCCACCCGCTTCCTGCGCGACTGGATCGCGTCGCGCTACGCGCACCGCATCGCCGCGCTCTGGGCGCTCGAGCGGGACGGCATCCAGAGCGCCCGGATCGTGATTCATGCAGCAGCCCCGGGAGACGGGGAGAGCGCGCCGCACGCGGCCGCAGAGGCGCCGCCGGTGCGCCCGCGTGCCGCTCCTGCCGCAGGTGGGCGGGACGGCGATCCGGCCGGGTTCGGCTCGCCGCTCAACGGGCGCTTCACCTTCCGCGAATTCGTGGTGGGCGAGACCAACGAGCTGGCCCACGCCGCGGCGCAGCAGGTCGCGAGCGTCGACAGCCTCCCCTTCAACCCGCTCTACCTCTACGGCGGCGTCGGCCTCGGCAAGACCCACCTGCTGCATGCGATCGCCTGGTGCATCCGCGGCCGCGAGCCGTCGCGGCGCGTGCTCTACCTGTCTGCCGAGCGCTTCATGCTGCACTTCGTCCAGGCGGTCCAGCACAAGGACACGGTGGCCTTCAAGGAGCGCATCCGCGCCGCCGACGTGCTGCTGATCGATGACATCCAGTTCATCTGCGACAAGGAGCGCACCCAGGAGGAGTTCCTCCATACCCTCGACGCCCTGCTCGACCATCGCTGCCAGGTGGTGGTATCCAGCGACCGCTCGCCGGCCCATCTCGACGGCATGGACGAGCGGCTCAGGTCGCGCCTCGCAGGGGGGCTCGCCGCCGACATCCGGCCCGCGCCCTACGAGCTCCGCCTGGGGATCCTGCAGGCCAAGGCGGGGCCTCTCGGGATCGCCGATGCGCCGCTCGAGGTGCTGGAGTTCCTGGCCCGCAAGATCACCGCCAGCGTGCGCGAACTGGAGATGGCGCTCAACCGCATCGCCGCCCACGCCGCGCTTCTCGGCGGGGCGATCACGCTGCAGTCGACCCAGACCGTGCTGCGCGACGTTCTCGGCGCCAGGGAGCGGCGCATCACCATCGAGGAGATTCAGCGCCGCGTCGCCGCGCACTACAACATCAGGCCGTCGGAGATGGCGTCGAACCGGCGCGCGCAGGTGGTGGTGCGGCCCCGCCACGTGGCCATGTACCTCGCCAAGCAGCTCACCACGCGGTCCCTGCCGGAGATCGGCCGCAGGTTCGGCAATCGCGACCACACCACAGTCATGTACGCGATCCGCCGCATCGAGAGCCTGTGGCCCAAGGACGACGCGCTCCGGGAAGACCTGGCGCTGCTGCGGCGAAGCCTCGAAGACCCCGACGGCTGAGAGCGGGCTCCGGCCCGTCGCGAGTCCCGGCAGCACAGCGATAGTGCTGCGATTCCCGCCACTTCTCCGCTATAATCCGGGGTGATTCGGGCGGCGAATCAGGAATTCGAGAGATAATGAAACTCACGATCGAGCGCGCCACGCTGCTGAGCTCGCTGGTGCATGTGCAGAGCGTCGTCGAACGCCGCAACACCATCCCCATTCTCGCCAACGTGCGCATCGATGCGCACGGCGGCGATCGCCTGCGGCTGACCGCGACGGACATGGACCTCGCCGTGGTCGACGAGGCCGAGGCCACGGTCGAGCAGGAGGGCGCCGTGACGACGACGGCGCTCACGCTCTACGACATCGTGCGCAAGCTGCCGGACGGCGCCCAGGTGTCGATGCAGCTGGAGGGCGGTGACAGCGGCCACCTCGACCTGGTTTCGGGGCGCTCGCGCTTTCGCCTCTCGTGCCTGCCGATCGCCGAGTTCCCGGTCATGGCCGACGGCGAGCTGCCGCATGCGTTCACGCTGCCGAGGGAGCATCTGCGGCGCCTGATCGACAAGACCCGCTTCGCCATCTCGACCGAGGAAACCCGCTACTATCTCAACGGGATCCACCTGCACAGGGCGGAAGACCAGGACGGAACGGCCCGCCTGCGCGCCGTCGCGACCGACGGCCACCGGCTCTCCTGCGCCGACGTGGCGCTGCCCGAGGGGGCCGACGATCTGCCCGGCGTGATCGTCCCGCGCAAGACCGTCGCGGAAGTGCGCAAGCTGATCGACGACGGTGACGAGCCGGTCTCCGTCGCGCTGTCGGAGACCAAGATCCGCTTCGAGGTCGGCGCGGCGTCGCTCACCTCGAAGCTGATCGACGGCACCTTCCCGGACTACGAGCGGGTGATACCGCGCGGCAACAAGAACATCATGACCATCGCGAGCGGCGGCTTCGCCGAGGCCGTGGACAGGGTCTCCTCGATTTCCACCGACCGCAGCCACGCGATCAAGCTTTCCATCAGCCCGGGCCAGGTGACGCTTACCGCCAACAGCCCCGATACCGGCACCGCGACCGAGGAGCTGGACGCCGACTACGGCGCCGAGCCGCTGGAGATCGGCCTCAACGCGCGCTACGTGATGGATGTCGCCGGCCAGATCGAGAGCGACTCGATCCGCTTCTTCTTCGCCGATGCCGGCTCGCCCTCGCTGATCCGCGATACCGGCGATTCCGGCGCGCTCCACGTCATCATGCCGCTCCGAGTCTAGGTGGCGAATACATCCCCACGCGCTGCAGCCGGGCGCCCGCCGCCGGCGCCTGCCGCCCGCTTCGCGCTCACCCGGCTGGTGCTCACCGACTTCCGCAGCTACCGCGCGGCGCGGCTTGCCATGGACGCACGCCCGCTGGTGCTCACCGGCCCCAACGGCGCCGGCAAGACCAACCTGCTGGAGGCGGTCTCCTACCTCTCGCCGGGCCGGGGGCTCCGGGGCGCGAGGCTCGCCGATGTCGCGCACAGGTCCGGGCGGGACGAAGGCCCCGCCGAGGCCTGGTCGGTGGCCGCCACGGTCTCGGGCGAGGGCGGCGAGAGCGCATTGGGTTCCGGCTGGCGCGCGCCGGCCGAGGAGGGAGAGGCCGAGCGCCGCAGCGTCAGGATCGACGGGGCCCAGGCCGCAGGCCCCGCCGCCTTCGCAGACCACGTCGCCATGGTCTGGCTCACGCCGGCGATGGACCGGCTGTTCGCAGGCCCGCCGGCGGAGCGGCGCCGCTTCCTCGACCGACTGGTCTTCGCCATCGATGCGGGCCACGCCACGCGGGTGCAGCGCTTCGACAGGGCGCGCCGGCACCGCGCGCGGCTGCTGCGCACGGGCGCGGGCGACGAGTCATGGCTCGGCGCGGTGGAGCGCAGCATGGCGGAGAACGCGGTGGCGATCGCCGCCGCCAGGCTCGACCTCGTGGCGCGGCTCGAAGGCGTCCTGCCGGCCCGCGCGGCGCCCTTTCCGCAGGTCGCGCTTGCGGCAGACGGGCTGGTCGAGCGCTGGCTCGCGCACGCGCCCGCGCTCGAGGTGGAGGAGCGCTTCCGCGAGCATCTCGTCGCGACCCGGCGGGAGGAGGCGGACGGCGGCGGCGCCGACGGGCCGCAGCGCAGCGACCTGGCTGTCAGCGAGCCCGCGCGCGGCATGGCGGCGGCGCAGTGCTCCACCGGCGAGCAGAAGGCGATGCTGATCGCGCTCGTCATCGCCCACGCCCGCCTGGTGGCGCGCCAGCGGCGCTCTGCGCCGGTGCTGCTGCTGGACGAAGTCGCCGCCCACCTCGACGAAAGCAGGCGGCGCGCGCTCTTCGAGATCATCCTCGATGTCGGCGCCCAGGCCTGGCTCAGCGGCACCGAGCGGGCGGTCTTCGCTCCGCTGGGTGCGCACGCGCAGTTCTTCGCCGTCCGCCCCGGCACGGTCACGGCGGAGTAGGGCACGTGGCCGACCCCGCCCCGCGCCGATCCACGGCTGCCCGGGACTACGGCGCCGAATCGATCACGGTCCTGCGCGGCCTCGATGCCGTGCGCAAGCGGCCGGGCATGTACATCGGCGATACCGACGACGGCTCCGGCCTGCACCGCATGGTCTACGAGGTCGTCGACAACGCCGTGGACGAGGCGCTCGCCGGCTACTGCGAGCACATCCAGGTGGTGCTCGGCGCCGACGGCTCCGCCTCGGTCAGCGACGACGGCCGGGGCGTACCCACCGACATCCACGAGGAGGAGGGCGTCTCCGCCGCCGAGGTCATCATGACCAAGCTGCACGCCGGCGGGAAGTTCGACCAGAGCACCTACAAGGTCTCCGGCGGGCTGCACGGCGTCGGCGTCTCGGTGGTGAACGCGCTCTCCGAGTGGCTGGAGCTCGACATCCGTCGTGACGGCAGGGAATACGCCATGCGCTTCGCCGGCGGCGAGCCCGAGGCGCCGCTCCGCGTCACCGGCGAGACCGCCGAGCGCTCCGGCACCCGCGTCACCTTCCTGCCCTCGAGCCAGATCTTCTCGCGCACCGAGTTCGAGTTCGACGCGCTCGAGCACCGCCTGCGCGAGCTCGCCTTCCTCAACGCCGGACTGCAGATCACGCTGCGCGACGAGCGCGCGGCCGAGCCCCGGGTCGCCACCCTCCACTACGAGGGCGGCATCGAGGCCTTCGTCGGCTATCTCGACCGCGCCAAGCAGTCGCTGGTGGGCGATGCAATCCTGATCCGCGACCGCCGGCGCGACATCATCGTCGAGGCCGCGCTGCAGTGGAACGACAGCTACCACGAGACCGTCCTCTGCTTCACCAACAACATCCGCCAGGCCGACGGCGGCAGCCACCTCGCGGGCTTTCGCGCGGCACTGACCCGCGCCGTCAACGGCTATGCCGCAGCGAGCGGCATCGCCAAGCGCGAGAAGGTCTCGATCACCGGCGACGACGCCCGCGAAGGGCTCACCTGCGTGCTCTCGGTCAAGGTGCCCGACCCCAAGTTCTCCTCCCAGACCAAGGAGAAGCTGGTCAGCTCCGAGGTCAAGCCGGTGGTGGAGGGGGTCCTCGGCGAGGGGCTCGGCCAGTGGCTGGAGGAGCACCCGACGGAGGCCAAGTCGGTCGTCGCCAAGGCGGTGGAGGCCGCGGCGGCGCGCGAGGCGGCACGGAAGGCCCGCGATCTCACGCGGCGCAAGAGCGCGCTCGAGGTCACCAGCCTGCCCGGCAAGCTCGCCGACTGCCAGGAGCGCGACCCCAGCCGCTGCGAGCTCTTCCTGGTCGAGGGCGATTCCGCCGGCGGCTCGGCCAAGCAGGCGCGCGACCGCCGATACCAGGCGGTGCTGCCGCTGCGCGGCAAGATCCTCAACGTCGAGCGCGCCCGGCTCGACAAGATGCTGAGCTCGGCCGAGATCGGCACCATCATCACCGCGCTCGGCACCGGCATCGGCTCCGAGGACTTCGATCTGGCGAAGCTGCGCTACCACCGCATCGTCATCATGACCGACGCCGACGTGGACGGCTCGCACATCCGCACGCTGCTGCTGACCTTCTTCTACCGCAACATGGAGGCGCTCATCCGCGCCGGCCACCTCTACATCGCCCAGCCGCCGCTCTACCGCGTGAAGCGCGGCGCGAGCGAGATCTACCTGAAGGACGACCGCGAGCTGGAGGACCACCTGATCGCCGCCGGCCTGGAAGACACGGTGCTGCGCCTGCATGGGGGCGCGGAGCGCTCGGGCGCGGACCTGCGCGCCATCGTCGGCGCCGCGCGCGACACCACCGCGCTGGTCAAGGCGCTCACCCGCCGCGTCGCCCAGCACATCGTCGAGCAGGCGGCGATCGCCGGCGCGCTCACGCCCGACATGCTCAACGGACCCGACGCGCCGCAGGCAGCGGCCTATATCGCCGGCCGGCTCGACGAGCTCGCGCCCGAAATCGAGCGGGGTTGGCAGGGCGACGTGCACGACACCCCCGCCGGCCCGGCCTTCCGCTTCTCGCGCACCCTGCGCGACGTGACCGAGAGCCACATGATCGACCAGGTGCTGATCACGACGCCGGAGGCCAGGCGCCTCGACGACCTGGCGGAGCAGCTGCAGGAGACCTATCACCACCCCGTCGTGCTGCGGCGGAAGGAGAGCGAGACCGAGGTCAACGCGCCGAGCGCCCTGCTGGAGGCCGTCTACGCCGCCGGGCGCAAGGGGCTCACCATCCAGCGCTACAAGGGCCTCGGCGAGATGAACCCCGAGCAGCTCTGGGAGACGACTCTCGACCCCGACGTGCGGACGCTCAGGCTGGTGGAGATCAAGCAGGCCCAGGAGGCCGAGGAGATCTTCTCGACACTGATGGGCGAGGTGGTGGAGCCGCGCCGCGAGTTCATCCAGCAGAACGCCCTCAAGGTCGTCAACCTCGACGTCTAGGGCAGTATCCGACCCGACGGGATCGTGCCCGATTGCCGCACACGTCTTCTTCCGCATGCAGTGCCGCCCGCAAGACCCCCACCTCACCCCGTCCCTCTCCGCCCCCGAGGGGAGGAGAGGGAGGCAAAGCCGGTGCCGCCTGCATCCCCTCTCCGCCCTTGAGGGGGGAGAGGGACAGGGAGAGGTGGGTGTCGTTCGGCCCGCGGTGATCCGGTCAGGCCGGATCACGATTTAGGCCTCAGCGCGACGCCGCCAGATGGCCAGCCGCCGCCGCTCGCCCCCTCCGAGGCGGCCCCGCAAGGCGGCGAAGACCGGCGGCGGCAAGACGAAACCTGCCGCGACGAAATCCAGGTCGGCCGGCGCGAAGTCCAAGAGGGGCGGCACGCAGCGAAAGAGCGGCGGCGAGGCGCGCAAGCCGGCTGCACGCCGCCGCCGGCTCTCCTGGCGCATCGCCAAGTGGTCCTTCGTCTTCGTGCTATGGCTGGCGGTGCTTGGTGCGGGCTTCGTCGGCTACTACGCCCACGACCTGCCCGATACCGACCACCTCACCGGGCCCGAGACGCCGCTTGCCGTCACGGTGCTGGCGGCGGACGGCTCCGAGGTCGCCACCGTGGGCGAGATGTGGGGCGAGCTGGTGCCGGCCAGGGAGATGGCGCCGGTGCTGCCCCGGGCCGTGCTCGCCATCGAGGACCGGCGCTTCTACGAGCACGGCGGGATCGACGCCTTCGGCGTGATCCGGGCGGCCTGGCAGAACGCGGTCGAGGGCCGCGTGGTCGCCGGCGGCAGCACCATCTCCCAGCAGGTGGCGAAGCTCGTCTTCCTCTCGCCCAAGCGCAGCGTCAGGCGCAAGATCCAGGAGGCGATGCTGGCCTTCTGGCTGGAGCGCGAGTTCAGCAAGGAGGAGATCCTCACGATCTACCTCAACCGCGCCTATTTCGGCGCCGGCGCCTACGGCGTGGATGCTGCCGCGCGGCGCTATTTCGGGCGCTCGGCGCGCGACGTCGACGCGGCGCAGGCCGCCATGATCGCGGGCCTGCTGAAGGCGCCGTCCCGCTACAGCCCCGCCAACGACCTCGCGCTCGCGCGCCGCCGCGCGGGCGTCGTCGTCGACGCGATGGTGGACGCGGGCTTCCTCAGCGACGGCGAGGGGGCGAGGACGAAGGCGGCGGTCAAGTCTCTCTCGGTCGCCCGGCGCGCGGGCCCCTCTGCCGGCTACTTCGTCGACTGGATCCTGGAGCAGGTGCCGGGCTATGTCGGCCGCGACCACGGGGCGCTCCGCGTGCGCACCACGCTCGAGCCTGCGCGCCAGCGGGCGGCGCAGGCGGCGCTCACCGAAACCCTCGCCGCGGTCGGGAGTGAGCGCAGGATCGGCCAGGGGGCGCTCGTCGCGCTGGACGAGAGCGGCGCGGTGCGCGCCATGGTGGGCGGGCGCGATCATGCCAGGAGCGTCTTCAACCGGGCGACCCAGGCCAGGCGCCAGCCGGGCTCCGCCTTCAAGTCCGTGGTCTACCTCGCGGGCATCGAGGCCGGGCTCGGGCCTGACGACGTGATCGAGGACGCGCCCATCACCATCGCCGGCTGGTCGCCCCGCAACTACGACGGCGAATACCGGGGACCGGTGACGGTGAGACAGGGATTCGCCCGTTCGATCAACACCGTGGCGGTACGCGTGGGCTTGCGCGCGGGCGTGAAGCGGATGCGGGATGCGGCGCGCCGGCTCGGCATCGAGAGCGAGCTCCCGGCCGACGCGAGCCTCGCGCTCGGCACCGGCGAGGTGACGCTGCTGGAACTCACCTCGGCCTACGTCGCACTCGCCAACGGGGGCGTGCGCGCGCTTCCCCACGGCATCGCCGAGATACGCAATCGCGCCGGCGACGTGCTCTACAAGCGCGCGGGCTCCGGCGCCGGCCGTGTGGTCGATGCTGCAGCGGTGGCGGCGATGCGCGACCTGCTCGCCTCTGCCGTGGCCGATGGGACCGGCCGTGCCGCCGCCCTGCCGGGGGGGCTGGGGCCGGTCTACGGCAAGACCGGCACCAGCCAGAAGACCCGGGACGCGTGGTTCATCGGCTGGACCCGGGGGCTCGCCGCCGGCGTCTGGCTCGGCAACGACGACGGCAGCGCGATGGACGAGGTCACGGGCGGTAGCTACCCGGCCCGCATCTGGCGCCGTTTCATGGTCGACGCGCTGAGCTAGGCCCGGTCGATCAGGTGGATGAAGGAGCCCGAGACCGTGCCCACGCGCATGCCGGCGTGGCCGAGCGGCCCGCCCGCCGCGTCGCGGGTCTCGAACAGCGGCTGCGCGGCCTCCTCGGCGACCACGCGGCAATAGTGAAACTCGTGGCCGCGAAAGCCGGCACCGGCCTTCCCGAGCGGGCCGTCTGCGGCAAGCCGCGCGCGCCGGTAGCCGAGCGCGAGGCGGCGCTCGGCGAAGCTGGTCTCCAGCGGCAGCAGGCCGGCCATGGCGTGGCGCCGGCCGTCGGCATCCGCGAGGCCGCGGCCCAGCACCATGTAGCCGCCGCATTCGCCGAAGACCACGGCATCCCGCGCCGCCGCCGCGCGCAGGCCCCCGAGGAAGCGCTGGGCGCCTGCGATGCGGCCTGCGTGCAGCTCGGGGTAGCCGCCGGGGAGGTAGACCGCGTCGGCGGACGCATCGGGGGCTTCGTCGGCGAGCGGCGAGAACGGCAGGACCTCGGCGCCGGCGGCACGCCAGTCGTCCAGCAGCGCCGCGTAGCAGAAGCCGAAGGCCTCGTCCCGCGCCAGCGCGATGCGCTGCCCGAGCGGCGGAATCGCCGCGTCCTCGGGTGCCTGCGGCCCGATCCGGAGCGGGCGGGCCAGCGCCGCCAGCGCCTCGGCGTCAACGGTCCGGGCGACGACCGCTGCGGCGTCCGCGAGCCACGGCGCCCCGCTCTCGCAGGCCTGCACCAGGCCGAGATGGCGCGAGGGCAGGCGCAGCGCCTCCGCCCTCGGCACGGCGCCGAGCACGGCGACCCCGCGTGCCGCGAGCGCATCGCGCAGCAGTTTCTCGTGAGCCGCGCTCGCGACCCGGTTGAGGATGACGCCGGCGACCCTCACGTCCGCGCGGTGGCCCGCGAAGCCTTCCGCCAGCGCCGCCACCGAGGCGCCCTGGCCGCGCGCGTCCACCACCAGCACCACCGGGAGCCCGAGCGAGGCGGCGAGGTCGGCGGTCGACCCGGTGCCGTCTCGGGCGCCGTCGAAGAGGCCCATCGCGCCTTCGCCGATCACCAGCTCTGCGCCTGCAGCGAGGGCCGCGGCCCGGCGCGCGAGCGTTGCGGGCCGCATTCCCCAGGGGTCGAGATTGACGCAGTCGCGGCCGCTGGCGAGGCGGTGATAGCCGGGGTCGATGTAGTCGGGCCCGGCCTTGAAGGCGCGCACGGCGCGGCCGCTCTCCCGGTAGACGGCGAGCAGGCCGGCGCACAGCATGGTCTTGCCGCTGCCCGACGCAGGCGCGGCGAGGATCAAACCGCTGGCCACGGCGGCTCAGCCCCTCAGGTCGCGCTCGAGCTCGAGAGCGATTTGCGTCGGCCCCTGGCTGGGCGTGTAGTGGGTCACGAATTCGCCCTCCGGCCCCATCAGGTAGAACAGCGACGCGTGGTCCACGCGGTAGTCGCTGTCCTCCGGCCCCGACGCGTGGGAGCGGCGGTAGATGCCGAAGTTGTCGAGCGCCTCGTCCACAGCCTCCTGCGAGCCGGTGAGCGCGACGAGGCCGGGGAGCTGGGCGGCATAGTCGGCGAGCTTCTCCACCGTGTCGCGCTGCGGGTCGACGGTGATGAAGAGAGGCTGCACCGCCTTGCCCTGCGCCTGCAGGTCCTCCACCACGTCGGCCAGGATCAGCATGGAGCTGGGGCAGACGTCGGGGCACCAGGTGAAGCCGAAATAGATCAGCGTGTGCTTGCCGAGGAAGTCCGCCTGGGTGCGCGGCGTGCCGGTGTGGTCGATCAGCGCGAACTCGCCCTTGATCTCCTCCGGCGGCACCGCCATGCGGGAGACGTGGCTCTGGTCGAGCGGGCCGAAGAGCGAGCCGTCGGTCTGCGTGTAGATCAGGATCGCGCCGATGATCAGGATCCAGAGCAGCGGGCTGTTGCGCCGCAGGAGGGGCTTCTGGCCGCCGGGCTGCTGCCCGCCGCCGGGTTGCTGGCCGCCGCCGCCGGACGGCGGGCCCATGCCCCACTTGCCGAGTTCCTTCCACATGGGCGGGAGATGCGTGGTGGTCGTGCCTTCAGGGCGCGAGACTATCCCCCGAGCGCCCCGCGCGGCAAGGAAGCGGAAAGACCCTAACCCGCCGCCCGCTGCCAGTGCCGGGCCAGCGCCCGGGCCGCCTCGGCCCTGGCCTCGAGCGAGGCCCCGGGGTCCAGGGCGCGGCGCAGGCGCACCACGTCGCCCACGACCACCAGGCAGGGCGCCTCGATGCCGGCGCTCTCGGCCGTCGCCGCGGCCTCGGCGAGGCGCGCCTCGACCACGCGCTGGGCGCCGGTGGTGGCCTGGCTGATGAGCGCCACCGGCGTCTCGCCCGGGAGACCGTGGCGGGCGAGCCGGGCCGCGATCGCGTCGAGCTGGCGCAGCGCCATGTAGAAGACCAGCACCGGCGCGCCCCGTGCGATCGCCTGCCAGTCGAGGTCGTCCGGCACGGCGCCGCTCGCGTCGTGGCCGGTGAGCAGGGTCACCGCCGAGTTGGTGGTGCGGTGCGTCATCGGGATGCCGGCCGCGGCCAGCCCGCCGGCGGCGGTGACGCCCGGCACCAGGCGGAAGGGGATGCCCGCTGCGGCCAGCGTCAGCGCCTCCTCGCCGCCGCGGCCGAAGACGAAAGGATCGCCCCCCTTGAGGCGCAGCACGCGCAAGCCCTGCCGCGCGCGGCGCACCAGGCGGTCGCAGATGTCGGGCTGGTGCGCCGATGGCTTGCCGCCCCGCTTGCCGGCGTATTCCAGCGCAGCCCCCGGCCGGGCCAGCGCCAGGATCTCGGGCGAGACCAGGGCGTCGTAGACCACGCAGTCGGCAAGCCCGAGTGCGTTGGCGGCGTGGAGCGTGAGCAGGCCGGGGTCGCCCGGGCCTGCGCCCACCAGCCACACCGAGCCGGGCTCGATCGCGGGCAGCGGCGGCAGGGCGGCGGGTGCGCGGGCGTCCTCCATCGCCGCACTCTACACCGGCAGGCATCCCGCGCGGTATAACGAGCGGCATGGAGGCACGCGCCGAAGGCGAGAGGGAGCTCAGGCGGGGCTGGACCACCGGCGCCTGCGCCGCGGCCGCGACGCGCGCCGCCTACACCGCGCTGGTGACCGGGCGCTTCCCCGACCCGGTCTCGGTGATTCTGCCGGGGGGCGAGGAGCCCTCCTTTCCGCTCGCGGTGGCCGAGCGCGGCCCGGGCCACGGGCGTGCGGGCGTGCACAAGGACGCGGGCGACGATCCCGACGTGACCCACGGGGCGCTGATCGAGGCTTGGGTGCGCCCGGCGCCGGCGGGCGCGGGCGTCGTCTTCCGCGCGGGCGAGGGCGTCGGCATCGTGACCCGGCCGGGCCTCGGCCTCGCAGTGGGCGAGCCCGCCATCAACCCGGCGCCGCGCCGCATGATCGCGGAGATGCTGCGCGCTCTCGCGCCCGCGCTCGGCGGCCCGGCCGACGTCGCCGTCGCCATCGCGATTCCCGACGGCCGCCGCCTGGCGCGGGAGACCATGAACGGCCGCCTCGGCATCGTCGGCGGCCTCTCGGTGCTGGGAACGTCGGGAATCGTCAAGCCCTACTCCTGCGCCGCCTGGATCGCCTCGATCCGGCAGGGGATCGACGTGGCCGCCGCCGCCGGCGCGCCTCACCTGACCGCGGCGACCGGCCGCGTCTCGGAGCAGGCGGCGCAGGCGCTGTACGGCCTCGAGGAGACCTGCCTCATCGACATGGGCGACTTCGTCGGCGCCACGCTCAAGATGATCCGGCGCAAGCCGGTGCCGCGGCTCACCCTCGCCGGCGGCTTCGGCAAGATCAGCAAGCTCGCCGACGGCCACATGGACCTCCACTCCGCGCGCAGCACGGTCGACCGCGAGGGGCTCGCGCGCCGCCTCGCCGCCCTCGGCGCCTCGCAGATGACGCTGGCCGAGGCGGAGGCCGCAGGATCGGCCGCCGCGATCCTCGAGGTCGCCGTGGCCGCGGGCCTTCCCCTCGCCGACGCCGTGGCGGCGGCGGCGCGCGACGAGGCCGAGGCCGTGCTCGCCGGAGCCCGGCCGAGGCCCTGCGTAGACGTGCTCGTCGTCGATCGCGCAGGCTGCATCGTTGGCCGCGCCGGCCCCTGAGAGACTTCTCATTCTCGGCGGCACCGCCGAGGGCCGGGCCCTCGCGGCAACCGCAGAGGCGCGCTTCGGCTCCGCTCTCACGGTGATCTCGGCGCTTGCCGGGCGCACTCGCGCGCCGCTGCGTCCCGCGGGCCAGGTCCGCATCGGCGGCTTCGGCGGAGCGTGCGGCCTCGCCGCCTACCTGCGGGACGAGCGGATCGGCCTGCTCATCGACGCCACCCACCCCTTCGCCACGCGCATCTCGGCCCAGGCCCGCGAGGCGGCAGAGAGCACGGCGACGGCGCGGCTGGTGCTGGTGCGCCCATCCTGGCAGCCGGTGCCGGGCGATCGCTGGATCGACGCCACCACGGTGGAGGCGGCGGCTCAGGCGATCCCGGCCGGCGCCGCGCGCGTCTTCCTCACCGTCGGCGCCCGCTCGCTCGCACCCTTTGCCGTGCGCCCGGAGCTCTGGTTCCTGGTGCGGCTGGTGGACGCGCCGGCCGAGCCCGTCCCGCTCCACCGCCACCGGCTGATCTGCGCGCGCGGGCCCTTCGCGGAGGACGACGAGCGCGCGCTGCTCGTCATGCACCGCATCGACTGCCTGGTCACGCGGGCGAGCGGCGGCGCGGCGACGGCGGCCAAGCTCGCGGCGGCACGCGCGCTGGGCCTGCCGGTGGTGATGGTGCGCCGGCCCGATCCACCCCCCGGCGCGCACGCGGCTTCGGTGGAGGAGGCGCTCGCGTGGGTCGCGCAACGACTCGGGGAGCGCGCGGCGGGGACCTAATCCGTCCGGCGCGGCCGCAGCACGTGGTGGTGGGCGGGGTCGTAGAGGCGGCTCTCGTCGAAGTCAGGCGCGGCCAGCGCCTCGCCTACCAGGATCAACGCCGTCCGCGTCAGCCCCAGCGCCTTCACCTTGTCGCGGATGGTGCCGAGGGTGCCGCGCACGATGCGCTCGTCGGGCCAGCTCACGCGGTAGGCGACGACAGCGGGGCAGTCGGCGCCGCGATGGGGGATCAGCGCCCGCGTCACCGCGGCGAGATTGTTGATGGAGAGGTGGATGGCGAGCGTCCCGCCGGCGGCGGCCAACCGCTCCAGCGTCTCGCCCTCGGGCATCGCCGAGGCGCGCACCGCGGTGCGCGTCAGCACGACGGTCTGGGCGACGCCGGGGAGCGTGAGCTCCTGCCTGAGCGCCGCCGCGGCGGCCGCGTAGGCCGGCACGCCGGGAGTCACGTCGTAGGCGATGCCGAGGCGGTCGAGGCGGCGCATCTGCTCGGCGATGGCGCCGTAGAGCGAGGGATCGCCCGAGTGCAGCCGCGCGACCTCGTGGCCTTGGCCGACGGCCCGCTCCATCTCGGCCACGATGGCGTCGAGGTCGAGCGGCGCGGTGTCGACGATATGGGCGTCCGCCGGCGCGTCTGCAAGGATCATCGGCGGCACCAGCGAGCCCGCGTAGAGCACCACCGGGCAGCGCCGCAGCAGGGTGAGCCCGCGCACCGTGATCAGATCCGCAGCGCCGGGGCCGGCGCCGATGAAATGGACCGTCACGCGCCCTCGGCCACGCGTTTCGATATACACGGCGCCGCGTCACCCGGCGCGTAGCCGCGCGGCGTGTAGAGCCAGCTTCGGCCGCCGCGTTCCATGCGCCGGGTCTGGCTGCTGCCGACGACGAGGAGCGTGAGCATGTCGACCGCGCCCGTGTCCAACTTGCCAAGCGTGGCGAGGGAGACCCGCTCGCCCGCACGCCCCAGGTTGCGGGCCACCACGACCGGGCAATCCGGCGGGCGTCGGGCGGCGAGGATCGCGAGCGCCTCTTCCAGCCGGGCGCGCCGGTCCCGCGAGGCGGGGTTGTAGAGCGCCACCACGAAGTCGCCCTCGGCCGCGGCCCGCAGCCGGCGCTCGATCACCGGCCACGGCGTCAGCAGGTCGGAGAGCGAGACCGCGCAGAAGTCGTGGCCGAGCGGCGCGCCGGCCCTTGCCGCGGCCGCCTGCAGCGCGCTGACGCCGGGCTCCACCGCGAGCTCGATGCCGCGCCAGCCGGGCTCGTGTTCCGCGCCGTCCAGAAGCTCGAAGAGCAGCGAGGCCATGCCGTAGACGCCGGCATCGCCCGAGGAGACCAGCGCGACGCGGCGCCCCTCCGCCGCCAGCGCGAGCGCGGCACGGGCGCGCTCCTCCTCCGCGCCGATGGGGTAGGCGTGGCGTGCGCAGCCCGGCGGCAGCGGCCCGATCAGGTCGAGATAGCGGCCGTAGCCGACGAGGTCGCTGGCGCCGGCGATGGCGGCATCGGCGCCCGGTGTGCGCCACGCCGCGCTGCCGGGGCCGAGCCCCACCACCGTGACGCGGCCGCGTGCGCGCCCGCAGCGCTCCGGCTCGATGACATCCGGCGCGCGGGCGATGGCGCAGGTGCCGCGCGCGCTCTTCGCCTTGGGCACGGCGAGCGCGCCCTCTGCGCCGGCGCAGGCCAGCGCCGCAGCCTCCGCCACGCCGTGGCAGCCGACGGCCCGGAACACCGTCTCCGAGGGCACCGTGAGCCGCGGGGTCTCGCGCTCCAGCGCCGCAGCGTCGAAGAGGCGGAGCGGCACGCCGAGCGCGTCGGCCACGGCGCCCACCGCGGGCTCGTCCGCCTTGAGGTCGAGCGAAGCGACGCAGGCCACGGCCTCGGGCGCGAGCCCGGCATCGGCGAGGGTACGCTCGGCCAGTTCGACCAGCTCCTCCGGCGCGCAGCCGCGCTCGCAGCCGAGACCCATGGCGAGCACGCCCGGGTGCAGCGCCACGTCGCCCGCTGCGTCCCGCCGGTCGGAGATGCAGACGGCAAGCCGGCCCTCGTCGGCGAAGGGCGCGCCGCCGACGGTGAGCCATGCGGCGTCCGCCGCCTCCGTGACGAGCCGCACCGGCTCGCCGGCGAGGAGCGCCGCGGTGACCGCCTTCACCCGCGCACCCTTGCCGAGACGCCAGCCGGGCGGCGGCGCGTCGAGGGCGAAGCCCAGCGCCGTGTCGCCCGCGGTGGTGATCGCCGCGTGCGCGCCGAGGGCGTCCGCGATGGAGCGGGCGAGGTCGTTGGCACCGTGGTGCCCGCCCAGCAGCGGCACGACGCTCCGCCCGTCTTCGGAGACGGCGAGCACCGGCGGCTCCGCGCCCTTGTCGGCGAGCTGCGGGGCGAGCAGGCGGATGAGGATGCCGGCGGCGCAGAGGCCGACGATCGGCGTCCCGGCCCGGAACAGCGCGGCGAGGTGGGGCCCGAGGCGCTCGTAGGAAACATCGGCGCCGCCAGCCGCGGCCGGGCCGTGGATCGCAGCACCGGGAAGCGCCGCCCCGATCCGCCGCGCGAGTGCCCTCTGCCGCGCCTCGAGGATGACGACGGCGGGCGCGCTCAGCGCCATGCCGCGCCCCGCCTGTGGACGATCACCATGGAGAAGTAGGGCGCCGGCGTCGCGACCGCCGCCAGCGGCATGATGCGCTGCGCCGCCATGGAGGCGCGCTCGACGTAGTGCGCGCGGTCGAGCAGGCCGAGCCGGTCCAGCACGCCGCGCACCCTCGCTAGGTGGCGGCCCACCTTGACGATGGCGGCGGCGTCGCAGTTGGCGAGCTGGGCGGCGAGGCGCTGGTCGTCGAGCGGCGCCGGGATCACCGCGAGCACGTCGTTGCGCGCCGCCAGCGGCAGGCCGAGGGCGGCGGCGCAGGCCATGGGCGAGGAGACGCCGGGGATCACCTCGACCCGGTGCCGCCCGGCCAGGCGCTCGAAGAGGTAGAGGAAGGAGCCGTAGAGGAAGGGGTCGCCTTCGCAGAGCACCGCCACGTCGCGGCCCTCCTTGAGGCGGGCGCCGAGCGCCGCCGCGGCCTCCTCGTAAACCTCGGCCGCGGGGAAGCGGCCGGGCTCCAGCGGCATGCGGATGGCGATCTCCTCCTGCCCGCCGGGCAGGTGCGGCGCGGCGATGCTGCGCGCGAGGCTCTCGCCCTCGGGCGGCGCGGGGTAGGCGAGCACGGCGGCGCGCGTGAGCGCCTTCAGGGCCTTTAGCGTGATGAGCTCGGGGTCGCCGGGGCCGACGCCGATACCGCTGAGCAGGCCGCTCATCGGCTCTTGACCAGGGCGAGCTGGGTCACCGGCATCAGCGGGCGCCAGGCGAGGTGGCGGCCCACGGGCCTCGCGCGCGAGATCGCGAGGCGGGTCAGCGTGCCCGCGTGGTGCGCGCACCAGTCGGCCAGTACGGCCTCGCCCGCCACGGTGACGGCGTTGGCCACCAGCGTGCCGCCGGGCGCGAGCTGGGCCCAGCAGGTCTCGATCAGGCCGGGGAGCGCGAGCCCGCCGCCGATGAAGACCGCATCCGGCGCCGGCAGCAGCGCCAGCGCCTCCGGCGCCGCGCCCTGCTGCACCTCGAGGCGCGGCACGCCGAGGGCGGACGCGTTGCGCGCGATGCGGGCGCAGCGCTCGGCCTCCCGCTCCACCGCGATGGCGCCCGAGGTGCGCTCGGCGAGCAGCCACTCGATCGCCACCGAGCCCGCGCCCGCGCCCACGTCCCAGAGCAGGGCGCCGGGCCTGGGATCCAGCGCGCTCACGGTCTGCAGCCTGACCTCGCGCTTGGTGAGCTGGCCGTCGTGCTCGAAGGCGCGGTCGGGCAGGCCCGGCGCGCCGCGAAAGCGCTTGACGCGGCCCTCGGCGCGGCACTCGACGGCGATGGTGTTGAGGTTCGGCACCCGCTCCTCGCGCCAGGTCGCGGCGCGTTCGCTGACGCAGGTCTCGTCCGGCCCGCCCATGTGGGCGTAGACCGTGAGCAGGCTCGCGCCATAGCCGACCGCCGTCAGCTCCGCCGCGACCGCCGCCGGCGTCGCCCCGTCGTGGGAGAGAACCAGCAGGCGCTGCCCCGGCGCGAGATAGGCGCGGATGGTCTCCAGCGGGCGGCCGTGCAGGGTCACGCCCAGCGTCTCCTCGGCGCTCCAGCCGAGGCGCGCACGGGCGAGGCTGAAGGCGGACGGCGCCGGAATCGCCGCGATCTCCTCCTCGGGAAAGGCGCGGCGCAGGGCCGTGCCGATGCCGAAGCAGAAGGGATCGCCCGTGGCCAGCACGACGACGCGCCGGCCGCTCTCGGCCCGGATGTCCGCCATGGTGTCGGCGAGCGGCGAGCGCCAGGTGAGCCGGCGGGCGGCACCGTCCGGGATCATGGCGAGGTGCCGCGCGCCGCCCACCAGCACCTCGGCCTGCTCGATCAGCGCCAGCGCCGCGGGCGCGAGCGCATCCGGCCCGTCCTCGCCGAGGCCCACGATGGTGAGCCAGCCGCTCATGGCGCACCCTCCGGCGTTGCCAGCGCGTTCACTGCCGCCGCGGCCATGGCGCTGCCCCCGCGCCGGCCCAGCAGGGTGAGGAAGGGAATGCCGTGGTCGGTGCCGGCGAGCGCCGCCTTGGCCTCGGCGGCACCGACGAAGCCGGGCGGCGTGGCGACGATCGCCGCAGGCCGGGGTGCGCCGTCGGCCAGCAGCTCCAGCAGGCGGAAGAGGGCCGTCGGCGCGTTGCCGATGGCGCAGAGCGCGCCCCCGAGCTGCGGCCGCCAGAGCTCCACCGCCGCTGCGGAGCGCGTGGTCCCGGCGGCGGCCGCGCGCTCAGGCAGGCCCGGCTCGCCCAGGGTGCAGATCACGTGATTGCCTGCCCGCAGCCGCTCGCGCGAGATGCCGGAGGCCACCATGCGGCAGTCGGCGAGGATCGGCGCGCCGGCCCTGAGTGCCGCGCGCGCCTTCTCCGCCACGTCTGCCGAGAAGGCCATGTCTCCCACCAGGTCGGTCATGCCCGACGCGTGCACCATGCGATAGGCGACATCCACCAGGCTCGCGGGCAGGGTGGCGACGTCGGTCTCGCGCCGGATGATGGCGAAGGAGTGCCGGGTGATCCCCTCGGGGTCGCGCAGCCAGTCAGCGCTCGTCGCCATGCCCGTGCCCGTGGTGATGGTGGTGTTCATTCCCGGGGCCGTGACGGTGCCCGTGCGCGCCCGGGTGGTCGGCATCGGTGCCGATGCCCTCGACGTGGTGGTGATGGCCCACCTGGGGCGCGCCGAGGTCGCCCTCGTGCCCGATGATCTGCTCGCGGTACTTGCAGAGCTGGCAGTTCATGCGGTTCTCGCCCTCGGGGATCTCGGCGATGCGCGCGAGGAAGGCGTCCACCACGAGCGGGTGGTCGTTGAGGTAGTCGGCCTTGCGGAAGGCGATGCCGGGATGGGCGCGGGCCGCCTCGTCGACCGCGTCGTAGATGCGCCGCACCAGCACGCCGGTGAAGAGGAAGTAGGGGAAAACCACGATGCGCGGGAAGCCGAAGCCCGCGATGCGCGTGAGCGCCGGCCCCACCAGCGGCGTCGTGACGCCGCTGTAGCAGGTCTCGGCCCAGCCGAAGCCCAGACCCTCCCACAGCATCCGCGTCACCTTGGCGACGTTGCTGTTGGCGTCGGGGTCCGAGGTGCCGCGCCCGACCACCACGAGCAGGCTTTCGGCCGGCGGCGCGTCGCCCGGCCCGTGCGCGGCCTCGATGCGCTCCGCCGCCGCGCGCAGAAGCAGCGGGTCGATCGCGAGGTCGCGGCCGTAGCGGACAGGCAGGTCCGGGTTGGTGGCGGCGAAGCCGTTGAGCACCGAGGGGATGTCGTTCTTGGCGTGGCCCGCGGCGAAGAGCATGCCGGGCACCGCGTCGATGGCCTCTGCGCCCGCGTCGCGCAACGCCTCCAGCGCGGTGCCGATGGTGGGCCGCGCGAACTCGAGGAAGCCGTGGCTCACCCGGCGCTGCGGCAGGCGCGCGGCAACCACGGCGGCCAGGTGCTCGAACTCGGTCACTGCGGCATGGTCGCGGCTGCCGTGGCCGCAGAGCAGCACCGCCGGCTCGCTCATGGCCTGCCTCCGATTCCATTGACCGCGGCACGCGCGCTTCCCATTGTGGGCGCATGCTCCTCTTCGCCGCGCCCGACTGGCCCGTGGGCCAGGCGGTGCCGTTGATCCTGCTCGCCGCGCTCGCGCTCGACGCCGTCCTCGGCGACCCGCGCTGGCTGCCGCACCCGGTCCGCCTGATGGGCGGGCTCACCGGCCTGCTCGACCGCGCCCTCAATCGCGAGCGGCTGGGCGAGGGCGCGCGCATCGTCCTCGGCGCCGGTGCCGTGATTCTGGTGGTGGGCGCCAGCGCCGCCGCCGGCTGGGCTGTCGCGGAGCAGGCCGCTGCGCTGCGCTGGGGCTGGCTCGCCGAGTTCGCGCTGGTCGTGGCGCTGCTGGCCCAGCGCGGCATGGCAGACCACATGGTGCGGGTGGCGCGGGCGCTGGATGCGGGAGTCGAGCCGGCGCGGCAGGCGGTGCGCCACATCGTCGGCCGCGAGGTGAAGGCGCTGGACGGCCACGGCATCGCCCGCGCCGCGATCGAGAGTTGTGCCGAGAACTATTCCGACGGCGTGGTGGCGCCGGCCCTCTGCTACCTGCTCTTCGGACTGCCGGGGCTTGCCGCCTACAAGGCGATCAACACCATGGACAGCATGATCGGCCACCGCTCGGTGCGTCATCGCGCATTCGGCCGCGCCGCGGCCCGCCTCGACGATCTCGTGAACCTGGTGCCGGCCCGCATCGCCGGCGTGCTGATCGCGCTGGCCGCGGTCTGCGTCCCCGGCGCGCGGGCGGGCCGGGCGTGGCGCACCATGCTGCGCGACGCGCCGAAGCACACCTCGCCCAATGCCGGCTGGCCCGAGGCCGCCATGGCGGGTGCGCTCGGCCTCGCCCTGCTCGGCCCCCGCCGCTACGAGGGCGAGGCGGCGGTGGATGCGGCCTGGCTCGGCGACGGTCGGGCGCAGGCGACGGCCGCGGACGTGCGGCGCGCGACGTGGCTCTTCGCCGCGGCCTGCGCTCTGGTAGCCGTGCTCGCCGCCGCCATCGCCGCCGGCGTGACCCTTGGCCTGGGCTAGCCCCGGCAGGTGACGGAGCTCAGCGTGCACGGGCCACCTCCAGCAGGCGGTCGAGGTCGAGGTGGGCCTCGAGGTGGGCAGCGAGGGCGTCCAGGGTCTCATCGACCAGCGCCTCGTAGGCGATGCCTGCCACATCGCGCCGCCTGAGCCGGGCGAGAAAGCCCCGGCGGAAGCCGTCGGCGGCGAAGAGCCCGTGCAGGTAGCAGCCCATGACGCGCCCGTTCGCCGCCCGCGCGCCGTCGGGGCCGCTCTCGAGCGTGAGCAGCGGGCGTGCGGTGTCGGGGCCCGAGGTGCGGCCCATGTGCATCTCGTAGCCCGCGACCGCCTCGCCGCCCTCGCAGGCATGGCCCTCTGCCCGGACGAGGCGCTTGGCCCGGCCCATTACCGTCTCCACCTCGAGCAGGCCGAGGCCCGGGGTCTCGCCGGGCGCTCCCTCGATCCCCTTCGGGTCGGCGACGCGGCGGCCCAGCATCTGGTAGCCGCCGCAGAGGCCCACCACCCAGCCGCCGCGCCGCACGTGGGCGGCGATGTCGAGCGCCCAGCCTTGCGCCTGCAGCGCGGCGAGGTCGCTGCGGGTTGCCTTGCTGCCGGGCAGCAGCACCAGGTCGGCGTCGCCCGGCAAGGCGCGTCCCGGCGGCACCAGGTCGAGCGCCACGTCGGGCTCGGCGCGGAGCGGGTCGAGGTCGTCGGAGTTGGAAATGCGCGGCAGACGGGGCACGGCGATCCTGATGGGCCGGGCGGGAGCCGGCGCAACCACCGCGGTCGAGTCCAGGGCGACGCTGTCCTCGTCCGGCAGCAGCCGCGCGCCCTCGAACCAGGGCACGAGGCCCAGCGCCGCCCACCCCGTCCGCTCCGCGATGACGGCGTTGGCATCGTCGAAGAGGCTGGCATCGCCGCGGAACTTGTTGATGACGAAGCCCCGGGTGATCGCCCGCTCGCGCGCGGTGAGCAATGCCGCCGTGCCGACCAGGCTCGCGATCACGCCGCCCCGGTCGACGTCGCCCACCAGCGCCACCGGCACGCGCGCGGCGAGCGCGAAGCCCATGTTGGCGATGTCGTTCTCGCGCAGGTTCACCTCGGCCGGGCTGCCCGCGCCTTCGGCCAGGACAAGGTCGGCGTCCCGGCCGAGCCGCGCGAAGCTCTCCAGAACGGCCGGCATCAGCTCAGACTTGAGCGCGTGGTAGCGGCGCGCGTCCGCGGTGCCCGTCACGCTGCCCTGCACCACCACCTGGGCGCCCTGCTCGCTCTCGGGCTTGAGCAGCACCGGGTTCATGTCGATCGAGGGCTCGATGCGGGCGGCGCGGGCCTGCAGCGCCTGGGCCCGGCCGATCTCGCGCCCGTCCGCCGTCACCGCCGCGTTGTTGGACATGTTCTGCGGCTTGAAGGGGCGCACGGCGAGCCCGCGCGCGGCGTAGGCGCGGCAGAGCCCCGCGACAAGCAGGGACTTGCCCACGTTGGAGCCGGTGCCCTGGAACATCAGGGCCGGCGGCCTCCGGGCGGCCGTGCCTGGCATCAGAACTCGATCCCCACCTGCGCCTTCACCCCGGCGCGGAAAGGATGCTTGATCTCGGTCATCTCGGTCACGAGGTCGGCCATCTCGACCAGTGCGGGCTTGGCGTTGCGGCCGGTGACCACGACGTGCTGGCCCGCGTCGCGCGCGGCCAGCCCGGCCAGCACCGCGTCGAGGTCGAGATAGTCGTAGCGCAGCACGATGTTGAGCTCGTCGAGGATCACGAGGCGATAGGAGGGATCGCCGAGGAACGCCTGCGCCGATTCCCACGCCTTCCGGGCTGCGGCGATGTCGCGCTGGCGGTCCTGCGTGTCCCAGGTGAAGCCCTCGCCCATCACGCGCACGGTGACGAGCTCGGGGAAGCGCTCCAGCACCGCGCGCTCGCCGGTGTCCCACTTGCCCTTCACGAACTGCACCACGCCCACCTTCATGCCGTTGCCGATGGCGCGCGCGGCGAGGCCGAAGGCGGCGGTGGACTTCCCCTTCCCCTTCCCGGTGTGGACGATCAGCAGCCCCTTCTCGATGGTCTTGGTGGCGAGCATGCGCTCGCGCGCGGCCTTGCGCTTGCGCATCTTCTCGGCGTGGCGCCGGTCGAGCTCGGCCTCGGTCTCGCGTGCCATCAGAGGGCCTCCCGCCTGCCGTCGCGGAGCGCCGCGAGCAGCGCGTGCGCGTGGTTCGCGCGGGGCCGCCAGAGCGCACGCTCCTGCGCCTCGATGAGCCGCTCGGCGAGCTCGCGCAGCGCCGCCGGGTTGGCGTCCTGCATGAAATCCCGTACCGCGTCGTCGGCGACGTAAGCCGCGAAGACGGCGTCGAAGTGGTGGTCCTTTACCGCCCCGGTGGTGGCGGCGAAGGCGAAGAGGTAGTCCACCGTCGCCGCGATCTCGAAGGCGCCCTTGTAGCCGTGGCGCATGACGCCGGCGATCCACTTGGGGTTGGTCACGCGCGCGCGCACCACGCGGCCGAGCTCGTCGGCGAGCGTGCGGATGCGCGGGTTGTCCGGCACCGAGTGGTCGTTGTGATAGAGCGCAGGCGCGCGGCCCGCATGCACCGTCACCGCCGCAGCCAGCCCGCCCTCGAACTGGTAGTAGTCGTCGCTGTCGAGCAGGTCGTGCTCGCGGTTGTCCTGGTTCTGCACTACCGCCTCGATGCCGCCGAGGCGGCGCTCGAAGAGCGCGTGCTCGGCCGCGCCGCTCTCGCCCGCGCCGTAGGCCCAGCCGCCCCAGGCGACGTAGGCGGCGGCGAAGTCCGCCCTATCCTCCCAGCCGCGCTCGTCGATCAGGGCCTGGAGTCCCGCGCCGTAGGCCCCGGGCTTGGAGCCGAAGACGCGGTAGGAGGCCATGCGGCGCGCCCGGTCCTCGTCCACGCCGTCGCGGGCGAGCACGCGGGCGTCGGCGGCGACCTTGGCGGCGAGCGGGTTGTCCTCCGGCCCTTCGTCGAGCGCGGCTATGGCGCGCACCGCGGAATCGAAGAGGTCGATGAGCCCGGGGAAGGCGTCGCGGAAGAAGCCTGAGACCCGCAGCGTCACGTCCACCCGGGGCCGGTCGAGCAGGCCGAGGGGCATGATCTCGAAGCCGGTGACGCGGCCCGACGGGCCCTCCCAGCGCGGGCGCGCGCCGATCAGCGCCAGCGCCTGGGCGATGTCGTCGCCGCCAGTGCGCATGTTGGACGTGCCCCAGGCGCTGAGCGCCATGGCCCTCGGCCAGTCGCCGTGGGTCTGGGCGTAGTGCTCCACCAGGAGCTGCGCCGAGCGCCAGCCGAGCTGCCAGGCCGCCGCGGTCGGCACCTGGCGGGTGTCCACCGAGTAGAAGTTGCGTCCAGTGGGCAGCACGTCCGGCCGCCCGCGCGTGGGCGCGCCGGCGGCGCCGGGCTCCACGAAGCGGCCGTCCAGCGCCTGCAGCAGGCCCGCGGTCTCCGCCTGCGGGCTCGCGTCCAGCGCCGGGCCGATGCTCTCCTGCACCCGGCGCAGCACGGCGGCGCTGGCGTGCCACTCGGCGGGCAGGCGGAACGTGCCCGCGATCAGGCTGGCGGCCAGGCCCTCCAGCCGCTCGACCGTGTCGCCGGTGCTGCGCCAGGCCGTGCCGTTGGCGAGCGCTTGCGGTCGTGGGCCCTGCCAGGGCTCGCCGAGCGGGGCGGAGAGCGGGTCGAGCCCGAGGGCGAGATCGTCGGCCAGCGCGCGCAGCAGCGAGGCCTCGCCGGCGGCAGGCCCGCGCACGCTCCGCGCGATGGCGCGGAGCAGCTCCGTGCGGCGCTCCGGCGCAGGCGCCCGGCCGAAGACGTGGAGGCCGTCGCGTATCTGCATCTCCTTGATCTCGCAGAGATAGCCGTCGAGCTTGCGGAGCGCGTCGTCGGCCTCGTCGGCGGCCTGGATGCCGCAATCCCGATCGAGCCCCACCGAGGCGGCAAGCTCCAGGATGCGCGTGCTGAGCGGCGCGCAGCGGCGCGGGTCCAGCGACGCCGCGTCGAAGTACTCGTCCACCAGCCGCTCCAGCTCCTCCAGCGCCCCGTGGCTGCCGGCGCGCGTGAGCGGCGGCGTCAGGTGGTCGACGATCACCGCAGCCCCGCGCCGCTTGGCCTGGCTGCCCTCGCCGGGGTCGTTGACGATGAAGGGATAGACGTGGGGCAGCGGCCCGAGCGCGGCCTCGGGGAAGCATTCGGCGGACAGCGCCAGCGCCTTGCCCGGAAGCCACTCCAGGTTGCCGTGCTTGCCCACGTGCACCGCCGCGTGGGCATCGAAGGCCGCACGCAGCCAGGCGTAGAAGGCGAGGTAGCCGTGCGGCGGCGGCAGGTCGGGGTCGTGGTAGCTCGTCTCCGGGTCGATGTTGTAGCCACGCGCCGGCTGGATCGCGACGGCGACGTTGCCGAAGCGCACGGCGGGCAGCGCGAAGCACCCCTCGCGCGTGCGGAAGAAGGGGTCCGCCTCTGGCTTGCCCCAGCGCTCCGAGACTCTGGCCTGCACGCCCCCCGGCAGGGCGGCGAAGAAGCGCGCGTAGTCGGCAAGCGGGAGCGTGGTCTCGGCTGGCCGGCGCGCGGCATCGGCTGCGTTGGTCGGGCCGGCGGTGAGCCGCGCCAACAGCGCCGTGCCGTCCGCCGGGGCGTCATCGACCCGGTAGCCGGCACCGGCGAGGGCCTGCATGATCCGCACCGTGCTCGCCGGCGTGTCGAGGCCGACGCCGTTGCCGATGCGCCCGTCGCGGTTGGGGTAGTTGGCGAGCACGAGCGCGATGCGGCGTTCGGCCGGCGCGGTGCGCGCGAGCCGCACCCAGGCAGCCGCGAGCGCCGCGACGAAGCGGCAGCGCTCGTCGTTCGCCTCCGACACCACGATGGGCGCCTGCGTCGCCTCGTCGAAGCGTGCCTCGGTCTTGAAGGCGACGGCGCGGGTGAGGATGCGCCCGTCGACCTCGGGCAGTGCCACGTTCATGGCGATGTCGCGGGGCGAGAGGCCGCGCGTCGCTTCCGCCCACTGCCTCTCCGTGGCGCCGGCGAAGACCGCCTGCAGCACCGGCACGCCGGCGTGCGCGAACGGGCCCTCCTGCGGCGTGCCGGGGCGGGAGACCGCGAAGCCGGTCGCGTTGAGCACGATCGCGGGCTCGGCGGCGCGCATGAGCGCACCGATCAGCTCCGCCGCAGGCTTGTCACGCAAGCTGGTGACGAAGAGCGGCAGCGCATCCAGGCCGACGTCTCGCAGGGCCGAGACAAGCGCGTCGACCGGCGCCAGCGCGCCCGCCTGCAGCAGTGCCCGGTAGAAGACCACGCACGCCCTTGGCCTGCCTGAGCGCCAGCGCCGCATCAGCTCTTCGAGGTCGATCACGCCCGCGCCCGGCCAGTAGAGGCCCGCGCGGGGCACTGGCCGGGGCGGCTGCCATGTCGCCTCGTGTCCGATCACGCCCGCGGTGTAGCGGAGCGCCTCGCGCGCGTTGTCGATGCCCCCGTGGCTGCAGTAGCGCCAGAGCGTCTCGGCGGCCTCCGGCGCGCAGGTGCTGCGCGCGGCGAGCCCGGCGTCGGGCTTGTCGTCGCCGGGCAGCCAGGCGATGGGGATGTCGCGCGCGGCGCATTCCGCCGTGAGCCGCTCGACGCCGTAGGGCCAGTAGCTCTCGCCGCCGAGCAGCCGCACGATCACCAGCCTCGCGCCCGCCACCACCTGCTCGGCGTAGCGGTCGACCGAGAGGTTGTGGCCGAGCTGCATGAGGTTCGCGAGGCGGAGCGTCGGCGCGTCCGCCGCAAGCCGGGCCTGCGCCCGGGCGAAGCAGGCGAGCTCGGTATCGGCGGCGGAGAGGATCACGATGTCCCCCGGCGACTGGCCGAGGTCCACCGCGTCCGTGCCGTCCTCGATGGCGCCCGGCTGCGCCGCGAGCAGGTGCAAGGCTCGGACCCCCCTCAGCCCGCGAGCGCGGTCTCGATGGCCGTCCGGTCGAGGGGGCTGAGCCCGATCACCACCAGGCGGCTCTCGCGCACCTCGCCCGCGCGCCAGTCGCGGTCGAAGTGGCGGTCGACGCGGCTGCCCACCGCCTGCACCACCAGCCGCCGCCGCTTCCCCGCGACATCGAGAAAGCCCTTCGCGCGCAGGAGGCCGTATGCGTCCGCTGCGATGCTGAGCCGCACCGCGAAGGCTTCCGCATCGTCGATGGCGCCCGGCGCCATGACGAAGCTCTCGAACTCGTCGTGGTCGTGCGCCTCGTCGAGGCCGTCGTGGTGCGAGCGGCGGCTCGCGAGATCGTCTTCCGCCGCGGCGTCGAGGCCCAGGAGCAGGTCTGGCGGCACGCGCCCGTGCGCCGCCTCGATGACGCGCGCGCCGGGCCGCAGGTGCGCTTCCATGCGCGCCTTGCCTTCCTCGACGCCCTTCGTGCCAAGCAGGTCGGTCTTGTTGAGGATCACCATGTCGGCGCAGCCGATCTGGTCCTCGAACACCTCGGCGAGCGGCGACTCGTGGTCCAGCGCCTCGTCGGCCTCGCGCTGGGCCTGCAGCGCCGCCTCGTCGTCGGCGAAGCGCCCCGCCGCCAGCGCCGGGCCGTCCACCACCGCGACCACGCCGTCGACCGTGAGCCGGGTGCGGATATCGGGCCAGTTGAAGGCGGCGACCAGCGGCTTGGGCAGCGCGAGCCCCGAGGTCTCGATCAGGATGTGCTCGGGCGCGGGCTCGCGCGCGAGCAGCGCCTCGATCGCTGGCGCGAAGTCGTCGGCCACGGTGCAGCAGATGCAGCCGTTGGCGAGCTCGACGATGTCGGTCTCGTCGCAGGTCGCATCGCCGCAGCCGCGCAGCACGTCCTCGTCGATGCCGAGGTCGCCGAACTCGTTGATGATGAGCGCGATGCGCCTGCCCTTCGCCTGCCCCAGCGCGTGGCGGATGAGGCTGGTCTTGCCGGCGCCGAGGAAGCCGGTGATCACGGTGGTGGGAATCTTCTGGTCCTGCATCGCGCCTCACACGCTCAAGGGATGCCAGCCGGCGCCGCGGTGGCCGAAGTCGAACGCCGCCGGGTGGAGAATCTCGGCCAGAATCTCGAGGGACTCGACGAGTCTCGGCCCCGGCCGGTTGAAGAAGGCGTTGCCGTCGGTGGCGTAGACCGCACCGGCGCGGGCCGCGCGCAGGCCCGCCCAGGCCGGGTCGGCGAAGAGCGCGCGGCCGTCGGCCGCGGTGCGCGCCAGGTCGTAGCCGCAGGGCATGAGCACGATGGCGTCGGGGTCGGCGGCCTGCACCGCGGCGATGTCGATCACGGGCGCGTTCGCGCCGCGCGCGCCGAGGGCGTCGATGCCGCCGGCGGCTGCGACCAGCTCCGGCACCCAGTTGCCGGCGCTCATGGGCGGGTCGGCCCACTCGATGGTGACCACGCGCTTCGCCGGCAATGCGGTGGCGCGCGCGGCGATCGCCGCCACCCGCGCGCGCAGGCTCTCGTGCACCGGCGATGCGTCGACGTCGAGCGCATCGCCCACGCGCGCGATGTCGTCCCACACGTCGCCGAGGCGCATGGGTGCGAGCGAGACGATCTCCACCGGCGCCTCTAGGAACGCCGCGGCCGCCGCCTTCACCTCGGCGAGCCCCACGGCGCACACGTCGCACTGGTCCTGGGTGACGATGTGGCTCGGCCGGGCCGCGCGCAGGATGTCGGTGTCGAGGTCGTAGAGGCTGAGCGCCGCAGCCAGCAGCGCGCCCACCTCCTCGTGGATCGCGCCGCTCGGCTGGGTCGCGTCGATGCGCGCGCGGGTGCAGGCCGGCGCGCGCGCCACCGCGGGCGGCCAGTCGCACTCGTGGCTGCGGGCGACGATGTTCTCCCCGAAGCCCAGCGCCGCGACGATCTCGGTCGCGCTCGGCACCAGCGAGGCGATGCGGGGTGCGCTCACGGGGCGCTCACGGCTTGAGCACGAGCGGCAGGCCGGCGGCGACGAACACCACCCGCCCGGCGGCCTCGGCCACCGCCTGGTTGAGGCGCCCGGCATGGTCGCGGAAGGCGCGCGCCGCCGCGTTCTCCGGCACGATGCCGAGCCCGACCTCGTTGGAGACCAGCACCGCGCGTCCCTCCATGCGGCCGAGGCAGGCGACGAGCCGCTCGACCTCGGCGGCGATGTCGCGGCCCGCGCCCATGAGGTTGCTGAGCCAGAGGGTGAGGCAGTCCACCAGCAGCGCGCGGCCGGCGCGGCCCTCGGCCTCCAGTGTCTCGGCCAGCGCGAGCGGCGCCTCGACCGTGCGCCAGCCCGGCCCCCGGCGGGCGCGGTGCACCGCGATCCGCGCCGCCATCTCCTCGTCGCGGGGCTCGGCAGTGGCGACGTAGAGTCGCTCGCCGGCGTGGTCGGCCAGCAGGGCTTCCGCGTGCGCGCTCTTGCCCGAGCGGGCGCCGCCGAGGACGAGGGTGATGCGCGCCGGAGGAGGCGCCTTGCCGAGACCCGCCATGATCCTCCCTCCGAGGACGTTGCAGCCCTGCCGCGCAGCCGGTCTCCTGGCTCGGGGTCGTCGACGGGGCCCGGCCTTCCCGACCCCCGAGGGTCAGTGGCCTGCGCGATGCGCGCCCGGGTCCGTCTCGCCGCTCACAGTTGCGGGGGCAGCGCCGGACTGGCCCGCGTCCCTTCTCGGGCGCGAGCGTCACCGGCTTCCCACGCTGCGTGACGACGCCACGCTAGCGCAGGCGCGCCGGGAACGCTACCTCGGCGCGCACCTGCCGCGCAGAATATCCCCGGGCAGTCATCGAAGCGTCACACGAATGGGCCACACTCGCCGCGCTGCGGCGTGCGCCGCGGGCCGCCCGAGGCCAGGGGAGATTGGGACATGTCCGAGCGGGTCTACAACGTGCTCTTTCTCTGCACCGGCAACTCCGCTCGCTCGATCCTGGCGGAGGCGATCCTGAACCGCGTGGGGCGGGGGCGCTTCAAGGCCTTCTCCGCCGGCTCGCGGCCGGCGGGCGCGGTCCACCCCTTCGCGCTCGACCTGCTCGGGAACCTCAACTACGGCACAGGCTGGGCGCGGTCGAAGAGCTGGGACGAGTTCGCGGGCCAGGGCGGGCCGTACATGGACTTCGTCTTCACGGTCTGCGACAACGCCGCCGCCGAGCTCTGCCCCGCCTGGCCCGGCCAGCCCATGAGCGCCCACTGGGGCGTGCCCGACCCCGCCGAGGCGACGGGCACGGACGCGGAGATCCGCTACGCCTTCTCCGAGACCCACCGCATGCTCCACGCCCGCATCTCCATCTTCACCAGCCTGCCGCTGACCAGCATCGGCCGCCTCGCGCTGCAGGAGCGGCTGGACGAGATCGGGAGGGCGGAGTAGGGGTGGCCCGCGTCGCTCGGACGGGACTACGGGATCAACCTAGAGTCGTCCGGTGCGTTCAAATTGCATGCAACCCTAGCCGTCGCGATGGAACACGAGCCGTCGCGCAATGGCCCATCGCTCTTGGTGGAGCGCTATGCGATGCTTATCCACGGGGCGAATCCGTGGCGTTATGCGACGGGCTGCATCCACTACGACAAAGGCTACGTCACAATGAAAATGTCTTTTTCAAGGTGGTTACACGAAACGAGTCACGCCCATTAACGAACATTCTCTCGCCCCTGATGTTGCAATCGAAATGATAGTGATCTTGTTGGTTTTCAAATAGCCGATCAGCCTGTTCAGCAAGCTCCCTAAAGGAACCTTCAAACACATCAAGCTCATTCCCCTTCTTTGCGATAATCAATATTCCACTACGATTTGAGCGTCTTTCGGCGTCAACCATTTCTTTGGGTATACCATGCCACAATCCGATTCCGCCCAAGATGCACCAATTTCGACTCAAACGATCTCGACGCCATTTTGGACGGCCACCAACTCCTTCGAGTGTCATGGCAAAGCGGTTCTCAATTTCACGGATAACTCTACGGCGATCTTCGCTGTCAAACTTTGAATTGCTCACCATCGGGTTTTGATCCCTTCAATTGGTAGGATTACTCTTAACATCTCTATTGAGGGCCGCTCATTACACCGTGCCATTATACCACCAACGTCAGCGGGGTGGATCGCCCCGCCTCACCCGTTCCGAGACAGCCAGGATGGCCGCCGCAGTATCGTCATCGCCCGCACGGCGCCAGCGACACAGGGTAGTGGCAGCGGGGTGGCGCACCCGGCACGATTCGAACGTGCGACCTCTGCCTTCGGAGGGCAGCGCTCTATCCAGCTGAGCTACGGGTGCTCTGGGTGGTTCGCAGGGGCGCACCATAGGCAAGCCGGGCGCCGCCGGCAATGGCCGCGGCACAAGCGGGGGAGTCTCTCTCGATAGGCGTCCGCGACCCTGCGGGTGCGGGCGACCTCTGTGTTTGCCCGCACGACCCTTCGGGCGTGCAAGACTCTTCATGTTCGCGCTCGCGACCCTGCGGGCGCGAGCGACACTTGTCGCCGCCGCGCCGTCCGCTATTCTGCCGCCGCCTTGAGCGCGAGGGAGGGGCGAGCGATGCCGACGATGCTGGTCACGGGCGCGAGCAGGGGGCTCGGCCTCGAGATGGTGCGCCAGTACGGCGCAGAGGGCTGGCGCATCCACGCCTGCGCCCGCTCGCCCGATGCGGCCACCGAGCTTGCCGCGCTCGCCGCCGGCTCGGGCGGCGCGATCACGGTGCATACGCTCGACGTGGGCAAGCCGGAGCAGATCGCGGCGCTGGCCGCCGAACTCGCCGGCACGCCCATCGACATGCTGGTCAACAACGCCGGCGTGCTCGGCCACGCGATCGAGCGGCAGGAGCCCGGCGCCTTCGGCACCATCGACTACGACAACTGGATGCAGGTCCACGCCATCAACACGATGGCGCCGCTCATGGTCGCCGAGGCCTTCGTCGACCACGTGGCGGCGAGCGAGATGAAGCTGATGTTCTTCATGTCCACCCGCATGGGCAGTATCACCGTGCTCGACGAGGGCAACTTCTACCCCTACCGCTCGAGCAAGGCGGCGCTCAACCTGCTGGTCAAGGCGATCTCCATCGACCTCGCCGCGCGCGGGGTGCGCACGCTCGCGGTCCATCCCGGCTGGGTCAGCACCGACATGGGGAGCGCCGCGGCACCGGTGACGCCGCCCGAGAGCATCGCCGGCATCCGCCGCGTGGTGGCGGCCTACGGCGCGGACGAGACCGGCCGCTTCTTCCAGTACGACGGCGAGGAGCTGCCCTGGTAGCGGCCCGCCGCGTCGAACAGTCAAGGCAAGGGAGTGTGGTGATGGCCGTCGATCTGGCTCAGGCCGCGAAACAGAAGAAGATCCGCTATTTCCTGATCAGCTTCGTGGACCTCTTCGGCGTGCTCCGGGCCAAGCTGGTGCCGGCGCAGGCGATCGCCGGCATGCAGGAGGACGGCGCCGGCTTCGCCGCCTTCGCCGCCTGGCTCGATTCGAACCCGGCCGAGCCCGACATGCTGGTCAAGCCCGACGCCTCGAGCCTGATCCAGCTGCCCTGGAAGCCCGAGGTGGGCTGGCTCGCGGGCGATTGCTGGATGAACGGCGAGCCCATGCCCGACACGCCTCGCCTCAAGCTCAAGAGCAAGCTCGCCGAGGCGCGCAAGAAGGGCTACCGCGTCAAGACCGGCGTCGAGGCCGAATACTTCATCGTGAGCGCCGACGGCACCGCGATCTCCGATCCCCTCGATACCCAGGCCAAGCCCTGCTACGACCAGGCGGCGCTCATGCGCCGCTACGACGTGGTCTCCGAGATCTGCGACGCCATGCTGGGCCTCGGCTGGGGCCCCTACCAGAACGACCACGAGGACGCCAACGGCCAGTTCGAGATGAACTGGGACTACGACGACGCGCTGGTGACCGCCGACCGCCACGTCTTCTTCAAGTACATGGTCAAGTCGCTGGCGGAGAAGCACGCCCTCCGCGCCACCTTCATGCCGAAGCCCTTCAGCAACCTCACCGGCAACGGCTGCCACGCGCATGTCTCGTTCTGGAACAACTCCGGCAAGAAGAACCTGTTCCACGATTCCAAGGGCGAGCTCGGCCTCTCCAAGCTCGCCTATCGCTTCCTCGGCGGCATCATGCACCGGGCGCCGTCCCTCTGCGCGCTCTGGAACCCGACCGTGAACAGCTACAAGCGGATCAACGCGCCGGTCACGCTGTCTGGCGCCACCTGGTCGCCCAACGTGGTGGCCTACGGCGGCAACAACCGCTCGACCATGGTGCGCATACCCGATGCAGGCCGCTTCGAGCTGCGGCTGATGGACGGCGCGGCCAACCCCTACCTGCTGCAGGCCGGCGTCATCGTGGCCGGGCTCGACGGCATCGAGAACGAGCGCGACCCCGGCGCCCGCACCGACCTCGACCTCTATGCCGAGGGCCACAAGCTGCGCGGCGCCCGCAAGCTGCCGCTCAACCTGCTCGATGCGCTGCGCCTCTTCGAGAAGGACAGGGTGGTGCGCGCGGGCTTCGGCGAGAGCTTCGTGAAGAGCTACGTCAAGCTCAAGACGCGCGAGTGGAACGAGTACGCCGGCACCATCTCCGACTGGGAGCGGGGCAACACCCTGGATTGCTGAGCGGATCTGGTGCGGGCGGTGAGACTCGAACTCACACTCCCGAAGGAACGGGTTTTTGAGACCCGCGCGTCTACCGCTTCCGCCACGCCCGCACCGTGCGCGCCGCGCGCGTCCCGCGCGACGGCGCAAGTCATAGCGCGCGCGGGCCTCTCGCGCCACCGCGTCCGGGCTCGGCCCGTCAGCCCGCTCAGGGCTCCGTTTCGAGAGAGAGCGTGCAGTCGAGCGCCCGCGCCAGAGCCTCGGCCGCGGACAGCGCCTTGCCCGATGCGAGCGCCCGGTGCGCCGGTGCCAGCCTCAGCGAGAGCCGGCCGCCCTCTTGCGCGACGCCCGATTCGTCGAGCACCGCCGGCTCGCCGCAGGAGAGCCGCTCGGCGAGCCTGAGCGCGAGCCCGAGCGCGCGGGCCTCGGCCTGCTCGGCCTGCGGCAGCAGCCGCTCCACCGCGCGGCCCGCCTCGGGCGGAAGCGCCGACTTGTAGCGGGTGGCCACGGCAAGGGCGAGGAAGACTCGGCCCGGATGGTCGATGCCGACGAAGGGCGCGCGCGAGATGCGCTGGAAGGCATCGGCCGCGCGCAGGTCCGGGTGCTGGCGCCAGGCGATCTCGGAGAGAAAGGCCGCGGCCGGCAGCACCTCGCGGTGCATGTCGAGGGCCGGCAGCGCCGCCCGTGCGAGCCAGGACTGCAGCGCCTCGGCATAGACGAGGGAACGGCCGTCGCGCCGGGCGATCGCGCGGCAGGCGTCGTGCAGCGGATCGAGCGCACGAACCGCCTGCGGCAGGCGGTCGAAGAGCAGGCCTTCGCGCAGGCCGAAGGCAGAGAAGAGCACGTCCCCCGGCGCCGCGGCCTTGAGCAGCGCCTTGAGCACCGCCGCACCGCTCGGCACGGTCGCGAGCCGGCGCGGCCACATCCCCTCCGGCCCCGGGCGCAGCGAGCGCGGGTCGGCGGCGGCGAACGCCTTGGCCGCCGCGCGGGCCTCGGCCGGTGCCATGCGGTGGTGGTGAACGACGGCGATGGGGTGGCGCTCGGCCGCCATGTGGAGCCGCGCCAGCGCCCGCCAGGCGCCGCCCACGAGATAGACCGGCGCGCCCCGCACCGCGTCCAGCCAGGGCAGGGTGCCGAGGCGCTCCGCCGCGAGCTGGGTGCGCTGGCCGGGCGCGAGCGAGCCCAGGCGCAGCACGCCGAGCGGCAGCGTCGCGTGCTCGGCGAGCCGTCCCCCGTCGAGGCGGACCAGCTCCAGGCTGCCGCCGCCGAGGTCCGCCATCAGCCCGCTTGCCTGCGGGAAGGCCGAGACCACGCCGAGCGCCGCGTAGCGGGCCTCCTCCTCGCCCGAGAGGACGCGCAGCGAGAAGCCGGTCTCGCGCGTCACCGCCGCCTGAAACCGTGCGCCGTCGCTCGCCTCGCGCACCGCCGCCGTGGCCACCGCATCGAGCGGCCCGACGCCGAGCGCCGCGGCGGCTGCGGCGAAGCGGCGCAGCGCGTCCAGCGCCGGCTGCACCGCGTCCGGCGCGAGCGCCCCGGTCTCAGCCAGCGTCGCGCCCAGGCCGCACAGCTCGCGTTCGTTGAAGAGCGGCGCCGGCGCCCGCCGGAGCCCCTCGAACACCACCAGGCGGATCGAGTTGGAGCCGACGTCCAGC
>JAJDXK010000073.1 GCA_022823305.1 Alphaproteobacteria bacterium
ACGTCCAGCACCCCGTCGGGGGCGTCCGCCGGGGCCGCCGATTCTGCCGTAAAATGCGCCGCCGCGACGCCGAGCGGCGCCGCCTCGGTCGCGAGCTGCGACACGGCGGGCGAGCCGGTCACCCGTCGCGCTGCTCGCCGCCGCCGGCCACGGCGAGCCGCGGCTCGCGCCGCGCCGTGCCGCGTCCGGAAAGCGACGGGTTGGTCATGAAGAAGCGGTGGGCATTGAAGGGCTCGCCGTCGGGCGCCAGGCGCGAGAACGCGCCGTCCGGGCCGAGCGTCCAGCTCTGCTCGTTGTCCTTGAGGTTCGCCGACATGATCTGGTCGAGGATCTGCTCGTGCACCGTCGGGTTCTCGATCGGCACCATCACCTCGACCCGCCGGTCGAGGTTGCGCCCCATCCAGTCGGCGGACGAGATGAACACCTTGGCCTGCGCCGAGGGCAGGCCGTGGCCCGCGCCGAAGCACATGATGCGGGAATGCTCGAGGAAGCGCCCGACGATGCTCTTCACCCGGATGTTCTCAGACAGCCCCGGCACGCCCGGCCTGAGGCAGCAGATGCCGCGCATCACCAGGTCTATGGAGACCCCGGCGGCGGCGGCGGCATAGAGCGCCTCGATCACTTCGGGGTCGACGAGCGAGTTGAGCTTGACCCAGATCGCCGCCGGCCGGCCCGCGAGCGCGTGGGCCACCTCCTCCTCGATCAGTGTCTCGATGGCGTCGCGCATGCCGAGCGGCGCCACCGCGATCTTCTCGTAGCGCTCGGGCGCAGCACCCCCGGTCAGGTAGTTGAAGAGCAGCGCCGCGTCGCGGCAGAGCGCCGGCTCGCAGGTGAAGAACGAGAGGTCGGTGTAGATCGCCGCGGTGATCGGGTGATAGTTGCCGGTGCCGTAGTGCACGTAGCTGCGCAGGCCGTCGGCCTCGCGCCGCACCACCAGCGACGCCTTGGCGTGGGTCTTCATGTCCATGAAGCCGTAGACCACCTGGGCGCCGGCGCGCTCCAGGTCCCGCGCCCAGCGGATGTTCGCCGCCTCGTCGAAGCGCGCCTTGAGCTCGACCAGCGCGGTGACCGACTTGCCTGCCTCCGCTGCCTCGATCAGCGCGTTGACGATCGGCGAATCGTTGCTGGTGCGGTAGAGCGTCTGCTTGATGGCGATCACGTCCGGGTCCCGCGCCGCCTGGCGCAGGAACTGCACGACCACGTCGAAGCTCTCGTAGGGGTGGTGGACGACGATGTCCTTGGCCTTGATCGCGGCGAAGCAGTCGCCGCCGAAGTCCCTGATCCGCTCGGGAAAGCGCGCGCGGTAGGGGCGGAACTCCAGGTCCGCCCGGCCGCACTTGATGAGCATCGTCGTGTCGGCGAGCCCCAGGATGCCGCCCACCTTGACCACGTCGTTCGGGTCCACGCGGAGGTTGTCGGCGAGGAAGTCCAGCATGCCCGCCGGCATCGCCGCGTTCACCTCGAGCCGGATGACGCTGCCGCGTCGCCGCCGCTTCAGCGCGCTCTCGAACGAGCGCACCAGGTCCTCGGCCTCCTCCTCGAACTCGATGTCGCTGTCGCGGATGATGCGGAACTGGCCTACTGCGCGCGGCGAGAAGCCGGGGAAGAGTCGGTCGAGGTAGAGCTCCACCACGTCCTCGAGCGCGATGAAGCGAATCTCGCCGCGCTCGCCCTCCGGCAGGCGGATGAATCGCTCGACCTGGCTGGGCACGCGCACCAGCGAGGGCACCTGGCGCCGGGTGCCCTCCTCCACCAGCTCGAGCGCCAGGCTAAAGCCGAGGTTCGGGATGAAGGGGAAGGGATGCGCCGGGTCGACCGCCAGCGGCGTCAGCACCGGGAAGATGCGGTCGATGAAGTAGCCGTCGAGCCAGCGCTGCTCGTCCTCCCGGAGTCGCTCGGGCGAGAGGATGGCGACGCCCGCCTCGTCGAGCTCGGCGCGCAGCGCCAGCCAGCGTTCCTGCTGCTGGGCCATCAGCGCATTGGCAAGCTCGTTGACGGCGCGGATCTGCGCCGCAGGGCTCAGCCCGTCCTGGGAGGCATCGGAGATGCCGGCCTCGACCTGGCCGTGCAGGCCGGCCACGCGGACCATGTAGAACTCGTCCAGATTGGAGCCCGAGATGGAGAGGAAGCGCAGGCGCTCCAGCAGCGGGTGGTCGAGGTTCTCGGCCTCTTCCATGACCCGCGCGTTGAAGGCGAGCCAGCTCAGCTCGCGGTTGATGAACTTGTCCGCCGGCGCGAAGCTGTCGGCTTCGGCGGCCCTCTTCGCTCTGGCCATCCGGGTGCCTCAGTGTTGCGCCTACAATATGGCGATTGTCGCGGCGAGACAAAGCGCGCGGGGTTGCAGGGGCGCCGATGCAGCCCGCATCAGGAGCGACGCGGGGCCGTGTCGGGCGCGGCTAAGGGCTTGGTATCGCTGGCACTCAGCACCGCGCGCACCAGCGGGACGGTGATCGCCCGCCCCTCGGCCAGCGCGGCGCGGTCCAGCCGCTCGACGAGCCGCGCCACCGCCTCGAAGGTGCGCTCGATTCGCGGCACGACATAGACCGGCACCTCCGGCGCCACGGCGATCTGGCGGTCGGCGAAGAGCTTGAGCATCAGCGCTCCGAGCAGCGTGTCGTCGGGCATGCCCAGCGCCACCGCCGGCGCGAGCCTGAGCCTGGAGGCGAGATCGGGCAGCGCGAGCGGCCAGTGCGCCGGCGGGGCCGGGGCGGTGAGCAGCAGGTGTCCGCCGCGCTCGGCAAGGGCGTTGTGGAGATGCAGCAGGGCGTGCTCGTCGATCCGCCCGCCCAGCCCGTCCACCACCAGCGCCTTCGCCTCGCGGGCTGCGCCTCGCGCGGCCTCGGTGAGGCCGGGGGCCTCGGCGACATCCACGAGGCCAGAGGCCTCGATCAGCCCGGCGGCGCTCCGCCGCCGCCACACCTCGGCGAGATGGCTCTTGCCCGAGCCGGTGGGGCCGTGAATCACCAGTGCCGGCCCCGGCCACTCCGGCCAGCGGTCGAGCCAGGCAACCGCCGCTTCGTTGCAGGGCGCGACCAGAAAGTCCTTGCGGCCGAGAGCCGGTCGAACGGGCCAGTCGAAGGTATGCTGCTGCGGCACGCCTGCTCCTCTCGCCACAAGGCGTCATTCGGGGGCGCGCGGGTGCAGAAACCAGCCGTCCGCTTCCGGCGCGAGGACGAGATCGGCCTGATCGAGGGCGAGGCGAAGCTGCTCCGCCGTGCCGTGATAGCGGAGCGTGAGCCGGCCCGCGCTGCGCGAGAGGGAGTCGATCCGGAACGCCGCGACCATGGCGAGGTCCCCGAGCCGCCGCTGGACGGAGACCCACTCGCCGAGGCTCGCGATCGGCACCGTGGCCTGCAAGGCATGCTCCTCGTCGTAGCGGATCAGGTTGGCGGCCTTCCAGTCGTCCTCGATCAGGGAGACGATCCGCTCGATGGCGCGGCGGAACAGCGCCCGCTCGCTCTCGCCCTCGCGTCCGATCAGCGTCCGTTCGATGGCCTGCGTGCGGCCGTTGCCGCTGCGGCCGATCCGGAGCGTCAGCGCGCGGCCCGCCGCCGGGGCCTCGTCCTCCGCGCTCTCCGCCGCCGGGGCGGCAGGCTTGGCGACGGCGGCTGCCCCGCTGATCCCGGCAACCGCGACCACCACCTCGCTGGTGCCGTAGAGGGCGGCGAGCGCCGCGAGGGCCTTCGCGTCTCCCGCCAGCGCACGCTCTCCATCGATCATGCCGAGGTCGATGACGTCGCCGAGCGGGAGCAGGAAGGGCACCAGGCCGGCGTGGGGCGCGCGCTCCTCCCACGCCTGTCGCCAGCGGTTCTCGTCCTCCCACAGCAGGACACCGCCGGCGTCGCGCTGTACCGCCACGATCAGCACCGGCTTGCTCACGGTCTCGGCGTAGGGGACGCCGCCGCCACGCAGCAGGGCACGCACCCGGGCCGGGTCGAAATCCACGGTCAAGGCAGCACGGTAGCGGGTGGGCGCGACCAGCTCGTCCTCGATGGCGAAGCCCACGATCATGCCGGCCGTGGCGTCGGCTTCCGGTGCCGGCAGAGCGGTGCCCGCAACGGTGAGCCGGCGCAGCAGCACCTCCAGCGCGGCGCGCTGGCCGTCGGCGATGGCGAGCTCCCGCGCCTCCGCGGCCGATGCGGCCTCGGCATCGATCGGCACGTCCGCGACCGTGAACACCGAATCCGCCTGCGCCGTTCCGCAGGCGAGGGCGGCCGCAAGCACGAAGACGCACGCGATGCGAGCCAGTCGGCCCATGAGTCCGGCCCTGTCATCCGGTTGATGAGGCCGCAGCCGGGGGCGGCCACAGGCCCGGCCGGCAGGGTATCATGGGAGGGCGAACGGCGGCGAGCGTGGACCACATGGCGAGACTGAGAGTGGGCGTCCTGATCTCGGGCAGCGGCACCAACCTGCAGGCCCTGATCGACGACTGTGCCCGCCCCGATGCGGCGAGCGAGATCGCACTGGTGCTCTCCAACCGCAGCGACGCCTTCGGCCTCACGCGGGCGGCGCGGGCCGGGCTGCGCAGCCGCACGATCGACTACCGCGCCCACGGCTCGCGCGGCGCCTTCGAGCAGGCGCTGACGGACGCGCTGGAGGCCGAGGGAATCGAGCTGGTTTGCCTCGCGGGCTTCATGCGCGTGCTGACGGCCGACTTCGTCGACCGCTGGCGCGACCGGCTGATCAACATCCACCCGTCGCTGCTGCCCGCCTTCAAGGGTCTCGACACCCACGCGAGGGCGATCGAGGCCGGCGTCCGCTTCACCGGCTGCACGGTTCACTTCGTGCGCGCCGAGGTCGACAGCGGGCCGATCATCGTCCAGGCGGCGGTCCCGGTGCGCGCGGACGATACGGCGGAGAGTCTGGCGGCCCGGGTGCTGCGCGAGGAGCACCGCTGCCTGCCGCTCGCGCTTCGCCTGATCGCGGAAGGCCGTGTCAGCGTCGCGGGCGAGCGCTGCCTGATCGACGCCGCGGCGCCCGGCGGCGCTCTCGTCAACCCGGCGCCCGACGCACAAGAATAGGGCCCGGAACCGTCCGGCTCCGGGCCCCAGTGATGCGGTTGTGCCTTGGCGCCGCTAGATCGCGGGCTTGCCGTAGCGCTCGACGATGTCCTCGGCGCGTGCGCGGATCGGCTCCATCGCCTCGCCGGCGGTCTTGACCGTCATGTCCGCGATCCGGTTGCCCGCGGCCATGGTGCGCTCGAATGCGCCCTTCGCGTGCCCGGTCTGGGCTTCGGAAAGCTCCGCCCAGCTGCGTGCGCCCACCAGCGCCTCGGCCGCGCCGGCCTGGGCCGTCATCGCCTCCCTGGCAAAGTCGAACCAGGCACTGCCGATCGCGCCGTAGCCCTTGGCCGCGATGGTCGTGGCCTCGACCATGCTGTCCAGGCTCGCGCGGCCTTCCTCGGCCATGGTCTCGAAGGAGAGGGTGCCGTTCCAGGGCGTGGTCTTGCTCGCGGCCGCCTTGGCCGTGGTGTCGGACTTGCTGGTCATCGCTCTCAATCCGTCGCTGGCTGTTGATCCCCGAAATGCTGCGATGCAGCATCATGCTGCAGCGCAATATAGCCATCATGCGCCGGGGGTCAAGACCCCCGGCATGACAATTTTTCTCTGCCGCGACACCCCGTTGCCGGCGGGGCGCCGCTGTGGCATGGTCGCGCCCCGCGCCGCCGTAGCTCAGGGGTAGAGCACTCCCTTGGTAAGGGAGGGGTCGGAAGTTCAATTCTTCCCGGCGGCACCGGCACCCTGCCGGGACGGACAGGACGGTTTGGACAAGTGGCCATGCTTCCCGCCCCCGGCCCACCTCGCCTATAATCAGAACCTCACGCGAGACTGCGGGGGCACGCATGCAGATCGCCATCACCGGCCGGCACGTCAGCGTCAACGACCAGTTCCGCGAGCAGGTCACGCGGCGGCTCGAGACCGCCAGCGGGAAGTTCTTCTCCAGCGCCATCGACGCGCAGGCGGTGTTCGCCAAGGTGGCGCAGATGATCGAGACCGATCTCACGATCCATGTCGGCCACGGGATCAGGTTCCAGAGCCACGCGGCGGCGTCGGACATGACGGCGAGCTTCAGCATCGCGGCCGAGCGGCTGGAAAAGCGCATGCGCCGGCACAAGCGGAAGCTGCGAGACCACCACAAGAGCCCGCGCGGCGCGAAGACCGCGGACGAGCCGGAGTCCTTGCAGGAGCCTGCCGACTGACGGCGGCGCGGTCGCGCGTCGGCCGCCGCTATCCGCGGCGGGGCGCTGCCCTCTATGGCGAATAGCAGAGCGGTCGGGAGATGGAGATCGCGGACCTGTTGTCACTGGACGACGTCGTCGACAGCCTGAAGGCGGGCAGCAAGAAGCAGGCCCTTCAGGAGCTCTCGGCCATCGCCGCGGCGCGCACGACCAAGGACGAGCGCACCATCCTCGACCTTCTGCTCGCGCGCGAGCGTCTGGGCTCCACCGGCGTCGGCGCCGGCATCGCGATTCCGCACGGCAAGCTCGACGACCTGCCGCAGGTCTCGGCGGTGTTCGCCCGGCTGCGCGAGCCGATCGAGTTCGATGCGATCGACGAGCGGCCGGTCGACCTCGTCTTCCTGCTGCTCGCGCCCGAGCAGGCCGGCTCGGATCACCTCAAGGCGCTGGCGCTGGTCTCCCGTCTGCTGCGGGACGAGCGCGTGTGCGCGCGTCTGCGCGGTGCCGACAGCGCGGAGGCGCTCTACGCCGTGCTCACCGATGCTGCCGGCGCGTCGCGGGCGTGAGCGTCGCCTCATGGTGCTGGTCCACGCCACCTGCATCGCGCTGCAAGGCCGGGGCGTGCTGCTGCGGGGCGCTCCCGGCGCCGGCAAATCCGACCTCGCGCTGCGCCTGATCGAGGGCGGGGCGTCCCTCGTCGCGGACGATCGGGTCTCGCTGGCGAGCGAGGACGGTCGCCTCGTCGCTGCCCCGCCCGCACCCATCGCCGGCCTGCTCGAGGTGCGCGGGGTGGGGATCGTCTCCATGGACCACCTGCCGCGATGCCCGGTCGACCTCGTGGTCGATCTCGTCGCGCCGCACGCGATCGAGCGGATGCCCGAGGCCGCGACGGTCGAGCTCTGCGGCCACCGGGTCGCGCACGCGATGCTGGCGCCCTTCGAGGCGTCGGCCCCGGCCAAGCTCAGGCTCGCGCTTGCGCGGGCCGCCGCCGTGCCGCGCCCCGCCAGGGCGGGAGCGACCGGCTGATGGGTGCCGCCGTGCCCGGCGGGGGCACCCTGGTGCTGGTGACGGGCATGTCGGGCGCCGGCAAGTCGACGGCGCTCAAGATACTGGAGGACCTGGGCTTCGAGGCGATCGACAACCTCCCGCTCTCGCTGCTCGCGGATCTCGTCAGGGCGCGGAACGAGGGCGAGCGCCGGGGACCGCTCGCCCTGGGTATCGATTCGCGCACCAGGGGCTTCGACCCCGGCCACATCGAGCGCTATCTCGGGCCGCTTCTCGCCGTGCGCGAGCCCGCCGGCATCGCGATCCTGTTCCTCGACTGCGAGACCGAGGTGCTGCGCCGGCGCTTCAGCGAGACCCGTCGGCGTCACCCGCTCGCCCACGACGGGCCGGTGGACGAGGGCATCCGGCGCGAGCGCGCGTTGCTCGGCTGGCTCCGCGAGCGCGCGGATCTCACCCTCGATACCAGCACGCTCTCGGTTCGCGATCTGCGCGGCCTCGTCGCCGCGCGCTTCCAGCCCGAGGCGGAGCGTTCGCCCGCAGTCTCCGTGCTCTCCTTCGCCTATCGCCGCGGCGTCCCGCCCGAGGCGGACTTCGTGTTCGACGTCCGCTTCCTCGCTAATCCCCACCACGTGCCGGCGCTGCGGCCCCTTAGCGGGCGGGAGTCGGAGGTCGTGCGCCACGTACGGGAGGACCCGGCCTACGATGCCTTCTTCGACGGCATGGTGGCGCTGCTCCGGCCCCTGCTGCCGGCCTTCGAGCGGGACGGCCGCGCCTACCTCACCGTGGCACTCGGCTGCACCGGCGGGCGGCACCGCTCCGTCGCCGTGGCGGAGCACCTGGCCGAGGCGCTGGGCGCAGGTGACTGGCGGGTCACGGTACGCCACCGCGACATCGATGCCGGCGCCGACGAGCCGGCGAAGCAGGCAGCCGGGTGAGGCGATGATCGGGCTCGTTTTGGTCACCCACGGCCGCCTCGCGGAGGAATTCGTCGCGGCGACCGAGCACGTGGTCGGCCCGCAGCCGCGCGTCAGCGCCGTCTGCATCGGCCCCGACGACGACATGGAGCAGCGCCGCCAGGACATCCTCGATGCCATCGCCGCCACCGACGAGGGCGACGGCGTGATCGTTCTCACTGACATGTTCGGCGGCACGCCGTCGAACCTCGCGATCTCGATCATGGACAGGGCCAACGTCGAGGTCATCGCCGGGGTCAACCTGCCGATGCTGATCAAGCTCGCGAGCGTGCGCTCGGGCCAGGACCTGCGCAGCGCCGTGGCCAGCGCACAGGAGGCCGGCCGCACCTACATCCACGTCGCCGGCCACCTGCTCGAGGGCGACGAGGAATGAGCGGGGGGGCATGCGCGGCGGGCGAGGGGGGACCCGGCGAGGGGAGCCACCGCCGCACATGCCTGATCGGCAACCGGCGCGGGCTGCACGCGCGCGCCGCCGCACGCTTCGTCGAGACCGCCTCGCGCTTCGATGCGGAGGTCGCCGTCTCCTGCAACGGCGCGCGGGTCTCCGGCCTCTCGATCCTGGGCCTGATGATGCTGGCGGCGACGCCCGGCAGCGAGATCGAGATCGAGACGGCGGGGAAGGACGCCGCCGCGGCGCTCGCGGCGCTCGCCCGGCTGGTGGACGGCGGCTTCGATGAAGACTGAAGGGCAGGGCGTCGCGCGCGCCGTGGCCGAGGTGCCGCCCGCGCGCCCGGAGCAGCACTTCACCGGCCTCGGCGTCTCCGCCGGCATCGCGGTGGGTCCGGCCCACGTGGTCGAGCGCGGCCTCATCGACGTGCCCGAATACCGCCTCGAGGCGGACGCGGTCGAGACCGAGATCGCGCGCTTCCGCGAGGCGGTGGCGCTCTCCGCCTCCCAGATCCGCACTCTGCAGGCTAAGGCCGAGGCGCTGCCGGAGGAGGTCGCGGGCCAGCTTCGCCACCTGCTCGATGCCCACCTTCTGATGCTCTCCGGCTCGCGCCTGGTGCGCGGCGTCGAGGCCCGCATCCGCGAGGCCCGCATCAACGCCGAGGCGGCGGTCCAGGTACAGCTCTCGGAAATAGCCCAGGCGTTCGCCGGGATGGAGGATTCCTATCTCGCCGGCAAGATCGACGACGTGCGCGAGGCGAGCGCCCGGCTCGTCCGCAACCTGACCCGCGCCGGCTACCAGGCCTTTTCGGGCCTCGCCCCCGGCACCATCATCATCGCCGAGGAGATCACGCCCGCCGACACCGCGCTGATGGCCCGCGCTCGCATCGGCGGTTTCGCCGCGGCGCTGGGCGGGGCCGAGGGGCACACCGCGATCATGGCCCGCTCGCTCGGCCTGCCGGCGGTGCTCGGCGTTGCGGGGCTCACGGGCGCCGTCCGCTCCGGCGATATCGTGGCGGTAGACGGGGTGCGCGGCGGGCTCGTGGTCAACCCCGACGAGGCGACCATCGCCCGGCTCGAGCGCAGGCGGCGCGCGCTGGAGCGACGCGAGCGCCAGCTGGCGCGGCTGCGCCAGGTCGCCGCGACCTCGCAGGACGGCGTGCGCGTCACCCTGCAGTGCAACATCGAGCTGCCCGACGAGCTGCCGCTGGCCCAGGAGGCGGGCGCCGAGGGAATCGGCCTCCTGCGCAGCGAGTTCCTCTACATGAACCGCGACGAGCCGCCGAGCGAGGACGAGCAGTACGTCGCGCTCAAGGAGATCGTGGGCGGCATGGCCGGCGCGCCGGTGACGGTGCGCACACTCGACGTCGGCTCCGACAAGCTCGCCTACTCGCTGGGCGAGCACATAAGCCCCAGCGTCAACCCGGCGCTGGGCCTGCGCGCCGTCCGCCTCTCGCTCAGGACGCCGGCGCTGCTGGAGGCGCAGATCGCGGCGATCCTGCGGGCCGGCGCCCACGGGCCGGTGCGCATCCTGGTGCCCATGATCACCTCGGTGGACGAGATCAGGCAGGTACGGAAGGCGGTGGACAAGACGGTGCGCAAGCTGACGCGCGCGCGCGTGCCGATCGCGGACGCGCCGCCGCTCGGCGTCATGATCGAGACGCCGGGTGCCGCGCTCGCGGCGGACGCACTGGCCGGGGCCTGCGACTTCTTCTCACTCGGCACCAACGACCTCACCATGTACACGCTCGCGATCGATCGCGGCGACGAGCAGGTGGCGCACCTCTACGACCCCCTGCATCCGGCGGTGCTGCGGCTCATCCGCTTCGCCGCCGACGCCGCCCGGCGGGCGCGGCTGCCGCTCAATCTCTGCGGCGAGCTTGCCGGCAATCCGCGTTTCACCGCCATGCTGCTGGGCCTCGGCCTGCGCGATCTCTCCATGGCGCCGCCCCATCTGCCGCGCGTCAAGCAGCGCATCCTGGCGCTCGATACGGCCCAGGCGGCACGTCATGCCAGGGAGCTGCTGAGCCAGTCCGAGGCCGGCCGCATCGCCAGGCTGATCGACGCCTACCAGCAGGACGCCTGAGGCTGCCTGCTGTTGTGAGCCTCCTGCGGCGGTGCTAAAAGCCGCGCCCGGGCGCGGGCACCAGCGCAGGCAATCGGGGATCACGGCATGACGGATGGCGCCGACTACAAGGTAAAGGATCTCTCGCTCGCCGACTGGGGGCGCAAGGAGATCGCCATCGCCGAGACCGAGATGCCGGGCCTGATGGCGCTCCGCGCCGAGTTCGGCGAGGCCCGGGTGCTCGCCGGCGCCCGCATCGCCGGCTGCCTGCACATGACGATCCAGACCGCGGTCCTGATCGAGACCCTGCGCGCGCTGGGTGCGGAGGTGCGCTGGAGCTCCTGCAACATCTTCTCGACCCAGGACCACGCCGCCGCCGCCATGGCCGAGGCCGGCGTCGCCGTCTTCGCCTGGAAGGGCGAGACGGAAGAGGAATACGACTGGTGCATCGGCCGCACCATCGCGGGGCCTGCGGGCTGGCGCCCCAACATGATCCTGGACGACGGCGGCGATCTCACCAAGATCATGCACGATGACCACCCGGCGCTGATGGCCGACATCAGGGGCATTTCGGAGGAGACCACCACCGGCGTGCTCCGGCTCTACGAGATGGAGCAGAAGGGCAGCCTCGGCGCACCCGCCATCAACGTGAACGATTCCGTCACCAAGTCGAAGTTCGACAACCTCTACGGCTGCCGCGAGAGCCTGGTGGACGGCATCAAGCGGGCGACCGACGTGATGCTCGCCGGCAAGATCGCGGTGGTGAACGGCTACGGCGATGTCGGCAAGGGCTGCGCCGCCTCGCTGCGCGGGCAGGGCGCGCGCGTCGTGGTGGCCGAGATCGACCCGATCTGCGCGCTGCAGGCGGCGATGGAGGGCTACGAGGTCGCGACCATGGACGACATGGCCGCAGAGGGCGATGTCTTCGTCACCGCCACCGGCAACGTCGACGTCATCACCATCGACCACATGCGGGCGATGAAGGACCGCGCCATCGTCTGCAACATCGGCCACTTCGATTCCGAGATCCAGGTCGACTCGCTGAGCAACTTCGCCTGGCACGAGGTCAAGCCGCAGGTCGACGAGGTCGAGTTCCCCGACGGCAAGCGCCTGATCGTGCTGGCCAAGGGCCGCCTCGTGAACCTCGGCTGCGCCACCGGGCACCCGTCCTTCGTGATGAGCACCTCGTTCTCCAACCAGGTGCTGGCGCAGATCGAGCTGTGGCAGAACCACGCGCGCTACGAGCACCGCGTCTACACCCTGCCGAAGCACCTCGACGAGAAGGTCGCCGCGCTGCACCTCGGCAAGCTGGGCGCCAAGCTGACCGCGCTCTCGAACGCGCAGGCCGCCTACATCGGCGTGCCGCGCGAGGGACCCTTCAAGCCAGATCACTACCGCTACTGACGATAGGGCGCCGGGCGCCGCAGGCGGAACCCGCGCCGCAGCAGGCGCGCCGCTGACGCTGCGCGCAGGCTCCCTCGCGGACACCGAAGCGCTGGCCGCCCGCTTCGCCCCCCACGTCGCTCCCGGCGATGCGATCGGGCTGAGCGGAGCCTTGGGTAGCGGCAAGACCGCCTTCGCCCGCGCCCTCATCCGCGCGCGCCTCGGCCGGCCGGCGGAGGAGGTGCCGAGCCCCACCTTCACCCTGGTGCAGCTCTACGAGCACGAGCGGGGCGCGATCTGGCATTTCGACCTCTACCGCCTGAATGCGCCGGAGGAGGCCTGGGAGCTCGGCATCGAGGACGCGTTCGCGCGCGCGATCGCGCTGATCGAATGGCCCGAGAAGCTGGGTCCGCTCCTGCCCGCCGACCGGCTGGAGGTGAATCTCGCGCAAGGGACGGGCGCCGGGGGGCGGCTGATAACGGTCACGCCGCACGGCCCCCGCGCCGCGACTCTCGCGCGCTGCCTTCGGCCGGGCGCATGAGCACGCGGGGAGAGCAGCGCCGCGCCTTCGCCGCCCGCGCCGGCTGGGGCGAGGCGAAGGGCACGCCGCTCGCCGGCGATGCCTCGGCGCGGCGCTACGAGCGGCTCGTGCGCGGCGCTGAGACGGCCGTGCTGATGGACGATCCGCCGCCCGGGGGCTCGGTCGGCTCCTTCCTGCGGATCGCTGGCCTGCTGTGCGGCATGGGCTACCGTGCGCCTGCCATCCTCGCCGCCGACGAGGCACGCGGCTTCGTCCTGCTCGAGGATTTCGGCGACGACAGCTTTTCTTCCCTGCTCGCCGGCCCCGGTGCCGCGTCCCTGGAGCGCACCCTCTACGCGGCGGCAACCGATCTGCTGGTCGACCTCCACCACCGTCCGCCGCCGTCCGACCTGCCCCGCTACAACGCGGACTGGATGCTGGCCGATGCCGCGCTCTTTCTCGAGACCGCGCTCCGCGGCGCGTCGCCGGCCATGTCGGCGGAATTCGACGCGGCCTGGCGCGACGCGCTGGAGGCGGCGACGGCGGGACCGCAGGCGCTCTGCCTGCGCGACTTCCACGCCGGCAACCTGATGTGGCTGCCGGCGCGAAGCGACACCGGCTCCGACGGGCTCCGTCGCGTCGGCCTCCTGGACTTTCAGGACGCGCGCTCGGGCCCCCTGGCCTACGACCTGGTCTCCCTGCTGCAGGACGCGCGCCGCGACCTCGGCGCCGGGCTGGAGGCGGCCATGGTGGCGCGCTACCTCTCCGCATCGCCCGGTCTCGGTGCCGACGCGTTCCGCGCCTCCTACGCTATCCTCGGCGCGCAGCGGGCGGTGCGCATCGTCGGCGTCTTCCACCGTCTGGCAAAGCGCGACGGCAAGCCCGCCTACCTCGGCCATCTGCCGCGCGTCTGGCGCCACCTCGACGCCAACCTCGCCCACGATGCGCTGGCCCCGGTGCGGGACTGGTTCGCGCGCCGGGTTCCCGTGCAAATGCGGAACGTCGCGCCGTGAGCGCGCGGCCCACGCACGGGATGGTGCTCGCTGCCGGTCTCGGCACGCGCATGCGCGCGGTCAGCGAGACCACGCCGAAGCCGCTGGTGCCGCTCTGCGGCAAGCCTCTCATTGCCTACGCCCTGGCGAGCCTGTGGGGGGCCGGTGTCGGCGAGGTCGTCGTCAACACCCACCACCGGGCGGAACAGATCGAGGCCTTTCTCGCCGATTACGCCGCCCGGCCCGGCGCGCCCCGCATCCACATTTCCCGGGAAGCAGAGCGACTGGAGACCGGCGGCGGCGTGCGCCAGGCGCTCCCCTGGCTCGGCGAAGGGCCCTTCTATGTCCTGAACAGCGACGTCGTCCTCGTGGACGATGACGTGCCGGCGCTGGACCGCCTGGCGGCGGCGTGGGACGGGGGCGCGATGGACGCACTCCTCCTCCTCTGCCCGCGCGCACGGGCGCTGGGCTACGAGGGCGCGGGCGACTTCTTCCGCGACGGCGACGGACGCCTCGCCCGGCGCGGCGAGGTCGCGGCGGCGCCCTTCGTCTTCACCGGCGTCCAGCTGCTGCACCCCAGGCTCTTCGCCACCGCGCCGGAGGGCGCCTACTCGCTCAACCGCCACTACGACGAGGCGATGCTGGCGGGCCGGCTCTTCGGGCTGGAGCATCACGGGCTGATGCTCCATGTCGGCTCGCCGGCGGGGCTGGCGGCGGCCGAGAGGCATCTCGGCGCCGGGCGGTGCGGAGCGGACGGATGAGCGGGCGGCAGCCCACGCTCTACACGGTGCCGCCCCGCACCTCGTTCGTGGACGCGCTGGCGGCTGGCCTCCTCGCAGGCAGGCCCGTTCCGCTCGACCGGGGCGACCCCCTCGCGCTCAGCCGCGTCACCGTCCTGCTGCCGACACGGCGTGCCTGCCGGGCGCTGCAGCACGCCTTCGTGCGCGCCGCCCCGGGGCAGGCGCTCCTGCTGCCGCGCATCCGCCCGCTCGGCGATGTGGACGAGGACGAGCCCGGCATCGGCGACGGCGACGACGAGGCGCTGCCCGACGCCATCGCGCCGCTCGAGCGCCGGCTGCAGCTCGCCCGCCTGATCCAGAAGCTGGGCGAGACCGCGGCAGGCGCCGCGCTCGCCGGCGCCGGCGCCGTGGACCAGGCCTCGCGCCTTGCGCGCGCGCTTGCCTCGCTGCTCGACGAGATCCAGATCGCCCGCCTCGACCCGCAAGCGCTTGCCACCCTTGCGCCCGAGGACTACGCGGCCCACTGGCAGCAGGTGCTGGACTTCCTCTCCATCGTCACCGAGAGCTGGCCCCGGCACCTGGCGGAGCAGGGCCTGATGGACCCCTGGGTCCGCCGCGACGCCCTGCTCCGAGGGCTCGCCGAGCGTTGGGAGGCCGAGCCGCCGCCGGGCCCGGTGATCGGCGCGGGCTCCACCGGGAGCGTGCCGGCGACGCGCGACCTGCTGGCGACCGTCGCGCGTCTGCCCCGGGGCGCCGTCGTGCTCCCCGGCCTCGACACGGAGGCCGACGACGAGACCTGGGCGGCGATCGGTCCCACGCACCCGCAGCACACGCTCAAGGTCCTGCTCGACCATATCGGTGTCGCGCGCGCCGACGTCACGCCGTGGCCGGTCGCGGAGGCCGGGGACGGCCGGCGCGCACGCACGCGCCTGATCGCCGACGCCATGCGGCCGGCGGAGACCATCACCGCCTGGCGCGCCCTGCCGCCGTCCACGCCCGATGCGCTCCGCGACTTTCACTGCATCGACTGCGCGAGTCCGCAGGAGGAAGCGGGCGTCATCGCCATCGTCATGCGGCGTGCGCTGGAGACCCCCGGCCGCACCGCCGCCCTGGTGACGGCCGACCGCGCGCTCGCCCGCCGGGTCGCGGCGGAGCTCCGGCGCTGGGGGATCGAAGCGGACGATTCCGCTGGAACTTCCTTGGGCGAGACGCGGGCCGGCGCCTGGCTCAGGCTCACGGCGCGTCTCGTCGCCGAAGACGCGGCGCCTGTCCCGCTTCTCGCCGCCCTCAAGCATCCGCTCGCCGCGGGCGGCATGGCGTCGGCGGCGTTCCGCCGCAGGGTCAGGGCCATGGAGAGGGCGGTCCTGCGCGGCCCCCGGCCCGCGCCGGGCTTCGCCGGGCTGAGGGCGGCGCTGGAGGAGGACCATGCCGCCATCGCCCGCTGGCTCGACCGACTGGCGGACGCGGCCGGGCCCTTCGTCGCCGCGATGGCGGGGCCGGAGGCTTCGCTCGCCGAGCTGGTGCGCGCACATGTCGCGTTTGCGGAGCGGCTCGCGGCCAGCGACGAGGAGGAGGGCGCGGCACGGCTCTGGTCGGGCGAGGACGGCGAACAGGCGGCACGCTTCGTCTCTGACCTGCTGGAAGCGGCGGCGGCGCTGCCCCCCGTGGCCCCGCCCGCTCATTACCCGGCGCTGCTGGATGTGCTGATGGAGGACCGGGTGGTCCGCCCGGCCTGGGGCCGCCATCCCCGGCTGCAGATCTGGGGCCCGCTGGAGGCCCGCCTGCAGCATGCCGACTGCATGATCCTGGGCGGACTGAACGAGGGCATCTGGCCGCCGGGCGCGGCGGGCGATCCCTGGATGAGCCGCCCGATGCGCGCGGAATTCGGCCTGCCGCCGCCGGAGCTGCGCATCGGCCTCTCCGCCCATGACTTCGTGCAGTGCTGCGGCGCCGAGGAGGTGTATCTCACGCGCGCACGCCGCATCGAGGGGACGCCGACCATCCCCTCGCGCTGGCTCCAGCGCCTCGATGCGCTCTTGGCGGGCGAGGCAGACGGCGGGGCGCAGTTCCGCGCCGCCGAACCGGCGCTGCTCGCCTGGTGGGAGGCCCTCGACCGCCCGGTGGCGCCCGCCGGCCCCAGGCCCGCGCCTGCGCCCGCGCCCCCGGTCGCGGCGCGGCCAAGGCGGCTCTCGGTCACCCGGGTCGAGACCTGGATCGCCGATCCCTATTCCGTCTACGCGCGCGACATCCTGCGCCTGAAGCCCCTCGATCCCGTGGATGCGGACCCCAGCGCGGCGGAGCGCGGCGAACTCATTCACCGGATTCTGGAGGCCTTCGTGCGCGCCTTCCCCGATGCGCTTCCCGCGGATGCGGAGACCGGGTTGCTCGCGCTCGGCGATGAGCACTTCGCTGCCGCCGGCACGCCGCCCGGCGTGCGCGCCTTCTGGTGGCCGCGCTTCGCGCGAATTGCCCGCTGGTTCGTCGAGACCGAGCGCGAACGCAGGCCCGCGACCCTGCCGTGCGCGACCGAGGTAGAGGGAGCGCACGAGTTCGACGCGCCGGCAGGCCGCTTCCGCCTGACGGCGAAGGCCGATCGCATCGACGCGACCCGGGCCGGCACGCTCGAGATCATCGACTACAAGACCGGCGGCGTTCCGCCCAGGAAGCACGTCGGCGACGGCCGGCGCCCGCAGCTCTCGCTGGAGGCGGCCATTGCGGCCGCAGGTGGCTTCGCAGGCGTGGACCCGGCCGAGGTCGCGGCGCTGGCCTACTGGAGGCTGAGCGGCGCCGAGAGCGCGGGCGAGATCGTCGAGATCGGCGACGACGCGGCTCAGCTCGGGCGCGCGGCGCTGGCCGGGCTGCAGGCGCTGGTGGCGCACTTCGACGATCCGGTGACGCCCTATCACCCGGTGCCCCGGCCCGCGCTGGCGCCGCCCTGGAACGGCTACGCCCACCTCGCCCGGCACAAGGAGTGGTCGGTGCCGGGCGGAGAGACCTGATGGCCGCGGCGGGGCCGGCCGTGACGGCGGCGCAGCACCGCGCCTCGGACCCCGGCGCCTCGGTCTGGGTCGGCGCCTCGGCGGGGACCGGAAAGACCAAGGTGCTGACCGACCGCGTGCTGCGCCTTCTGCTGGGCGGCACGGCGCCCGAGCGCATTCTCTGCCTTACCTTCACCCGCGCCGCCGCGGCCGAGATGGCGCTCCGCATCTCCAGCGAACTCGCGCGCTGGACCGTGGACGACGAGGAGACCCTCGGCCGCTCCCTCGCCCTGCTGACCGGGGAGGAGCCCGGGCGAGCCACGCGCGACCGCGCGCGCCGCCTCTTCGCCGCCGTGCTGGACGTCCCCGACGGGCTCAAGATCCAGACCATCCACGCCTTCTGCCAGTCGCTGCTGCGGCGTTTTCCGCTGGAGGCGCAGGTCGCGCCCTATTTCGAGATCGCCGACGAACGCATGAGCACCGAGCTGCTCGGCACGGCTCGCGCGCATCTGCTGAGCGCCGCCCGGCCCGAGCGGGACCAACCCCTCGCTGCGGCGCTCGCCGTCATGACCGCGGTCATCGGCGAGGAGGGCTTCGCCGCCCTGCTGGCGGAGGTGAGCCGCGAGCGGGACCGCTTCGCCGCACTGATCGCCCGCCACGGCGGCGTCGAGGGCGTCGTGGCGGCGCTCCGCGTCCGGCTCGGCGTGGCCGACGGCGTGACGGCCGACGGCGTGCTCGCCGCGGCGGGCGCAGACGGCGCCTTCGATCGCGACGGGCTGGCGCATGCCGCCCGCGTGCTCAGCAACGGCTCGAGGACGGACGTGGAGCGCGGCGCAAGGATCGCCGCATGGCTGGGCGCGGATCACGCGGTGCGCACGGCAGGCTTCGGCGCATACGGCCGGGCCTTCCTCAGCCAGAAGGGCGAGCCGCTCCAGAGGCTCATCACCAGGAAGTCGGCCGATGCGTACCCTGAGGCGGTGGACGCGTTGGTCGAGGAGCAGGGGCGGCTCGCGGCGGTCATGGAGCGCTGGAACGCCGCACGCGTCGCCGAGAGCAGCGCCGCCATGATCGCGGTCGCGGCCCGCCACCTTGCCCTCTATGGCGACGAGAAGAGGCGTCGCGCCGTGCTCGATTACGGCGATCAGATCGAGAAGAGCCACGGGCTGCTCGCTCAGGAGGGCATCGCGCCCTGGGTGCTCTACAAGCTCGACGGCGGTCTCGATCACCTGCTCATCGACGAGGCGCAGGACACCAGTCCGGCGCAGTGGTCCGTGATCGCGGCGCTGGCCGACGAGTTCTTCGCCGGCGAGGGCGCGCGCGCCGCGCCGCGCACCCTCTTCGCCGTCGGCGACGAGAAGCAGTCGATCTTCAGCTTCCAGGGTGCCGATGCGCGTGCGCTCGCCACCGCGCACCATCGCTTCCGCGGCCGCGCCGAGGCCGCCGGCTGCCCGTGGGAATCGCTGCCGCTGGCGGAATCATTCCGCTCCAGCGGCGCGGTGCTCGGCGTGGTGGACGCGGTGTTCTCCCCGCCTGCGGTGCGGGAGGGCGTCACCGAAGGGGCCGATCCGATCCGCCACCGGGTTCACCGCACCGGCGCCGCCGGCCGGGTCGAGCTGTGGCCGCCGGTCACGCCGGGAGAGCGCGCGGAGCTCGAGCCCTGGGCGCTCCCTGCCGCACGCGAGGCGGCGGATGACCCGGCGGCAAGGCTGGCGGCGCTCATCGCCGAGCGTGTCGCCGCGTGGACGCAGGAACCCGCCGCGGAAGGTGGCGACGCCTGGCTTGCCGCGCGCGGCCGCGCCATCCGGCCCGGCGACGTGCTGGTGCTGGTGCGCCGCCGCACCGCCTTCGTCGATCACCTGCTGCGCGCCTTCAAGGCCCGCGGTGTGCCGGTGGCGGGGATCGACCGCATGGTGCTGACAGAGCAGCTCGCGGTCATGGATCTGATCGCGCTCGGCGCATTCTGCCTGCTTCCCGAGGACGATCTCACGCTCGCCACGGTGCTCAAGAGCCCGCTCATCGGCCTCGACGAGGAGGCGTTGTTCGCCCTCGCCCACGGGCGCGGCGATGCCAGCCTGTGGGCGACGCTCGCGCGCCGCCGCGGCGAGGAGGCGGCGTTCGGGAGCGCCTACAAGGCCCTGGCTTCCTTCCGCAGCATCGCGGACACGGTGGCGCCCTTCGAGTTCTACAGCGAGGCGCTCGGCGCGCGCGGCGGGCGGACGGCGCTGCTCGACCGCCTCGGCCCGGAATCGGGGGATGCGATCGAGGAGTTCCTGGCCCTTGCACTGGTCTACGGCCGCACGCACCCGCCCTCGCTCCAGGGCTTCCTCCACTGGGTCCAGGACGGGCGCGCGGAGATCAAGAGGGACTTCGAGCAAGGCCGGGACGAGGTGCGCATCATGACCGTGCACGGCGCCAAGGGGCTGGAGGCGCCGGTGGTCTTTCTGCCCGATACCATGCGCACGCCCCAGGCTAGAGACCCCCTCGTCTGGCTCGAGGAGGAGGGAGCAGCGGGCGGGGTTGGTGCCACGGCCGGCCTGCTCTTTCCCGGCCGTGCCAGCCGTGAGGATTCCGTGACCCGTGCCGCCCGAACGCGAGCACGCGCCGCGCAGGAGGAAGAATATCGCAGGCTCCTCTACGTCGCGATGACCCGCGCCGAGGACCGGCTCTATGTCTGCGGCTGGCAGGGCAGGGACAAGGCGCCGGAGGATTGCTGGCATGCGCTGGTCTGCCGGGGCATGGAAGGCCTGGAGGGGGCCCAGCCGCTGGCGATGCCGGAGGGCGCGTTTCCCGAGGGGGCCGTCGGTCTGGTCTGCGCCGAGCCGCAGACCGCGCCGCTTCCGCCGCGCGACGAGGTGCCGCCCGAGCCCGTGGCACTCCCACCGCTGCCGTCAGCGCTGAGCCGGCCGCCGGTCGCCGAGCCCCCGGCGCCGCGGCCGCTCGCGCCGTCCCGCGCGCTCGCCGGGCCGGCGCCGCATTCGCCGCTCGACGATGCCGGGCAGAGGGCGCGCCGGCGCGGCATCGCCGCCCACAAGCTGCTGGAATACCTGCCGGCGCTGGCCCCGGCAGCGCGCCCGGCTGCGGCGCGGCGCCTGCTGGCGCGCCACAACCTCGACGGAGACGAGCGCGAGGAACTGGCAGGAACGGTCATCGACCTCCTCTCCGATCCCCGCTTCGCCGCCCTCTTCGCGCCCGAGGCCCTGGCCGAGGCGCCCATCAGCGCGGTCGTGGGCGAGCGCGTGATCTCGGGCCAGATCGACCGGCTGCTGGTGGGCGAGGGGGAGGTGGTCGCGCTCGACTACAAGACCGGCCGCGCGCCCGCCGAGGGCGAGCCCGTGCCCGAGGCCTACCGGGCGCAGATGGAGAGCTACCGCAGCGCGCTCGCCGCCGTCTTTCCGGAGCGCGCGATAGCCTGCGGCCTGCTCTTCGTCGACGCCCCCCGTCTGATCTGGCTGCCCGAGGGCGCGTGAGCCTCCGCGCCCTCAGCCGGCGAAGCGGTGCTCGGGCAGGCCGCGCACGCCGAGGCCGCTGACCGCCAGGATTCCGCCGCCGTGGGGCTGCGGCTTCGAAGCCTCGCCGAAGATCTTCTGCGCTTCCGGCCCGAGGAAGTCGGTGCGGCCCATGGAGGTGAGGTAGGCGACGTCGAGGTCGTCGCCGCCGAACATGATGCTGGTGATGGTCCTGGTCGGCACCGGCACGCGGCGGTCCACCGTGCCGTCCGGCGCGTAGCGCACGAGCTGGCCGGAGACGATCTGCGCGTTCCAAAGATAGCCCTCGGCGTCGATGGTCGAGCCGTCGGGGATGCCGGGCTCGTCGTGCGTGGTGGCGAAGACGCGCTTGTTGGAGATCGCGCCGCTCTCGATGTCGTAGTCGTAGGCGTAGATCTCCTGCATGTATGAGTCGGTGTGATAGAAGGTTCTGTCGTCGGGGCTCCAGCTCGGCCCGTTGTTGCAGATGATGCCGCGCTCCAGCTCGTGCACCGTGAGGTCGGGGTCGAGCCGGAAGAGCCCGCAGATCGGCGATTCCGAGATCTCGTCCTCGCCGCCGGCGAAGAAGCGGCCGCGCCGGTCCACCTTGCCGTCGTTGAAGAGGGTGCGCGGCTCGTCGGCGTCGACCTCGGCGATCAGCTCGGTCTCGCCGCTGTCGAGGTCCATGAAGTAGAAGCCGTCGCGCATGGTGAGCACGCCGCCGCCCTGCTCGCGCAGCGCGAAGGCGCCCACGGTCTTGGGCAGCGTCCAGGTGCGGGTTTTCCCTGTGCGCGGGTCGAGGCGCCAGACCTCCTTGTCCAGCATGTCCACCCAGTAGAGGACGCCCTCCACCGGATCCCAGACCGGCCCCTCGCCGAGGTAGTTGTTCGCCTCCACCACGCATTCGATCTTGACCATGGCGGCCTCCCTCTGCCTTCCGCCGCTCCTCCTGCACCCGGATGCCGCCGGGCGGAAGAGGAACCGGGACCGACCAACTATACGCCGCTGAGCGCTCGCGCGGAGTCGCCGCAGCGTCGCGTCAGCGAGTCAGCACCCCATGACCTGCATGTGCCCCTGCCCGCCATAGGCAAGCAGATGGCGCTCGCGGGTCACCAGCGTGTATCCGAAGGCCCGTGCCGTCGCGGCGAGGATGCGGTCCACGGGATCGGCCGGCGGCGCGCCGGGAAGGGCGCAGGACGCTATCAGCACGGCAGGCGGCATCGCCGCGAGCGCCATTCCTGGCCACGCGAGGACGCGCGCGAACCACACCTCGGGCGCGAGCGAGAGCGCCATCTTGCCCTTGGCCACGAGCATGGCGATTTCCCACGCAGTGATGGGGGAGACGAGGACCTCGCCGCCACGGGCGGGCGCGTCGTCCAAGGCGCCTGCGGCCGGCTCCCGCAATGCCTCGCCGTTTGCGATCCAGATCACCGCGCAGGTGTCGAGCAGGAAGACGGGCATCGCCGGCTACCGTGTCGCATTCCATGTCGTGTCGATCGGATCGGTCAGGTCGGTTCCCGGCTTGACCGTTACCGTTCCCTTGAGTGCACCGAAGGCGCTCGACAGGAAGCCGGCGCCGGCGGGAGCCGTTGCTGCGTCCTCGAGCACGCCGACGGTGGCCTCGGGCGCCGGTGGGTACTGCGCTGTCTTGACAAACACCAGCTTCTTGCCGGCCATGTCCACGTTCTCCGTCTTGTATCCGGCCTTGAGCCAGGAATTGGTAATCACACTGTTTGAAGGGTTGTTCGACCACCATGGCCGATGCTTGAAGGCCGATGGCGGCAGGTCGGCGCCGATGACTTGCTCGATGTCGCCGAAGGTCATGGAGATCATTTCCTGTCCGGATTCGCGCAGGTAGGCTTCCAGAGGTGCGTACTTGGACACTGGGACTGCTTTCATGGGGTGGGTGAGTATTCCGAATGCTCATACTACCTATATCGGAAACTATGTCGAGCACGATTCGGGAACGGTGACGGCAAGAGAGCGTTTTCGGGTCCGGTTCATTGCCGCACCTGCGCTGCCGGCGTACTCTCGCGCGCCGGCTGGCGCCGGTCAGCAGGCAGCACCCTCGCCAGACGAGCCCGGATGACCGCTCAGGAGGTGCCCGGCCGCGGGCAGACCCGCGTCATCGGGCTGATCGCCCTCGCCCACGGCGCGAGCCACTTCTACCAGCTCGCCCTGCCGCCGCTCTTCCCCCGTCTCAAGGAGGCGTTCGCGGTCGGCTACATCGAGCTCGGCACGCTGATGACCGTCTTCTACGTGGCCTCCGGCGTTGCCCAGACCGGCGCGGGCTTCCTGGTCGACCGCTTCCCGGCGCGCACGGTGCTGCTGGGCGGGCTCGCGCTGCTTTGCACCGCGACCGTGCTCACCGGGCTCGCGCCGGCGTTCTGGATGCTGTTCCCGCTGGCCGCGCTGGCTGGCCTCGGCAACAGCGTGTTCCACCCCGCCGACCTCTCCATCCTCACCGCGAGCGTGCGCCGCGCCCGCCACGGCCGCGCCTACGGCTTCCATACGCTCGGCGGCAACCTGGGCTATGCACTCGCGCCCCTCGTGATGGTGGGGCTTGCACTGGAGCTCGGCTGGCGCTCCGCGCTGATCGTCGTCGGCGCGGGCGGGCTGGTCCTGTTGGCCGCGCTGTTCCTCAACCGGCACCTGTTCGCGGACGGGCGGGCGGAGGCGGTGCCGTCGCCGTCACAGGGCGCGGCAGAGCCCGGGCCGAAACTCGGGCGGCTCGGCAGTCTGCGGCAGGGGCTGAGCCCCCTTCTCTCGCTCCCCGTGCTGCTCTGCTTCGTCTTCTTCGTGCTGCTGAGCGGGGCCACCATCGGCCTGCAGTCGTTCTTCCCGGCGCTCATGGACCGCCTCTTCGGCCTGCCCATCTCCGAGGGCGGCCCTCTGCTCTCGCTCTTCCTGTTCGGCGCATCGGGCGGAGTCCTGCTCGGGGGCTTTCTCGCCGAGCGTGCGGGCGGGCACCTCCGGCTCGTCATCGGCGGAGGCCTCGCGTCCGCCGCGGCGCTCTTCGTCGCCGTCAGCCTCAACCTCTTCCCGGCCGCGGCGCTGGCCGCCCCCTTCGTGATCGCCGGCATCCTGATCGGCCTCACCATGCCGTCGCGCGACATGCTGGTGCGCGAGACCGCGGTGGCCAGCGCCAGGGGACGGGTCTTCGGCTTCGTCTATTCCGGCCTCGATGTGGGCGCCGCCGCCGGGCCGCCGGTCGTGGGGCTGCTGCTCGACCATGGCGATGCCCGCGCAGTGCTGTGGCTGGTCGCAGGCCTGCTCCTGCTCGCCATCGTCAGCGCCGCGGCTGCGCACGGTCGGCGCGGCTGAATGCGCAGCATCGGGTACCCATGCGTTACAATCCAGCCGGCCCGGCGCGCGGGCTGCAGTATCCCGGCGGCAATCGGTGAGTGACATGGTCAGCTTCGGCTTGTTCTGCCTCATGGGCTATCGCGACCGGGGCACCCCGGTCGCCGACGTGCTCGGCAACGCGGTGCGCATGGTGCAATGGGCGGAAGACGCGGGCTTCAAGGCCGCCTGGTTCGCGGAGCACCACTTCTCCAACTACTGCGTCTGCCCTTCGCCGCTGCTGATGGTCAACCACTGCGCCGGCCGCACCCGGCGGATCAAGCTCGGGCCCGCGGTGGTCGTGGTCCCGCTCTATCACCCGGTCCGCCTCGTCGCCGAGATCGGCATGACCCAGGCGCTGCTGGGCGAGCGCTTCCTGCTCGGGCTCGGGAGCGGCTACCAGCCCTACGAGTTCGAGCGCTTCGGCGCCGACCTCGCCGAGTCCAAGGGGCGGCTCGACGAGTTCCTGGCACTGATGGAGCAGGCCTACGCCGGGGAGACCTTCAGCTTCGACGGCGCCTACACCCAGCTGCCCGAGACCAACATCAGCACCCGGGCACCGGCCGGCGTGCCGCCGATCTGGATTGCCGGCGATTCGGAGTCGACGCACAGGCTGGCCGCGCAGCGCGGCTTCGTGCCGATCATCACCGGCCGCTTGTTCGGCGCCGACTACCTGGCCGAGCAGCGGGCGCGCATCGACGCTTCCTACGCCGCCGAGGGCCTGGGCGGCCAGGCGCACGAACTCGGAATCCTGCGCTTCGTCTGCGTGACCGAGAGCGACGAGGAGACCCGCGACTACCTAGTCAACGCCCGCCAGCAGACGCGCTTCGCCGCGGCGCTGCGCAACCGCCAGGAGGCGATGGACGGCGGCATGCTGGTCGAGAAGCCATTCGCCGGCGAGGTGTCGCTGGACGAGATGGCGCAGAACCTGCCGGTGGGCGACGCCGCCACGGTCGCGGCGCGACTCGCGGCCGACATCCGCGCCTCGGGTGCGAGCCACATGATGCTCAACATCCAGTCGTCGGGCTCCACCATGGCGCAGGCGGAGCGCACCATCCGGGCCTTCGCCAGCGAGATCAGGCCCGCGATCGAGCGCGCCCTTGCCGAGGACCCCGGCGCCGCGGGCTGACTCCCCCACCTCACCCCGGCCCTCTCTTCCCCGCCGGGGAGGAAAGGGGACGCTAGAGCGAGTTTCGATCATACACGGTCATATCCTGCAGCAGCGAAGTAGTTTTGGCATTCGGCGGGTGTGACGTTGTCTGTGGCTTGGCCGATGGCGTCCCAGAGTTCTGGAATGGTGCGTGCGGCGTGTCGCTTGAGGCAGGCCTTGAGCTTGGAGAAGGCCATCTCGATCGGGTTGAGGTCGGGGCTGTAGGGCGGCAGGAAGCGGAGCTCGGCCCCGGCCCGGTGGATGGCGCCGCGCACGGCGGCGCTGCGGTGGCAGGCAAGGTTGTCCATCACCA
>JAJDXK010000048.1 GCA_022823305.1 Alphaproteobacteria bacterium
CTGCCGTGGCTGTTCCTGCCCAACTGGTGGACGACGGCGATCGTCGCGGCCGCGATGCTGGCCTGCCGCGCGGCGGAGGCGCGGGGCTACCGCCCGGCGGCGGCCGTGCGGGCGCTGCGGGCGCTGAGCGCCGGACGACGACGGGCACTCCACGCCGCCCGTCTGCGCCGCTTCACGGACTTCGGGTGACGGGCGCGGCGCTGGCGATCGCGCTGTTCGCGCTGTGGGCGGGTCCGACCGAGGCCGGGTTCCGCTACGTGCCGCCTGAGGCGGAGGAGACCGTGCCGGGAGAGGCGGATATCGGGGCTCCGCCCGGTCCCGGCCTGGCTGACCTGGACCCGAGTGTCTCCGGCACGAGTGTCTCCGGCACGCGTGTCTGGCGGGTGCATGAGGGCGAGATGCTGCGCGCCGTGCTGGCGCGCTGGGGCGCGCGGGCCGGCACAGACGTCTTGTTCCTGACCGACCGGCGCTACCGGCTGGACGGCGCGGCAGCGTTCGAGGGCGGGTTCATGGACGCCGTGCAAGGGCTGTTCCGCAGCCTGTCGCATCTCCCGCACGCGCCCGTGGCCGCACGGTCGGAAGGCGGGATGGCGCTCGTCGTGAGGCACCGGTTGCCCGCGTCGCCGGCGAGGAAAGACAAGCCGTGAAGACATGGATGAATGGCATGCGCCGCGGCTTGTACCTGCTCGCGGGATCGCTGGCGGTCGCGGCCACGATCGGGGCACCGCTCTGCGGAGCCCGCGCCGGGAGCGACCCGGATTTGCGGCGGGAGGGTCTGCGGTCCGAGGGTGTACGGCCGGAGGGGCTGCTGTCGGCGCTGCGCGCCAACGGCGCGGGGGTTCTTCCCCTCGGTGTGCGCGGCGGGCTCCACGGCTATTTCGTCAAGCCGGCCAGGGGCACGGGCTACAGCCTCTACGTGACGGGGGACGGCCACGCCGTGGCCGGGCTTCTCTACGGGCCGGACGGAACGGCGATTACCGGCGCCCAGCTTGCCGCTGCCCGGCCCGCAGCGGCCTCGGAGCAAAGGGGCGCTGCCGCGACGCCGAAGACACTCGTGCCGGAGACACTCGTGCCGAGGACACTTGTGCCGCAGAGTGCGGCGCCGGCGATGACCGCCCATGCGGCGTCGGACACCGGTGGACCCGCGTCCCCTTCGCCTTCCCTCACGAGGATGTTCGAGCGCAGCGCGGCCGCATTCGGGTTCACGCTCGGCGAGCGCGGCCCCGTGGTGGTGCTGCTCGGAGACCCGGCCTGCTCGTTCTCGCGCGCGGCGGCGGCCAGGCTCGGGCGCGCGGCGCTGGAGGGACGCGTGCAGCTGCGGGTGGTTCCCGTGGGTGTCCTGGGCGGCACGGCGGCCCGGCGCGCTGTCGCGATCGCGGCGCACCCCGATCCGGCGCGCGCGTGGTTCGAGGGCGACGGTACGGCCGACCGGACACTCGGGCCGGAGACACTCGGGCCGGAGACCGGCGCCGGGCGGATCGCCCGCAACAACGCGCTGCTGGACGAATGGGGAGCGACGGCCGTGCCGCTCATCGCCTGGCGGACGCGGCACGGCGCGGTGGGGCATCGCGTGGGCGACATGGAGGACATCGATGCCTGGCTCGTGGAGACGGGCCTTGAGTAGCCGCCTGCAGGCGGTGCGGGCCGCGGCGGCGCGCTTCGCGTTCCACCGGGACCAGCACCACGGCTGGCGCCGCGCCGCCGCCTGGCTGCTCGCCTGCAACGTGCTCACCGCCTGCGCCTTCGCGGGCTACGTCTGGATGCACTCCACCGTCTACATCGCCGTCGCCGCGACCCCGGACGGCAGGCTCGTGCGGCTCACGCCGCTCGACGAGCCGATCATGTCGGACGCTGCGCTCAGGAACTGGACCGTCTCGGCGGTGACGGAGGCCTTCACCCTGGGTCACCATGACTGGCGGCTCAGGCTCGCCGGCATCCGCGAGTATTTTTCCGACGAGGGCTACGAGTCCTTCCTCAAGGGGCTGGACGAGAGCCTCTTCCTCGACCGCCTCCGCGACAACCTCCAGGTGGCCTCCGCGGTCGCGCAGGGCGCGCCGGTGATCGTGGACACCCGCTTCTTCGCGGGCCGCGTGGGCTGGGCCATCGAGTTCCCCATCCTGGTCACCTTCTCTGCCGGCACCCGGCGCGTCAGCCAGGAGCTGGTGGCGCAGGTGCTGGTGATGCGCGTGCCCCTCGACGAGCGCCCCGCCGGCATCGCCATCGAGCAGCTCATTGCCGGCAAGAATTCCCCGGACTGGAGAGGAAGCACGTGAGGGTGCGGATGCATTCGTTCCTGCCGGTTGCGGCAGTGCTGGCAGGTGTTGCGTGGTTGCCGGCGTCGGCGCAGGAGGGCCCGCGGGCCGGCGCCGACCCGGCCGCCCCGCTGGAGTGGGCGGTAGACGTGTGGTCCGCGCACGCGCTCACCGACGACGAGGCCGCGCGTCAGGGCCGGGCGGCGCTGCCCTTCACGCGCGAACAGATCGAGGCGCTGGGCCGGATCCTGCGCGAGACCCAGGCAGCCACGGCAAGGGGCGCCGGCGACCCGCCTGCGGGCCGCGTCCGGCGCATCCGCCTCGATGACGGCGCGATTCCGAGGATCGCGCTCCGGCGCGGCTACGTCACCGCCGTCTCCTTCACGGACTCGACCGGCGCGCCCTGGCCCATCGAGGAGACGCTGGTGGACCGCCGCTTCCTGCCACCGGGGGCGGAGAGCGGGGCCGGGGACGAAGGGTCCGGAAGCGGCCCTGTGGCGAGCCACCTGCTCTATCTGGCGCCGCGGGCCGCGTATCTCGGCGGCAACGCGGTGGTGAAGCTCCGGGGCCTTGCCGAGCCCGTGGTCGCCAGCCTGCACGGGACCGGCGCCGACGCAGACTTCCGGGTCGAGATCCGGCTGGGCGTTCCCGGCCCGAACGCCGACCCCGGTTCTCTCGCTCGGCCGCGCGGCTTTCACGCGGGTGATCCGGTGCTGCTCGCGCTGCTCGGCGGCGGCGTGCCGCCCGACGCCGAGCGCCTCGCGGTCGAGGGCGGCGCGAGCGGTGACCGGGCCTGGCGCAAGGGCGGCGAGGTGCTGCTGCTCACCCGTGCCCACCTGCTCTCGCCCGGCCCGCTCGCGGCCGAGCGGGATCCCGGCGGGCGCTGGGCCTACCGCCTCGCCGGCACCCCCCTCGTGCTGGTCAGCGACGCGGGCCGGGAGAGGCGGCTCGGCCTCGCCGATGCGGGCAGCGACGTCCTCTGGCAGGAGACCCTCGAGCCGGGAGACGGGCGATGACGGGTGACCGCAAAGGCGCGGCGATGCGGCTCGGTGTGGCGGGCGCCATACACATAGGTGTCCTGGTCTCTGTCCTGCTTGCGGCCGGCGTCGAAGGTCCGGGTCTGGCGCAGGTCCCGGACAACCGGAATCTGAAGCTCGATCCCGAGGACAATGTGCCGCCCTTCTATGGGCATACGCTCGACGAGCGCGACCGCCAGCGCTTCGATGCGGCGCGCGAGGCGGGAGAGACGTACCTGCCCACGTTCCAGGGGCCGTCCACGGCGGACGGCGGGGAGCCGGAGCAGGCCGCCGTGACAGGGGGGCGGACGGCGGAGCGGCCGCGGCCCGCATACGAGGGATACCGGCGGCCGGAAACGGCCGCGCCCCGCGCCTCCGGCCGTGAAGGGCAGGCCGCAGGCGATCCCCGGTCCGAGGGTCTCGTCGGCGTGCTGATCGAGGCCTGGACGCGCCCGCCGGAGATCGTGCGCGTGCGCTACCACGAAGCGGCCGCCCACGCTCCCGGCGCCGTTGAGGACATGGATCCCCTACCAGAGCCGGACCGGGAACCGCAGACGGCCGCGTCCAGTCTACCGCACATTGCGGCCGGCACCGGGCTCTACGCGCGCACCATGTATGCCGTCGATTCCGACTATCCCGGCCCGGTGCTGCTGGAGATCCTGGAACCGCCGCTCGCCGGCGCGGTGGCCTCCGGCGCGTTCACGCTCGTCGGCGAGCGCCTCGTGTTGCGCCTGAACCGCCTCGAGTACCGGGGCCGGAGCCATGGCGTGGATGCCTGGGCCGCGGGGCTCGACTGCGCCTGCTACGGGGTGGACGGCGAGGTCGACAGCCACTGGTTCGAGCGGGTGCTGCTGCCGTCCGCCGTGCGCTTCGCCGAGGGCTTCCTCACCGCCCTCTCCCGGCCGTCGCAGACCGTGGCGGTCGGGGACGGCCTCCGCTACGAGCGCCTGGAGTCCTCGACCCGCGAGGCGCTCCATGCCGGGCTCGCCGGCGCGGCGCGCACCGCCGGCGACGTGCTGCTCGAGAGCGCGCCGGACCGGCCGACGGTGCGCATCGCGCGCGACACCGAGCTGGTGGTGGTGTTCGCGGCGGCGCCAAATGCGGCGGAGCCCGGCGCGGCCGGGGTAGCCGGCGGTGGCTGAGTCGAACGACCTCGGCGGGGCCATGATCGCGCTGGTCCGGGACCTCGAGCCGGGCCTGCTGATCCTGGTCACGGTCGTCTGCTACCTGCTCGCGTTGATGGCGCTGGCCCAGGGACTGCTGCGGCTCTTCAAGACCTCGGAGGACAAGTTCCACGCGCCGTCCGCCGGCGGCACGGCGCTCTCCTTCCTGATCTGCATCGTCCTCGCTGCGCTCCCCTCCTGGCTCGGCGCCGCAAGCGAGAGCCTGTTCGGCACGGCGAACCCGCCCGGGACCGCGAGCCTCGGCTACGGCGGGCGCGGCGCGGACTACGACGCGTTGCTGGGCGCCGTCTTCGCCCTGGTCGCCCTGGTCGGTCTTTTTGCCTTCATCCGGGGGGCCTTCGTGCTGCGCGCCGCCGCCGACGCCAGGCCCGGCGCGAGCGGCGCCCGCGCCTTCGCCCACATGGCCGGCGGCATCGCCGCCTGGCATCTCGGCGCCGTCATCGACGCGCTGCAGACCAGCCTCGGCATCGAGGTGCTCAGCATCCGTTGAGAGGATTTTGCTCATGAACCCGACAAGCCTCGCAAGAGCCATCCGGCGCATCCTGCCGGAGTCGAAGAGACCCCACGCAGGGCATCCACGCACGGCGCCGCTGGGTCCCGCTACCGCCGCCCTGGCGGGCGCCGGGTGGTTCTGCGGCACGAGTGTCTTGGCGTGCGGCACGGCGCTGGCGGTCTCGCTGGGCGACATGGCCGACGAGGCGGCGAGCGACCTGGAGACGGTGCCGGGGCTGATCGCCATCGCCTTCTACATCATCGGCGCCGCCATCGTGGGCTTCGGGCTGCTCAAGCTGAAGCGCCACGTCGACCACCCGCAGCAGACCACCATCGGGTCCGGCCTGATCGCGATCCTGATCGGGGTCGCGCTGATCGCCGCGCCCGCGGTCATCAACGCCCTCGGCGCGACCTTCGGGGTGGACGCCGGGAACCAGACCGTCCTCAAGCCGCGGCTGTAGGAGGAGAACCGCCGATGCCCCTCTCGCTCGCCGCAGTCGCCGACGACCTGCAGCGCCTGAGCTGGACCCTGCGCAGGAAGCCGCTGGAGAGCTTTTTCGCGCCCCAGGCCGCCGTGCCGCTGGAAGGGGGCGGCGGCGTCCTGGTCTGCCACGACGGCTCACTGGTCTCGCTGCTGGCGCTCGACGGCGCCCGCTCGATGATGGGCGTGGAAGAGCTGGAGCGCTTCGTGGACGTCGCCGCGCTGCGCCTCAACACCGCCTTCGCCCATCCCGGCCATGCGCTGCACATGGTGTTCGAGCGCGCGCCCGACGAAGCCGAGTCCCTGGCCGAGGCGCACGCCGAGGCCGCAGGACGGCAAGCCGGCCGCCTCGGGCTGGATCTCGATGACCTGCTGGCGGAGCGGGCGCGGAGGCTGGCGCCCCTGATCGCCGCCGAGACCCTGATGCTGGCCTGCTGGACGCGGCCCTCGGTGCTGCCGCGCGAGGGCCTGGAGCGCGGTCGCAAGGCGCTCCGCAGGAAGCTCAGGGACTGGCTGCCGGAGGCGGGCGAGGCGCAGTGTCCCCATCTCGCCCTCGAAGGACTGTGGGCGCGCCACGAGGCGCTGCTCGACGCGCTCGCGGCCGTGCTCGCGGAGACCGGGATCGTGGGCCGGCGGCTGGCGGAAGAGGCCGGGCTCCGCCTGATGCGCGGCATGGTGAACGGCGGAGCGTCCACGGCGCCGGACTGGCGCCCGGTAACGGTCGCCAACGATGCGCCCGCGCGGCTGACCGAGCCGCCCGAGGCGGGCGCATATCCGCCGCCGCTCGGCACCCAGCTGCTGGTCCGGGAGCCCGAGCGGAGCGGCGGCGGCGTCCGCATCGGCGGACGCCTCTACGGCGCGCTGGACATGTCCCTCGGTCCCCGGAAAGCGCGGCCCTTCGCCGAGCTGATGGCGGGGCTTGCCGCCGCCGGGCTTCCCTGCCGCTTCTCGCTGCTCATCGAGGGCGGCGGGCTGCACCGGCTGGACGCGACGGTCTCGCGTGTCGCCTCGTCCTTCCTCGCCTTCTCGTCCTCCGACAGCCTGCTCGCGCGGAACGCGCTGCGCGACCTTGCCGCGCTCGGCGGAGACGCCCATGCGATCGTGCGCCTGCGCCTGGGCCTGCTCAGCTGGGTCGGGGCGGAAGAGGGCGAACCGGCGCTTGCCGCACGTCTCGGCCGCCTGCAGCAGGTCGCCGAGGGCTGGGGCGAGGCGGTGTTCACGCCGCTCACGGGCGACCCGCTGGAAAGCCTTGCCGCCTCGGTCCCCGGGTTCTGCTGCGGCGCCACCGCGCAACCCGCCCTCGTGCCCCTTGCGGAGGCCCTGAGCCTCTTTCCGGTCAGCCGGCCCGCGCCGCTCTCGGGTGTCTCGTCCGGGACGGGCGCCGCCCACCTCTTCCGCTCGCCCGACGGCAAGCCCCTGCCGCTGACGGCGGACGAGGGCGGCGACTACGGCTTCGAGCTGATCTACGGCCTGCCCGGCCAGGGCAAGTCGGTGCTGATGAACGCGCTCGGCCTCGCGTTCTGCCTGCAAGGCGGTCAGGAGCGCCTGCCGCTGGCCGCCGTCATCGACATCGGCCCTTCCTCTTCCGGGCTGATCTCGCTGGTCCGGGAGGCGCTGCCGGCCGAGCGCCGCCACGAGGCCGGCTGGTTCCCGCTCCGCATGACGGCCGAACATGCCATCAACCCCTGTGACACCCAGCTCGGCTGCCGCAGCCCGCTCCCGGCGGAGCGCGCATTCCTGACGAACCTGCTGGGCCTGATGGTGACGCCCGCCGGGGACGCAGGCGTGCCCGACGGCATGCGCGAGTTGCTGGGGCCCACGCTTACCGGCGCTTACGCCATGCGCTCGGACAACGTGCCCGGGGCCGAGCCCAACGCCTACACGGAAGGCCGCGACGAAGACGTGGACGCGGCGGTCGCGGAGAAGGGACTGCTGCTGCCATCGGAGCCGCTCTGGTGGGACGTGGCGGACCTGCTGTTCGAAGCGGGGGCGATCGAGGCCGCGGCCAGGGCGCAGCGCTACGCGGTGCCGGTGCTGACCGACCTGCTGGCTTCGGTGCGCGAGCCCGCCGTGCAGGGGCTGGTGGGGGACGCGCGATACGGCTCGGGCGGCGAGACCGTCACCCAGGCCTTCATCCGTATCCTCACGGCACTCTCAGGCGACTGGCCGGTGATGTTCGCGCCCACCGCCTTTGACGTCGGCGGCGCCAGGCTCGCCGCCATCGACCTCGCCGAAGTGGCGCCGCAGGGCTCGGCCGAGGCGGACCGCCAGTCGGCCGCCTTCTACCTGCTCGCGCGCCACGCGCTGACCCGCCACTGGTGGATCGGCGAGGACGCGCTGGCTGCGATCCCGGAGCGTTATCGCGACTGGCACGCATCCCGGCTCCGCGACATCCGCGAGTCTCCCAAGCGGCTCTGCTACGACGAGTTTCACCGCACTGCCGGCGCGCCTGCCGTGCGCGCCCAGGTCGAGCGCGACGTGCGCGAGGCCAGGAAACTGCGGGTGCGCCTCGCGCTCGCCTCGCAGCGCCTCGACGACTTCGGCGGCGCGCTCGCAGAGCTCGCCAACCGCTACTGGATCCTGGGAAGCGGCGGCAAGGCGAAGGAAGCCGAGGCGCTCGCCGCCACCTTCTCCCTGACGGACACGCTCTCGGACGTGATCCGCTACCGGCTCACCGGACCCGGCCGCGACGGCGCGCCGACGCTGCTGATCGCAAGCGGCCAGGGCGGACGCTTCGAGCAGCTGGTCGTCAACACGCCGGGGCCGGTGGAGCTCTGGGCGCTCACCACCAGCCCGGCGGACGTCGCGCTCAGGCGGAGGCTCTACGCGCTGCTGCCGCCGGACCGCGCAAGGGCGGCGCTCGCCAGGGCGTTCCCGGAGGGCACCGCGCGCAGCCGCATCGAGCGCGAGCTCGCGCGCATGGAGTCGCCGGAGGCTGGGCGCGCGGCGTCCGAGGAGGCGGTGCTCGACCGCCTCGCGGACGAGGTCGCGCGGGCGATCGGCAACGAGCCACCCCATTCAACCGATAACGCAACCTGAGAGGAGGAAACACATGCTGCACGTCAACAGGGCGACGGTGCTGGGCTATGCGGGAGGCGATGCCAAGCGCCGCACCATGCAGAGCGGCGAGGACACGGTCTCGTTCAGCGTCGCGACCACGCGGCGCTGGAAGGGCGATGACGGGACGCCGCAGGAGGTCACCGAGTGGCACCGGGTCGCGATCTTCGGCGGCTCGGTCGAGCCGGCGTCTGAGATGGTCCGCAAGGGCGTTCTGGTCCTGGTGGAAGGCCGGCTCAGGACCCGCGAATTCCAGGACAGGGAGGGCAAGGAACGCACGGTCACCGAGATCGTGGTTGCCGGGCCGCAGGGCATGGTGAACGTGCTGTCGCCCAAGCCCGGCGGGAACGGGACGGGCGACGATGGTGGCGGCGATGCGGCGTAGCCCGGTCCTGACGGCGGTGCTGGCCCTTCTGCTGTGGGCGGCGCCGACCGGGGCGGAGGCGCAGTCTCCTGCCGCGCCTGGAAGCGGGCCGGGCGATGCGGTCGCGCAAGACACCGCGCACGATCCCGCGGGCCAGGCTGTCGCCGGCCACGCTGACGCGTGCGATCCGGCGGTGGCGGAGGCGCTGGCTGCGAGCGCGGAGGCGGGCGTCGAGGCCGACCTCGCCGTCATCCGCCATGAGGAGCAGGGCATCCGCAACCCGGACTCCATCCTCGACTTCTCCTGCATCACCGACCTGTTCGACTACCGCTCCTTCGATATCCACTTCGATCCGGCGGGCGCGCTGGAGCACATCCTGGATCTCGCCCGCCGGCGCATCTGCACCGCCACGCGCGACGCCTACCGGCGCTATGTCGGCCGGGCCCTCGACCCCTCGGTCTACGTCTCGGAGTACACCCGGCCTCTCGACCGCCTTCCCGGCCTCGATATCGACTGGCCGAGGCGCAACGTCTTCGGCGACATCGGCGCGGACGACGCCGGCAACGAGCTGTTCCGGGGAGTCGTCGGGGGCCGCCAATGACTCCCCGGAAGGCCGGGACGCGGCGGGCCATGCCGGGCGGCGCGGCATGGCGGACGGCCGCTGCCGCGCTGCTGGCCGGCCTGCTGCTCGCGCCGGAAGCGGCGCACGCCCACAAGTGCGACCGCACCGACAACGACCGCCGCGAGGCGAGCCGCGTCATCGCGGACCTCACCGGCGAGATCGACGCCATGGAGCGGGCCATCATGGAGGCGCTGCGCCTGCAGACCGGCCAGCTCTCGGGCTACATCGCCCAGAGCGCGAAGGCTGTGACCGGAGCTCTCGACTCGCAGACGAAGCTGCAGGCGCAGACCGCGCGCGAGGTGGCCGAGACCGGGGCCATGCTGGCGCGCAGGCCCAGCCGGAGCGCCTGCGAGGCGGTGACGGGGCTGAGGGGCCTCGCGAGCACCGGCGCCGCGGCGAAGGGCGCGCACATGCGCGCGGCCGCGACCGAGACGGGCCGCATCACAGGCGACCGCGCCGTGGTGGACAGGCCTGGGGCCGCCGCCGGCGATGCGGCGCGCTTCGAGACCGTGACCGGCACATACTGCAACGCAGGCCGCGCCGGCGAGGACACTCGTGCCGGAGACCCGGCGCTCTCCGGCACGAGTGTCTGCCGGGGCGAGCAGGCCATGCACGGCGCGGATCTGCACGCCGGCACCCTGTTCGACCGCCGCACCTTCGCGAGCGAGGACGAGCTGCGGGCTGCCGTGGAGCTCTCGCGCAACCTCGCCGCGCCCGTGGTGCACGACCCGCCGCCGCTGGCCTCGGCCGATACCGACCGGGAGCGCCGCCGCGCGCTGTTGGCGCGCGCGGCGGACGCGCGGACGGCGCTGGCCGCGGACTATTTCGGCGGGGCCCGGGCGCTCAGGGCGCCGGGTGCTGCGCTCGGGGACTGGGCGACGCAGGTGGCGCCAGGCGCCCGCGAGGAGGCGGGCGGCCCGGTGAGCCGCTACGAGCTGCTCGAGCTGCTGGCCAGCCGCCGCTTCGAGGATCCGGACTGGTTCGTACGCCTCCAGGCGATGTCGACGGAGAACCTGCTGCGCGAGCTGGTGACGATGCAGGCGGTCTCGTTGATGCTCGACTGGCAGCGCTACCGCACCGACGAGCGGCGCGGCGCGATCGACGCGGCATCCCTGGCCCTCGCCACGGAGGACATGCGCCGCCTGCCCGGCCTCGCCAACCCGGCGGCCGGCGCGAACTGACGCCATGCACCCGTTCCGCTTCCTGTTCGCGCCCGAGCTTGGCCGCCCGCTGGCGGACGCACTGCGGTCCGCGGCCGTGCTGCGGTCGCTGATCGAGGCGGTGCGCAGGCCGGGGCTGCCGCCGGGCGCAACGGGCGGCGGAGAGGGCGGAGAGGCGGGCAAGCGCACGGCGACGGGGACGGATGGCGGCGCGGGCGCCAGGCCGGGGACGGGAGGCTCCCGTTCCGGCCTTCGGCCCGAGGGTCTCCTGTGGCTCGGGCTGCTGCTCGGGGCCGTGGGCCTTGCACTGGCTGCGATCCCGCCGCCCGGTCCGGTCGCCGCGCAGTCCATCGAGCGGGGCCTCTTCGCCGACACCGACAGCGCGACCCGGGAGGTCCTGGCTTTCCTGGGCGGGCTCGGGGCGGACAGCCCGTCCGCCGTGGGCGACATGCTCTTCGCCTTCAACGCGGGCGTGCTGGTGCTCGCCGGGTTCCTGCTGGTCTGGCACGCCGCCGCCGGCACCGTCGACACCGCGCGGGAGGGCCGTTTCGGCTTCGGCGCCTGGGCGATCGTGCGCATCGTGACGGCCGTGGCGCTCATGGCGCCGCTGCCGGGCGGCATGAACGGCGCGCAGCACGCGGTGGTCGGCCTCGCCCATCTCGGCGGCGACTTCGCCAACGCCGTGTGGAAGCCGTTTTCCGAGGAAGCGCTGGCGGAGAGCCGGCCCATCGTGCCCCGCCCGCGCGAGGCGCTCTGGCGGGCTGCGATCTCCCGCACCCTGATCGCCGAGACCTGCATGCGCGCGGCCAACGAGCGCGCGGCGCAGGCGGGCGACGACGCTTACGTCGAGATCGACGACGACGAGGACGACGGCACGCTGACCTTCAGCTACGACGGAGACGGGCGCGGCATGCCGGAAGCCATGTGCGGGGCGATCCGGTTCTCGGGGCTGGAGGCGGACGGCGCCCCCGGGATCGCGGCCGAGGGACACCGCCGTGCGCTCACCGGCCTGCTCCCGGCCGTCCGCTCGATCGCTGCCGGCCTCGCCCCCCACTACGTGCCCGGCACGCCCCTTTACGGCCGTCCGCTGCCGGACATCGACGTTCTCATGGCACGGCAGGACCTGGCCGGAGCATACGCGCGGGTCCTCGACGATGCGCTCACGCAGGCCGCCTCGGAGCAGCGCGAGACCCTGGCGCAGGTGGTCGCCGAGGACGCGCGCGAGGCCTCCTGGATGGCAGCCGCCTCCTTCTTCAACACCATCGCGCACCGCGTCGGCCTCTTCCAGGCCGCCGCGCACAACGTGCCCTCGGTGGCGCTCCCCACCCCCAGCCTCGACGAGTGGGTCCCTGCCGCGGACGCGGCCGTCAAGGGCGTGGCGGCCCAGCTCGCCCGCTCGTCCCGCTACCACCCGATGCTGCTGTCGGCGGCCGACGCGGGCGCCGGGGCGCTCCCCTCTCCCGATGGCGACGGCGGCATCGTCTCCGGCCTGCTGGAGTTCATCGACCTGGACTCCGTCATCGTCGCCGAGAGCGGCAACCCCATCGCCGACCTTGCCGCGCTCGGGCACGGCCTGCTCAATGCGGCGCTGGCCGCTATCGCGGCGCTGATGGGCGCCGCCACCGGCTCGGGGCTGCTGGAATCGATCCCCTTCATCGGCAAGGGCCTCGACGTGTTCGAGTCCGCCTGGCAGGTCTCCGACGCCCTGGTCTCGACCCTGCTGGGTCTGCTCATCATCGCCGGCGCCGTGCTGGCCTACGTGCTGCCCGCGCTGCCCTTCATCCGCTTCCTGTTCGGCATCCTGGGCTGGATCCTGAACGTCGCCATCGCGGTCCTGGCCGTGACCGTGTTCGCCGCCGCACACGTCACCCGCGAGGACGGGGACCGGCTCACCGTCCAGGCCACCCGCCAGGGCTGGCTCTTCCTCCCCGCGCTGGTGCTGCGTCCCGCGCTGATGCTGCTGGGCCTCATCCTCGGCTACTTCGTCTTCCTCGCCGGCATCGGGCTCTTCAACCAGGTGTGGCTGCCGCAGATGCGCGACGCCGGGGCCTCGGACGGTCTCGGCCCCGTCGGCTTCCTCGCCATGCTCGCGCTCTACGTGATCGTTGCCTACGGGCTGATGAACGCCTCCTTCAAGCTGATCGACCTGCTGCCGGGCGCCGTCCTCGACTGGATCGGCGGGCGCGCCGGCGCGGGCGAGGACGGGGGAGAGCGGACCGGGGGCGCTGCCGTCGCCGGCATGGGCCGGATGGGCGCGGTCGGGATCGGCGCGCGCGCCAGGCGGAGCGGGAGCTGAGGGCGTCTGCAATGCCTCGCATGAACCAGGGAGAGCCCTCACCGTGATGTTCGTCCAACCGGGCCTCTGCGCGCTCCTGCTCGCGGCGGGCTGCGGCTGGGCCGCGTGGCTGATCGCCGGCTACCGCCCGGACGGCACCGCGGCCGCGGGTCTCGGCGTTGCAGTTGCCGCATCGGTCCTCGCCTACATGGCGACCGACCGAAAGGACGCCGCCCTCTGGCTCCGTCTCGGCCTCTACGGCGGAGCGCTCGCGGTGGCCTGCGCCTCGCTCTGGACCGGCGCCGTGCGGCCCTTGCAGCACGCGCCCTCCCTCGATGCCGCTGCGACCTGGCTCGGGTCACTCGACGGCATGCGCCTGGTGATGCTCGCGGCGCCGCCGGCGGCAGCGGTCATGCTCGGCGTCCTCTTCTTCGAGGTGGCGGTGCACGGCCTCAAGCAGGCAGCCGGCGGGGACAGGCGGAGGCGCGCCGGGTCGGACCTCCACGGCCGGGCGCGGCTGTTGGACCGGCGATTCCTGAAACGGCTCGCAAGACGCAAGGGCATCCTGCTCGGCCAGTGGGGCGCGCGGCCGGGCGCGCCGTTGATCGGCTGGTCCCTCGAAGGCTCCGCCGTCACCGTCGCCCCGCCCCGGACCGGCAAGGGAGCACTGATCGCGCTCAACCTGCTTTCGCCCGCAGACCGGGGCTTCGACGGTTCCACCGTCACCATCGACCCGCGCGGCGAGCTCTGGTGCATCGCTGCCCGCCGCCGCCGCGAGCTCGGGCGCAGGGTGCTGCTGCTCGATCCCTTCGGCGTGGCTGCCGCGCACAAGGAGGAATTCGGTGAGTGCCATCTGCCGGTGGTGAAAAGCGCGAGATACAACCCGCTCTCGTTTATCCGCGAGGACGAGGGCCTCGCGGTGCGCGACATCAACGTCCTGCTCGACGCCCTGCTCACACCGCCGCGGCAGGATGGGCACCAGAACAGCCGGCACTTCTACGAGTCCGCCCGCGCCATCATCGCGGGCTACATGGCCTGGGTGCGTTTCAGGGAGCTGCCGGAGAGACGCACGCTGAAGACGCTGCACCACTTGCTGTCCATGGGGCCTGGAGAGCGGGCGGAATTCGGGGAGCTGGTTCGAGGCTCCGGCGACTTCGCCGGTGGGCTTGCCCTCATCGCCGTGGAGCGCGAGGCCCAGGTGGGCACCGAGGAAGGCGGCTCCAACTTCACCACCATCGCCAACCAGCTCGCCTTCCTCAACTACCC
>JAJDXK010000092.1 GCA_022823305.1 Alphaproteobacteria bacterium
CACCCCGGCCCTCTCCTCCCCGCCGGGGAGGAGAGGGAGAACGAGCGGCGGCGCCTGCGTTCCCCCTCCTCCCGGGAGGAGGGGGCCGGGGGGAGGTGGGGCGGGCGCGACCGCCCATGCGCGTACCTATTCTTCCCACACCTCGCGGAAGACCCGGACCCAGTTGCCGCCCATGATCTTCTTGGTCGACTCCTCGCCGTAGCCGCGCTCCAGCAGGCGCCGGGTCAGGTTGGGGAGGCCCTGCGGCGTGGCGATCCCGTCGGGGAAGTGATGCGGCGGCGGCGTGTAGGTCTCGGGCCGCCAGTCGCCGGCTGCGATGCGCCCCTCGTAGAGCCGGGTGGCCTCGGCGTCGTCCACCACCGGCGCCTGACCCTTGTAGTAGTCGAGGCCGAGGCCGACGTGGTCGTCGCCGACGAGCGTCACCATGTGGTCGATGTGGTCGACGAACTCGTCGAGCGTCGGTCGCGGCGAGGCGCTGACGAAGGAGGGGAAGGCGACCGCGCCGACGAGCCCGCCGCTCGCGGCTGCCGCCCTGATCTGCTCGTCCGTGATGTTACGGGGCGAGTCCCGCACCGCCTTCGGGTTCGCGTGCGAGAAGACCACGGGGCGCGCCGACGCCTCGATCGCCTCCATGGTCGTGCGCCGGCCGGTGTGGCTGCAGTCGACGACGATGCGGGCCTCGTTGAGGCGCTCGACCAGCCTGAGGCCGAAGGTGCTGAGGCCGGCGTCGGTGCGCTCCTCGCAGCCGTCGCCGACGCGGTTCTTCACGTTGTAGGCGAGCTGGATCATGCCGACGCCGAGCGCCTTGTAGGCGTCGATCAGGTTGAGGTCGTCCTCGACCGGCTCGGTCCCCTGGAAGTGGAACACGATGCCGAGCTTGCCGGCGGCCTTCGCGGCGGCGAAGTCCGCGGCGCGCGTGACCTGCACCAGCCTCGGGTCCTTCTCGATGGCGCGGATCCACTCGCCCAGCACGCGCAGCGTCGGGCCGGCGCGCTGGAAGGCGCCGACGGTGGGGCAGGCCGCGCTCGCGCCGCCCTCGATCCACCAGTCGATGTAGCGGCGCTGCATCATCAGCGGGCAGACCGCGTCGATGACGATGGCCTCGTCGTGAATGCGCGCGTGATCGGGCCTGGCCACGCCCCTCGTCTCCCTCTGGCACGTCGCAATCGGGCTCCCCGCCTTCTATACCTGTTCCGCAACACGGGCCACATCAGGTAGGAGTCCTCTCCCGCCACGCAAGGGACGTCCCCGATGCCGCCATCCTGCTCCACGCCTCCCGTCGCGGCGCGAAAGCCCGTCACCACGACCCTGCACGGGCACGCACGCAGCGACGACTACGCCTGGCTCAAGGACCCGGACTGGCAGCGGGTGATGCGCGAGCCCGACGCGCTCGACCCCGCCATCCGCGCCTACCTGGAGGCCGAGAACGCACATACCGAGGCCTTCCTCGCGCCCCATGCGGCGCTCCGGCAGGCGCTCCATGCCGAGATGCGCGGGCGCATGAAGGAGGACGATTCCACGGTGCCGGCGCCGGACGGGGCGTGGGCCTACTACGTCCGCTACGTCGAGGGCGGCGAGCACCCCCTCTACTGCCGCACCCCGCGCGACGACCATGCGGAGACGCTGCTGCTCGACGGCAACCGCGAGGCGGAGGGCGAGGCCTACTTCAAGGTCGGCGACTGCGAGCACAGCCCCGACCACCGCCGCCTCGCCTACACCCTCGACACCAAGGGCTCGGAGCGCTACCGCCTCTTCGTCCGGGACATCGCCTCGGGCGCGGTCATCGACGGGCCCATCGACGATGCCCACGGCGATGTCATCTGGGCCGCCGACGGCGAGACGCTCTTCTACACCGTGATCGACGAGAACCACCGCCCTTACCAGGTGCGCCGCCACCGCGTGGGTGCCTCGGGCGCGGACCCGGTGGTCTACGAGGAGGCCGACCCCGGCTTCTTCATCAGACTGGGCGAGTCCGAGGGCAGGCGCTTCGTCATGATCTCGGCCCACGACCACACCACCTCCGAGGTGCATCTGGTCGAGGCCACGCGGCCTGAGAGCGCCCCCCGCCTCGTCGCCGCCCGCGAGCGCGGCATCGAGTACGACGTCGCCCTGCGCGGGAGGATGCTCTACATCCTCACCAACGCCGACGGCGCCACCGACTTCAAGATCGTGACCGCGCCGCTGGACGCGCCGGGGCCGGAGGCGTGGCGGGACTGGCTGCCCCACGAGCCCGGCACCTATGTGCTGTCGCAACTCCTCTTCGCCGGCCACCACGTGCGGCGGGAGCGAGTCGGCGGCCTGCCGCGCATCGTCGTCACCGATCTGGAGAGCGGGGAGGCCCACACGATCGCCTTCGAGGAGGAGGCCTACGACCTCTCCCTCGTACCGGGCTACGAGTTCGAGACCGCCGCGCTCCGCTTCGTCTACAGCTCGATGACGACGCCGCAGCAGACCTTCGACTACGACATGCGCACCCGCGTCCGCACCCTGCGCAAGACCCGGGAGGTGCCGAGCGGCCACGAGCCGGCCGACTACGTCACCCGGCGCCTCGTCGCCGCGAGCCACGACGGCGCGCAGGTGCCCGTCTCCGTCCTCCATCGCCGCACCACCCCGCTGGACGGCTCGGCGCCGCTGCTGCTCTACGGCTACGGCGCCTACGGCCACGCCATCCCGGCCGCCTTCTCCACCAACCGGCTGAGCCTGGTGGACCGCGGCTTCGTCTACGCCATCGCCCACGTGCGCGGCGGCTCGGACTGCGGCTACGGCTGGTATCTCGACGGCAAGCTCGCGAAGAAGACCAACACCTTCGCCGACTTCATCGCCGCCGCCGAGCACCTGATCGCCGCAGGCTACACCGCCAGGGGGCGGATCGCGGCCCACGGCGGCAGCGCCGGCGGCATGCTGATGGGCGCGGTCGCGAACCTGCGGCCCGAGCTCTTCGCCGGCATCGTCGCCGAGGTGCCCTTCGTCGACGTGCTCAACACCATGTGCGATGCGGGCCTGCCGCTCACGCCGCCGGAATGGCCGGAATGGGGCAACCCCGTGGACGACGCGGACGCCTGGCGCACCATCGCGGCCTACGCGCCCTACGAGAACGTCGCGGCGAAGGCCTACCCCGCGATCTTCGCCACCGCCGGCCTCACCGACCCGCGCGTCACCTACTGGGAGCCGGCCAAGTGGGTGGCGAAGCTGCGCCGCCTCAAGAGCGACGACAACCCGCTGCTGCTGCACACCAACATGGAGGCCGGCCACGGCGGCGCCTCGGGCCGCTTCCGCCGGCTGGAGGAGGTGGCGATGGCCTACGCCTTCGTCCTCGCCGTCAGCGGGCGGGCCTGACGGGGACGCGACCCTCAGATCAGCGGGATCACCTCGCGGGCGAAGCGCTCCATGGAGCGCCGCCGGCTCGCGGCGGGCCGGCCGGGCTGCGCCGTGTTGATCGCGAACAGGGTGACGCCGATCGCGCGATAGCGCCTGACCTGGGCCGCCACCTGCGCGGGCGCGCCGACCAGCTGGTGCTCGAGGAAGGGCGGCAGGTTGGCGGGGTCGGCCATCGCCTCCATGCGCTCCATCTGGGCCACGTTGCGCTCGTAGGTCGGCACGTCCTTCCACGGGTTGGCGTGGGTCTCGTAGTGCGCCACCACGGCGCGGAAGAAGGCGGCGAGGTGGGTGATCGCCTCATCCCGGGCCTCGGTCTCGCTGTCGGCGATGAAGCAGTGGACCCAGAGCGGGATGCCGGGCTCCGCCCGCCCGCCGCGGGCCGCGCCGATCGCCTTCCACGCGCGGATGGCGTCTTCGTTCTGGGCGAAGGGCGAGGCCGAGGTGCAGAGCAGGCCGAGGCCCATCTCCGCCATGCGCTCGGCGGTGCCGGGGTTGTTGCAGGCGCCGTAGAGGTGGATGCGCTCCCGCGCCGGCCCCGGCCGGAGCGTTACCGCGCGCGGGATCGTCGCGTGGCTGCCTTCGTAGCTGAAGGGCTCGCCCCTCAGCAGCCCCGCCGCGATCTCGTAGTGCTCGCGGAAAAGTTCGCGCGAGTGCGCCATGTCGATGTTGCGCGCGTCGTACTCGATGCGGGCCACGCCGCGGCCGAGGCCGATGTGCAGCTCGGCATCGGTCAGCAGGCTCAGCATCGCCAGCTCCTCGGCGAAGCGCACGGGCTCGTACCAGGGCAGCACGACGACCGCGGTGCCCAGGCCCAGGCCCGGGCACGCCGCCGCGACGTGGCTCAGGAAGAGGAGCGGCGAGGGCGAGGGGTAGTAGTCGGTGAAGTGATGCTCCAGCGCCCAGACGCTGCCGAAGCCCAGCGCCTGCCCGTACCGGCAGTCCTCCAGCATCTCGCGGTAGCGCGCGCGGTCGCCTGCCGCGCCCTTCTCGGCCGCCGGCATCACCGGGCCCACGGTAAAGCCGAAGGCCGCATCCCCGCGTTCGCTCATGCCCCGTCCTAGCGGACCCGGCGCATGCGCGGCAACCGGCGCGGAGAGCGCGGCGGCCCTCCGCGCCGCCCGGCCGAGGCTACTTCCGAATCACGCCGCAGGCGATGCGGGGGCCGGCGGCGCCCGCCGGGTCGGAGACGTAGTCGTCGGGCCCCTCGTGAATCACGATGGCGGCGCCGTCCGCGTCGAAGAGCGCGTCGTCGAGGCTGAGCAGCGTGTTGAGCACCTCGACCTCCAGCGCGCCGGACTCCGGCACGTGGATGTTGGGCATGTCGCCGGCGTGCATCCCTTCGGGGTTGTCGATCCCGTGCTTCGCGCCGGTCGGGTTGTAGTGGCCGCCGGCGGACTTGAAGGGCGGCTCGCACACGCCGACCGCATGGACGTGGAAGGCATGGGCGCCCGCCGGCAGGCTCGTGAGCGTGGCATGCAGCAGCGTGCCCTGCGGGGTCTCGCGCAGCGTGACCGTGCCGACCGACTCTCCCTTCGCGTTCTTCATTGCGGCGCTCGCCTGCTCCGCCGCGCTTGCAGTCTGGGATGCCGCGGCCAGCGCAACGCCGGCCACGAGCATGGCAATCCCTGCCAGCTTCATCATGGTCCCGTCCCCCCGTTCAAACCATTGTCCGCGTCCACCATACGACCGATGCCGGCCCGGTCGCCAATTCAGAATATGCCGTTGGCCTGCTGGAGGGTGCGCACATAGAGCGTGATCCTCCGCACGTCCCTGTCCGAAACGCCCTCCACGGGCTCCATGTCGCCGAAGTCCCAGTGATGCGCGCGCACGCCCTTCTTCACCGCGAACAGGAACGACGCGTCGCCGTGGTGGCTCGGCTCGTAGATCCTGTGGACGAGGGGCGGTCCCTGGTCCGAGCCCGTCGCATGCTTGCCGTGGCACGCGATGCAGTTCTCCTCGAAGAGCTTCTGGCCTTCCTTTTCCTCGGGGGTGAGCGCCGGGATGGTGAGGGCCGTCTGCCCGCCTGTGGACTGCGGGTGGTGGTCGTCCTCCCATGTCGTCCATGCGATGACGGCGGCCAGCGCCGCCGCCGCAAGCGCACCGGCCGTGGCGTACTTCCTGCCCTTCATGCGTCGGCGGCGGGCTTCGGCCCGGCGAGGTCGTCGAGGATCGGGCAGTCGGGCCGCGCGTCGCCGTGGCAGCGCGCCACCAGCTCGGCCAGCGTGCCGCGCAGCCCGGCGAGCGCAGCGATCTTGCGGTCGATGCGGCGCAGATGGGCCTCGGCCAGCGCCTTCACGTCGGCGCTGGCGCGGTCCCGGTCCTCGTAGAGCGAGAGCAGCGTGCGGCATTCCTCGATCGAGAAGCCGAGCGAGCGGGCGCGCGCGAGGAAGGCGAGCTTGTGCACGTCGCTCGCGGCGAAGTCGCGATAGCCGTTCGTGCCCCGCGCCGGCCGGATCAGGCCGATGTCCTCGTAGTAGCGGATCGTCTTCGCCGGGAGTCCGCTGGCTTCGGCGACGTCGCCGATCTTCATGGCCACCTCCGCGACTCGTTCATGAGCGCTTCCAGGACCGGAGAGGCACGACCCTGCGCCCTCTTGACCTTCCAGTTACTGGAATTCCTATCGTTACCCAAGAAGAGAATTGGAGGGGGCCAGCGATGGACGCGGGCTCGCCGGCGGAGACGACCGCCGAGACGGCGCGCGACCCGGTCTGCGGCATGGCGGTCGAGCGCGAAGGCGCCCGCCACACGGCCCGGCACCGCGGGCAGATTTACTACTTCTGCTGCGCCCGGTGCCGCAGCCGCTTCGTCGAGACGCCGGACGCGTTTCTCGGCGAGCGCCCGCGTCCGCAGCCGGCGCCCGAGGGCAGCCTCTACACCTGCCCCATGCATCCGGAGGTGGTGCAGGCCGTGCCGGGCGACTGCCCGAAGTGCGGCATGGCGCTCGAGCCGATGCTGCCGGTGGCCGACGCGGGCCCCAACCCGGAGCTCGTCGACCTGCGCCGCCGGCTCCGGCTCGCCGCGCCGCTGGCGGCACTGGTGTTCGCGCTGGAGATGGGGGCGCACGCGGGCATCCCCTTCGACGCCTGGCTCGGGCCGCGTCCCTTCGTCGCCCTGCAATGCGCACTCGCGACGCCGGTGCTCTGGATCGCGCGCGCCTTCTTCCTGCGCGGGGCAGCCTCGCTGCGGAACCGCAGCCCCAACATGTGGACGCTGATCGCGCTCGGCACCGGCGCCGCCTGGCTCTTCAGCCTGGCGGGCCTGCTCGCGCCCGGCGCCTTCCCTGCGGCGGTCGCGGGCGCCGGCGGGCAGCCGCCGGCTTACTTCGAGGCGGCAGCGGTGATCCTGGCGTTGGTGCTTGCCGGGCAGGTGATGGAGAGCGCAGCCCGCGAGCGCACGGGCGATGCCATCCGCGCGCTGATGGACCTCGCGCCGAAGACGGCGCGGCGGCTGGAGGAGGGGGGCGAGGCGGACGTGCCGCTCGAGGCCGTCCACCCCGGCGACCGGCTCAGGCTGCGGCCCGGCGAGAGCGTGCCCGTGGACGGCGTCGCGGTCGAGGGGCGGGCCACGGTCGACGAGAGCATGCTCACGGGCGAGCCGCTGCCGGTGGAGAAGGGGCCGGGCGATGCGCTCACCGGCGGCACGCTCAACAAGACCGGCAGCCTGGTGATGCGGGCCGAGCGGGTCGGCGCCGAGACCGTGCTCGCCCGCATCGTCGCCCTGGTGGCGAAGGCGCAGCGCAGCCGCGCGCCGATCCAGGCGCTAGCGGACAGGGTCGCCGGCGTCTTCGTCCCGGCGGTGGTCGGCTTCGCGGTGCTCGCCGCGGTCGGCTGGCTGGTGGCCGGACCCGAGGCGGCGCTGGCGCACGCGCTGAGCGCCGCGGTGAGCGTGCTCATCATCGCCTGCCCCTGCGCGCTCGGGCTGGCGACGCCGATGTCGATCATGGTGGCGGCCGGGCGCGGCGCCCGCGCCGGCGTTCTCGTGCGCGATGCCGAGGCGCTGGAGCGCCTCGCCGGTGCCGACGTGCTGGTGGTCGACAAGACCGGCACGCTGACCGAGGGGCGGCCTGCGGTGAGCGACGTGATCCCCGCCGGTGGCGTCGACCGGTCGCGCCTGCTGGCGCTCGCGGCGGCGCTGGAGCGGAGCGCCCAGCATCCCCTGGCCGAGGCGGTCGTGGCCGCAGCCGAGGCGGCGGGCGCCCCCTACCTCGCGGCTGCCGAGGTGGAGACCCTCCCCGGCCGGGGCGTGCGCGGCCGGGTGGACGGCCACGCCGTCGCCCTCGGCAACGCCGCCATGATGCAGGCGCTGGGCATCCCGCCCGGCGAGCACGGCGCAGAGGCCCACGCGCTGGAGGAGGCCGGCAGGACCGCCATGTTCGCCGCGGTGGACGGCGCGCTCTCGGGCGTGATCGCGGTCGCGGACGAGGTGAGGGAGACCGCGCCAGACGCCATCCGCGCGCTGCGCGAAGCGGGCTTGCGCATCGTCATGGCGACCGGCGACAGCCCGCGCACGGCCGCCATCGTCGCGCGCACGCTCGGCATGGACGAGGTGCACGCCGGACTGGTGCCGGAGGAGAAGGCGGCGCTGGTCGAGGACCTCCGCCGCCGCGGCTTGACCGTTGCCATGGCGGGCGACGGCGTGAACGACGCACCCGCGCTGGCATCCGCCGACGTCGGCATCGCGCTCGGCAGCGGCGCCGACATCGCCATGGAGAGCGCGGGCATCACGCTGGTCAAGGGCGACCTGCGCGGCATCGTGCGGGCGCGCAGGCTGGCGCGGGCGACCGTGCGCAACGTGCGCCAGAACCTCTTCCTCGCCTTCGTCTACAACGGTGCGGCGATTCCCATCGCCGCCGGCGTGCTCTTTCCCCCCTTCGGCATCCTGCTCTCGCCCATGATCGCGGCGGCGGCGATGAGCCTCTCGTCGGTCTCGGTCATCGCCAACGCGCTCCGCCTGCGCGCGGCCCGCATCTGAAGGCGGCGTCGTGAGGAAGGGAGTGCCGGCGTGCGGGGCGGCGGCGATGGCCGTCGCCGCGGGGATGCTGGTCGGTCAGCCGTCTCCGGCGTCGGACGGTGTCGTGCGCGGCGCCACGCTCTACGCCGAACACTGCGCTTCCTGTCACGGCGAGAAGCTCGAGGGTGCGCCGAATTGGCGAACGAGGAACGCCGACGGTCTCTATCCGGCGCCGCCCCACGACGGAACCGGCCACACCTGGCACCACGGCGACCGGCTGCTCTTCGACTACACCAAGCTCGGCGGCGAGAAAGCGCTGGCCGCGCTGGGCGTGACCGACTTCGAGAGCGGCATGCCGGGGTTTGGCCATGTGCTCGGCGACGAACAGATCCGCGACGTGCTCGCCTTCATCAAGAGCACGTGGCCCGAGGCGATCCGGCACCATCAGGAGCGGGTGACGCGGCAGGAAGCCAAAGCGCGAGCGGGGGAGTAGGTGCTGCCATGAAGGGTCGGCCGGCCCGCCTGCGCTCCCTCGTGCTCTTCTGGGCCGGGGCGCTGCTGTGGCTGCCGGCAGGCGTGGTGATCCTGGGGGCGATCCGCTTCGGGCTGCCCGTGACAACAGTCAGCGAGGGCTGGGCAACGATGGCGGCGGCGGCGGCCTTGTCGCTGGTCGTGGCCGCGCTCTGCGGCCTGCCGCTGGCGCTCGCCTGCCGCAGGCTCGGGCGGCTCGGCCATTCCCGCGCCGCGTGGGGAGCGGGCATCGTCCTCGGCGTCGCGACGGTGGCGGCGCTGCTCCCGGCCGGTCTGCTGGGTGCGCCGGCCATCGTGATCGTGGCCGTGATGCTCAGCCTGCCCGCATGGATCGCGGCAATCTGGCTCGGCCGCCGGGCGCGCGTCCGCGCCGCTGCCGAAAAGCCGCCTCTGGACGGGCCGGATCGCCGCTCATAGGCTGGCCCCGCGCCACCCCGACGGGCCACCGTGGCGCGTCCAAGCGCGGAGCGCCGATGGAAACGCCGAGGGCCGGGCTGCGCCCTTACTTCCCCCTCGCGGCGGGCGTCCTGATCAATCTTTCGACCGGGATCCTCTACGCGTGGAGCGTCTTCGTGGCGCCGCTCGAGGCGTCGCTCGGGGCCGACCGCGCCACGGTGAGCGGCGCGCAGTCGCTCTGCCTCTTCACCGCGACGATCGGCTGCTTCGTGATGCACCGCTTGCTGCGCTGGTTCACGCTGCCGCAGCTCACCCTGGTCACGGGCGCGGTGACGGCGGCCGGCTTCGCGCTCGCGGGCTTCGGCCAGTCGGTCGCGGCGCTCTACATCGGCTACGGCGTTCTCTTCGGCTTTGCCGTGGGCGTCGTCTATTTCGTCGCGATGACGGCGGCGAGCATCGAGGGGCCGGTGCGGCCCAGCATCGCCATGAGCATCAACATGTCGGCGGTCGCCATGGGCGGCATCGCCTGGTCGCCCGGCCTCGCCATCCTGATCGAAGCGACGGGGCCGGAGGCGACCTTCGGCGTGACGGCCGCAGTGAGTTTCCTGGCCCTTGCGATCGCCGCCGGCCTCATCGCGCTCTCCCGCAAGACGCCGCCGCCGGCGACCGGCGCGAGCGGGCTCTTCCAGGACATGCTGACCGACCGCCCCCGCGTGGTGATCATGATCTTTCTGGGCTTTGTCTGCATCGCCTTCACCGCGCTTGCCGTCATCGGCCACGCGGCGACGATGATGGCCGCGTGGGGAGCGTCTTCCGACCAGACCCAGCTGGCGCCGATGCTCTCCAGCGCAGGCTACGCGATCGGCGGCCTGGTCGGCGGCCTGCTCGTCGATGCGCTGACGGGCCGGCGCGTGCTGGCGGGCGTCGGGCTCGTCATGGGGGTGTTCCTGCTGGCGCTCTTCCTTGCGCCCGGCGTCGCCATGGGGCTCGCCGCCATCACCGCGGTCGGGATGGCCTTCGGCGTTCTCGCGAGCGCGCATCCCGTCACCATCGCCGGCTATTACGGGGCGGGGGCGCTGCCCCGGGTCTTCGGACGCATCGCCATCGCCTATGGCCTCGGCGGCCTGCTCGGGCCCTTCAGCGCAGGCGCGATCTACGATGCCGATCAGCACTACGGCAGCGCGGTGATCCTGATCGCCGCCCTCGCCTTCCTGGGCGCGCTGTTCTACGCCGGCCTGCCCCGCCGCGAGCGGCTCGGCGCGCCTGAGCGGCCGGCGGCCTGAAGGAAGGGGAGGGAGCCGCAGCGATGCCGCACATGATCACCAACGACGGTGTCCGCCTCCACTACGTCGAGCGGGGCAGCGGGGCGCCCCTGGTCATGATCCCCGGCTGGTCGCAGACGGCCGCGCAGTTCGAGGCCCAGGTCGAGGGGCTGTCCGCGCGCCGCCGCGTCATCGCCATCGACATGCGCGGCCACGGCGATTCCGACAAGCCCGAGCACGGCTACAGGATCCAGCGCCTGGCTGCCGACCTGCGCGACGCCATCGAGGCGCTCGCTCTCGAACGGGTGAGCCTGCTCGGCCACTCCATGGGCTGCTCGGTGATCTGGTGCTACCTCGACCTCTTCGGCGATGGCGGACTGGAGCGCCTCGTCCTCGTCGACCAGATGCCCTGCGTCACCGCCCGCCCCGGCTGGTCCGGGCAGGAGAGGCAGGAGGCCGGCACGATCTTCGACGGCGCGAGCCTCTACGAGACGATCGACAAGCTCGCAGGGTCGGAGGGCAAGCAGACCACGGGCGGCTTCATCGGCAGCATGTTCACCGCCGCCTGCCCGGCCGAGCGGGTGGCCTGGGTGCTGGAGCGCAACCTCATGATGCCGCGCCGCCACGCCGCCTCGCTCCTGCTCAACCACGCCTCGCAGGACTGGCGCGACGTGATCGCCCGCATCGCCCTGCCGACGCTGATCGTCGGCGGCCGCGCGAGCCTGATCGACTGGCGCTCGCAGGAATGGATACACGGCCGGATCGCCGGCTCCCGGCTCGAGATCTTCGAGGAGGCCGACGGCGGCAACCACTTCATGTTCATGGAGAACCCCGAGCGCTTCAATCGCCTGGTGGACGAATTTCTGGGGTAAGGCTCAGCCTCGGCCGGATACGGGCGCATCCACGCGGATCGTGACGATGTCCGTGTCGTGGTACTGCTGGTGGTGGACCGAGGAGGCGAGGTGGCGCAGCAGGCGCAGCGAGACCTCGCGCTCGGGCGCCACGTCGCTCCCCTCGCCGATCAGCGCGATGCGGTCCTCCAGGTTGTCCTCGCCGGGGCCGGCGATGAACTCCAGCACCGCGCCGCCCGTCTCCTTGTGCGCGGTGAGCTGCAGGCGCCGCCGACCGGCAGCCTCGTCGCCGCCTTCCTCGCCCTCGCCCTCGCGCAGCAGCGTGAGCAACGCCTCCTCGGCGGCGGCGTCGAGGCGCTGCGCCATGGCTTCGCCCCAGCCGCTGCGGGATGCGAACGCGGCCAGGAACTCTCTGATTCCGGGCAGCGAGGCGACCTCGAAGGGCGTCTGGATGCGGCGCCGGCGGGGTGCGGTCAGCTCGACGAAGAGGGTGAGCAGGATCGCCACCAGCCCGCCCGCCGTCATGCCGTTCTGCAGCAGGCCGCCGGCGACGGTGGAGAGGTACTCGGGAAAGATCACGTCGCTCTCGCAGCCGACCCCGATCCAGAACGCCATGCCGGCGATCAGGCCCTTGCGGTAGTCGATGCCGTCCTGGATGACGATCCGCATGCCGACCACGAAGAGCATCGCCAGCAGCACCGTGATGTAGGCCGCTGCCACCGGCCCCGGTATGGCCAGCACCACGGCGAGCGCCTTGGGTATGAAGGCCATGACGATGAAGGCGAGCCCGAGGACGACGCCGACGCTGCGCGCGCCGACGCCGGTGAGCGCCGTCACGGCGACGCTGGTGGAATAGGTCGTGTTCGGCACCGTCCCCATCAGGCCGGAAAGCAGGTTGCCGACGCCGTCCGCGCCCACCGCGCCCTGCACCGCGCGAAAGTCGACCGCCCGCGGCTTGCGCCAGGAGACACGCTGGATCGCGACCCCGTCGCCGACGGTCTCGATGGCGCCGACCAGGGTCACGAACACGAAGGCCGGCAGCAGCCCCCAGAAGACCGGCCCGAAGTCGACGTCGAAGCCGGGCCAGCCGCCCTCCGGCAGGCCGACCCACGCCGCCGCGACGATGCGGTCGACATCGTAGAAGCCGAAGTACGCGGCCACCACGCAGCCGGCGACGACGCCGATCACCGGAGCCCAGAGGCGCAGCGCTCCCGTCGACTTCAGCGTGATGCCGCAGATGACCAGCACGGTCGCGAGCGCCGCGAGCGGCGGGCCCAGAACGGACGTGCCCTCCGGCGCCTGGGTCAGCATGTCGAAGACGATGGGCATCACCGTCACCGGGATCAGCATGATGATCGTGCCGGCCACGGTGGGCGTCAGGATCCGCCGCAGCAGCGAGAGCCGCCACGCCAGCAGGAACTGGAAGAGGGAGGAGATGACCACCAGGATGGCGAGCATGGCCGGGCCGCCCTGGGCGATCGCGGCGACGCAGATCGCGATGAAGGCGCCGGAGGTGCCCATCACGAGCACGTAGCCTGCGCCGATGCGCCCGATGCGGCGTGCCTGCAGCACCGAGCTTATGCCGCTGACCAGGACCGCGGCGAAGACCGCCCAGGTGAGGTAGGACTCCGCCCCGCCGGCGGCCCGGACCACGATGGCGGGCGCCAGCGCGACGCCGGTGATGCAGAGGACGGCAAGCTGCAGGCCGAGCCCGCCGCTGAGCGCGAGCGGAGGTCTTTCGTCGGGCTCGTAGCGAACGCCGCCGGGCCGCTCGGAGCCGCCGGTCGTCATGCACACCCTCCCTGTCCTGGTGCGCACTCTGGCACAGGATGGCGGCTCCGCGAAATCCCGCGTGGCGGGCGGGCGCCGGCGCGCCCTCAGACGTCGTATTCGAGACCGATGTCGCGGTAGCGCTCGGGGTCGTCCAGCCAGCGCTGGCGCACCTTGACGAAGAGCTTGAGGTCCACCGGGCGGCCGAGGATCTCGGCGAGCTGGGTCCGCGCCGCCGTGCCGATGGCCTTGATCTGCCGCCCGCCCTTGCCGAGGACGATGCCCTTGTGCGTCTCCCGCTGCACGTAGATCACCTGCTCGACGCGCACGGCCCCGCGCCGGCCGGCCGCCCAGCCCTCGGTCTCGACGGCCACGGCGTAGGGGAGCTCGTGGCGGAGCTGCAGGAAGAGCTGCTCGCGCGTGATCTCGGCCGCCAGCAGGCGCTCGGAGATGTCGGCGAGCTGGTCCTCGGGATAGAGCCAGGGACCCGGCGGCATGCGCGCCGTGAGCGCGCCCAGCAGGTCGTCCACGCCGTCGCCGTCGAGCGCGGAGACCATGAAGATCCCGGCCGCGAGGCCCGTCTCCTCGACCGCCGCGGCGAGCGGCAGCAGCGCGTGGCGCGGCACCAGGTCGATCTTGTTGAGCGCCACCAGGGTCTCGCGCCCGGCCTCCTTCAGCCGCTCCGCGATGGCTCTGGTCTCGCCGGTCAGCCCCTTCTTCGCATCGACCAGCAGAAGGATGGCGTCGGCGTCGTGGGCGCCGCTCCAGGCGGCGTGCACCATGGCACGCTCGAAGCGGCGCCTGGCGGCGAAGATTCCCGGCGTGTCGACGAAGACGATCTGCACCTCGCCCTCCACCCGAATGCCGCGCAGCCGGGTGCGCGTGGTCTGGACCCTGGGCGAGACGATGGTGACCTTGGCGCCGACCAGCCGGTTGACCAGGGTCGACTTGCCGACATTGGGAGCGCCCAGGACGGCGACGAAGCCGGCGCGGGTGCCGGGCTCAGCCATCGTCCTCCGCTCCGCTCCCGGCGGCGCCGGTGCGCGCCAGCAGCGCGGCGGCGGCCTCTTGCTCCGCGGCGCGCTTGGTGGCGCCGCTGGCGTGCGCCCGGCCGAGGCCCGCGACCTCCGCCTCGATCTCGAAGACCGGGGCGTGGGCGGGGCCGCTCGCGCCAAGCGTGCGGTAGGCGGGCAGGCCGAGCGCCCGCGCCTGCGTCCATTCCTGGAGCCGCGTCTTGGCATCGCGCGGCGGCTCGGGTGCTGCGCTCATCGCCGGCTCCCAGTGGCGTCGGACGAAGCGCTCGGCCGCCGCGAGCCCGCCGTCGAGATAGAGCGCGCCGATCACCGCCTCGCAGGCGTCCTCGAGATTGGCCGGGTTCTCGCGCCCGCCGCCGGCCTCCTCGCTGCGGCCGAGCGCGAGGTGGCGCCCGAGCCCGATCCGGCGGGCCACGCCCTCCAGCGCCTCGCGGCGGACGAGCGCAGAGAAGCGCTGCGAGAGCGCGCCCTCGGCCTCGTCCGGGAAGGCCTCGCAGAGCATCGCCGCCACCACCATGCCGAGCACACGGTCGCCAAGGAACTCGAGGCGCTGGTTGCTGCCGGCCTGAGTCGCGGCGCTGGGGTGGCGGAGAGCGCGCGCGAGCAGCGCCGGTCGCGCGAAGCGGTGGCCGAGCGCCTCCTCGAGGGAGGCGGGCGGCCGGGCGGCCTCTTCCTCCGCCCGCGGCGCTAGTCGATCGCCTTGAATATCCGCTCGCTGCGGGTCGCGCTCGCCCAGTTCCAGATCTCCCCGATGCTGGTCCCGTCGGCCAGCGAATGGAAGATGAACTCGGCACGGCCCACGAGATTCTCCGCCGGGATGAAGCCGACCGTGGGCACGCGACTGTCGAGCGAGTTGTCGCGATTGTCCCCCATGGCGAAGTAGTGGTCGAGGGGCACGGTGTAGACCTGCGTGTTGTCGAGGCCGCCCGTGGGCGTGGCGTCGAGGGTCATGTACGAGGCGCCGTTGGACAGGGTCTCGCGATACTGCCGCAGGACCCGCTCGCGGCCGTAGCGGTCGCGGTAGCTGTAGTCGTCCATCCGCTCGCGCCTGATAGCCTCGCCGTTGATGTGCAGCACGCCCTTGACGACCTGGATGCGGTCGCCCGGCAGCCCCACGATGCGCTTGATGTAATCGGTCTCGTTGTCGCTCGGCAGCTTGAAGACCGCGACGTCGCCGCGATCCGGCGGGCTGTCGATGATGCGCCCGTCGAACACGTCGACGCCCCACGGCAGCGAGTGCGTGCTGTAGCCGTAGGCGTATTTCGAGACGAAGAGGTAGTCGCCGACCAGCAGCGTCGGGATCATCGAGCCCGATGGGATGTTGAAGGGCTCGATGACGACCGTGCGCACGATCAGCGCGGCGAGCACCGCGTAGATCAGGGTCCGGATGGTGTCCCAGAAGCCGCTGAACCTTCGCTTGGCGGAGGCCTTGGTCTGAGTCTTGGCGCGCCCCATGTGCGGTCGCTTCGGTTCCGGTCGGTTGCGGCCGGGGCCGTGCGCTGCCCTCGTCGCCGTCAGTCGGTCGCAGGGATGGCCGTGATCAGCACGATGGCCTGGGCGATCGGCGGCTCATCGGTGAGCGTCACGTCGATGCGGCACCTCATGCCCGATGGCGTGAGCGATTGCAAGCGCTCGAGCGCGCCGCCGGTGAGCGCCATGGTCGGCTGGCCGGTGGGCAGGTTGACCACCGCCATGTCGCGCCAGAAGACGCCCCTGCGCAGCCCGGTGCCGAGCGCCTTGGCGCAGGCCTCCTTGGCGGCGAAGCGCCGCGCGTAGGTCTGCTCCGGCCTCAGCCGGCGTTCGGCGCGCTCGCGCTCGGCTGCGGTGAAGACCCGGTGGGTGAAGCGCTCGCCGAAGCGCTCGAGCGTGCGCGCGATCCGCCTGATGTCGACGATATCGGTGCCGAGGCCCACGATCACCGGCCACCCGGGCGCTGCGTCGGCGGTGCTCACGGCGCGTGCGCTGCCGGAGCCGTGCGCCACTCCGTGTTCCGCCCCGGCGGCGCCATCAACGGCCGCGGTCGGCCACCGCCCGGTCGAGGTGGGTCACGTTCGCGGCGACCGGCTGGGGGGCCTCGGTGGCGACCTCGGGGATGTCGATGTCCTCCTCCGCCTCCTTCGCCCCGAGCCTGGCGTCGCGCTCCGCGTCGAGCGCGCGGCGCCGGCGCAGGCGCTTGGTCGTGCGGTGATGCTGGTAGTTCGCCACCACGCGGCGGATCGGCACGAAGAAGAGGATCCACACCACCGCCGCCGTCGGCAGGCCGCCCACCAGCATGGGCAGCAGAAAGGTCTCCGGCTGCTCGAAGATGGTGCCGATGCTGACGTCCTCGGGCAGCTCCTGGCCCCGCTCGTAGCCCAGGATCCACGTGCCCAGCCAGAGGATCCCGGCCCAGATGAAGGGGAAGGTCCAGGGGTTGCCGACCGCGGTGCCGATCGCAGACGCGATGATGTTGCCGCGCAGCGCCCAGGCGAGCACGGCGGCGAGAATGAAGTGGAAGCCGATGAAGGGCGTGAACGAGACCGCTGCCCCGCAGGCGAAGCCGCACGCGATGGCGTAGGGCGAACCCTGCAGCCGCTTGAGCTTGAAGGCCCAGTACCGGAGCACCCGGCCCCAGCCCATGCTGGGCCACACGAAGCGCTGGACGCGCGCCCATCGGCTCAGCTTCTCGCGTCGGCGAAACAGGCTCACATCGGCCCTCGCCTCAGCCCGCGCCTGCCGCGCCCCGTCGCCGCGGCCGCGCGGCCGGCGCGCAACCGCCATCCGCCAACGGTCTCATCGCTCCCCTCCCAAGTGCGGGACCGCCAGTTGTCGATCGTCGCTGAGGCGGAGAGGTAGCGCATGAGCCGGCGCCCGCGCAAGGTCTCCGGCGGCGCCGGGCTCCGGCTGCAGGCCGCGGTGACGGCGGCGTTGCGCCGAATCACGGCCTTGCATTTCGTGGCTGCTACTGTATATTGCGATTTTGGGACAAAGCTTCTCAACATTTGGAACGGGCGAGAGCCCGGCACCGGATGGAGGATCGGCCATGACAACCTGGACACCGGAGCGGATCGCCACTGTGACCCGGCTTTGGAACGAGGGACTCACGACCGCTGAGATCGGCCGCGCGATCGGCATGTCGAAGAATGCCGTCGTCGGCAAGGCCCATCGGCTGCAGCTTCCGCCGCGTCCCTCGCCCATCAGGCAGGGCAAGAGCGCGTCGGCGCCGAAGCGCGTGACCAACGGGCGCAAGCCGCACTCGGCGTCGATTACGGTGTTGCCGCAGGCCCAGCCGCGCGCCCCCGTGCCGTCCCTGACGCTCGGCAGTGCGTCCTGCAAGTGGCCCATCGGCCACCCCGACGAGCCCGGCTTCCACTTCTGCGGCGAGCGGGCGCTCCTGGGCAAGCCCTATTGCCTGGAGCACTACCGGCGGGCCTACGTGATCGCAAAGCCCCGCTCCGACGCGGCCTGACCCCAACCTAAGCCGCCGGCGAGCCGGGCTCGGCGGCGGCCAGCCTCTCCGCCTCGGCGTCCATGCGGCCCTGCCACATCAGCGCCCACATGTGGAAGTCCCCGGCCAGGCTGAAGAGCGGATAGGTGAACGTCGCCGGCCGGTTGTGCTCGATCAGGAGATGGCTGAGCCAGGCGAAGAAGTAGCCGCACACCAGCGCGGCGGGCAGCAGCAGGGGCTCCTGCAGCGCCGCCGCAGCCACCACCAGGGCGACGGCGCCCGTGGTGCCGACGAAGTGCAGCCGCCGCGTGCCCGTGCGGCTGTGCTCGCCCACGTAGAAGGGCCAGAAGTCACGATAGCGATGGATTCTCCCGCTCATCGCCGCCCTCCTTTCGCCTCGTCCATGTCGTTGCGTTTTCAGGCGATGTTTGTGATCTTACACCAACGTCCAAGGCCTGCGAGGGCGCGGCGGTCGGCCGCGCCGGGGAGACCACGCCAATGCCGGCGATGACCACGCCCGTCTGCGATTTCGGCTGGAAGGCGCCCGACTTCGCGCTCGAAGGAACCGACGGCAGGCGCTACACGCTCGCCGACTGCGCGGGCGAGCGCGCCACGCTCGTGATGTTCCTCTGCAACCACTGTCCCTTCGTCAAGGCCGTGATCGACCGCATCGTGCGGGACGTGGGCGAGCTCGCCGGGCACGGGATCGGCGCGGTCGCCATCATGCCCAACGACACCGCGGCCTATCCCGCCGATTCCTTCGACAACATGAGGCGCTTCGCCGGCGCGCACGACTTCGGCTTCCCCTATCTGATCGACCGCAGCCAGGAGATCGCGCGCGCCTACGACGCGGTGTGCACGCCGGACTTCTTCGGCTTCGACGGCGCGCTCGGCCTGCAGTACCGGGGCCGGCTCGACGCCTCCCGGATGGAGCCGGTTCCCGACGCCCGGCGCGAGCTCTACGAGGCCATGCTGCAGGTCGCCGAGACCGGGCAGGGGCCCGCCGAGCAGCTTCCCTCCATGGGCTGCTCGATCAAGTGGCGCGAGGCCGCCTGACCCAGGGCCCCGTGCAGGGCGGGGCGGCAGGGCAGGGGCGCTGACGGAGGCCCGGGCGGTGGCGGATATCTTCCGAGAGGTCGACGAGGACCTGCGTCACGAACGCTATCTCAAGCTGTGGCGCAGGTGGCGCTACTGGCTGCTGGGCGTCGGCGTGCTGGCGCTGGGCGGCGCGGTGGCCGTCGTGGTGATCGGCGACGCGCAGGAGAGCGCCCGCCAGGCCGACGGGCGCCAGTTCGCCGCGGCGATGGCCGAGGCCGAGGCCGGGCGCGGAGGACAGGCGGCGGAGCGGCTCGCCATGCTGGCCGCCGACTCCGAGACCGGCTATGCCGCGCTGGCCCGGCTGGCCGAGGCCGACGCGCGCGCCAGGCGCGGCGACGTCACCAACGCCGTCCACGCCTACGACCTCATGGCCGGCGACAGCCGCGTCGACCCGCTCTACCGCGATCTGGCGGCGCTGCTGGCCGCGCAGCGGCTGATCGACCGGGCGCCGCTGGTCGAGATCAACCAGCGGCTCGCGCCCCTGCTGGCGGGCGATTCGCCGTGGCGCCCGCTGGCGGCGGAGCTTTCCGCGATCGCCGAGATGCGCGCCGGCAACGAGGCCGCGGCGCGCGGCCTCTTCGCCGGGCTGGTGAGCGATCCGGCGGCGCCGATCGGCCTCAGGCAACGGGCGGCCGAGCTGCTGCAGAGCCTCGGCGGCAGCGTCGAGGAGGCGCTCGCCGGCGGCACCGGGTCCGCGGACTGGGACGATGCCGAGGCTCCGGCTCCGTCCGATGCGCCGGAAGACGGCGCGGCGGAATGAGGCACGGCACGCTCCCGGGGATCAGGCGAGGCTCCGCGCTCATCGCTCTCTGCCTCGCGCTCGGCCTCGGCGGCTGCTCGATCTTCGAGGGCGAGGAACAGGAGCCGATCCCCGGCGAGCGGCTCTCCGTGATCTCCCTCGAGCAGAGGCTGGAGCCCGACGCCGGCGCCCGGGGGGTCACGGTGAGCCTGCCGCCGCCCTACCTGAACGAGGACTGGCCCCAGGCCGGGGGCTATCCCCACCACGCGATGCACCACCTGGCCGCCGCCGACGCCCTGGGCGTGGCCTGGCGCGCCGACATCGGCGACAGCATCGACGACGACGGGCCCATCCTGTCCCCGCCGGTGATCGCCGGCGGGCGCGTCTTCGCCATGGATTCGGAGAGCCTGGTCTCCGCCTTCGATGCGGAGAGCGGCCGGCGGCTGTGGTCGACCGACACGCTGCCCGAGGACGACGACGAGGGCGCCTTCGGCGGCGGCCTCGCCGTGGCGGGAGGCCTGGTCTTCGCGGCCACGGGCCTCGGCCACGTGGTGGCGCTGGAGGCCGAAAGCGGCGCCATACGCTGGCGCCAGGTGATCGGCGTGCCGGTGCGCGCGCCGCCTGCGGTCTCCGGCGGGCGCGTCTTCGCCGTGAGCCACGACAACCGGCTGTGGACGCTGGATGCGGAGACGGGCACCGTGCAATGGAGCCACAACGGGATCGTGGAAGGCGCCGGCATTCTCGGCAGCGCGAGCCCGGCGGTGGAGGGCGGCATCGTCGTCGCGCCCTTCTCCTCCGGCGAGCTGAGCGCGCTCCGGGTCGAGAACGGGCGCACGGTGTGGGCCGACATCCTCGCCGTCCAGGGCGTGCGCCTCGGCGCCATCGCGACCTTCAACGACATCAACGGCAACCCCGTGATCGATCGCGGCATCGTCTTCGCGATCGGTCACGGCGGGCGGCTGGTCGCCATCAACCTCAGGACCGGCCGGCGGATCTGGGAGAGGGACATCGCCGGCCTCGACACGCCCTGGGTCGCCGGCGACTTCCTCTACGTGATGAGCGCGGATGGCGAGGTCGTCTGCATCACGCGCGAGCGCGGCGCCATCGTCTGGGTCAAGACCCTGCCGCGCTACGAGGACCCCGAGGACCGCGAGGACCCGATCTACTGGAAGGGCCCCGCGCTCGTCGGCGACCGGCTGCTGGTGGCCGGATCGGGCGGCACGATGCTCGCGCTCTCGCCCTACGACGGCCGCCTGCTGGGCGTGCAGGATGCGGGCGATCCGGTCCGCCTGCCGCCCGTGGTCGCCAACGGGACGGTCTATATCCTCACCGACGCCGCGGACCTGATCGCGCTGCGCTGAGCCGAGCCGAGGCCGCCCGTGGGCTTCACCGTCGCCATCGTGGGCCGCCCCAACGTGGGCAAGTCGACGCTCTTCAACCGGCTGGTGGGCCGGCGCGCGGCGCTGGTGGCGCCCGAGCCGGGGGTGACGCGCGACCGGCGCGAGGGCTGGGCGCGGATCGGCCCGCTCAGGTTCCGCGCCATCGACACCGCCGGCCTCGAGGAGGCAGCACCCGAGACGCTGGCCGGGCGCATGATGGCGCAGACCGAGCAGGCGCTGGCCGACGCCGACGCCGCCCTGCTGCTGATCGACGGGCGCGCCGGCGTGACCCCTGCCGACGCGTTCTTCGCCAACCAGCTCAGGCGGCTCGGAGTGCCGGTGATCCTCGCCGTCAACAAGTGCGAGGGCGACGCCGGCGCGGGCGGGATCGCCGAGAGCCATGCGCTGGGCTTCGGGCAGCCGATCCCGATCTCGGCGGAGCACGGCGAGGGCCTGGGCGACCTCTACGACGCGCTCAGCCCCTTCGAGGCCGCGGCCGAGGGGGATACTGCGGCGCCCGGCGCGGACGACGTGCTCCGCCTCGCCATCGTGGGCCGGCCCAACGTGGGCAAGTCGACGCTGCTCAACCGGCTGGTGGGCGAGGCCCGGGTCATCACCGGCGCGGAGCCGGGGCTCACGCGCGATTCGATCGCGGTGCGCTGGACCTACGAGGGCCGCGCGGTCGAGCTGGTGGACACCGCCGGCCTGCGCCGCCGCGCCAGGACCACGGCTCCCCTCGACAGGCTGTCTGCGCGGGACGCCGAGCGGGCGCTGGGCCAGGCGGCGGTGGTGCTGGTCGTGCTCGACGCCACCGAGCCCGCCGGCCGCCAGGACATGGCGATCGCCGCCCGCGTGGCCGAGGAAGGCCGCGCGCTCGTGATCCTGCTCAACAAGTGGGACCTGGTGCGCCGGCGCGCCGCCGCCCGCGCCGCCCTGCAGGACAGGCTGGAGGCAGCGCTGGCCCAGGTGAAGGGGGTGCCGGTGGTGACCTGCTCGGCGCTCACCGGCGCCGGCAGCGAGGCCATCATGCCGGCGGTGCTCGGCGCCTTCGACACCTGGAACCGCCGCGTGCCCACGGCCCGGCTCAACCGCTGGCTGGCCGACGCCGTGGACCGCCACCCGCCGCCGCTTGCGGCCGGCCGCCGGCTCCGGCTCCGCTACATCACCCAGGTGAAGGCGAGGCCGCCCACCTTCGCCCTCTTCGTCAGCAAGCCCGCCGCGCTGCCCGAGAGCTACCGCCGCTACCTGGTGAACGGGATCGGCACCGAGTTCGGGCTTGCGGGCGTCCCCATCCGCCTCCTGCTCCGCGCCGGCAAGAACCCCTACGCACCGGAGTAGGGTGCATCTCCCGCCGGCGTCGTGATATGCGCGGCACCCTCGGGCCGAGAGAGGGGAAAGCCGTGCAGCGAAATGCGGAAGCCAGCAGAAAAACAAAAATTACAAAACGAACCCAATTTCGTATAGCTCATTGTTATACAAACTGAATTGGAAGGTCTGCGCCTACGCTTCCGCCTCAAGCTCCTCGCGCAGCGTGCGCTTCAGCACCTTGCCGTAGTTGTTCTTGGGCAGGCCGTCCACGATGCGCCAGACGCGCGGACGCTTGAAGCGGGCGATGCTCTCCAGGCAGAGGCGGTCGAGCCGCTCCGCGCTCACGTCCTGTCCCTCGTGGGGCACGACGAAGGCCACCACCTCCTCGCCCCACTCGGGGTGCGCGCGGCCGATCACCGCGGCCTCGCGCACCGCCTCGTCGGTCAGCAGCACCTCCTCGATCTCGCGCGGGTAGATGTTGCTGCCGCCCGAGATGATCATGTCCTTGGCGCGGTCGAGCAGGGTGAGGAAGCCGTCCTCGTCGAAGCGGCCGACGTCGCCGGTGTGCAGCCAGCCGCCCCTGAGCGCGCTCGCCGTGGCCTCCGGGTTCTCCCAGTAGCCCCGCATCACCACGTCGCCGCGCACGGCGATCTCGCCGGTCTCGCCCGGCGGCAGCGGCCGGTCCTCCTCGTCGACCACCGTCACCTCCACGTCGGTGCGCGCGACTCCGGCGGAGCCGAGGCGCTCGCGGTAGCGGGGGTGGCCGCTCTCGCTGTGGCGGGCGCGCGAGAGCGCGGTGATGGTCATCGGCGCCTCGCCCTGGCCGTAGATCTGGGCGAGCTTGGGGCCGAAGGCTTCGAGCGCGCGTTCCACGTCGGCGACGTACATCGGCCCGCCGCCATAGATGACGAGGTCGAGGTTGGCGGTGTCGGCGCTGCTCAGCGCCGGGCTGTCGAGCAGGCGCACCACCATGGTCGGCGCCGCGAACATCGAGACCCCGGGGTGGCGCGCGATCAGGTCGAGCACCTCGGCCGGCTCGAAGCCGCCGCTCTCGGGGATCACGTTGTTGCCGCCCTTGGCGATGAAGGGCAGCGCGTAGAGGCCGGAGCCGTGGGAGAGGGGGGCCGCGTGGAGCACGCTGTCCCGTTCCGTGACCGGGTTCAGGTCGGCGAAGTAGCTCAGCGTCATCACCAGCAGGTTGCGGTGGGTGATGGTGGCGCCCTTGGGCCGGCCGGTGGTGCCGCTGGTGTAGAAGAGCCAGGCGGCATCGTGCGGGCCGGCCTCGGCCGGGCCTGCCGGGTCGTGACCCAGCATGGCGCGCCAGTCCTCGCCGCCGGCGACCAGCGGCGCCGCGAGGCCCGGCACGTCTGCGCGCACGCTCTCGATCCCCTCCGCGTGGGCCTCGTCGCAGAGGCAGAGGCGGGTGCCCGAATTGCCCAGGATGTAGGCGACCTCGCGCGGGTGCAGCTTGGCGTTGACCGGGACCGCGACGAGGCCGGCGTACCAGACGCCGAAGAGCGCCTCCAGGTAGTCCGGCCGGTTGTTCATGACGATCGCGACGCGCGCCCCCGGCTCGAGCCCGCAGGCGCCCCGGAGCGCGCCCGCGATGGCGCCGGCGCGCGTGTGGAGGTCGCCGTAGCTGGCCGCGACCGTGCCGCCGAGCGAGACCACCGGCCGTTCCGGCAGGGTGCGCGCCGTCTTCGCCAGCAATGCCGCGATGTTCATGGCTCGGCCCCGCGTCCCTCTACTCCCCGCTCCCGCGCCATCCTATACCGGCGGGGCAGGCTGCGCGCCACCATCGCTCTGCCGCGCCTGAGCGCGCCACAAACGCTTTGTCCGCCGCGACCGTCACGGTTATTCTTCCGTTCGGATGTGATGCAGGAGCAGGCGGAGGCGACGTGCCCCAGGCGCAGGTGACGATGACGGTGAACGGCGAGACGGTCGCGCGCGAAGTGTCGACGCGCACCCTGCTCGTCGAGTTCCTGCGCTACGACCTGGGTCTCACCGGCACCCACGTCGGTTGCGACACCAGCCAGTGCGGCGCCTGCAACGTGCATGTGGACGGCGAATGCGTGAAGTCGTGCACGATGCTTGCGGCCCAGGCCGAGGGCGCCGACGTCACCACCATCGAGGGCGTGGCGAAGGGCGAGGAGCTGCACCCCATGCAGGCGGCGTTCAAGGAGCACCACGCGCTGCAGTGCGGCTTCTGTACCCCCGGCATGGTGATGTGCGCGCTCGACCTGGTGAAGCGGAACGGGAAGCCGAGCGAGGCGGAGATTCGCGCCTATCTGGAGGGCAATTTCTGCCGCTGCACGGGCTACCACAATATCGTGAAGGCCATCGCCGCCGGCGCCGAGGCGATGGCAGGCTAGGGGATCGGGCGCCAATTGCCCGGTGCATGGCGGGCGGCAAGTGGTGTAGAGTGGCAGCGAGCGCCCGACCGGCGCGACGGGAGGTTACGAACGTGCAGAAATCGCTTCATATCGACCCGGACAAGTGTACCGGTTGCCTGCAGTGCGAGCTGGCGTGCTCCCACGTCAACGAGGGGGTGTTCAACCCCGCCAAGTCTCGCATCAAGGTGTTCAACTTCCACGACCAGGGGCGGATGGTCCCCTACACCTGCACCCAGTGCGACGAGGCCTGGTGCATGCAGGCCTGCCCGGTCGACGCGATCACGCTCGACGCGGAGACCGGCGCCAAGGTGGTCTCCGATGCGCTCTGCGTCGGCTGCAAGGTCTGTACCATCGCCTGCCCCTTCGGGACCGTGAATTACAACGCGTCCACCGGCAAGGTCATCAAGTGCGACCTCTGCGGCGGCGATCCCGAGTGCGCCAAGGCCTGCCCGACGGCGGCCATCACCTACGTGGACGCGAACTGGACCGGCCTCGACCGGATGCGCCAGTGGGCGGCGAAGACCGACGCCGGCGCGCAGGCCGAGGCATAGGGAGGGCTTGTCATGGCGTGGGCAAGGAACGTGCTGCGGGTGAACCTGACCGAGGGCACCTGCAAGAACGAGCCGCTGAACATGGACTGGGCCCAGAAGTACCTGGGCCAGCGGGGGCTCGCGACCAAGTATCTGGTCGAGGAGACCGACCCCAAGGTCGACCCCCTCTCCCCCGACAACAAGATGATCATGACGACCGGGCCGCTCACCGGCACCTGCGCGTCGACGGCCGGGCGCTATTCGGTCGTGACCAAGGGCGCGCTCACCGGCGCCATCGCGTGCTCGAATTCCGGCGGCTTCTTCGGCAACGAGATGAAGAACGCCGGCTATGACATGATCATCTTCGAGGGCCGCGCGCCCGAGCCGGTCTACCTCCTGGTCGAGAACGAGAACGCCCGGCTGATCGACGCCTCCGAGTACTGGGGCAAGTCGGTCTGGGATACCGAGGAGGGGATCAAGGCCAAGCACCAGGACCCGCTGATCCGCGTCGCCTCGATCGGCGTCGCCGGCGAGAAGGGCGTCAAGTTCGCCTGCGTGGTGAACGACATGCACCGGGCCGCCGGGCGCTCCGGCGTCGGCACCGTGATGGGGTCGAAGAACCTCAAGGCGGTGGCGATCCGCGGCACCCTGGGCGTCAGCGTGGAAGACGTCGGCGCCTTCATGCAGGCCACCGCGGACGGCAAGCAGACCCTCGCCGACAACCCCGTCACCGGCCAGGGCCTGCCCGCCTTCGGCACCCAGGTGCTGATGAACGTCATCAACGAGGTCGGCGCGCTGCCGACGCGCAACCACCGGGACGTGCAGTTCGACGGCGCCAAGAACATCTCGGCCGAGGCGATGGCCGAGCCCCGCGCCGACGGCAAGCCCAACCTGGTGACCAACGCCGCCTGCTTCGGCTGCACCATCGCCTGCGGGCGCATCTCCACGGTCGAGCGCACCCACTACACGGTGGCGGAGCGGCCGCAGTACCAGATCGCCTCCGGCGGCCTCGAGTACGAGGCGGCCTGGGCGCTCGGCGCGGCCACCGGGGTCGACGACCTCGACGCGCTCACCTTCGCCAACTTCATCTGCAACGAGCAGGGGATCGACCCGATCTCCTTCGGCGCCACCGTCGGCGCCGCCATGGAGCTCTATGAGGAGGGCGCCATCGGCGACGAGCAGACCGGCGGTCTCGAGGTCAGGTTCGGCTCCGCCGAGGCGCTGACCCAGCTTGCGGAGCAATGCGGCCAGGGCGAGGGCTTCGGCGCCGAGGTCGGCCTCGGCTCCAAGCTGCTGTGCGAGAAGTACGGCAAGCCGGAGCTCTCGATGTCGGTCAAGGGCCAGGAGTTCCCGGCCTACGATTCGCGCGGCATCCAGGGCATGGGCCTGGCCTACGCGACCGCGAACCGGGGCGCCTGCCACCTGCGCGCCTACACCGTCTCGTCCGAGATCCTGGGCGTGCCGGAGAAGACGGATCCCCACGTCACCGAGGGCAAGGCGGGTCTGGTCAAGGCCTTCCAGGACGCGACGTCCGCGGTGGATTCCACCGGGCTCTGCGTCTTCACCACCTTCGCCTGGTCGCTCGACGACATCGCGCCGCAGGTCAACGCGGCCTGCGAGGGCGACTGGACGGCGGAGCGCCTGCTGGAGGTGGGCGAGCGGATCTGGAACCTCGAGCGGCAGTACAACACGGCGGCCGGCTTCACGGGCAAGGACGACACCCTGCCCGCGCGCCTGCTCAAGGACGCGGCGAAGACCGGGCCGGCGGAGGGGCTCACCAACGGCCTCGACAAGATGCTGCCGGAATACTACGAGGTGCGCGGCTGGACCGCCGACGGCGTGCCCAGCAACGAGACCGTGGAGCGCCTCGCGCTCTAGGTCCGGGGCTGGCCGTCGGGAGTCTCGGCCGGGGCCGCACCATTCGTCAGTCTCGTGACGGCGGGGGACCGGGTGTGCCGACAAGGGCGCCGGTCCCCCGGCGCGCATCGGGGGTGGCGGCAGGGGACGTGACGAATCGGGCCGCTCCCGGACGCAGGCGTGTGTCCGCCGGAGCAAGGGCACGAAGAGCCAAGCGGGAGTCGACATGCAGCATGTGATCGTGGGCGCCGGCCCGGCCGGCGTGGTCGCCGCCGAGACCTTGCGCAAGGGAGATAGGGCCGCCGACATCGTCCTGATCGGCGACGAGCCGGAGCCGCCCTACTCGCGGATGGCGATCCCCTATGTCCTCGAAGGCATGATCGAGCAGAGCGGGACCTATCTGCGCAAGGCGCAGGGGCACTACGAGGACCTCGGCATCCAGTACCGGCAGGGGCGGGCGGAAGCGCTCGCCGCGGCGGACGGCACGCTCACCCTCGAAGGCGGCGAGGCGGTCTCCTACGACCGCCTGCTGATCGCCACCGGTGCGACGCCGCTCAGCCCGCCGGTGCCGGGCCTCGACCTGCCGGGCGTGCACAACTGCTGGACGCTGGCGGACTGCCGCGAGATCGCGGCTCTGCTGGGCGACGACGCCAACGTGGTGCTGATCGGCGCGGGCTTCATCGGTTGCATCATCATGGAGGCGCTGGCCAAGCGCTGCGGCACCCTCAGCGTGGTCGAGATGGAAGACCGCATGGTCTCGCGCATGATGGACGCCACCGCAGGCGGCATGCTGGAGCGCTGGTGCGCGGCCAAGGACATCCGCGTGCTCACGTCCGCGCGGGTCACGGCGATCGAGGCCGCCAAGGGTGCGGGCGGCGACAAGGCGGTGGTGCTCGACAGCGGCGAGAGGCTGGACGCTCACCTCGTGGTGCTCGCCGTCGGCGTCGCCCCCAACATCGGCTTCCTCGAGGGCAGCGGCATCAGGACCGACCACGGGGTGCTGGTGAACGAGCACCTGGAATCGAGCGCCGCGGGCGTGTTCGCCGCCGGCGACGTGGCCCAGGGTCTCGACTTCTCCACCGGCGAGTACTCGGTGCACGCGATCCAGCCGACCGCCACCGAGCACGGCCGCATCGCCGCGCTCAACATGCTGGGCCGCCGTGCGCACTACAAGGGCAGCCTCAACATGAACGTGCTGGCCACCGTCGGCCTGGTCTCCAGCTCCTTCGGCAGCTGGGAGGGCGTCGCCGGCGGCGACAGCGGCGTCGCCGTCGACGAGGACGCGTTCAAGTACCTGCGGCTGGAGTTCGAGGGCGACCACCTGGTGGGCGCGCTCGGCCTCGGTCTCACCGACCACGTCGGCGTCATCCGCGGCCTGATCCAGAACCGGACCGCGCTCGCCGAGTGGAAGGAGAAGCTGCTGGAGAACCCGCACCGCGTGATGGAGGCCTACGTCGCCCACAGCCAGACCTGAGCAAGGGCGACCCTGCGCCGGCGGCGCCGCGAGCGTGGTGAGACATGCGGGTTAACGTCAAGCTCTACGCGCTGCTCAGCGACTATCTCCCCGCCGGCGCCGAGGACAACCAGGTCGCGCTCGACCTCGACGAGGGGACGACGCCGGAGGACGTCTTCGCCCGCTTCAACCTGCCCCGCCAGTACTGCTCCATCGTGCTGGTGAACGGCATCTACGTGGAGCCGAGCGAGCGCGGCTCCCACAGGCTGAGCGAGAACGACACGCTGGCGGTGTGGCCGCCGGTGGCCGGCGGCTGAGCCGCCCGGCGAGGCCCGCGTCCCGGCGCTCGTCCGCGCGCATGTCCGAGAGCGTCACCTTCGAGAAGGAAATGGCGATCGAGCGCCGCGAGTTCCGGCGCACCCTGCGCCGCGCGCTCCCCGACGCGCGGCTGGTCGAGGAGGGCGACCGGCTCACCGTCGAGGACGCGGACGGAACCCTCGAGATCACCCTGTCCGACCAGCGCGTGCGCCGCATCGCCTCGCTCGCGCTCCCCGTGCTCAACGCCCGCTTCCGCTACATCGACCACGCCGACCCGGCCGGGCACCTCGCCCGGCTCGAGCGCTCCTTCCAGCGGGGCGGCGGCTAGCGCCCGATCGCGCGTTGCGCTGGCCCCGGTTTCCGTCCACCATTCGGGCCCGTTGCGTGATACCGACGGAGGGACTGGCAATGGCGTACACGCGTGCAAGGGTCGTCGAGCAGATCAGCGCATCGGCCGACCGTGTCTTCGGCGAGATCGGGGCGTTCAACAACCTGACCGTAATCATGGCGGGCACCATCACGAGGAGCACGCTCGACAAGAAGGGCGTGGTGCGGACGCTCAAGGTCAAGGGGGTCAAGGGCGCGCTGGACGAGACCCTGCTCAAGTACGACGTGGCGACGCGCGTGCAGGTCTACAGGATCACCGCCGACCCCGACAACATGTGCCCCTTCGAGGACTACACCGCCACCATCAGGGTGAAGCCGATCACCTCGCGTCGCTCCGAGGTGCAGTGGACCAGCCGCTTCGTTCCGAAGAGGGGCAAGACCAGGGCGGAATGCCTCGAGTTCGTCGAGCACATCTATCGCACCGGGATCGCCGGCACGCGCGAGGTGCTGGGCGTCAAGAAGTAGCGCGCCCGCCGGCGCCCTCGGGCGCCGGATACATCACCGCCTCCAGATAGAGACCGCCGGCCGGCGCCGTCGGGCCGCTCCGGCTGCGGTCGCGGGCCGCGAGCGCGGCGCCCACATCGGCGGGCGCGCGCCGGCCCTCGCCCACCTCCGCCAGCGTGCCGACCATGGCGCGCACCTGGTGGTGGAGGAAGGAGCGCGCCCAGGCGCGGATCGCGATGTCCTCTCCGCGGCGGGTGACGGCGAGGCTCATGAGCGTGCGCACGGGCGAATCCGCCTGGCACCGGGCGGCGCGAAAGGTGGTGAAGTCGTGGGTGCCCTCCAGCAGGCGCGCGGCCTCGGCCATGGCGGCGACGTCGAGCGGGCGCGGCAGGTGCCAGGCGCGATCGCGCGCGAGCGCGAGCGGCGCGCTGCGGTTGGCGATGCGGTAGAGATAGACGCGCGCCACCGCATCGCGCCTCGCGTCGAAGGCAGGCGAGACCTCGGCCGCCTCCAGCACCGCAGCGCGCGCGGGCCGGAGATGGGCGTTGAGCGCGTTGCGCAGCACCTCCGGCGCGGCGGGCGCGGCGAGGTCCAGGTGGCAGCACTGGCCCAGCGCATGGACGCCGGAATCGGTGCGGCCGGCGCCGTGCACCCGCACCCGCTCGCCGCAAAAACCCTCGACCGCGCGCTCCAGCGCCTCCTGCACCGAGCGCCCGTCGCCCTGGTGCTGCCAGCCGACGAAGCCGGTGCCGTCGTATTCGAGGGTCAGCCTGTAGCGGGGCATGGCAGTCGCGTGCCGGGCTGGATGCGCCGTCCGCGCAGGAAGGCGTCCGCCGCCATCGCCGCCTTGCCGGCGCGCTGCAGGCGCATCGGGCGCAGCGCCGAGCCCGCGCCGCAGGCGACGGTGAGCGCGTCGTCGAGCACCGTGCCCGGCGGCGCGGCGGCGGACAGGGCGCTCACCTCGGCGGCCAGCACCCTGATGCGCGTGTCCTCGTGGCTGAACCAGGCGCCCGGGGCGGGCGCGAGCGCGCGCACCGTGCGCTCGATCTGCGCCGCAGGCGCGCGCCAGTCGATCGCGGATTCGTGCTTCCCGAGCTTGGCGGCATGGGTGGCGCCCTCGGCCGGCTGCGGCGTTTCGGGCAGGCCTCCCGCCGCCAGCGCATCGACCGCGTCCGCCACCAGCCGGGCGGAGAGCGCGGCAAGCGCATCGTGCAGCGTGCCGCCGGTGGTCTCCGGCCCGATGGGCAGCCGCTCCGCCATGAGGATGGGGCCGGTATCGAGGCCCTCGTCCATGCGCATGACGGTGACGCCCGTCTCCTCGTCGCCCGCCATGATCGCGCGCTGGATCGGCGCCGCGCCGCGCCAGCGCGGCAGCAGCGAGGCGTGGGCGTTGATGCAGCCGAGCCGGGGCGCCGCCAGCACCGCCGGCGGCAGGATCAGGCCGTAGGCGACGGTGACGGCGAGATCGGGTCTGAGCGCGGCGAAGGCGGCCTGCACCTCGGCAGGCTTGAGGCTCGCCGGCGTGCTCGGCGCGATGCCGGCGCCTGCCGCGCGCACTGCTGCCGGCGTCTGCCGCAGCCTGCGGCCGCGCTCTGCGGCGCGGGGCGGCTGGGTGTAGACGGCGGCGATGGTGTGGCCGCTCGCCAGGAGCGCATCGAGGGCCGGCACCGCGTAGGCCGGGGTGCCCATGAACACCAGCCTGAGCGGTCGCATGGGGGTCCGGGCGGGGGAGACTAGGCGCCTGCGGCGGCGCGGCGCGCCTTGGTCAGCTTGCGCAGGATGATGCTGCGCTTGACCAGCGAGAGGTAGTCCACGAAGAGCACCCCCTCCAGGTGGTCGATCTCGTGCTGCAGGCAGACGGCGAGCGTGCCCACGGCAGTGACCTCACGGGCGGCGCCGGTCTCGTCCTGGTAGGCCACCGTCACCGAGGCCGGGCGCTCCACCTCCGCGTAGTGGTCGGGGAAGGAGAGGCAGCCCTCCTCGTGGCTGACGCGCTCGTCCGAGCGCCACACGATCTCCGGGTTGACCAGCTTGAGCGGCGCGTGCGGCTCGTCCGGCGGGTGCACGTCGGTCACGATGCAGCGCTTCGCCACGCCCACCTGGATGGCGGCAAGCCCGATCCCCTCCGCCGCGTACATGGACTCCAGCATGTCGTCGAGCAGCGTGCGCACCTCGTCGTCGACGGCCTCGACCGGCGCGGAGCGCGCCTTCAGCCGCTTGTCGGGCGCGGTGATGATCGGGCGTAGGGCCATCGCTTCGGACCGACGTGGAGCCGTGGTCTAGCTATTACGCCCTGCGAAGCGGGTCAAGCGCCCCCACTTCACCCCGGCCTTCTCCTCCACTCTTCATATCCCTCAGTCGCCGGGCGCTCGCTCCGCTCGCTTGGCTACGCGCCTTGGGCGCGCGGCGCGGTCGCGCCGTCCGGGCCTGCGGCCCGGTGCTCCTCGATCCGCGCTCCGCCTGGTGTCCGATGCCTACCCGTCGGCCTTGGGGCGCACCTCCTCGGCAAAGCGGGTGATGGTGTCGAGGGTCTCCTCGATGGTCTCGCGCAGGACCTGAAGCACCAGGTGGCGCACGCCGAGCGCGCGCATCGCCCGGATGTCGCCGGCGATGTCGTCGGCCGAGCCGGAGAGCAGCATGCGCTCGCCCGTGTCGGTGATGATCGGCTCCTCGCTGGCGCCGTACCAGACGGCCCAGAAGGCGACGTCGATGCTGGCCGGGTCGCGGCCCTCCGCTTCCGCCATGGCGCGCATGTCGTCGAGCCCGGCGGCGAAGCGGCCGAGCGTGTCCATGGGGAAGCGCGGGTTGCAGCCGATCGGGAACCAGGCGTCGCCGTGGCGCACGGTGCGCCGCTTGGCCGGCTTGCTCTCGCCGCCCACCCAGATCGGCGGGTGCGGCTTCTGCACCGGCTTGGGGTGGAAGAGGATATTGTCGAAGGAGGTGAACTCGCCGTCATAGCGCGGCGCATCGGCGGTCCAGAGCTCCTTGTAGATATGCAGGTACTCGTCGGTGGCGCGGCCGCGCGCCTCGAAGGGCGGCGCGCCCACGGGCGGAAACTCCTCGGCCATCCAGCCCGCGCCCACGCCCACGATCGCGCGCCCGCCCGAGAGCAGGTCGATCGTGGAGAGAAGCTTCGCCGTCAGCACCGGCTGGCGGTAGGGCACTACCATCACCGAGGTGAGCAGGCGCATCTTCGTCGTGACGCCGGCGAGGTAGGCCATCAGCGCGATCGGCTCCAGGCACTCGCCGGCGAGCAGGGTGGGGAAGTTGAGCGTGCCGTCCGGCGAATAGGGATAGGGCGAATCGATGCCGCTCGGCACCACGATGTGGTCCGGGATGGCGAGGATGCGGTAGCCCAGCGTCTCGCCGTGCCGGGCGATGGTCGCGATGTGCTCCGGCACGGCCAGCGGCCCGCCGTTCGGTACGTTGAAGCCGTATTCCATGGTCCTGTCCTACTGGCTGGGGCCCGTGCCGGGAGATTGGGGCTAAAGGGCTGCGATCATTGGTATTCTTGGCGCGTTCCAGGCATCCTAGCATGGCCCGGGCGGGGCACAAAGATCGCCCGCCCGACGCTCACACGTAGCCGTTGGCGCGGAACCAATCGAGCGCGTCGGAGAGCGCATCTTTGGCAGGGCGTGCGGCATAGCCCAGCTCGCGCTCCGCCCTGGCGGACGAGAAGAACATCATCTTGCGCGCCATGCGCAGGCTGTCGCGGGTGAGCCTGGGCTCGCCGCCGGCAACCCGTGCCCAGGCCTCGCCCACCGCAGCCACCGGCCCCAGCACGCGGTGGGAGAGCCGGATGCGCGGCGCCGGGCGCCCGGCGAGCCCGGCCAGGCACTCCAGGATCTCGCGCAGCGTCATGTTCTCGCCGCCGAGGATGTAGCGCTCGCCGATCTTCCCCCGCTCCAGCGCCTGCAGGTGACCGGCGGCGCAGTCGTCGACATGGACCACGTTGAGGCCGGTATCGACGTAGGCGGGCATTCGCCCTGCGGCGAAGTCGACGATGATGCGCCCGGTCGGCGTCGGCTTGATGTCGCGCGGGCCGATGGGGGCCGACGGGTTGACGATCACCGCCGGCACCCCCTCGTCGCGGACCAGCGCGCGCACGGCCTCCTCCGCCAGGAACTTGGAGCGCTTATAGTGACCGATCATGGCGGCCTCGGTCACCGGCGTCTCCTCGTCGGCGGGCGAATGGTCGGCGTTGAGGCCGAGGGTGGCGACGCTTGACGTGTAGACGATGCGGCTGGCGCCGGCCTCCGCCGCGGCGCGCAGCAGGTCTCGCGAGCCCTCCACGTTGGTGCGGTAGATCGCCGGCGGGTCGGGAATCCACAGGCGGTAGTCGGCGGCCACGTGGAAGAGGGTGTCGCAGCCCTGCGCCGCGCGTTCCAGCGAGGCGCGGTCGTTGAGGTCGCCGACGGCGCGCTCCACGTCGAGGCCGTCGATGTTGCGCGTGTCGGCGCGCTCCCGCATCAGCACGCGCACCGCGTGCCCGGTATCGAGCAGCGCGCGGGCGACGGCGGAGCCGAGGAAGCCGGTGGCGCCGGTGACGAGCGTGGTCATGGTTGAGCCTCCGGGAGCTTGCCGAAGAGAAGCCGGCGCTCGCGCCAGAGCAGCCAGAGCGCATAGAGGGGCGCCAGCCCGACGCCGGCCAGAAGCAGCACGATCAGGCCGCCGCTCCAGGTGATCGGGCCGATGAAGTACATCGTGTCCTCCAGGTGGAACCCCTTGTAGATCGGCTGGCGGGCCTGGCGCTTGCCGGCGCGCTGCTCGATCCGCCAGAAGATGAAGAAGAGCGAGGAGACCGAGACGCCGGCGATGAGGCCGAGCCAGGGCGCCCATCCGCCGATCCAGCTCTCCTGCAGGCCTATGCCGATGCAGACGAAGAGCGCCACGTGGATGAAGGCGTCGGAGTAGTTGTCGTAGTGATAGCCGATGCGGCTCGACTTGCCCGAGAGCCGGGCCAGCTCGCCGTCCATGTGGTCGACGAAGTTCGACAGCATGAAGATCCCGGCGGCATAGAGGATCTCCGGCCGCGTGCCCATGGCGAAGAGGCCGCAGGCCGCGAGCCCCAGCAGCAGCCTGACCGTGGTGATGTGGTTGGGCGTGACCGGCGTGTGCACCAGCGGCCGCACCATCCAGCGTGCGAGCCGCTGGTCCCAGGCCAGGCGCGGCTTCTTGCCGGCGGGCTTGGCGCCCTCGTCGCCGGCTGCGCCGCCCTCGCTCGTCTTGCCTTCGACCATGGGGCGTCATATAGCCCCAAGCGGGGTCGTGACAACGCCGGACGTTAGGCCATGCGCGCCGTCATGCTCGCCGCCGGCGTCGGCCGGCGCCTGGGACGCGATCAGCCCAAGGTGCTGCTCGGCTTCGGCGGCCGCACCCTTCTGCAGCGCCACCTCGCCATCCTTGACGCCCTCGGGGTGCGCGAGCTGGCGATCGGCATCGGCCACGAGGCGCTCGCCATCGAGCGTGCGCTGGCCGAGGCGGGCCGCACCGAGGTCTCGACCGTCTACAACCCGGCTTACGAGGAAGGCAGCATTCTCACGCTCTGGTCCGTGCGCGAGGCGCTCACGGCGGGCGGGCCGGTGCTGCTGATGGACGGCGACGTGCTCTACGACCGCCGCGTGCTCGCACCGCTGCTCGAGACCCGCCACGCCGATTGCCTGCTGGTCGACCGCGGCTGGGAGCCGGGCGACGAGCCGGTCAAGGTCGGTCTGGTCGAAGGCCGGGTCGCCGATTTCGGCAAGACCATCGACCCCGCGGCGGAGGCGCTGGGCGAATCGGTCGGCTTCTTTCGCCTCGGCGAGGGGACGGCGGCGGCGCTCATCGAGACCGCCGGCGAGATGATCCGGGCCGGGGGCCGGGAGCGCCCCATGGAGGACGCCGTCGCCGCGATCCTGCGCGCCGCCGACCCGCCCTTCGGCGCAGAGGACGTGACCGGCCTCCCCTGGATCGAGATCGACTTTCCCGAGGACGTCGTGCGCGCCGAGACCGAGATTCTGCCGAGGCTCATCGACGACGACTGACGGACGGCCACAGCCTGGAATCTTGCGTCCGGCATTGAAATAACCGCGTAGTTAGCTAATATATTGGCTAGATACGGGGGCGCGAGAGAGGTGCGCCATGACTGTCGTGAATGTGCACGAAGCCAAGACCCAGCTCTCCCGCCTGCTCGCGCAGGCCGAGGCCGGTGAGGAGGTCGTGATCGCCCGCCGCGGAGTGCCTGTGGTGCGGCTCGTCGCCTGCAAGCCGCGCAAGAAGCGCCGTCCTGGTCGGCTCAAGGGCAAGGTCGTCATTCCCGACGACTTCTTCGATCCGCTACCGGAAGAGGAACTGAAGCTCTGGGAAGGCGGCTAAGCAGTGCGGGTATTGCTGGATACACATGCGTTTCTGTGGTGGGTCGAGGACAGCCCCCACCTGATCGCAACCGCACGCAACGTGATCGCTGACGAGGCAAACGACATCGTCGTTAGTGCCGCCTCCGCTTGGGAAATCGCCACCAAGCACCGACTTGGCAAGCTGCCCGAGGCAGAAGCCGTCGCGGCGGACGTCGCAGGGTGCATCGCCGAAGAGGGCTTCGAGGCGCTGGCGATCGGCGTTGCCGATGCCGAACGCGCCGGTCGATTGCCGGGCATTCACCGCGATCCGTTCGACCGGATGCTCATTGCTCAGGCTCTGGGGCATGACCTGGCGATCGTCTCGGTCGACGCGACGCTCGATCGCTACGGCGTCAACCGGCTCTGGTAACGGAAGCACCCGTGCACCCGCCGTCCATTGGACGCGGGCGCGTGGTCTCACCATAATGCGGGCCGCGACAGGCAAACGCCGCCAGGGAGGCGCGCCATGAAGCTCGGCATGTTCATGCACCCGATCCAGGACTTCCGGCGGGGCTACCACACCCTGCTCAAGGAAGACTTCGAGATCATCAAGTGCGCCGACGCAGTCGGCTTCGACGAGGTCTGGCTGGGCGAGCACTTCGCGCTTCCCTCCGAGCCGATCCAGTCGCCGCTGATGCTCTTCGCGGCGCTGGTGCCGCAGACCGAGCGCATCAAGTTCGGCTCCGGCGTCCTCTGCCTGCCCTACCAGCACCCGGCCATCGTCGCCGGCCAGGCGGCCCAGTTCGATCACATCTCGGAAGGCCGCTTCCTCATGGGGATCGGCCCCGGCGCGACGCCGCCCGACTTCGAGATGTTCAAGATCACCGACCTCGACCGCATGGAGATGCTGGTCGAATCCATCGACATGATCCACGGCATCTGGGCGTCCGACCCGCCCTACGAGTTCCACGGCAAGTACTGGGACTTCGTGATCAAGGACAACGTGCTGCCGGAGTACGGCATCGGCGCCATGGGCAAGCCCTACCAGCAGCCCCATCCGCCGGTGATGATTCCGGCCATGAGCCGGGGCTCCGGCAGCATCCGCCTCGCCGCCAGGCGGGGCTGGGACTGCATCTCCGCCAACTTCGTGCCCGACGACGTGCTCAGGGGCCACTGGCGCGACTACCTGGACGAATGCCGGAAGCTCGGCAAGCAGCCCGACCCCTCCATGTGGAAGGCCGGTCGCACCCTCCTCGTCACCGAGACCGACGAGGACGCGCGGCAGTACCTGAGGCGCGAGGACAACGCCTTCCGCTGGTACTTCGAGTACATCATCGGCATCACCCGCCACGGCGGCTTCGTCCACATGCTGAAGTCCGACCCCGACATGCCGGACGAGGAGGTGACGCCCGAATACTGCATCGACACCATCGTCACCGCCGGCAGCGCCAAGACCGTGGCGAAGAAGATCGCCGCGTTCCGCGACGAGACGGGGCCCTTCGAGACCCTCATCGTCTCGCACCACGACTGGGTGCATAAGGACCTCTGGCGGCGCCACATGGAGCTCACCGCGACCGAGCTGATGCCGAGGCTCCGCGCCGAGATCGGCTGGCAGGCGGCGGCGGAATAGGCGCGCCCGCGCGGCGGGCTATTCGATGACCTCGATCTGCTCGGGGTGGGTGGCCTCGATCATGGGGCCGTTGAAGGACCCGATCCAGCCGCGCACGCGCACGAGCCGCCCCTCGTAGTCCTCCACGGCGATGCCCGCAGCCTCGAAGCGCTTGCGGTCACGCGGCGCGATCGAGACGGTGAAGTCCTCGCGCCAGTCCTCGCCGAAGTTCAGATAGCCGCGGCCCCTCACCACCGCCGCGGCCCGCACCCGGCCCTCGACAAGCTGGAAGCTGCGGAGGGCGCCGCCCGCCTCGGCCGCCGCCCGCACCCGGTAGTACGGCTCGCGCCAGATTCCCGAGCATCCGGCGCGGGCGCGGCGCTCCAGCCTGAGCATCGCGGCGACCGCCGCGCGCTCGTCGACGAGGCTCATGACCCGCGCGAGGCCGGCGGCGAGCAGCGCGCCCTGAATCCAGAGGCCGTCGTCCGCGCGCACGAGATGGACGCGGAGCCGGCCGTGCCGGTCGCGCCGGGGGCCTGCGAAGGCGAGACCGACGCTGCGGCCCTGCACCAGCGCGGTCAGCGCCTGCCGCGCCTCGCGTGCGAGGGGCCAGCCCTCGGAGCCGCCGTCGCCGCTCCCCGGCTTCGGTGCCTGGATGCCGGCGAGCCGCACGGTTTCGCCGTCGGCGAGCCGCAGGGTGCCGCCGTCCATCACCTCCGCCACTCGTGCCGTGCGGTCGACGGCAAGAGCTGCCGGTAGCGCTACGGTGCTGTCCTCCGCCGCGCCCGCTACGGAGATGAGGACCACGAACATCGCGGTGAGGGTCAGGCGGAGCATGGCTCGACTATAGCGCAGGCGATTCCGCGCCGGCGCGCGGCTTCCCAAGCGGCGGGTGAGGCCGTAATGTCGCCGCAGGCGGCGCGGCCGGCGCGGGGAGGGCGCAGCATGGACATGGTGACGATGAACATCATCGATTCGTCGATGGTGTCGATTTGCCGGGAGATGGGCATCACCCTGATGAAGACGTCGTACTCGACGATTTTCAACGAGGGCCTCGACTTCACCTGCGCCATCGCCGACACCGACGGCGAGATGGTCTCGGTCGCCGAGTTCTGCCCGGCCCAGATCGGCGGCATGCCTCTGCTCATCAAGACCTGCGCCGAGGAGATCCCGATCGACCAGATCGAGGAAGGCGACGTCATTGTCCACAACGACCCCTACCGGGGCGGGCTGCACGTGCCGGAGCACACGCTCTTCAAGCCGGTCTTCGCCGACGGCAGGCTGCTGGCCTTCGTGGTCGCCATCGGCCACATCGCCGAGGTGGGCGGCATGGTGCCCGGCGGCTTCGCCGGCGAGGCCACCGAGATCTTCCACGAGGGCGTGCGCGTGCCGCCGGTGAAGATCATGAAGCGCGGCAAGGACGTGGAATCGGTGTGGAAGCTGATCCTCGCGAACGTCCGCACCCCCCGTTACAACTACGGCGACCTGCGCGCCATGATCGGCGCGCTCGACCTCGGCGAGGCGCGGCTCAAGGAGATGGTCGCGAAGTACGGCCGCGACCTCTGGCGTGAGACTTGCCGCGACCTGATGGACTACTCCGAGCGCCGCATGCGCGCCGAGATCGCGCACTTCCCCGACGGCCGCTACCACTTCGAGGACACCGTCGAGAACGACGGGATCGAGGACAAGCCCTATCAGCTCAAGGTCGACGTCTTCGTCCAGGGCGACGAGCTGATCGCCGACTTCTCGGGCACCGACGATCAGGCGAAGGGGCCGATCAACGCCACCCTCGGCGTCACCTGGTCGGCTACCTACAACGCGCTCTTCCACATGACCGACCCGTCGATCCCCAAGAACTCGGGCTGCTTCCGGCCGATCAAGATCGTGGCCCGGCCCGGCACGGTCGCCAACGTCGACTACCCGGCGCCCGAGGTGGCGGGCAACACCGAGACCCACCCCCGGCTCGCGCTGATCGTGATCGGCGCGCTGGCCCAGGGCGCGCCCGAGCGCGCGATGGCGGCCGAGAGCGGCACCGGCGGCAACTTCGTCTTCGGCGGTCACCACCCGGACTACGACGAGTACTTCGCCTGCTACGACCTGATCTCCGGCGGCTGGGGCGGGCGCGACTTCGCCGACGGCAACGACTGCGTCATCGCGATCAACGGCAACTGCCGCTTCAACCCGGTGGAGGTGTTCGAGACGCGCTTCCCCTTCCAGGTCGAGGACTTCGCGATGACGCCGGATTCCGGCGGGCCGGGGCGGCACCGCGGCGGGCTCGGCTACCGCAAGACGCTGCGCACGCTCTCGGCCGAGATCACCGCGAGCCAGTGCACCGACCGGCACCGGATCAAGACCTGGGGCCTCTTCGGCGGCAAGGAGGGCGCGGTCGGCGCTACCCTGGTGCGCCCCGAGGGGGCGGAGGAGTGGCGCCCGGTGACCGAGACCCACGGCAAGGCGTCGTCGTCGAAGTACGCCAACATCCGCCTCAAGCCCGGCGACCGGGTGCGGCTGATCGTGCCGGGCGGCGGCGGCTACGGCGAGCCCGCGGAGCGCGCGCCCGAGGCGGTGGCGGAGGATCTGGCGGAGGGCTACATCACGCCGGAGGCCGCGCGGCGCGACTACGGCTACGGCGCTGGAGCCTGAGGCAGCCGACACGCCGCCCGGAGCATCCCCCACCTCACCCCGGCCCTCTCCGCCACTCTTTCGTATTCCTCAGACGCCGGGCGCTCCCTACGCTCGCTTGGGTTGGGGGGGGAGAGGGAGTGTAGGCGGCGCAGCCACGTTCCCCCACCGCCCACCGGGGGGAGGGGGACAGGGGGAGGTGGGTGCGCTGGCGCTTGCGCGCGGGGTGTTTTCGTCGACAATCGGCAAGGCCCATGAGCCGGGAATCGATGGAGTACGACGTGGTGATCGTGGGCGCCGGGCCCGCCGGGCTCGCCGCCGCGATACGCCTGCGTCAACTGGCCGAGGAGAGCGGCCGCGAGGTCAGCGTCACCGTACTCGAGAAGGGCTCGGAGGTGGGCGCCCACATCCTCTCCGGCGCCGTGTTCGAGCCGCGCGCGCTGGACGAGCTGATCCCCGACTGGAAGGAAAAGGGCGCGCCGCTCAACACGCCGGCACGCAAGGACGAGTTCCGCCTGCTCACCGCCAGGGGCGGCATCCGCATGCCGGGAATGCTGCTGCCGCCGGCGATGCGCAATCACGGCAACTACGTCATCAGCCTCGGCAACCTGTGCCGCTGGCTGGGCCAGCAGGCCGAGGAGATGGGCGTCGAGATCTACCCCGGCTTCGCCGCGGCGGAGGTGCTCTACCACGAGGACGGCCGGGTCAAGGGCGTCGCCACCGGCGACATGGGCATCGCCAGGGACGGCAGCCGGAAGGCGACCTACGAGCCCGGCATCGAGCTGCACGCCAAGTACACGCTCTTCGCCGAAGGCGCGCGCGGCTCGCTCACCGGGCAGGTCGTCGAGCGCTTCGGCCTGCGCGATCGCGCCCAGCCGCAGACCTACGGCATCGGCCTCAAGGAGCTCTGGGAGATCGAGCCCGGCAAGCACCGGCCCGGCCTGATCCAGCACAGCTTCGGCTGGCCGCTGGACATCCGCACCTACGGCGGCTCCTTCCTCTATCATCTGGAGGAGAATCTGGTCTCGATCGGCTTCGTGGTCGCGCTCGACTACGAGAACCCCCACCTCTCGCCCTTCGACGAGTTCCAGCGCTTCAAGTCCCATCCGCTCGTCCGCCCGGTGCTGGAGGGGGGCACGCGGCTGGCCTACGGCGCCCGCGCGATCAACGAGGGCGGCTACCAGTCGATCCCCGAGACCGTCTTCCCCGGCGGCGCGCTGGTCGGCTGCGCTGCCGGCTTTCTCAACGTGCCCAAGATCAAGGGCAGCCACAACGCGATGAAGAGCGGCGCGCTGGCGGCTGAGGCGGTGTTCGCCGCGCTCGGCGAGGCCGACGACGGAACCAGGCCGCTCGACGCCTACCCGAAGGCGCTCGAGCGCTCCTGGGTGGTCGAGGAGCTCCGCCAGGTCAGGAACTGCCGCCCCGCGTTCCGCTGGGGCCTTTGCATCGGCACCGCGATCAGCTTCATCGAGCTCTGGACCGGGGGCGTGCTGCCCTGGACCCTCGGCCACCGGCCCGATCACGAGAGCCTGAAGAAGGCGGCGCGGGCGCGCCGGATCGCGTACCCGAAGCCGGACGGCGTCGTTTCCTTCGACAAGCCGAGCTCGGTCTACCTCTCCAACACCAACCACGAGGAAGACCAGCCCGCCCACCTCACGCTCAAGGACGAGAGCGTGCCGATCGCGGTGAACCTCGCGCTCTACGACGCGCCGGAGCAGCGCTACTGCCCGGCCGGCGTCTACGAGATCGTGGATGACGACGCCGGCCAGCGCCTGCAGATCAACGCGCAGAACTGCGTCCACTGCAAGACCTGCGACATCAAGGACCCCACGCAGAACATCGTATGGGTGGTGCCCGAGGGCGGCGGCGGCCCCAACTATGCCAACATGTGAGGCCGGGGAGCGGGTGGAGACACGCCGCGCGCACCGCCCCGCCGCCGCTTGGCTGAGCGTCGCGCTGCTGGCCGCCCTGCCGGGCGGGGTGTGGGTCGCGGGCGCGGCGGCGAGCGACCCGCCGGTGCCGCCGGAGCCGGCGGCGAGCGAGTATCGAGAGGACGGCTCGGGGCTCGGCGACTACCTCGTCGGCCGCTACGCGCATGTGCGTGGAGACTATGCGGCGGCGGCGGAGCACCTGCGGCGCGCGCTGGAGGAGGACCCGGGAAACCCCGCCCTCCTGCGTCGCACCGTGTCGCTGCTGGTGGCGGACGGCCGGGTCGAGGAGGCGGCCGCGCTCGGCTCGCGCCTCCTGGAGATCGACGGTCAGGGGCGCCTGGCCCGCTTCGTGCTCGGCCTGGAGGCCGCCCGCACGGGCGATTTCCAGGAAGCCCTGGGGCACGTCGACCCGATCGCGCGCGAGGGCGTCTATGCGATCCTAGTGCCGCTCGCGGAGGGGTGGATGCACACCGGCGCCGGCTCGGAGGCCGAGGCGCTGGCGGCACTGGCGCCGCTCGGCGAGCGCGCTGCCTACCGGCCCTTCTTCCTCCTTCATGCCGGCCTGATGCACGACATGGCCGGCCGTCAGGAGGATGCGGAGGCGATGCTGCGGGAGGCCGTGGCGCTCTCCAGCGGCTCGCTCCGCCCGACCGCGGCGCTCGGCAGCCTGCTCGCGCGGGCCGGGCGCGTCAGGGAGGCGTGGGCAGTCTACGATCAGTACCACGCGCAGAACCCGACCGATGTCTGGTCCGAGCGCGCGATGGCGGCGGCCGAGGCGGGGGTGGCGCCGCCGCGTCTGGTCTCCGACGCGCGCGAAGGCCTGGCGGAGGCCCTGTTCGGCACCGCCGCCGCCCTGCCGCAGCGGGAGATCGAGGACGCCGGCCTGGTCTATGCGCGCCTCGCGCTCTTCCTCCGCGACGACCTGGACGTTGCCCGCCTCCTGATCGCCGGCATCTACGAAGAGCTGGGGCACTTCGCGGCCGCCGTTGCCGTCTATCGCGGGATTCCCGTCGAATCCGACTTCTCTTGGACGGCACGGCTGCGCGCTGCGGCGGATCTCGCCGATCTCGAGCGGGTGGACGAGGCGGTGGCCGCCCTCGGCGCCATGGTGGACGAGCAGCCCGAGCGCGCCGACGCAGCGAGCGCGATGGGCGACGCGCTGCGGATGAACGAGCGCTACGAGGAGGCGGCGGATGCCTACGACATCGCGGTCGAGCGGACCGCGGCCGTCGAGAGCCGCCACTGGCGCCTCTATTACGTGCGCGGCATCGCCTTCGAGCGCACTGGCGCCTGGTCGCGGGCCGAAGCCGACTTCCTGCGGGCGCTGGAGCTGGAGCCGGATCAGCCGCTGGTGCTCAACTACCTCGGCTACTCCTGGGTGGAGCAGCGGCACCGGCTCGACGAGGCCAGGGAGATGATCGAAAGGGCGGTCGCGCTCAGGCCGGACGACGGCTACATCGTCGACAGCCTCGGCTGGGTCGCCTACAGGCTGGGCGACTTCGAGGAGGCGGTCCACCAGCTGGAGCGCGCGGTCGAGCTGGTGGCGGGCGACCCCATCATCAACGATCATCTCGGCGACGCCTACTGGCAGGTGGGGCGGCTCAACGAGGCCCGCTTCCAGTGGCGTCGCGTGCTTACCCTCGAGCCCGAGGACGAGCTCGCCGATCAGGTCCGGCGCAAGCTCGCGGACGGCCTCTCCGCCGAGGCGGAGGCGGACGACGCGCAATAGGTGCCGGCGGTGATCCGGGTCGAGGCGCCGGCCAAGCTCAACCTCTACCTCCACGTGACGGGCCGCCGCGCCGACGGCTACCACGAGCTGGACAGCCTCGTGACCTTCACCGCGCTCGGCGACACGCTGGAGATCGCGCCGGCCGAGACGCTCGAGCTCAGGCTCACCGGCCCTTTCGCCCCGGCGCTGGGGGAGGGCGGCAACCTGGCGGTGCAGGCGGCTGCGGCGCTGGCAGAGAGACTCGGCCGCCCGGCCGGCCTGCGCATCGTGCTGGAGAAGCGCATCCCGGTCGCCGCCGGCCTCGGCGGCGGCTCGGCCGAT
>JAJDXK010000004.1 GCA_022823305.1 Alphaproteobacteria bacterium
CGATTCCGCGCACGCCATGTCGCCGGGGCTCGGCCAGGGCTGCGGCACCGCCATCTCGAATGCACTCTCGCTCGCCAACATGCTGCGCGAGGACGACGACATCGCCCGCGTGCTCGCGCGCTGGGAGGCGCGTCAGCGGCCGATCTCCGAGCATACCCAGATCTGGTCGACCATCACCTGGCCGCTCATTCTCTGGCCGCACTGGGCCGCGCGCTTCTACTACAACATGCCGGTGCTGCACCCGTGGGTGCTGAAGCAGCGGCGCAAGCCGTCCGAGTTCTTCGCCTACGGCACCGAGAACCAGGAGCGCTGGATGCCGCCCCACCTGCGCGCGGAGGCCGGATCACCCACGCAGGCTTTTCACGCCTCTTGAGGCGCGAGGCGCTACACGTTACAATCCTTCCGCGAGGATCAGGCACAAGGGCCTGCGCGCGCTGCACCGACGGGACGACCCGGCGCGGCTGCCCGCACACTTGGTGCCGCGGCTTCGGCGCATCCTGTTCCGGCTGCAGGAGGCAACGACTCCCCGCAGCGCTGACGCGCCCGGCTTCCGCCTGCATCCTCTGACCGGCGACAGGGCGGGCCAGTGGAGCGTGCGCGTCTCCGGCAACTGGCGCGTGGTATTCCGCTTCGAGGACGGCGAGGCCGTGGACGTCGATCTGGTCGATTACCATTGACTCGAAGGAGCTACGAACGATGAGTGACGATGGAGGCCGTGTCGGCCCCATGCTGAATCCCCCGCATCTCGGGGAACTGATCCGCGAGGGCATGGAAGAGGTCGGCTGGACCGTCACCGAGACGGCGAGCCGGCTCGGCTGCGAGCGCGGTACGCTGTCGCGTCTGCTGAACGGCCGGGCTGGCGTGTCCGCCACAATGGCGCTCGCGCTGGAAGAGATCGGTTGGGGCACCGCCGAGCACTGGATGCGGATGCAGGCGAGCTACGAGCTGGCGCAGGCGCGGCGTCAGCGGGCAGGCGCAACTCACGCGTCGGTGGTGGGCTGAAGCCGCTGAACTTGTGCTCGAGACGGGCCGCGCGGCGCGGGAATCAGGCGCGGCGGCGAGCGCGCTCGACGCAGGCCAGCGCGGCCATGTCGAGGATGGCGTCGGTGTCGATGCGGTGCTTGGCGTAGAGTGCCGGGATGTCGCCGGATTCCCCAAAGCCGGTGACACCGAGCGGATAGGCCCTGTGGCCGGCCACAGTGCCGAGCCAGGAGAGCGCCGCCGGGTGGCCGTCCAGCACGGTGACGAGCGCAGCATCCGCCGGCAGGCGCGCGAGCAGCGCCTCGGCATGGGCCGCCGGCACCGCCTCGCCGCTCGCGCGGGCTTCGGCCGCGCCGAGCAGGTCGGCATAGAGCCGGTCGGCCGAGGTGACGGCGAGCAGGCCGAGCCCCGGGATCTCGTCCGTCAGCGCCTCGTGCGCGGCCTGTACCTCGGGCGCGATGGCACCGGAAAAGGCCAGCGCGAGCGGCGCGTCCGGCGCCGGCTCCGCCAGCCAGTATCCGCCGGCCAGGATGTCGTCGCGCAGGGCCGGGCCGATCTCGCGGGCCGGCTGGTCGATGGTGCGGGTGGAAAGCCGGCAGTAGAGCGCGCCGCCCGAAGGCTCCTGCAGGTGGGCGAAGCCCCACAGCATGATCTCGGCAAGCTCGTCGGCGAACGCAGGCTCGAAGGAGATGAGCCCCGGCTGGCCCATGCCGATCAGCGGCGTGCCGACCGACTGGTGTGCGCCGCCCTCGGGCGCAAGCGTGATGCCGGACGGCGTGCCCGCGAGGAAGAAGCGCGCGTCCTGGTAGCAGGCGTAGGTGAGCGCATCGAGGCCCCGCGCGATGAAGGGGTCGTACACCGTGCCGACGGGCAGCAGCCGGCTGCCGAAGAATTCGTCCGAGAGCCCGAGCGCCGCCAGCAGCAGGAAGAGGTTGTTCTCGGCGATGCCGAGCTCGACGTGCTGGCCGTTGCGGCCGAGCGACCACTTCTGCATCGAGACCACCTTCTCGGAGCGGAACACGTCCTCCCGGTCGGCGCGGTCGAAGATGCCGCGCTGGTTCACCCAGCCGCCGAGGTTGGTCGAGACCGTGACGTCGGGCGAGGTGGTGACGATGCGCTCGGCGAGCGGCGTCTCGCCCTTGCCGAGCTCGTTGAGGATGCGGCCGAAGGCCTCCTGCGTCGACATGCGCGGGCCGGGGCGGAAGGGCAGCGCATCCGGCAACGGCACGGCCGGCACAGAGTACCGGGCCGGCCTGCGGTTGAAGGGGGCCGCGCCGATGAAGGCCTTGAGCGTCTCCTCCCCGACGCGCAAGCCGGCGAAGCGGGACCACTCGGCACCCTCGTCCACGTCCATGGCGGCGCGGAAGTCCGCCATCTGCTCCTCGGTCATGATGCCGGCGTGGTTGTCCTTGTGGCCGGCGAAGGGCAGCCCGAAGCCCTTGATCGTGTACGCGATGAAGCAGTGGGGCACGTCGGAATCGACCGCGCGCAGCGCCTCCAGCACCGCCTCCATGTCGTGGCCGGCGAGGTTGGTCATGAGATCCTGCAGGCCGTCGTCGTCGAAGCCCGCGAGCAGCGTCTTCACGCCCGCCACGTGGCCGATGTCCTGGCCGAGCCGCTCACGCCAGGCGGCGCCGCCCTTGAAGGTGAGCGCGCAGTAGAGTTCGTTGGGGCAGTCGTCGATCCACTGCCGGAGCGCCTCGCCGCCGGGCCGGGCGAAGGCGGCCTGCTGGCGGCGGCCGTGCTTCAGGATCACCACCTTCCAGCCGACCGCCTGGAAGAAGTCCTTGATCTTCTGGAAGAGGCGATCCGAGACCACGCGGTCGAGGCTCTGGCGGTTATAGTCGATGATCCACCAGAGGTTGCGGACATCGTGCTTCCAGCCCTCCAGCAGCGCCTCGAAGACGTTGCCCTCGTCGAGCTCGGCGTCGCCCATCACCGCGATCATGCGGCCGGGCGCGCGCTCTTCCGGCGCGAGCTTGTGGAAGCGCACGTAGTCCTGGACCATCGAGGCGAAGAGCGTCATGCCGACGCCCAGCCCGACCGAGCCCGTGGAGATGTCCACGTCGTCGCTGTCCTTGGTCCGCGAGGGATAGCTCTGCGCTCCGCCGAAGGCGCGGAAGCCCTCGAGCTTGGCGCGGGTCTGGTTGCCGAAGAGGTACTGGATCGCATGGAACACGGGACTCGCGTGGGGTTTGACGGCCACCCGGTCGTTCGGCTCCAGCACGTCGAAGTAGAGCGCCGTCATCAGCGTCGCCACCGAGGCGCAGGAGGCCTGGTGGCCGCCCACCTTGAGGCCGTCGCGCGCAGGCCGCAGGTGGTTGGCGTTGTGCACCATCCACGACGACAGCCACAGCACCTTGCGCTCAAGCGCGCTCAGGCAGGCGAGCGTCTCCGGCGCGACGGCCGGTCTGTTGACGAGCTGGCTCATGCGGCCTCCCCGCGCCAGAGTCTAGCGCAGACACGCGCCATCGGCCATCGCGACGCCAAGTGGTTGATCCCATGAACGATTTCTCACGCGAAGACAGCGATGCGGTAGCCCGCGAGGCCGCCGCCCTCACGCTCGCGGAATACGACCGCATGGCCGAGGCATACCGTCACGGCACCGCCGACCACGACGTGAGCCAGAACATCGCAGCCCTGCTGGAGGCCATCGAGGGCGAGCCGCCCCACGCGATCCTCGACCTCGGCTGCGGTCCGGGGCGCGACCTCCTCGCCTTCGCCGCGCTCGGCCACGAGGTCACGGGGCTGGACGGCGCGGCCGAACTGGTGGCGCTGGCACGGGCAGCAAGCGACTGCACCGTACTGCACCAGGATTTTCTGGCGCTGGAGCTGCCGCCCGCCCGCTTCGACGGCATCTTCGCCAACGCCTCGCTCTTCCACGTGCCGAGCAGCCAGATCGCGCGCGTGCTCGCCGACCTCGCGGCGGCGTTGAAGCCCGGCGGCGTGCTCTTCTGCTCCAACCCGCGCGGCGACAACCAGGAGGGCTGGGTCGGCGGCCGCTACGGCTGCTTCTGGGACCTCGCGACCTGGCGCGCCTACGCAACCGGCGCGGGCTTCGCCGAGCTGCACCACTACTACCGGCCGCCCGGCCGCCCGCGCGCGGAGCAGCCCTGGCTCGCCACGGTCTGGCGCAAGGGCGAGGCGGCGCCGGAAACTCCGACAGGCCGATGAGGTGCATTCCACCGCCCGACGGAGGAAGGCAGGCGAGCGGCAGGCGGCGCAGGCTTTCGGGGGAGCTGAAGGCGAAGCCACCTGACGGAGGCTTGACGTGCGCCGCCGCGGGGAGCCATATCCTCCATGAGTTGGCGAGCGGGAAGAGGCTGCGTCATGGCCCCGACACGCAGGGACGTATTGCTGCTGGGTGCCTCCGCCACGGCGGCCGCGCTGATCCCCGCCGGCACGGTCGAGGCGTCGAACGGCGTTGACCGGGCCATCGACGCGTTCACGGGCGGCGCAGCGCGCCTGGAAGGCGGTGTGCTGCTCGATGCGCCGGAGATCTTCGACAACGGCGGCGCCGTACCGATCCGGGTGGTGGCCGAGGGCGCGAGACGCATCGCGCTCTTCAACGACGGAAACCCCAATCCCGGCGTCGCGGTCTTCACGTTCGGGCCGCTGGTGACGCCGGAAGCCACGATCCGCATCCGGCTGGCCGGGAGCCAGAACGTGTATGCGGTGGCGGAGATGGCGGACGGAACATTCCGCCAGACTTCCCAGAAGATCGCGGTGACGGTCGGCGGCTGCGGCTGAGGAGCGGGCGATGGCAGAACCGACACCGCGCGTGAAGTTGCCGAAGTCGGTGGAGGCGGGCGTTCCCTTCACGGTCAAGACCCGGATCACCCATCCGATGCATACCGGGGAGCGCCACGACAGCGACGGGGAGCTCGTGCCCCGCCGGATCATCAACCGCTTCGTGGTGAGCTATGGCGGCGAGGTGGCGATTGCCGTCGATCTGGAACCGGCGGTCTCGGCCGATCCCTACATCCAGTTCGAGATGGCCGTCCCGGAATCGGGCCTTCTGGAATTCCAATGGGTCGACGATGACGGCTCGGTCTACAGCCTTCAGAAACACGTCGACGTCGACTAGCGCCGCCGGAGGGCACCGTGACGGGAGGGCTGGCCTCGTGGCGCGGGCCGCCGCCGGGCTGCTGGCCGCGGCGCTGCTGGCGGCTCTTCCCGCCGCCGGCGCAGGGAGCGCCGATGCCGAGCGCGGCCATGCGCTCTTCCAGCAATGCAAGCGCTGCCACCAGGCGGGCGCCGGCGCGGAGCACCGGATCGGCCCCCACCTCAACGATGTCTTCGGCCGCACGGCCGGCTCGCTCGCGGACTATCGCTACTCGGCGGCGATGAAGGCCGCCGGGGCCGGCGGCCTGGTCTGGACCGGGGCGACGCTCGATGCGTTCCTCGCCGATCCGCCCGCCCTGGTGCCGCACTCGCGCATGAGTTTTTCCGGCATGGCGGCAGCGGACGACAGGGCGGCCCTGCTGGCGTGGCTGCGCGGCTTTGGCGGCGGCCGCTCCGATCTGCCCTCGGCGGAGCCCACGGCCACGCCCGAGGAATACGGCCTCGACCCCGCGATTCTCGCCATCCGCGGAGACCCCGAGTACGGCGCCTATCTTGCGGGCGAATGCATCACCTGCCACCGGGCGGACGGAACGGTCGAGGGCATCCCGTCCATAACGGGCTGGCCGCCCGATGACTTCGTGATAGCCTTGCACGCCTACAGGCAGGGAAAGAGGGTGCATCCCGCCATGCAGCTCGTGGCCGGGCGCCTGTCTGATGAGGAGATCGCCGCCCTCGCCGCACACTTCCAGAGGGCGGAAGACGACCCGTGAACCAGGGGGAGCGCGCCATGAACAAGTCAAATGGAAAGGGCGGCCTGAGCCGCCGCGGTTTCCTTGCCAGCGCGGCAGCTGCGACGACGGCGCTGTCGGCCCCGGCAGTGCTGGCGGAGGGCCGTCCGCGCGTCGTGGTCGTGGGCGGCGGTGCGGGCGGCGCGACGGCGGCACGCTATATCGCCAAGGATTCGGACGACGCCGTGGACGTGACGCTGGTGGAGCCGAGCCGCGCCTACTACACCTGCTTCTTTTCGAACCTCTACATCGGCGGCTTTCGCGAATGGGCGTCGCTCGGGCACAGCTACGGCGCGCTGGCCGCGAACCACGGCATCAACGTGGTGCACGACTGGGCGGTCTCCGTCGACCGCGACAAGCGGAGCGTGGGGCTCGCGGGCGGGGGCAGTCTCGCCTACGACCGTCTCGTGCTCTCGCCGGGCATCGACTTCCGCGATGGGTCCGTCCCCGGATGGGACCTGTCGCAGCAGAACCGCATGCCGCACGCCTACAAGGCCGGCTCGCAGACCCAGCTCCTGCGGGCGCAGATCGAGGCCATGCCGCAGGGCGGCACCTATTGCATGGTCGCGCCGCCGAACCCCTTCCGCTGCCCGCCGGGGCCCTACGAGCGCATCTCGATGGTGGCCCACGTCCTGAAGCAATCCAACCCGACGGCGAAGATCCTGATCGCCGATCCCAAGGAGAAATTCTCCAAGCAGGGGCTGTTCGAGGACGGCTGGCAGCGCCACTACCCCGGCATGATCGAGCGCGTCGGCCCGGATTTCGGCGGCGGCAACGTCGAGGTGCGGCCCGAGGCCATGGAAGTGGTGATCGACGGCGAAGCGACGAAGGTCGACGTCTGCAACGTCATCCCGGCGCAGCAGGCGGGGCGCATCGCGGCGCTCGCCGGCATCACCGACGAGTCCGGCTGGGCGCCGATCGTGCCGCACACCATGGAGAGCCGGGCGGACGCCAATATCCACGTGCTGGGAGACGCTGCGCTGCAGGGCGACATGCCGAAGTCGGGCTTCTCGGCCAACAGCCAGGCCAAGGTCTGCGCCATGGCGGTGCGCGGGGCGCTTACCGGGTCCACGGTGTTCCCGCCGCGCTTCTCCAACACCTGCTGGTCGCTCATCGGCACCGATGACGGAGTCAAGGTCGGCGCCTCCTACGAAGCGACCGACGAGAAGATCGCCAAGATCGACGGCTTCATATCCCAGACCGGGGAAAGCGCGGAGCTGCGCAAGGCGACTTACGAGGAGTCGCTCGGCTGGTACGCCGCCATCACCGGGGACTTGTTCGGCTGAGCTGATTGGCGGCGTTTCCGCCTTGGGCGGGGCGCTCTGACTCTTTGTCGCTCACGGCAGCCGGCCTACGGCCGACGCCTCCGCGAGGGCGCCGCATTCGCGGCGGGCCGCGGTCGCGGCCTGAAGCGCATCCGTCAAGGGCGGCCGCGCTTCAGCGAGCGGCGAGGAGCACGCCGACGGCCCTCGCCGAGGCTGCCATGGCGGCGAGCGCGAGCAGGGCGGCAAGGCTTGCGGTCGAGACGCCGGACAGGCCGGCGCCGACCGTGCAGCCGCCCGCCAGCACGCCGCCCACGCCCATCAGCACGGCGCCGGCGAGGTAGCGCCCGGTCTGGCGCGGCCCCTCCAGGCTCTGCCAGCGGAATTCGCCCGCCGCGAGCGCCGCCGCCAGGCTGCCCAGGATGACGCCGGCCGCCAGGCCCGTGCCGAAGCCGGCCGGAATGGACGTTGCCGCCACGGCCCAGAAGAGCGTGTCGGCCATTGGACCCGTGAAGCCCATCGACTGCACCGGGATCGGGTCGAAGTCGTCCAGCAGCACGAAGCCCGTGCCGATCCAGCCAAGCGGCACCAGCAGCCCGATGGCGCCCGCCATCGCCAGATGGGAGAGCCGCGCACGGGAGAAGAACGAGAAGAGCGCCGCGGCGGCGGCGATGACGAGCGGCCAGACTTCCCCGCCGGGCCACGACGAGAGCGCGGCCGCCTCGCCGCCCGGAAGGGTCGCGTCGCCGAGCGCCTCGCGTATCGGCGCCAGCGCGCCCTTCATCACCGCATGCGCCGTGACGGCAAAGACGATCAGGACCAGCAGGGCGCGCAGATTGCCGGAGCCGGTCAACACGGTGAGGCGCGAGACGCAGCCGCCCGCCAGCACCATGCCGGCCCCGAACAGCGCGCCCCCCAGCAGCGCGGATGCAAGCGGCAGGTCGGGCGCGAGAAAGCGGTGCGCCTCGAAGGAGATCAGGTCCAGGGCAACCGCCACCCGGGTGCCGGCGATCGCACACGCGAGCGCCATCACCCAGGTGCCGAGCGCCGGCAGGCAATCGCGCCATGCGCCGACCAGGCTGCGACGGAGGCAGAAGGCGCTGCGCTGCGCCAGAGCGCCGTAGGCGCAGCCGAGCACCAGGCCCAGCAGGACGGACGCCGTGAGCGGTGTCAGTTCCTCGAATCCCAGCTCCTCGAACATGGAGGGAGTTGCCTCCTGACTGCCGCACCGCCGCGCTCGGCAGGATCGCTCGCGTGCGCGAAGACCGCGGGGCTGCCGACCGTGGCTCAAAGATCGGACATTTCTCCATGGAGGAGAAGGTCTTTCGACGCGGCGACAGGCCGACGGGCTACGGGCTCTCACCCGGTCTCGGCACCGGCTGCGACCGCCCCGTTGTCGCCGGGAATCCCCCTTGCAGGTCCAGAACCTGGCCCACCCGGTGGGCGGTGAGAGCTTGCCAGTCCAGCACGATGCCGTGACCGGGGCGGACCGGCGCGCGGACCGCCGTTGACATAATTGGGTCACCAATTCAGAGTAACCGCTCGCCGCGCGATCGGCGCTCTTGCGCCGTCGCACAACCGAAGCAGCCCCGAAGGCCCGGACGCGCGGGTCGGCGGCGAGGGGCCGGGGGCCGCAACGGCGGGCGTGCCCGGACTGGCTCTCATCGCAGCCGCGACCCCGCCCGACGCATTCTGGCGATGGCGGCGTTCGGTGGGGAAACGGACAAGAGGGCGCCCGCAAGCCGTCGCCGTCCGATCGGCAACGGCACGAGCGCCCACAAGAACTGAACCGTATACACATGGGGAGGAAGCGGACATGACAGGATTGCGGAGTGCCTTCGTAGCGCTTTTTGCCGCAGGTCTGCTGCTGATGGGCGGTGTAAGCGCAGCCCAGTCGCAGGACTGGTGGCCCATCGAGGTGTTCGATCTCGGCGACCTGACGGCCGACGAGTTCGACGCGCTCGAGACCCTGCCCGAGACCGTCGACTACGTGCCGCTCGAGAAGGCCTCGCAGAAGTGGCACATCTGCGTGCTGTTCCCGCACATGAAGGACAGCTACTGGGTCAGCGTGAACTACGGCGTCATGGACGAGGCACGCCGCCTCGGCATCAAGGCGACGCTGTTCTCGGCCGGCGGCTACACCGAGCTCAACAAGCAGATCTCGCAGTTCGACGACTGCATGGCGCTCAACCCGGATGCGATCCTGATCGGCGTGATCTCGGAAGGCGGCATGAAGGCGAAGATCGCCGAGGCGCGCGAGAAGGGGATCAAGGTGATCGCCATCATCAATCCCCTCTTCGATATCGAGGTCGATGCGCTGTCGACGGGTTCGAACAAGATCATCTGCGGCGTTGCGGCCGAGCACCTGGTCAACCTGTTCAAGGATCAGGAGAGCGCGAAGGTCGTCAGCCTGCCCGGTCCCCAAGGCTCGGGCTGGGCGGAGAAATGCCAGCAACTCGGGCTCGAGCGGGTGATCGAGGGCACCAACGTCGAGCTGCTCGAGGCGAAGTTCGGCGACACCGGCAAGAGCGTCCAGCTCAAGCTGGTCGAGGACGCGCTGCAGACCTACGACGAGATCGACGCGATCTTCGGCACCGCGGTGACCGCGGAGGCGGCCGTCGGCGCGCTCGAGGAAGCGGGGCGTCAGGACATCGCCGTGATGGCCTGGTACATCAACCTCGGCTCGGTGGACCTGATCAAGAACGGCGACATCGAGGGCGGCGTCACCATGTACGAGATCATCATGTCCCGTGTCGGCGTCGACCAGGCGGTCCGCATCCTCGAAGGCAAGCCCTACATGAAGACCATGTTCACGCTTGCCAAGGTGCTGACCGAGGACAACTTCGATTCGGTGCCGGGGCACCTGCTCCTGGCGCCCTCGGACTGGGACCTGGTCTTCAGCGTGGACTGACCGACGACGCGGCTCCCCGCGGCGGGGAGTCGACGGCACCGGTCGCCGCTTGAGGCGCAACCGGTGAGGTAAGACCGGCGTGGCCGGGGCTGCTCTCGAGGCGGCCCCGGCCATCGCGTGCCAGTGTTGTCGAGGAAGTCCCTAGCGGAAGCGCGTGCGGAGCTGGTCGAGGTAGACCGCCGCGACGACCACGATGCCGAGGATGATCTGCTGGATCGTGCCGTCGACCCGGATCAGGTTCATCCCCACCGAGAGCACCGTCACGAAAAGAGCGCCGTAGACGGCGTGGATCACCTTGCCCTCGCCGCCGCGCAGGCTGACACCGCCGATCACCGCGGCCGCGATGCTCTGCAGCATCAGGCCGCCGCCGAGATTGGGCTCGCCCGAGCCGGTGCGCGCCGTCAGCAGCAGCGCGCCGACCGCCACGAAGACCGAGCAGATGACGTAAGCCGAGGCCAGGTGAAGGCGGCTGCGCAGGCCGGCGGTGTGCGCCGCGCGCGGATTGCTGCCGATCACGTACATGCTTCGGCCGAGCACGGAATGATTGAGGATGACGTAGGCGGTGCCGAGCACGAGAAGCGCGGCGATGACCGGCACCGGAATGCCGATCACGTCGGCGCGGCTGAGGGTGTTGGTAAGCCCTTCCGGGAGATTGAACACCGGAAATCCGTCCGAGAGCGTGGTCGCGAACCCCATGCAGATGCCGAGCATGCCGAGGGTGACCACGAAGGGATTGATCCGGAACACGGCGACGCAGACCCCGTTCACCACGCCGGTGGCGAGGCCGGCGCCGAGGCCGACAGCGATGCCGGCGAAGACGGCGAGAGCGACAGCGCCCGGACTGCCCTCGAGCACGTCCAGCATGACGAGCCCACCCGCGACGCTCACCAGCGAGATCAGCTGACCGACCGAGAGATCGAAGCCACGGGTCAGCAGCGCGAACAACTGTCCGGCCGCGAGGATCGCGAGGTAACTGCTCTGCTTGAGAATGTTGATGGCATTCTCGCCCGAGTGGAATGCGGGCTCGATGAGGCCGAAGCCGAGATACATCAACGCGATGATGATGGGCAGCGCACCGTAGAGGACGACAAACTGGACGAGCGCCTTGAGCGGCCGCCTGCCGAGCGCCTCGGGCGGGGTCAACGCGGTCACTGGCCGCGCCCCTTGATCTTCATCTGGTCGAGACCGACGGCGATGATCAGCACTGCGCCGATCACGATGGTCTGGATCTTGCTGTCGACGCGCAGGAGGTTCATGCCGTTCGTCACGAGCGCAAGGAAGAGCGCGCCGAGGGCCACGAATTCGACCCGCCCGACGCCGCCGCGCAGGCTGACGCCGCCGATGACCGCGGCGGCGATGCTCTCGAGCATGAGCGTCGTCCCGAGCGTCGCCTCGCCGGAGCCGACGCGGGCGGTGAGCAGGACTCCGGTCACCGCAGCGAGGAACGAGCACATCGTGTAGGTGATCACGATGTAGGCGATGGTCGGGATGCCGGACACCCGGGACGCGTGAATGTTGCCGCCGATGGCGTAGACATAGCGCCCCAGCCGGGTCCAGTTCATGACCCACCAGAGCACGCCGATGATGCCGGCCGTCAGATAGACGACCACCGGCACGTTGAACCAGCGCAGCCGCCCGAACTCCCGCGTGAACTCGTCGGGCAGGCCGTAGACCGGAACGCCCCGGGTCACGTAGAGCGCGAGGCCGAACGCGATCGACATCGTCCCCAGCGTCACCATGAAGGGACTCACCCGGAGGAAAGCCACGGTGACCCCGTTGATCACGCCGATCGCGGAGCCCACCGCGAGCCCGACGACCAGGCCGATGACGATGGCGAGCGACGCCGCATCCGGCCACGCGGCGTACAGGTCCGCCATCACCAGGCCCGCGGCCACACTCGTCAGCGCGACCACCGCGCCGACCGAAAGGTCGAAGCCGCCGATGACCAGGACCAGCATCTGCCCGGCGGAAATGATCATCAGGTACGAGGAGTTTCGGAGGACGTTGATCAGGTTGGCGCCGCGCCAGAACTTCGGCTCGTAGAGCCCGAAGAAGATGAAGAGCAGGATGAGAAGAATGGGGAGGAGGCCGATCGCCGGGCTACGCTCGAGGATGCGCCGCCACGCCCTGACGGCCCTCTCCGTTGCGAGTCCGGTGTCGACCACTGCGATTCCCTGCTAGCCCGCTGCTGCGCCGGCCGAAGGTGCGTCAGCACCGGTGCCGAAGAAGGACGCGAGCACGGCCTCCTCGGTAATCTCGTTACCCTCGAGGTGATTGACGATCCTGCCCTCGTGCATGACGTAGACGCGATGGGCGAGGTTCACGACTTCGGGCAGCTCCGAAGAGATCAGGAGTACGGCGGCGCCGCGCTTGGTGAGCTCGCCGAGAAACTGGTAGACCTCCGTCTTCGCGCCGACATCGATGCCCACGGTCGGCTCGTCGAAGAGAAAAACCCTGATGTCGCGCGTCAGTCCTCGCGCCAGCATGACCTTCTGGCGGTTGCCGCCGGAGAGATGGTCCACCGAGCGCTCTATCTGGGGCGGGCGAACGCGCAGCTCCTCCACGATGCGCTTGATCGCGGTCCGCTCCTGACGGCGGCGGATGAAGCGCCAGCGCGTGAAGTCGGCAAGGTCGAGGGCGGCGACCGACGCGTTCTCGCGCACGGGCCGCGACAGCGCCAGTCCCTCGGCGACGCGATCGGAGGGGAAGTAGCAGACGCCGCGCTTCAGCATGCCCGTCGGCGTGGGGTGCGCCACCCTCTCGCCGAGAACGTCGAGCTCGCCCACCGAGAACTTGTCGAGGCCGAAGACCGCACGCGCGAGCTCGGACTTGCCGCAGCCGACGAGGCCCGCGACACCGACGATCTCGCCGGCACGCACCTCGAAGCTCACATCCGACAGCCGCCCGTCCACGGTGCTGAGATTGCGCACGTCGAGCATCGCATCGCCGGCCATCGCGGCGATGTCGGGAAAGAGCGCATCGATCCTGCGGCCCGTCATCATCTCGACGAGCTTGGTCTCTTCCACGTTGCTCGCCTGAACGGTGCCGATCTTCTTGCCGTCCCGCAGCACCGTCACCCGGTCGCCGACCCGGCGAATCTCGTTGATGCGGTGCGAGACGTAGATGATCCCGACGCCCTCGCCCTTGAGTCGCTCGATCAGGGCGAAGAGCCTGTTGGTCTCGCGTTCCGTGAGCGAGGCGGTCGGCTCGTCCAGGATGAAGAGCTTGAGGTCCTGCAGCAGGGCCTTCGCGATCTCCGTCATCTGCTGCTGGGCCCGCATGAGCTGCCCGACCCGCGCGCCCGGACGCAGGTCGAAGCCCAGGTCGTGCAGGACCTCGCGGGCCCGCGTTCGCATCGCGCCCTTGCGCAGGACGCCCCAGCGGGCCTGCTCGCGGCCGAGGAACAGGTTCTCCTCCACCGTCAGGTCGGGGGCCAGGCTGAACTCCTGGAACACCGGGCTGATTCCGGCGAGCCGGGACTGGTGAGGGGTCAGATGGGTGATGCGACGGCCGTCGAAGGTCATCGTGCCGTCATCCTGCGGATAGGTGCCGGCGACGATGTTGATGAGGGTCGACTTGCCGGCCCCGTTCTCGCCGAACAGCACGTGGACCTCGCCGCGCCGCACGTCGAAGTCCACGTCGTCGAGGGCGACCACACCGGGGAAGCGCTTGGTGATGCCGGCCATGGCGAGCAGCAGCTCGTCCTGCCCGGCCCCGGCGGCGCGATCGTCCCGGTGCGTCTCGCTCATGAGCCTGCGGACCTCACGCGCTCCAAATCGGCCTCCCCTGCCGCCGGCCTGCGGGCATAGTAGACCTCGCTCGCGCCGATAACCATGTTGCCCCTTGCGGCTGCCTAGAGCGGCGGTGTGCGCCCGGCCCACGGGCGGAACACCTCGAGCGCGGCCCCGATCCGCAGCACGCCGTTGTCGTCGTGGCGCCGGCCGACGATCTGCAGGCTCGTCGGCAGTCCCGCCCTCGTGACGCCCGACGGCACCGCGAGCGCCGGGCACTCATGCAGGAAATTGAAGGGGTAGGTCATGTAGAGCCCGCAGAAGCGCCCCTGCTCGTCCAGGCGGTAGTAGTCCGGGTCGAGGGTGTCGTTGGGCGGCGGCGGCTGCGCGCAGGTGGGCGTGAGCAGCGCGTCGCATTCGGCGAAGATCGGCCGCAGGTCCTCCCACATCTGCGTGCGGAAGCACTCGATCTTCTTGAAATCGACCGCGTTCATGGCGAGGCCCATGTCCATGTAGGAGACGAGGACCTTGTCCATCTTCTCCCGCCACTCGCCGAGATGCTGGCCGAAGCACGTGGCCTGGAGCACGCCCCAGTGCTCGACCCAGCGGTCGATGACGTCGCGGCTCCAGTTGATCTCCACCTCCCGGACCGTGGCGCCGGCCTCCTCGAGCGCCTCCGCCGCCTCCCGGGTCTGCGCCCGCACGTCGTCGTCGATGGCGTAGAAGCCGAAGTCGTAGTTCACCGCGAGCTTGAGGCCCCGGATATCGGAGGGCGGCGGAACGGCGATCTCGGGGCCCGCCGGCAGCGACAGGAAGTCGCGGTCGTCCGGTCCCTGGGTGACGCTCAGGAAGAGCGCAGCGTCCGCGACCGTTCGCGAGAGCGGGCCGAAGTGCAGGAGGTCGTCGAACGCGGTCGGCAGCATCTGCAGCGGGATGCGCCCGAAGGTGGGCTTCAGCCCGACGGTGCCGCAATAGGCCGCCGGGATGCGGACCGAGCCGCCCGCGTCGGTGCCCTCGGCGAGGGGCACGCAGCCGCTCGCGACCGCGGCGCCGGAGCCGCCGGACGAGCCGCCGGGCGAGCGCGTCGTGTCCCAGGGATTGTTGGTGTCGCCCCAGAGCGCGCTCTTGCAGAAGCCGGCGTAGGCGAACTCGGGCGTCGTGGTCTTGCCCACCAGGATGCTGCCCGCGGCGCGCAGACGCTCGACGATGGGCACGTCGAAGTCGGGCACCCAGTTCTCGTAGATCAGCGAGCCGAGCGTGGTGCGCTTGCCCCTTGTCGGCGTCAGGTCCTTGATGGCGATGGGCACGCCGTGCAGGGGCCCGAGCGGCTCGTTGCCCATGACCGCGCGCTCGGCCTCCCGCGCCTGCTCGAGCGCCTCCTCCGGATAGGTGAAGCAGAAGGCATTGAGCGCGCCGTTCACCTCTTCGATGCGGGCGAGGCTGTTCTCCACCACTTCGACGGGCGAGACCTTCTTCTCCCGGATCAGCCGGGCGAGAGTCGTCGCCGGTGTGTAGGCAAGGGACATGTCGGCCATGGTATTTCGTCCTCCCTGGGCGCCTGTCGTTCCCGTGTCAGGAACCGCCGCCGATCGATCCGTCTCGCGCGCGCTTCATGCCGGCACGCCCGGTGCTAACCCGCTTCCACCATGCGGCGGAGCGCGCCGCGGTCCGCCTTGCCCGTGGCCCCGAGGGGCAGCTCCGCGCGCAGGTGCAGGTGATCGGGCAGCTTGAAGCGGTCGAGCCGCGTGCTCGCCCAGTCGCGCAGCCCGGCGAGATCGGGCTCGGCGCCCGGCCGGGGCACCACGCAGAGGTGAATGGCCTCGCCGCGTTCCTCGTCCCGCGCCCCGGCGGCCAGCGCCTCCCTGACATCGGGATGGTCGAGGAAGACCGCCTCGAGCTCGAGCGGGGAGACCTTGTTGCCCGCCCGATTGATGATCTCCTTGGCCCGGCCGACTAGGGCGACGCGGCCGTCCGCCCGAACTCGCGCGAGGTCGCCGGTGCGGAACCAGTCGTCGCTGAACGCCGCCGCGCTCTGGTCGGGATCGTCCAGGTAGCCCCGCATGATGGTGGGGGTCCTGATCTGCAGCTCGCCGTCGGGCCCGGCGATGCGATAGGCGACGCCCGGCGTCGGCCTGCCGATGGACCCGGCGCCCTCGTCGTACTCGTCGGCGGGCACGACGAAGTCGCAGGTGTTGGTCTCGGTCAGTCCGTAGCCGTCCCAGAGCGCGGCGTCGGGCCAGGTCCGGCGCAAGGCATGACCGAGCGACGCCGGCAGCGTCTCTCCGCCGCATTGCACGAAGCCGGCGAAGGGCGGCGCCTCGCTCTCGGCCGCGTGTCGAACCAGCGCGCGCGCCATCGTCGGCACGATGGCGGTCCGCGTGATCGCGTCCCGCGCGAGGGCGTCGAGCACCGCATCCGCCCGAAAGCGCTCGTGCAAGTAGACCGCTCCGCCCCGCAGCAGGGTCAGCAACGCGACCCACTGCCCGTAGCTGAAGGTGAGCTGCAGCACCAGGAGCACCCGCTCCCGCTCGCCGTAGCGCACGACGCGGTCGATCAGCTCGAGCTTGGCGGCGTAGCGCTCGTGGGCCAGGACCACGCCCTTGGGGACGCCCGTCGAGCCGGAGGTGAACACGACAAGCGCCGCATCGTCGAGCAGCGGGCGTCGCGCCGGGGCCGGCCGGTCGAGCCGGGCGACGGGCGTCGCACCGCGCAGCACGGCCGGCGCGGGCAGGTCGGCCCGCGTGTCGACCACGAAACGCGCGCCCGTGCGCTCGGCCAGTGCGGCCGCAGTCGCATCCACCGAAGCCCGGTGAAGCGGAATCGCAACCCCGCCGGCCCGCCACACGCCGAGGAGGCCCGCGAGGTCGCGCGCGCGGTTCGAGACTGCGACCAGAACCGGCTCGTCATCCGACGCGCCCAGCCTCTGCAGCTCGCGCGCAACCGCGTCCGCGCCGGTCAGGAGGGCGCCGTAGCTGAGGCTCTCCCCCTCATCCACGAGCGCCGTGCGGGCGCGATGGCGCACGCAGGCCTCGCCGACGAGATCGCCAAGGTTGGACATCGGGCCCTCACCCGGCTGCGCCGCCGCCCGAGCCGTCCGGCCTGCAACGTCTGGACGCCGTCGGCCGGCAGCGTGGGCACTCGTCTCCGGCCACGATGATCCAAACCGCATCCACGCACAACGGCTGCGGCGCGACGGTCGGCACAGGCGGCGGCGCCCGTCGACGCCAGCGCTCACGCAAGCCGGGCGCATGGCGAAGGCGGCGGGCAAGGCCGGCAGTGCCGGAGGTCATGTCGTGGCCGGCTTCGCCGGTGCTTGAGGTGCTCGGCCGGCCACTTCGGACATGGCCTCCCCGACAGCGCTCGACTAACATCAAGACTGGACCGTGCCGCGACGCCGGCCAATCTATTAGAAAATCTTATGGCAGCTATGAGCAGGTTGTCTTGGACGCTATATGACCGATTTGCATAGACTCTGCCTTGACTGGATTCGTACCGGTCGGTCGGCACCGCAGGCTTCCCCAAAATGGTGGTACAGGCATGAGGGATTTGCGGTATGAGGGAGCGCGAAGGGGCGTGGATTCGCTCCGCCGCAGGTGCCCTTGTGATGCCGGGCGGTACGCGCGCGGCGTCGCCGGCAAGGCCTCCCGGGCATCCCGCGGAACGGGATCGGCCCCGCCTTCCGTGTAACGGAAATCGGCATCGATGACTTCGGGATCGAGCATACCGGCAGCCTCTTCGATACCGCCCGTTCTGGTCACGGGCTCGGCCGGGCATGTCGGCGCCAACCTCGTGCGCCGGCTGCTCGACGAGGGCGTGCGGGTCCGGGTACTGCTGAGACACGGGGACAACAACGAGGGCCTGGAAGGTCTCGAGGTCGAGCGCGCGTTCGGCGACATTCGCGATCTGGACGACGCCAGGCGGGCGATCGCGGGGTGTCAGGGCGTCTATCACTGCGCGGCCTACATCTCGACCATCGAAGGCAACCGCGCCCATCGCCGCGAGGTGTTCGAGTGCAACGTTCTCGGCACCCGCAACGTGCTGCAGGCGGCGCGGGAGGCCGACGCCGGCCGGGTGGTCGTGACCGGCTCGTTCAGCGCGGTCGGATACGACCTGGACGATCCCTCCGCCCCCAGCAACGAGACCATGCAGTTCTACCCCATGGAGCGCACGATGCCCTACGAGCGCAGCAAGTCGCTCGTCGAGCAGGAGTGCTGGCGCGCGGCGGCGACGGGACAGGACGTGGTGGTCGCGACCTGTTGCGCGGTGGTGGGAGGCGCCGACTTCTTCCCCTCGCGTCTGGGAAGAACGCTCTGCGACTACACCAACGGCAAGCTCCGCGCCTACATCGACGGCGGTTTCGAGTTTGTCGCGGCCCGCGACATCGTCGAGGGGCACCTGCTCTGCATGCGCCACGGCCGCTCGGGCGAAAAGTACATCTTCAGCACCGAGTACAAGACCATCTCGGATATCCTGGATCTCTACGAGGAGGTCTCGGGCGTTCCGCGGCCGCGCCGGCGAATTCCGACCCGCCTCATGCTCGTCTTTGCCGAGATCGCGAGCTTCTACCTGAGCCGGGTCCACCCGGGCTTTCCCCAGCGCTTCACCCCCGGCGCCATACGCCTGCTGCGAAAGTGCCGCCACGCCGACATCTCCAAGGCGAAGCGGGAGCTCGGCTATCGGCCGACCGGCATCCGCGCCGCGGTTCACGAGGCCTACGCGTTTCACTACGGCCGCAACGCGATGACGAACCCGCACGCGAAGCGCCCGCGCGAGGACGCCGCGAGTCACCGTGTCGCGCGGGAGGAGGGCGAGCCTGCGCCGGAGCAGGGCATGCGGATGATGGCGGGCGGGAGCGCGCCATGAGGGCCGCGCCCGACGCACCGCCCGGCTTCGAGGATGCCGGCAACCTGCGCCAGCAGGCGCGCGCCGCGGGCATGGACCCGAATTACTGGTATCCGGTCGAGGAAGTGCGCCGGATCAAGCCGGAGACGGTGGTCGAGGTCGTCTTCTGGAAGCGTTCCATCGCGCTCTTCAGGGGAAGGGACGGCACCTTCCAGGCGGTCGACGATCGCTGCGCGCATCGCCAGCTCAAGCTCTCCATCGGCGACGTGCAGGGATGCCGGCTGGTCTGCGCCTACCATGGCTGGGAGTACGGCGGAAAGGGGCGCCCCGCCGGGGTGCCCCACGACCGCGAGGGGCGGAGCTTTCCGAACCTTGCGCTCAGGACCTACCCGGTGAAGGTCCGCTACGGCCTGATCTGGCTCTTCCCGGGGGATCCGGCGCTGGCGGAGGAGCGCCGGATTCCGGACATTCCCGAGCTCGAGGGACGCGGCCGCTGGGCCTGCGTGCCGCTCTGCTTCACCTGGTCGGCACACCACTCGATGGTGATCGACAACGTGAGCGACTTCACCCACGCACATCTGCACCGCCGCTACCGGCCCTTCGACGGAGCCGACCTCACCCGCTGCGAGACCCTCGGCGACAACGTGCATCTCTCCTACGACACGCACGTCGGGCGCGGGCGCATCTCGGGCCTCTTCGTCGACCATCGGCGGCTCGACACCAACCGCATGGAGCTTTGCTACGAATACCCCTACCAGTGGTCGAACACCGATGACGCGATCAAGCACTGGCTCTTCGTGCTGCCGGTCGACGAGCGCACCAGCCGGGTGTTCTTCCTCTTCTACTTCAAGTCCCTGAAAATTCCCTATCTGCCGGTGCACATTCCCCGTTTCGCCATGACCGCGGTCATGAAGGTCTCCAACCGCCTCCTCATCGCCCCCCTGCTCACCCAGGACCAGTTCGCGCTGGAGGCGGAGCAGCAGGGTTACGAGAATCACTGGGACGCCCGTCCCGTCGAGTTCAATCCGGTGGTCAGGGCCTTTCAGAAGGTGACCGTGCGCAAGTGGCAGGAGCATCTGGCGCGCGAAGCGGAGAGCGGCGATGCCGCCGCCTGAAGCGCTCGACCTCTCGTCGGCGCTCTCGGGCGAGACCCTGCTCGAGGCGGCGGCGATAGTGCTGGGGTTCATCGCCCTGTTGTTCGTGGTATCGCTGCTGTTGCCGGGTCGCCGCGTCACGGGCCCGGATGCCGACGGAAACGAGCGCGTCTACAAGCTCAACGGCCTCGCACTCTTCCTGATCGCCCTGATCGTGGCGGGTCTCGCCCAGGGCTTCGGCTGGTTCTCCCTTTCGGTGCTGCATACCCACCTTCTCGCCCTCTTCGTCGTGGCGAACGGATTCGCGTTCGCTCTCTCGGGCTGGCTCTACCTGCGCGGGATGCGCAGGCCCGATGCAGCGCCCGGGTTCTGGCGGAGTTTCTTCTTCGGTGTGGATGCCGCTCCGTCCTGGTTCGGGGTGGACATCAAGCTCTTCAGCTACTGCCCCTCTCTCATCGGCCTTGCGCTCTTCAACGCATCGTTTGCCGCCGTGCAGTACGAGACCTACGGCGAGCTGACGCTCGCGATGATGCTCTATCAGACCTTCACCTTCCTGTACGTGCTCAACTACTTCCAGTTCGAGCAGGGGATGATCCATACCTGGGACATCGTCCGCGAGCGCTTCGGATGGATGCTGGTCTGGGGCGATTACGTGCTGGTGCCCTTCTTCTACTGTCTCCCCGGCTGGTGGCTGGTTCACGCACCGGAGCCGCTGTCGCCGGCCGCCGCCGCCGGGATCGTCGTGCTCTTCCTCTTCGGATTCTGGCTCTTCCGCGGTTCCAACCAGCAGAAGCACCGCTTCAAGCGCGACCCCGGTGTCAAGATCTGGGGGAGGCCCGCCAAGACCCTGGACGGACGCCTGCTGGTCTCCGGATTCTGGGGCATCGGACGGCACCTCAACTACAGCGGCGAGATCTGCGTCTACCTCGCCTTCACCCTGACCACCGGGCTTACCTCCTGGGCCCCCTTCCTGCTGCCGGCGTGGCTGGCGGCTTTGCTGTGGCACCGCTCGAGACGCGACGATCGCCGCTGCCGCGCCAAGTACGGCGATCTGTGGGAGCGCTACACGCAGCGGGCGCGCTTCGCGATGCTGCCCTTCATCTATTGAGAGGGGAGATGGCCAACCCGTCCCACAGCGTGGAGACCCTGCCTTCGGCGAACCTCCCGCCGCGGGCGGACGAGACCCTTCCCGAGCTCGCGGGCCGCTGGCCGCTGCTCGGCCATCTGCCGGAATTCCAGAAGGATCCGGTCGCCATGCTGGGCCGCGGCTGGCGCGAGCATGGCGAGCTCTTCCGCTTCCGACTCGGGACCCGCGCGTTCGTTCTCTTCACCGGGCCCCAGGCCCACGACTTCTATTTCAGGACGCCCGAGGAGCAGCTGAACGCCAAGGCCGTCTACCGCTTCACTGTGCCCATCTTCGGACGCGGCGTGGCCTACGACACCTCCCCGGACATCATGGCGGAGCAGCTGGGGTTTCTCTTTCCGGCGCTCCGCGAGGCCGCCATGCGCAGGTTCGCCCTCGTCATGTTCGACGAGGCGCGGCAGTTCGCCGACGCCCTCGGGACGGACGGGGAAATCGATCTGCCGCACGCGATGAACGAGCTGACGGTCAAGATCGCCAGCCGCTGCCTGATCGGACAGGAAGTCCGCGATCGGGTGGATACCGGATTCGCCGAGACCTACCACGACCTGCAGAAGGGCATTAACACCCTGGGATTCTTTCTTCCCAATCTTCCCGTCGCGTCGCATCGACGCCGCGACAGGGCCCGGCGCAGGGTGGCGGAGCTCTTCGGGCGGATCATGGCGGCGCGCCGGGATGCCGGGGCCAGCCCCGACGACTTCATGCAGACGCTCATGAACGCCCGCTACAAGAACGGCCGTGCCCTGAGCGACGACGAGATCACGGGGATCCTGCTGACGGTTCTGTTTGCGGGCCAGCACACCAGCGCGGTGCTCGCGACCTGGACCGGTCTGGAGCTGCTCAGGGCGCAATCCTACCTGGCAAGGGTGAGAGACGAGGTGGGGGACGTCTATCGCGAAGCGGGGTCCATGGACATCGACAGCCTCCAGCGCCAGCCGGCTCTGGAGAACGCCGTCCGCGAGTGCGAACGGCTGCACCCGCCGCTGATATTGCTGGTCCGAAAGGTGCTCGAACCCTTGCGCTACGGAGGCCGCGTCGTGCCCGCCGGCACCATGGCCATGGTGTCGCCGGCGGTCTCTCACCGCCTGCCCCATATCTTCGCCGACCCGGAGCGCTTCTTCCCCGACCGTTTCGCGCCTCCCGCCTGCGAGGACAGGCAACACCGCTACGCCCTGATCGGCTTCGGCGGCGGCAAGCACGCGTGCATGGGGAAGAATTTCGCGTACATGCAGCTCAAGGCGATCTGGACCGTTCTGCTCGATCGCTTCGATTTCTCCCTCAGCGGCGCCTTTCCGCGTCCGAACTACGGAAGCTGGGTGACGGGGCCCGAGAGACCCTGCCGCGTCCGCTACCGTCGCCGCTCGCAGCCGAGCGTCTTCCGATGAGCGGCGCCGCGTCGCGGCGTTACGACGTGGCCATTGTCGGCGCGGGGCCTGTGGGGAGCCTGTGCGCGCTCGCTCATGCGCGGAAGGGCGCCCGGGTGGCCCTGCTCGAAGCGAACCCCAGGGCCTCCGAACGCCTGGCCGGCGAATGGCTGCATCCGCCCGGCGTGCGGATTCTGCAGAACTTCGGGATCGGGCTGGACACCCTGCCCCGCAGCACCGCGGGCAAGGGATTCGTGCTCTTTCCCGATGACGGCTCGGAGCCGATCGTCCTTCCCTACGAGAACGGCTCGCAGGGTCTGGCCTGCGACCATGCGTTGCTCGTCTCCAAGCTGCGGGAAGCCATCGAGAACGAGGCGGACGTGGATTTCTTCACCCACACGCGGGTGAACGCGGTCGAAGACGGGCGGCTGGCCTACACCGACAACGGCACGGTTCACTCCCTCGACGCCGAGCGGATTATCGGCGCCGACGGCCGGGCCTCCATCGTGCGCCAGTCCCTGGGCCTCTCCACGGAGCCGATGCTCTGCTCGCGGATGCTGGGAATCACCGTGAGCGACGTGAACCTGCCCTTCGAGGGCCATGGGCATGTGCTGCTCGGCGGGCCGGGGCCGATTCTCGCATACGGTGTGACAAGGGATTGCGTCCGGATCATCGTCGATGTTCCGCTGGACCGCTGGACGCGCCAGGACCGGGTCGGCTTCCTGACGGAATCCTACGCGACCCTGTTGCCGGAGGCTCTCAGGCCGGCCTTCGTCGAGGCGCTGCGGGCGGGGCAATTCCACGTTGCGGCCAATCAGTTGCGGCCGCGCGTCACATACGGGAACCCGCGTCGCGTGCTGATCGGCGATGCGGCCGGGCACTACCATCCCATGACGGCGGTCGGCATGACCCTCGGTTTCGGCGATGCGCTCGCCCTCGCCGAGGGCGGCAGCTTTCGCGACTTCGCCGCCGGGCGTTTCCGGGCGACCCAGGTGCCGGAGCTGCTTGCCATGGGGCTCTACGAGGTCTTTGCCGACCATCGGGCCGAGGCGCTGGCGCTCAGACACGCGGTCTACTGGGGGTTGCGGGCGAATTCCGGCTACCGGGCGCGGACCTCGCGGATACTCGCCTGCGAATCCCGCTCCGCGCTCGTGATGGGTCTCGCGTTTTTCACAACGGCGGCCCGGGCGGCGGTGGTGGAGATTCCGCTTTCCTTCCGCCGCTTCGCTCCTCTTCGGGGCCTGAAGGTCTTCGGCGCGCTCACCCTTCGTCTCTTGTGGCTCCTGCGCTGGGCTCTGCAGCTGCGCCAGTCGCGACGCCAGGGCGGGAAGAACGACGAGCGAGCCCTGGACAGTCTTGCCCACGCGCTTTTGCACTCCATGCCGCCGGGGACCGACGCTTCCGGGCCCCGCCGGCCGAAGGACCCCGAGGCGCCCGATGCCGAGCCGGCGTTGAGGAGCGCGACGGCGCAGCTCCTCGGCCTCCAGGGCGAGGACGGCGGCTGGGAAGGCGAGATGGTCTGGTGCCCCATGCTCACCGCGCAATACGTGCTGCTGCACCACATCATCGGGCGGCCGCTCGAGCCCGGCCGGCGCCGGCGCGTGCTGCGCTCCTTCGAGCGGACCCGTCTCGACGGGGGCACGTGGGGCCTGCACGAGCACGCGTCGCCCCACCTCTTCGTCACCGCCCTGGTCTACGTCGCGGCGAGACTGCTCGGCGTCGAGCGGGACGATCCTCTGGTCGAGCCGGCCCGGCGCTTCATACAGGCCGAAGGGATCGTGGGCATTCCGAGCTGGGGAAAGTTCTGGCTGGCGCTCCTCAATCTCTACGACTGGCGCGGGGTCAACGCCGTCCTGCCGGAACTGTGGAGCCTGCCGCGCCGCCTGCCCCTGCACCCCTCGAACTGGTACTGCCACACCCGGCTCATCTACATGGCGATGGCGGCGATCTACGCGTGCCGCTTCCAGGCGCCCGTCACGCCCGCGATCGCGTCGCTGCGGGAGGAGCTGTTCCCCCAAGGCTTTGCCGAGGTGGATTTCTCCGCCTCCCGCAATCGCCTGCGGGAGGCCGACCTCTACGCGCGGCCGAGCGTGTGGCTCAAGGTGGGATACAAGGTTGCGCGCGTGTTCGACCGGCTCCACGGCAAGCGCCTGCGCGCCCGATGCACGGACGCGATCGTCCAGCAGATCAGATGGGAGCTGCAGACCACCAGCCACACGTGCATTTCTCCGGTGAGCGGCCTTCTCAACATGCTTGCGCTCTGGCTGCGCGATCCGGACGACGCCGATCTTCGCCAGGCGCTGGCGAAGCTGGACGACTGGATCTGGGAAGACGAGGAAGAGGGCGCGCGCGTCGTCGGCGCGAGAAGCGCCTCGTGGGACAGCGGCTTCGCGCTGCAGGCGCTGGCGGCGGTGCCTGCGTTGGACGGGGTCGGGGACGCGCTGCGGCGCGGCGCCGACTTCCTGCTCGGGGAACAGATCGCCGCGAGCTTCGAGGGGTTTCGCGAAGCCTATCGAAGCGACCCCAGGGGCGGCTGGTGCTTTGCCGGGGGGTGGCACGGCTGGCCGGTGAGCGACTGCACCGCGGAAGCGGCGCTCGGGATTCTCGCTGCCGGCCGCGGCGCCGCGCATGCGGACGCGTTGCGCGACGCGGTCGGCTTCATGCTGCGCAGCCAGAACCGCGACGGCGGATTCGGCAGCTACGAGGCGCGCCGCTCGGCCTTCGGTCTGGAGTGGATGAACCCGGCCGAGATGTTCGGCGACTCGATGACCGAGCAGTCCTATGTCGAGTGCACCGCGTCCTGCCTCGCGGCGCTCGCCGCCTGCGCGGAGGAGGTTCCGCAAAGCGCGGACGGGGCGGTGACGGGCGCGATCGCCCGGGGCGACGCCTGGCTGCGCCGGACCCAGGCGAGCGACGGCTCGTGGCGCGGTGTATGGGGGGTTCAGTTCATCTACGGCACCCTCTTCGGGATCAGGGGTCTTCTTGCCGCCGGGGCCGACCCCGGCGATCCGGCGCTGCGCTCGGCCTGCCGCTGGCTGCTGGAGCGCCAGCGGGCAGACGGGGGATGGGGCGAGCACCACAGCGGATGTCTGAGCGGCCGCTACGTCCCGCACGAGGAAAGCCAGGTCATCCAGAGCGCGTGGGCGTTGATCGCGCTCCTCGAGGCGGGCGAATCGAGCTGGAGCGCGATCGCGCGGGGCGCCCGCTATCTGCTCGACACGCTGGATGCGGACGGGACATGGCCCAAGCAGGACATGGCGGGCGTGTTCTTCCGAACCGCGCTGCTGGATTACGTGCTCTATCGACAGTATTTCCCGCTGCACGCGCTCGCTCTCTACGAGCAGCGCCGCCGCGAGCGGCTGGGTCTCGCCACCCTCGCCCCGTGTGCTGCCGGCTCGTTGCCGCCCTTGCCCGAAGCGGCGTCCGCCTGACCGCTGTCCTGAGTGTCGGCGGCCTCGCGCAGGCGCGCGCGGCCGAAGGCCCGCGTCGATCAGTCGTGCAGGGGCCCGGGCTTGCGGGCCAGGAAGAAGAACATCGGCGTGAAGACGCCGGACCTGCCGCCGGCGACCAGCGCGTCCGCCCCCGCATTCAGGATCGTGCTGACCGCGCGGGCGCCCTCGGGAAAGAGACGAAGCCTCTCGCCCACCCGCAAGGTCAGATTGGTCAGCGCCCGGCCGAGCGGCGTGCGCGGAATGCTCGACAGGCTGAGGTCGCGGCCCTGCAAGGCGCGGTACCAGGGCATCTCCGGGTCCGCTTCGGACGCGCGGTCGCGCGCCTCCAGGAGCTCGAACCCCGCCGCCTGCAATGCGGCGGAAACCTCCGCGGTGGTCGCGATATCCGGCAGCCCGTTCCCGACCATGATGTCGCTCTTGATTCGCCGGTGTTCCGCGTTGGCGGGCTCGAATTTCTCGGTGAGGCACCACTCGTAGCCCGCGAAACAGGCGCCCGGACGCAGCACGCGCAGGACCTCGCGGAACGCGTCCGTCTTGTCGGGCGCGTGAGGCATGGACTCGATCGCCATGGCGGCATCGTAGCGGTCGTCGTCGTCGGGAATCTCCATGTAATCGCCGTGAACGAAGCGGCACAGCGAACCGACGTCGCGGGTGTGCAGCTTCGCACGCTCGATCTGGTAGGCGTTGTTGTTGAGACCGACAAAGCTGGCGCCGGAATGGCGCGCCAGATTGCCCATCGGCCCGCCGACCCCGCACCCAAGATCGATGACTTGCATGCCCGGTTTCAGGGACAGTTTTTCGGCGAGAATATGCTGGTGTCGCAGCAGCGACGCCTTGAAGCTCTCGCCCCGGCGGCGGGGCGCGAAGTGGAAGGACTGGCCCCAGCCGAACTCGTAGAAGTCAGTCGCCAGGTCGTAGTAGCGATTGACGAACGAGCGGTAATGCTCCTTCCTGCGCTCCAGGCCGGCGTCGTAGATTTCGGTATATCCGTCGACCGTGGACTTCACGTCGTCCGGGGCGAGACCTCCGAGGGAGCGCTGTTTCGATTGTGTTGGGGAGGAGCGGTTCATCGGCGCATTATGCCAGATTTGCTGTCCTTTCCCAAGACCCTGAAGTCATGTAAGGCCCTGGCACCGCGCTTGCCGGCGCCGTTATCGACGGCGTCCCGGCCGCGGCATCGTCGTCCGGGGCGCCCGGCTTTCCGCGGGGTACAATGCGACGCGCCGCAGCACCGCAGCGCCTGAGAGGACCGGATCACATGCCAGAAGAGCAGGCGGACGGAGCCCCTTCCAGACCCGACGAGCACCGGAGCCGGCTGGCGATTCCGCCGCTCGCTTTCGCGGGGCTGGTCATCGCGGGTCTGACAGCGGCCGGCATCGGTGCGCGCTACGGTGTTCGCGGGGATTTCGACGTTATCCATGGACTTCTTGTCCTCTTCTTTTCCATCAATCTGGTGATCTGCCATTGGGAGATTTGCTTGTTCCTCAAACGCGATTACATAGAGAGACGCGTCCAATACTGGCGCGAGCGCCGGGAGAAAACAGGCCGGACATCAGCGGTCGAATTTCTTACCGGAAGTGTTCCATTGAAGCGAATATTATCCTCGGAGACATGGGCGGACGTCTGGGCCACATACTCACAGTTCGACAGTTCCTACGCCGACCGGCGCACGTACGGCTACAACGTGGATATTGCCAACGGCTTGGTAACGCCGCTGCCGATGCTGCTCCTCTTCGCCGCCTTTACCATCGATTTTCTGCCCGCCCTCGTCGCCGGCATCGTCGGAGCGATGATGTTCTGGCAGCTGACCTACGCGACCTCGGTCTACTTGGTCAGCTTCTTCGTGGCCGGGCGGCAACGCCTCATCGGCAAGAGGGACGTGTACATCTACATCTGGGCGCTGAACTGCCCCTGGGTGCTCTTCCCCCTGCTGGGGCTCTACGTCTCGATACGCCTGATCGTCGACGGCGACTATGGTGTTCTCGGCTATTGATCTTCAGTTTTCCGGAACGACAACGGCAAGCCGAGCCAATGCCCTGTCGAGGTGGCTCCAACCGGAGAAAGAACTTCATATCAGCAAGTCGGGACCGCAGGTGTGCAGGAGGATGCGGGTGGGCCGCCGTGATCCCGCAGGGTCGGATAGTGCTCGAGGGGCCCGGAGGTTCCCGCGCCGGGCGGCCGGGTCGCCTAGGCTCGCCTAGGCCATCGCGGTGCGGAGGCGGCGGTCGATCGCGTCGAGGAAATCCTTGGAGTTGAGCCAGCCCTGATCGGGGCCGATGAGGATGGCGAGGTCCTTGGTCATCTCGCCGGCCTCCACCGCGTCCACGCAGCAGTGCTCCAGCGTGTCGGCGAAGTCGGCGAGCGCCTCGTTGCCGTCGCGCTTGCCGCGGTGCTTGAGCCCCCGCGTCCAGGCGAAGATCGAGGCGATCGGGTTGGTCGAGGTCTCCTCGCCCCGCTGGTAGGCGCGATAGTGCCGCGTCACCGTGCCGTGGGCGGCCTCGGCCTCCACCGTCCTGCCGTCGGGCGACATCAGCACCGAGGTCATCAGCCCCAGCGAGCCGAAGCCCTGGGCCACGGTGTCGGACTGCACGTCGCCGTCGTAGTTCTTGCAGGCCCAGATGAAGCCGCCGCCCCACTTCAGCGCGGCCGCCACCATGTCGTCGATCAGGCGATGCTCGTAGTCGAGGCCGGCGGCCTCGAAGCGGGCGGCGAACTCGGCGTCGTAGACCTCCTGGAAGAGGTCCTTGAAGCGCCCGTCGTAGGCCTTGAGGATGGTGTTCTTGGTCGACATGTAGACCGACCAGCCGCGCTCCAGCCCGTAGTTCATGCAGGCGCGGGCGAAGTCGCGGATGGACTCGTCCAGGTTGTACATGGCGAGCGCGACGCCGCCGCCGGGAAAGTCGAACACCTCGCGCTCGATGGCCTCGCCGCCGCCCTCGGGCTCGAAGCGCACCGTGAGCCGGCCCTTGCCCGGCACCACGAAGTCGGTGGCGCGGTACTGGTCGCCGAAGGCGTGGCGGCCGATCACGATGGGCTGCTCCCAGCCCGGCACCAGGCGCGGCACGTTGCGGCAGATGATCGGCTCGCGGAAGACCGTGCCGCCCAGGATGTTGCGGATGGTGCCGTTGGGCGAGCGGTACATGCGCTTGAGGCCGAATTCCTCGACGCGGGCCTCGTCCGGCGTGATGGTGGCGCACTTGACGCCGACGCCGACCTCCTTGATCGCCTCGGCGCAATCGACCGTGACCCGGTCGTCGGTGGCGTCGCGATGCTCGATGCCGAGGTCGTAGTAGTGAAGCTCCAGGTCCAGATAGGGCAGGATCAGCTGGTCCTTGATCCAGGCCCAGATAATTCGCGTCATCTCGTCCCCGTCGATCTCGACGACGGGGTTGGCGACCTTGATTTTCGCCATTCGCGGCTCTCCAGGAATGCGTTGTGGCAAGGGCCCCGGAAGGTGGGAACGGGCGGCCGGCGGGACCGCGCGCACCATAACAAAGTGGTCCGACCGGTCAAGTTGCGGGGGCGGGCGCCCGGCCGCCATTGGCAGCGAAGCGCGGCCGCCCCCGTTGCAAGTGGGCGCCGGGCTCATTATATGAATCACGGAATCCGACACTTCGCCGCACCAGAGGACGCTTCGATGGCACTCGGGACGCAAGGCCGGCCTTTTGCCGGCACGACTCTGACCCAGGAGCAGATCGACCAGGGTCTCAGGAGCTACATGCTCCGGGTCTACAACTACATGGCCTCGGGCCTCGCGCTCACGGGCATCACCGCCTACGTGATCGCCAACACCGGGCTCTTCAACGTTCTCTACGGCTCGGGCCTCGGCTTCGTGGTCATGCTGGCGCCGCTCGGCATCGTGTTCTTCCTGGGCATCAAGATCCAGAGGATGAAGCACACCACGGCCCAGTGGCTGTTCTGGGCCTTCTCGATCCTGATGGGCGCCTCGCTCTCCTACATCTTCATGGCCTACACCGCGACCAGCATCGTCCGCGTCTTCTTCATCACCATGGGGATGTTCGGGGCGATGAGCCTTTACGGCTACACGACCAAGCGCTCGCTGGTCTCGTGGGGCTCGTTCCTGATCATGGGCCTGGTCGGCGTCATCATCGCCATGCTGGTGAACATCTTCCTGCAGTCGGAGATGCTTCACTTCGTGATCTCGGTGATCGGCGTGCTGGTGTTCCTGGGGCTCACCGCCTACGACACCCAGCGGATCAAGGACGTCTACCGCGAGAGCGACGGCCAGGCGGTGATGGTGAAGAAGTCGGTGATGGGCGCGCTCTCGCTCTACCTCAACTTCATCAACATGTTCATCCTGCTGCTGCACCTCTTCGGCGCGGCGCGTGAATAGCGGCCCGACCGGATAGAGACCGGGGAGGGCACCGGGCAGAGAGCGCCCGGTGCCCTTTTCGTCCGGCGATGCTGCAGCGTTTCTGGCGCCACGCCGCACCCGCCTCCCTCGGGGCGCTGCAGCGGGCACTCACCTACTACCCCGATCACACCCGGCCGACGCCGGCCGAGGCGGGCGTTCCCGAGCTCGCGCCCGTCGTGCTGGAGACCGACGACGGGCTCCTGCTGCTGGCCTGGCATGCGCCGCCGCGTGCGGACGGTGCGCCGAGCCTGATCTACTTCCACGGCAACGCCGGCCACATCGGCATGCGCGGCTTCAAGGTCCGTGCCTACCTCAACGCCGGCCTCGGCGTCCTGCTCACCACCTGGCGCGGCTACAGCGGCAACCCCGGCACCCCGACCGAGGACGGCCTCTACGCCGACGGCCGGGCGGCGCGCGCCTTCCTCCGCGCGCTCGGCACGGGCGACGAGCGCCAGATACTCTACGGCGAATCGCTCGGCACCGGCGTCGCGGTCCACCTCGCCCGCGAGGCGGCGCCCGCGGCGCTGGTGCTGGAGGCGCCCTACAGCTCCATCGCGGACATCGCCACCGGGCGCATCCCGCTGTTGCCCGTGCGCCCGCTGATCGTGGACCGCTTCGATTCGGCCGCCAAGATCGGCAAGGTCGCAGCGCCGCTGCTGATCGTCCACGGCGAGCGCGACCGCACCATTCCGGTGCGGCTTGCGCGCAAGCTCCACAAGCGCGCACGGGAGCCGAAGGAGGCCGTGTTCATCCCCGAGGCAGACCACGCCGACCTCACGGAGTTCGGCCTCGCCGCCATCGTGCTGGAATTCCTCGCCCGCCACGAGCTCGCGCCAGACTCGGCCTACGGGCGCGTGGGCGCCATCCTCTCGGCCGCCACCCGGCCGCCTCCAGAGTCCGGGCGAGGGCCATGAATTCCGCTTCGCGCGCCGCCAGTCGGCTTTCGAGATAAGATCGCCACCCAGACGATCTGAGGGCCGAGCCATGGAAATCGCACCGATCAGGACCGAGCGGGATCACCGGCGCGCGCTGAAGGAAATCGAGGGCCTGATGGCGGCGAAGCCCGACACGCCGGAAGGCGACCGTCTCGACGTCCTGGTGACTCTGGTCGAGGCCTGGGAGGCCAGGCACTATCCCCTCGACCTGCCCGCGTCGGCCGGCTGAACGAAAAAACCCGGGCGCCTCTCAAGTATTACCCGGCCGCCCCCAGAGTCCGGGCGAGGGCCATGAAGTCGGGCACCACGGCCTCCCAGTCGTCGCTGGGTTCGAGATCGGGCGTGCCCACCGGGCCGTCGCCGTACTCGTCCGGGCGGGAGACGAAGGCCGCCTTGAGCCCCGCCTTGCGGGCCGCCGCGAGATCGAAGTTGTGCGCGGCCACCATCATCACCTCTGCCGGCGCGAGGCCGAGAGCCGCGGCCGAGGCGCTGTAGACCTCGCGCTGCGGCTTGTAGCCGCGCCCGATATCGGCGCCCACGATAGCGTCCCAGGGCAGGCCGACGTTGCGCGCGAGCCGCGCCATCATCGCGATCGAGCCGTTGGAGCAGGGCGCCAGGAGATAGCGGCTGCGCAGCGCCTCCAGCCCCGGTACCGCGTCCGGCCAGGGCGGCAGCTTTTCCCAGGCCCGGTTGAGGCGGGCGCGGCCTTCGTCGTCCACCGTGTCGGCGAGGTCGAACTCGGCGAGCGTGGCGTCCAGGTTCTCGCGGTGCAGCACGTCGAGCACCACGTAGCCGCGCCGCCCGGAGCGTATCTCCTCCATCGAGGGCTGGTACTTGGCCCGCCAGGAATCGGCGAAGGCCCAGGCATCCACCTTGCGTCCGGAGCCTGCGAAGAAGGTCTCCACCTCGCGGGCGACGCCGCTGCGCCAGTCGACCACCGTGCCGAACACGTCGAAGAGCAGGGCCTGGATCATCGCGGCCTTGGCGTCCCTTCAGAAGAAACCGGCGGGTGCGCCGCGACGCGCGCTCAGCGCGCCTCCACCGTCCAGGTGTGGCCGCTGCGCAGCAGCTTGTCGATGCCGGCGGGGCCCGAAGCCTCCTTGGCCTCGTCGATCTGGGCGTAGACCGCGGCCTCGTAGCTCTCCTCCGGATTGCAGAAGAGCACGCCAAGCGCCATGGGGAAGTCCGGCGGCTCCATCTCGGCCAGGATCCCGGCGAGCGGGCGGTTGGTCTGGTCGTGCACCAGCAGGTCGCCCTCGTCCACGCCGCCCTCGCCGAGGGGGACCACCTCGAGCGAGAAGGTGCCGGGCGCGAGCCGGAGCCCGCGATCGCGATCCTTGCCGAAGACGAGCGGCTTGCCGTGCTCCAGGAAGATCTGCGTCTCCGGCGCGGTCTTGCGCTCGGCGAAGGCGTCGAAGGCGCCGTCGTTGTAGACGATGCAGTTCTGAAAGATCTCGACGAAGGAGGTCCCCTTGTGCGCGTGCGCTGCCTTCAGGATGCCGGGCAGGCGCTTCTGGTCGGTGTCGACGGCGCGGGCGACGAAGCGCGCGCCGGCGCCGAGCGCAAACCGCGTCGCCGACAGCGCGTGATCGACCGAGCCCAGCGGCGTAGACGGCGAGCGCGTGCCCTCGCGCGAGGTTGGCGAGTACTGCCCCTTGGTGAGCCCGTAGATCTCGTTGTTGAAGAGCAGGATGTTGAGGTCGACGTTGCGGCGCAGCGCGTGCAGCGTGTGGTTGCCGCCGATGGAGAGCCCGTCGCCGTCGCCCGAGACCACCCAGACGTCGAGTTCCGGGTTCGCGAGCTTGACCCCGGTCGCGATCGCGGGCGCGCGGCCGTGGATGGTGTGGAAGCCGTAGGTCGCCATGTAGTAGGGGAAGCGCGCCGCGCAGCCGATGCCGGAGACGAACACCACGTCCTTGGTCTCCGTCCCGATCTCGGCCAGCGCCTTGCGCACCGCCTTGATGATGGCGTAGTCGCCGCAGCCCGGGCACCAGCGCACCTCCTGGTCGGAGGTGAAGTCCTGGGGTGTCAGCGCGGGGATCGCGACCGTATCGTTCATCTCAGGCCTCCGAATGGGCGTGGATCGCGTCCATGATCTCGACGATCTTGAAGGGCTTGCCGGTGACCTTGGGCACGCTCACGGCGGGCACCAGGTAGCGCTCACGCAGCACCGTGGCGAGCTGGCCCATGTTCATCTCCGGCACCAGCACCTTGTCGAAGCCCGCGAGCAGCTCGCCGAGGTTGCGCGGCAGGGGGCTCAGGTGGCGCAGGTGAATGTGCGAGACCGAGATGCCGGCGCTGCGCGTACGCTCAACGGCGCGGCTGATCGGCCCGTAGGTGGAGCCCCAGCCGACCACCGCGAGCGGGCCCCGGTCGGGCCCCTGATCGACCGTCTGCTCGGGAATGTCGTCGGCGATGCGGGCGATCTTCTCGTGCCGCACGTCGGTCATGCGCTGGTGATTCGCGGGGTCGTAGGAGACGTTGCCCGAGGAGTAGTCCTTCTCCAGTCCGCCGATGCGGTGCTCCAGGCCGGGCGTGCCGGGCCGGACCCAGGGCCGGGCCAGCGTCTCCGGGTCGCGCTCGTAGGGCTGGAAGCCCTCGGTCTCGGTGCGGAACGCCACGGGGAAGGGCTCGAGCGCGCCGACATCGGGCAGCCGCCACGGCTCGGCCGCGTTGGCGATGAAGGTATCGCTCAGCAGCACCACCGGCGTCATGTAGCGGGTGGCAAGGCGGACCGCCTCGATCGCCACATCGAAGGCCTCCGCCGACGAACGCGCCGCAAGCACCACCAGCGGCGCATCCGCGTTGCGGCCGTAGACGGCGAGGTAGAGGTCCGACTGCTCGGTCTTGGTCGGCATTCCGGTCGACGGGCCCGCGCGCTGCGAGTTGATGAGGATCAGCGGCAGCTCGGCGGTAATCGCGAGGCCAAGCGCCTCGGTCTTGAGCGCGACGCCGGGGCCGGAGCTGGAGGTGACGCCGAGCGCGCCGGCGTAGGACGAGCCGATGGCGGCGCAGGCCGCGGCGATCTCGTCCTCGGCCTGGAAGGTCACCACGTCGTAGGCCTTGAGCCGGGCCAGCACGTGCAGCACCGAGGACGCCGGCGTGATCGGATACGAGCTGAACACGAGCTTCAGCCCGGCGAGCTTCGCGCCCGCCACGAGGCCCCAGGCCATCGCTTCCGTTCCGGTGACGGTACGGTAGAGGCCCGGGCGGAAGGTCGCGGGCTTGATCTCGTAGACCAGCGCGCCGTCGGGCAGCTCCGCCGTCTCGCCGAAGGCGTGGCCTGCCTTGAGGCAGGCGATGTTGGCTTCCGCGATGCTGGGCAGCTTCGCGAACTTGGTGCCGAGCCACTCGACGGTCGCCGCGAGGTCGCGGTCGTACATCCAGTAGATCAGGCCGAGGGTCCACAGGTTCTTGGCGCGCAGCCCCTCCTTCTTCGTGACCTCGCACTCCTTCACCGCCTCCAGCGTCAGCTTGGAGATGTCGATCGCCATGACCCGGTAGCGCGACAGGCTGTCGTCGTCGAGCGGGTTGGCCTCGTAGCCCGCCTTCTGCAGGTTCTTGTCAGTGAAGGTGCCGGTGTCGACGATGACGAGCCCGCCCTCGCGCAGGTCGCCGACGTTCGTCTTGAGCGCCGCCGGGTTCATGCAGATCAGCACGTCCGGCACGTCGCCCGCGGTCATCACGTTGCGCGAGCCGAAATTGATCTGGAAGGCGGAGACGCCGTAGGTGGTGCCCACCGGCGCCCTGATCTCCGCCGGGAAGTCGGGGAAGGTGGTGAGGTCGTTTCCCGCGAGCGCGGTGGTCTCGGTGAAGCGCCCGCCGGTGAGCTGCATGCCGTCGCCGGAATCCCCGGCGAAGCGGATCACGGCCGCGTCCAGCTCCTCTCGCGGCACCTCCTCAAGCGTCAATGCTGCTTCTGCCATCGCTCTGTCGGTCTCCGTCGGGCCGGGGGGAGGCGGGGTTAATTCCCTACTCCCGCCGGCCCGGGATGTCTAGTGGTCTGACCATTTCCGGGCCCCTCGGACCGTCCGAATTCAGCCCGCGGCCCGGTGCCCGTCCAGAACGGCGAGGAAGTCCTCCCGCCGGTAGAGCTTGCGGCGCGGCGCGCCCTCGGCTGCGGCCGCGATCTCGGCCGCCTCGATCCGCCGCCAGTCCTCGAAATCGACCCAGCGACAGCCGCGCGCGCGCAGCAGCGCCTCCAGCCCCTCGCGACCGGGCTTGCCGGAGCCTGCGCCCAGATCGTCGAGGATCTGCTGGGCGCAATCCCTGCCGTCCGGCTTGTTGGTGCCGATCACGCCGGTGGGCCCGCGCTTGATCCAGCCCACCGCATAGAGGCCGGGCGCGACACGCCCTTCGTCGTTCACGACGACACCGTACTTGTGGTCGAAGGGGGCGCCGTCGACCGGCAGGGAGAGGTAGCCCACCGCCGCGACCACGAGGCCGCAGGGGATCTCGAAGTGCTCGCCGGTGCCGACGGCGCGGCCGTTCTCGACCCGCGTGCGCTCGAAGCGCACCGCCTCCGCGCGCCCATCGCCCAGGATCTCCACCGGGCTCGCGAAGAACACGAAGTGCACGCGCTTCGCCTTCTCGCCCGCCTCGCGCGTGGAGAAGGCGCGCAGCGTCTCCAGGTTCTTCTCGCGCACGCGCCGGTCGCGCGGCGACATCTCGCCGGTCACCTCGTCGGGCAGGTCGGCGGCCGCGACCTGCGGCACGCAGGCGTCGAGATGGCCCATCTCGCGCAGCTCGACGTTGGTGAACTTGGCCTCCACCGGGCCGCGCCGGGCCACCATGTAGACGTCGCTGATCGGCGAGCTGTGGATGGGCTCGGCCGCATAGGCGGGGAGGTCGGTGGCCGCCATCTCCGCCGGGGTCTTGACCAGCACCCGCGCCACGTCGATGGCGACGTTGCCGGCACCGATGATGACCACGCTCGACGTGTCGAGGTCGGGCGTGCGGTCGACGAAATCGGGATGCGCGTTGTACCAGTTGACGAAGCTCGCCGAGCCGACGACGCCGGGCTTGTCCTCGCCGGGGATGCCGAGCTTGCGGTCGTGGGCGGCGCCGACCGCGAGCACCACGGCGTCATACGTCTCGCGCAACTCGTCGAGCGAGAGCGCCTTGCCGATGTCGACGTGGCCGTAGAAGTTGACGCGCGCGTCGGAGGCCGTGCGGGCGAAGCCGCGCATCACGTTCTTGGTCTTCTCGTGGTCGGGCGCGACGCCGAAGCGGATCAGCCCGTAGGGCGTCGGCAGGCGGTCGAGGATGTCGATGCGGCACCCCTCGTCGGCCTTGAGCAGCGCGTCCGCCGTGTAGAAACCCGCCGGGCCCGAGCCGACGATGGCCACGTTGAGCGTCATTCCCCCCTCGCCTCCCCGGCGCGCCCGCCGGCCCGTGCCGGAGCCATGCCGTGGCGCGGCGCGCACTATGCCAGCGATGGGGGCCGGTTTGAATGGTTTTCCGCCCATCCGGGCCGTCTGCGCGCGGTGGTGTGCCCGCGGCCCTTCCCTGCCGGCCCGCGCCCGCGCACAATGGGTTCGTCGCAGGGGGAGGGGAAGCGCGCGCCGTGTCATACGCCGTCATACGCCGCCGGCCGGCGGCGCGGGGCGAAGCCGAGTCGGAGGGCGCCACGCCCTTCGTGATCGAGGAGAGCGCCGCCCACCTGGTCTCGCTCGCCGCCCGGCTCTTCTCCCGGGCGCTGCAGGAGCGGCTCGGCCGCTACGGCGTCTCGGTCGCGCAGTGGTCGATGCTGCTGCTGCTGTGGGAGGAGGAGAGCCTCACCCAGAAGGAGCTGAGCCGCCGCCAGCAGATCGAGGAGCCGACGACGGCGCGCACGCTGCAGCGCATGGAGCGCGACGGGCTGATCCGCCGCGTGCGGGACGGCGACGACAGCCGCCGCCGCCGTGTCGTGCTGACCGAGCGCGGGCGCGAACTCTGCGGCGAGCTGGTGCCGGCGGCGCTCGAGGTCAACGCGCTCGCGACCCACGGCCTCTCGGAGGACGAGAAGAAGCGCCTCCTCAGCCTGCTGGGCTATGTCGTGGCCCGCCTCGGATGAGATAATCCCGAAAGAGCATCACATGGACGATACCGTCGGGAAGAAGGGAACCGCTCCTCCGCGCGCCGGTGAGGCGACGGAGGTGAGGTCGGGCGTCGAGGCGCCCGGCGATCTGCAGCTGCCGCCCGGCGAGATGCTCGACCTCGCCCACAAGGTGGCCGAGCTCCTGGTGGAGCGGAGCGCAAACCTGCCCGAGGAGAATGCCTGGGAGGGTGAGTTTCGCCAGGTTCTCGACGACCAGTTGCTGGAGGAGCCCCCCGAGGAGGGCCGGCCCGCCGCCGAGGTCATCGATAAGGCGGCGCGCGAGATTCTGCCCTATTCCTCCCGTATGGATCACCCGCGCTGCTTCGGCTTCGTCCCTTCGTCGCCCACCTGGCCCGGCGTTCTGGCCGACTTCATGGCCGCGGGCTACCACGTCAACCCATGCACCTGGCTGGTGGCAAGCGGCCCGAGCCACCTGGAGCTCGTCGTCATCGACTGGTTTCGCCGCTGGCTCGGCTATCCCGAGGGCGCGGGCGGGCTCCTGACCAGCGGCGGCTCGGCGGCCAGCGTCGATGCCTTCGTCGCCGCGCGCGAGGCGGCGGGCCATCCCGAACGCACCACCGTCTACATGAGCGACCAGAGTCACAGCGCGCTCTCCCGTGCGGCGATGATCGTCGGCGTCCGGCGCGACCGCATCCGCAGGGTCGCGAGCGACGAGCACTTCCGCCTGGACATGGATGCCCTCGCCCGCCAGATGGCCGAAGACCGCACCGCCGGGTTGTCGCCCATCGCCGTTGCCGCGAATGCCGGTACGACGGCAACGGGCGCCATCGATCCGCTCGAGGCGCTGGCCGACTTTTGCGAGGCGGAGGGGCTGTGGCTGCACGTCGACGCCGCCTACGGCGGTTTCGCGATCCTGACCGAGGAGGGCAAGCGGCTCCTGCGCGGGATCGAGCGCGCCGATTCCATCGGGCTCGACCCGCACAAGTGGCTCTTTCAGCCCTACGAGACGGGATGCCTGCTGGCGAAGGATCGGAACACCCTCAAGAGCGCCTTCGCCGTCAGGCCGGACATCCTTCAGGACACCGTATGGGGAAAGGACCACCCCAACTTCGCCGATTACGGCCTGCAGCTGAGTCGCTCGTTTCGGGCACTGAAGGTCTGGATGTCGATCCAGACCTTCGGGATGGCCTCGTTCAGACGTGCGATCGCGAAGGGCATGGAGCTGGCCGCCCGCGCCGAGGACTACGTTCGCGCCAGTCCGGTCCTCGAGGCCACGAACATGCCGTCACTGGGGATCGTCTGCTTCCGCGTCAATCCGGCGGACGACGACCTCGACGAGGAGACGCTGGAAGAGGTCAACAGGACCGTGCTCGCCCGCATGTTCTGGGACGACCGCGCGTTCATGTCGTCGACGATGCTGCATGGAACGTTCACGCTCCGCATGTGCATCGTCAACCACACCACGACCTGGGACGACGTGCGCGAGACCCTGGAATCCGTCGAGCGCTTCGGCCGGGATGCGTTGACGAAGGCGGGGCACGGCCGCCCGTAGACGCGCCTCTTCCCTGCATCCCGCCCGTGGCTCAGGGCGGGAACGCGCGGAGCACCCTCCTTAGCCGCCGCCGACCTTCGGCAGGGTGAATATCTGGCCCGGATAGATCAGCGCCGGGTCCCTGATCTGGCTGCGGTTGGCCTCGTAGATCTCGGTGAAGTGCACGCCGCCGCCGAGGGTGCGCCGGGCGATGCGCCAGAGGCTGTTGCCTGGCTGGACCACGACGATGGCATCGCCGAAGGTGAGCAGCTCCGGCCGGGCGCGGATCAGGGGCGTCTCGATGCGGGCCAGCACGATCCCGGCCTCGTCGACCTGGTCGATCCGGAGCGTGTAGGTGCCGGGCTCGATCTCGGCCTCGGTCTCCACCTCCCACTCGCCCTCCGTGTCGCTCTCGACCGTGCCCACGTGCTCGTCGTCGACGTAGACGTTGAGGTCCGCCTCGGGCTCGGCCTTGCCGGCGATGGTCATGTCGCCCTTGTCGTCGTAGTCCACAGTGCCGACGACGAGCGACTCGTCGTCTTCGGATGCCACCCCCTCGCCCTCCGAGAGCACATCCGAAGCTGGCTCCTCGCCTTCCGCCACTGCCTCGGCTGCCGGCGCCTCACCGGCAGTCGCCGCGTCGGGGGACGCCGCCGCGCTCTCCAGCACAGCGTCCGTGGCCGCCGCACTCTCCGCTGCGGCGCCGGGCTCGTCCGTGCTGGCGGCGTCCGCAACCGCGACCTCCGTGTCGGTCTCGCCCGCCGGATCGGCGTCGTCGGCGCCCGGCTGCTCGGTGCCGACCTCTCCCGCGCCCGTGGCGTCGGGGCCGGTCTCGTCGGTGCCTGCCGCGCCCGGCTCGGAGGAGGCCGTCGCGGCCGCGCCGGTCTCCGGCTCGGCGAGGCGGGCCACGTCGATGGCTTCCTCCGCTTCCGGCGCGTCTTCGGCTTCCGCTGCCGCCGTCGGCTTCTGCAGGACGGTGCTGCTGCCGTCGCCGTCGCGCGGCACCAGGACCGCGAGCGTCGACCTCTCGTCGTCGCCGGCTTCCGGATCGGGCACGGAGAGGACGAGCACCTGCTCCGACTCCACCTGTGTGCCGTCCGGCAGTGTCTCGACCAGCGACAGCTCGTGATCGCCGGGGGCGATGGGCTTGTCGGGCAGCAGCACCCACTCGCCGCGCCGGTCGGCGGTCACCGAGCCGATCTCCTCCGAGCCGCTCCGCAGCGTCACCTCGGCGCCGGGCTCGGCCCGGCCGGCGAAGACCCCGTTGCCGTCGGGCGAAATCCGCACCGTGTCGAAGCTCGGCGGTATCGCCGCGACGCCCGACTCCTCGGCGGGCGCCGCAGCCGCCGGCTCCTCCGTCGGCGACTGGCCCTCGGTCTGCTCTGCACCGGCGGCGTCCGACGTGGCCTCCACCGCCTCGTCGGGCGTAACGCGCGCCTCGGTGATGGCCTCCTCGTCCTCCCCGGACGGCTCTCCGGTGCTCCCGGTTGCCGCCTGGGACTGCGCCGCACCTGCATCCTCGGCCTCGCGGGAAGCTTCCGCCGTCCCTGCACCCGCAGTCGGCTCCGCGCCTTCCGCCGTTGCGGATGTGGCAGCCTGCGTCGCCGCCTCTCCGTCATCACCGCCCTCGCCGGCGCGCTGTGCCGTCGCCGCGGTCTCCGCGTCGTCGGAAGCTGCGGCCGTCGCCGCCGCTCCTTCGTCGCTGGACGCTTCGGCGGCAGGCGCGGCGCCCTCCCCGGTCGAGGCAGCCGCCATTTCCTGCTCGTCGGCCGCTGACGCGGCGACGGCGGTCTCGCCGGCCCCGTCGGCGGCGGTACCCCCACCGGCATCGCCGCTCACCGGCTCTCCCGACTCCGCGACATCCTGCGCCGCGTCGTCCTGTTCGCCCGTCGCCGCATCGTCCGCCGCCGGCGCAGCCGTGCCGGCGGTCGCACCGGCGTCCGCCTCCGCCGCGTCGCCGACATCGGTCGCGGCCGTCACATCGCTTGCAGCGGCCGTCCCGGTGTCGCCCGTCGAGTCTTCTTGCGCCGCGACGCTGTCATGCGATGTCTCGTCGCCAGCCGCGGGCCCGGCACCCGCTGCATCGGCGGTGGCCGTGTCATCGCCGGCCGCCTCGGCAGCCGCCTGCTGCTGGTCGCCAGCGCCGGCGGCGCTCTCGGCCGTCTCATCCGGCGCGGCCCCGGCGGCCGCGGTCGCCTCGGAAGCATCCGGCGTATCCGCCGTTGCCTCGTCTGCCGCGGACTCTGCCGCACGCTCGGCGATGTCGACCGTCTGCCCCGAGGACTCGTCCGATTCCGGCCCGCCCGGCAGGAACACGCCGAGAAGAACGCCGATGACCACCACGGCGCCGGCGACCGGCGCCGCGATGCGGATCGTCTCGCGTCGTCGCATGAAAGCGACCGCGCGCTGAACGACCTGACCGCTCTCGCTCATCCGTTGCACTCGCGAATTGCTGGGTGCCGCCACGATACACGAGTCGCGTGAATCGGGACAGCGCGCTCGGCCCCGCGCCTCACCAGTCGCCTCCGAACGAGCCGGCCGCGGGCGCCGCCGCGGCGCCGGTGGAGCTCACCCGGTTGCGGATCGCCGGCAGGCTCTTCAGGTAGGCCGCGATCGCCTCCAGGTCCGCCTGGGTCAGGTGGCGCAGCCCGTCGTCGATGGCCTCGCGCATCTCGCCCTGCACGTCGTCGCCGGCGGGCGTGAAGCCGGTGCGCAGGAAGAACACGAGGTCGAGCTCCGACCACGCGCCGATGCCGGTCTCGACATCGGGGGTGATGTTGGGGACCGAGAGGCCGCCGGGCCCGTAGCGGGAGCCCGCCATGTGGCGGGCGCGCTTGGTGGCGCCGAGCATGTTGCGCGGCGTGTGGCACTCGGCGCAGTGGCCCAGCGCCTCGACCAGGTAGCGGCCGCGCGCCACGCGCTCGTCCGCTCCCGGATCGGGCCGGTCCGGCCCGCGCTCGAAGAAGAGCCAGCGCCAGGGATGGAGGAAGAGGCGCACGCTGAAGGGAAAGCGCAGCGCGTGCGGCCGGTTGGGCGCCCTGACCGGCTCCACCGTGTCGAGATAGGCCTTGAGGTCGAGCATGTCCTCGCGCCGCATGTGGGTGTAGGCGGTGTAGGGGAAGGCCGGGTAGTAGGTGCGGCCCGCCGGCGACCTGCCCTCGCTGAGCGCGCGGACGAAGTCCTCGTCCGACCAGCCGCCGATGCCGGTTTCCGCATCGGGCGTGATGTTGGGAGCGACGATCGCCCCCCAGGGCGAGGACAGCATGCGCCCGCCCGCGAGAAAGGCGCCGCCATTTGCGACGTCGGTGTGGCAGGTGGCACAGCCTGCGGCGTGCAGGATGTAGGCGCCACGGGCCGCCGGGTCCTCGCTCGCGGGGTCCGCTTCCGCGGCCGCCGCCGCGCCGGCCAGCATCGCGCTCGCCAGCAGGGCAAGCGGCAGACGTGTCAGGAGGGCGCCAAGCCTTGTCATCGCGTCCTGCACCCGATCGCACCGTCAACAGCGAGGGAGGCCCAGGAATAGCCGGATTCGCGCGAATTGTAACCGAACCTTGTCGGCACGGCTGGCGGCGGCCGGCAGCCTCTGCTACAGAGCGGCACCTCCCCGACAGCAGGATCGGTACGGCAATGGCGGCCATCGCCTCGCTCTGTGTCTTCTGCGGCTCGCAAACGGGCCGCGACCCGGCCCATGCGGCGGCCGCCCGTGAGCTCGGGACCGCGCTCGCCGAGCGCGGCATCACGCTGATCTACGGTGCCGGCGGCATCGGCCTGATGGGGGTGCTGGCCGATGCGGTGCTGGCCGGCGGCGGCAAGGTCGTCGGCGTGATTCCGGAGAAGCTGGAAAGCCTCGAGGTGGCACATCGAGGGCTGACCGAGATCGTGGTCACCGAAGACATGCTCCGGCGCAAGCGGATCATGATCGATCGCTCCGACGGCTTCGTCATCCTGCCCGGCGGCTTCGGCACGCTGGACGAGTTCTTCGAGGTGCTGACCTGGAGACAGCTCGGGCTGCACGACAAGCCGGTGGTCGTGCTCGACGGCGCGGGCTACTGGGCGCCGCTGCTCGGCCTGCTCGACCACCTGAGCGCCGAGGGCTTCGCGCCGCAGGCCTCGCCCGGTCTCGCCACGGTGGTGCGCAGCACCGACGCGCTGTTCCGCGCGCTGGAGGCGGCATGAGGGCCTGGGCCGCGCCCGGCGATTGCCGGCAGCCTTTCTCTCTCGCTCTCCCCCGAAGGCCGGCGCGGGGTTAGCCGAGCGACCAGACGCCGGTGCCCGGATGGCGCGCCCGCCAGGGCCGCGCCTCCTCGAGCTGGGCGGCGAGGCGGAAGAGCGTCGCCTCGTCGGCCATGCGCCCGCCGAAGTGGACGCCGACGGGGAGCCCCTCGTCGTTCCACGAGAGCGGCAGCGTGATCGCCGGGTTGCCGGTGCAATTGAAGACCGGCGTGAAGGGGATGAACGCCATCAGCCGCTCGAAGAAGAGCTCTGCATCGTCGTCGGCGAAGAGGTGGCCGTGCGGTGGCGGTGCGCTGCCGAGCGTCGGCGTCAGCCAGATGTCGTAGTCCTCGTAGAAGCGCGCGAACTCGCGCGTCGTCGCATGCACGTCGCTGATCGCCTGCACCAGGTCGGCGCCGCTCAGCTTGCGCCCCTCCTCCAGCAGAAGGAGGTTGTTGGCCTCGGTGTTCTCGGCAGACGGCGTCTGCCCTGTGGCCTCCGCGTAGCCGTCGAAGGCCCAGGCCTCGTTCGCCTGGAAGATCCTGGTCCAGCCGTCGAACATGGTCTCGACATCGAACTCGGGCGCGGCCGGCTCGACGACGTGGCCGAGGTCCTCCAGCAGCTTGCCGGCGTCCTCCGCCGCGCGGACGCAGTCGGCGCTCACCGCGGTCCCCGCCGGCGCCTCGGTGGAAAGCCCGATCCTGAGCCTGCCCGCATCCGCCCCCACCTCGTCGAGGAAGGGCCGCTCCGGCGGCGGGGCGTAGTAGGGCTCGCCGATGCCGGGGCCGGCGGTGGCGTCGAGCAGGGCGGCGCAGTCCCGCACCGTGCGCGTCACCACGTGCTCGACGGCGATGCCGTTCCACAGCTCGCCGAAGTCGGGGCCGTTGGGCGTGCGCCCGCGGCTGGGCTTGAGCCCGACCAGGCCGCAGGCCGACGCGGGAATGCGGATCGAGCCGCCGCCGTCGTTGGCGTGGCCCGCCGGCGCGATGCCCGCCGCCACCCCTGCCGCCGAGCCGCCGCTGGAGCCGCCGGGGGAATAGCCCAGCTTCCACGGGTTGTGGGTCGGTCCGTTGGCCACCGGCTCGGTGGAGCCGCTGGAGCCGCCCTCCGGCGTGTTGGTCTTGGCGAAGATCACCGCGCCGGCGCGCTTCCACCGCGCCACCATCTCGCTGTCGAAGTCGCGGGTCCAGCCCTTGAAGAAGCGGCTGCCGCAATCGGTCGGCACCCCTGCGTAGGACTGGGTCAGGTCCTTGAGCAGGAAGGGCACCCCCTCGAAGGGCCCGTCGGGCACGCCAGCCGCGATCGCGGCCCGCGCCTCCCCCTCCATCGAGCGGACGATGGCGTTGAGGTCGCCGTTGAGCGCCTCGGCGGCCTCGAGCGCGCAGGTCAGCAGCTCGTCCGCGGTCACCTCCCCCTTCTTCACAAGCGCTGCCAGCCCCAGCGCATCGTGGGCAGCGTAGTCCCCGAGTTTCATCGTTCCCTCTCCCGATCGCGGTCTCCGCTCGGCCGCGTTCCGCGCGCTGCGTGCCGCCCTATTCCTCGTCGAGCCAGAGGATGGAGAAGTCGTACCAGTTCTCCGGCGGGTTCACGAAGCCCTTGACGCTGGGGTGGAGCACCAGCGGGTTGTAGTAGACGAACTTGGGCGCGTAGGCGAAGTCCTGGCCCATGATGATCTCGTTGGCCTGCCGGTAGAGCGCCGCCGCCCTGGCCTCGTCCTTCTCGGCCAGCGCCTGGTTGAAGAGCGCGTCGACCTCCTCGTTGCAGTACCAGCCCACGTTGAAGCCGTTGGGCGGCTGGGAGTCGCAGCGCGACATCACCTGGGTCCAGTAGGGGACCGACCAGCCCCAGCCGACCTCGTTCATGTGCAGGCCCTCGGGCATGCCCTGGACCCACTTGCCCAGATAGGTGATCCACTCGATCTTGTTGAGCTTCACGTCGATCCCGATCTTCTTGAGATCGCGCTGGATCCACTTCTCCCAGACCTCGTTGTAGCCGTACTCGTAGATGTCGAACTCGATGGCGAGCCCGTCGCCGTAGCCGGCCTCGGCGAGCAACGCCTTCGCGCCCTCGGGATCGTAGGGCGCCGACACGTAGCCCGGCTGGTAGGCGAAGGTGCCGGGCGAGAGCATGCCGTACTCGGCCCGTCCCGTGTCCTTCAGGATCTCGCGCGCGATCCCCTCGCGGTCGATCGCCATGTTGATCGCCTTGCGGACGCGCACGTCCGACATGATCGGGTCCCTGTGGTTGAAGAAGAGCAGCCAGATCGAGGGGATGTTCTCGTTGGTCGAGATCACGAAGCCCTCTTCCTGGAGGCCCTCCAGCTCGTCCCAGGGCGCCTCGTTGATCATGTGCACCTCGCCCGCGCGCATGGCGGCGAGCCGCGTCGCCTGGTCCGAGAGCGGACGGAAGATCAGCGTGTCGATGTTGGCGTTGGTGCCCCAGTAGTCGTCGAAGCGCTCCAGCACCACCTTGATGTTCTGCTCGCGCTCCACGAACTTGAAGGGCCCGGTGCCGACCGGGGCCAGCGGGAAGCCCTCGTTGCCCACCTTCTCGATCTGGGTGGGGCTGATGATCATCGGCATGCCGCAGGCCTGCACACCGAACTGGAGCCACTCGAAGTTGGGCTCGTTGAGCGTGATGGTGACCTCCATCGGCCCGGTCACCTCCACCGACTTCATCCAGCGCGTGTAGTAGCCGAGGAAGGCCGCGGCGGTGTCGTAGAAGTGCGGCGCGTCGGGAGTGAAGAAGCGGTCGTAGTTCCACTTGACGACCTCGGCGTCCACGCCGGTGCCGTCGTGGAACCTGACGCCCTCCCTGATCTGGAAGGTGTAGACCGTGCCGTCCTCGGAGCGCTCCCACGATTCCGCGATCGCGGGCTTGAGCTTCGCGCTCTTCGCCTCCGGGTCGGCCAGGTCGAGCATGACCAGCCCTTCGAACATGTTGTGGATGGCGTTGGTGGTGTACCAGCTGCAGGTGGCGTGCGGGTCCAGGATGTTCATCTCGCTGGACATGCCCCACACGAAGGTGCCGCCCTGGCGGGGCTCCTCGGCCCCGGCGGCGCCGGCGCCGGCAAGGCCGCCGGCGACGATGGCTGCAGCGAGTATGCGAGCCAGCCCTGTGCTCATGGATCGTCCCTCCCTCGCTCGCCCCGTGGCCGCGCTTCGACGCTTCTTTGGCGCTCTTCTCGGGTAGGGGCGCGGGAGAGCGCGGCGCCCCCGGCCTTTTGCAGGACGGTAGCGCCCGAACGCCCCGCCGGCAAGAGAACCGGCGCCGCGCGCTGGAAGAGGTCAGTAGCCCCTGGGGGGCTCCGCGATGTCGTCCTCGCGCCCGGCCGCGGTGACGATGGCGGCGTCCACCGCCTCGGCCATCAGGTCGAGGCTCATCGACGGGAACTCGTGCTCGGGGTACGAGGCCTGCGCCACGTAGCCCGGCGTGCACGGCACGTGGATGAAGCCCGCGCGCGTCGGCAGCGCCTTCTCCTGCGCGAGGTGCAGCGTCGTGTACATGATCTGGTTGCAGAGGTAGGTGGACGCCGTGTTCGAGACCTTGGCCGGGATCGCGCGCTCGTGCATCGCCGCCACCATGGCCTTGATCGGCAGCGTCGAGCGGTAGGCGAAGGGTCCGTCGGCGAAGACGGGCTCGTCCACCGGCTGGGCACGGGCGTTGTCCGGCACGGGGAAGTCCTTGACGTTGGCCGCGGTGCGCTCGACCGAGACCACCGGGCTGCCGGGATAGAGCCCGAGGCTGATCCAGATGTCCGGGCGGTGGCTCTCCAGCGCCTCGTCGACCAGCGGCGCGATCCGCGTGCTGTCCACCGGCACGGGCAGCGTGACCAGCTCGATGTCGACATAGTTGCGCTCCCGCGCGCACTCCAGCAGGTCGATGGTGGGGTTCTCGCTCGCGTGAGACCAGGGCTCGTAGCCGGTCAACACCACACGCTTCGCCGTCATGGCACCGCCTCCCGGTGTCTGCAACCGCCGCAGGCTCGCGCGGATCGCCCGCCGGCGCAACCGCGCCCCGCTGCGGCGCCGCGGGCGCCGGGCAATGCAGGCGCGTCCGCTTGTGGCTATGCTCCGCCGCACGGGCCGGACAGCCGACACGGGGGAGAAGACGATGGCATCCGACGATCTCTGCTACATGACCGCGACCGAGGCGCTGACGCGCTTCCACGCGAAGACGCTCTCGCCGGTGGAGCTGATGTCGGCGGTCATCGCCCGTTCCGAGGCGGTGAACCCCAAGGTCAACGCCTATACCTACACCTTCTACGAGCGCGCGCTGGAGCAGGCGCGGGCGGCGGAGGAGGCCTACGCGTCCGGCGGCGAGACGCGCCCGCTGGAAGGCCTGCCGGTGGTCATCAAGGACTTCCACGCCGTCAAGGGCGAGATCACCACCTACGGCTCGCGCGTCTTCGCCGACCACGTGCCGGACCACTCGGTGCCCACGGTCACGCGTCTGCTCGATGCCGGCGCCATCATGCACGCGCGCACCACCACGCCGGAGATGGCCCACGCGCCGCACTCCTCCAGCCTGCTGTGGGGAAAGACGCGCAACCCGTGGAACCTCGACTTCGGCCCCGGCGGCTCCTCCGGCGGGGCGGGTGCGGCGACCGCGGCCGGCATGACGACGCTCGCGGACGGCACTGACGGCGGCGGCTCGATCCGCATCCCCGCGGGCTCGTGCGGCGTCTTCGGCTTCAAGCCGCCCTTCGGCCGCAACCCGACCGACCGCGCCCATCCGCGCGAATCGCTGCTGCACTACGGGCCCCTCACCCGCAGCGTCGCCGACGGCGCTCTGATGCAGAACGTGATGGCCGGCCCCCACCCGGACGACATGTGCTCGCTCAGGCCCAAGCTGGAGATCCCGGGCGAGCTGGAGCCGGTCAAGGACTGGAAGGTCGCGTTCTCCATGGACCTCGGCTACTTCGAGGTGGACGAGGAGGTGCAGGCCAACACGCGCGAGGCGCTCCAGACCTTCCGCGACCTCGGCTGCACGGTGGACGAGGTCGATGTCGGCTGGGACAAGAGCGTCCTCGACGCCTGGACCGTGATCTGGGAAGGGCTGTTCTGGGCCACGACGGGCGCCGACTATCCGCGCATCAAGTACGACCTCGAGGGCTTCGTGCGCGGCATCCTGGAGCGCGGCGCCCAGCACAGCCTGTCGCGCTTCTACCAGACCAACCTCGTGCGCGGCGAGATGTACCAGACGCTCGCCCCCATCCTGGAGGCCTACGACATCCTCGTCTGCCCCACCAACGGGCTGCCGGCGCTCCCCATCGACCACGATCTGGCCGACACCGACTTCCGCATCAACGGCAGGACGCTCACCACCTCCAACCACCCCGGCGACGTCTACGTGCAGTGGCAGCTCAACTATCCCTTCAACCTGGTGCCGGAATGCCCGGTGGCGAGCGTGCCGAGCGGCTTCGGCTCCAACGGGGTGCCCACCGGAATCCAGATCGTGGGCCGCACCTACGACGATGTCTCGGTGTTCCGCGCCGCCGCCGACTACGAGCGCGCCCGGCCCTGGGCCCAGCATCGGCCGCCGGTCTGAGTGGAATATCGCCATTTGGCCACAGCGCCCGAAGTTTGTACGCTGCGGACCCAGGCGCGGGGGAGACGGCCAGCGAGCCGGCCCGGTGCGCGCGCAAGCAAGGGAGGGAGAACCCACATGTTTCGATCGTTGCGAACGGTAGCCTTGGCCGGCGCCGTTACCGTGGCCGGTGCCTCGTTGGCGCTGGGCGCGCTCGACACGAAATCCGCCAAGGCGGAGCAAGGGGGGACGCTGATCTGGTCGATCCCCGCGGCGATGAGCCTGTTCGATCCGCCGCAGTCCTGCGGCTGGCTTACCAAGAACGCCACCCACATGATCTTCGACGGCCTGGTCGAGCTGGAGCTCGGCAAGCCCGAGAAGGGGTGGGCGACGCTTCGTCCGGCACTGGCCGAGTCATGGACCGTCTCCGAGGACGGCATGACCTACACCTTCAACCTGCGCAAGGGTGTCAAGTTCCACGACGGCACGCCCTTCAACGCCGAGGTGGCGAAGTGGAACTACGACCGCTTCTCCAACCCCGACGCGCCGCAGTACAACGAGGTCGCCAACGCCTACCTGAACTTCTACGCGCGCTGGATCGCGTCCACCCGCGTGGTCGACGAGCACACCTTCGAGATCGTGCTCACCCAGCCGCACTACGAGTGGCTGCAGATCGGCCAGTCCTCGTGCGGGCAGCCGGAGATGATCAGCCCGACCGCGTGGGAGATTCACGGCGATCAGGACATCGCGCTGCATCCGGTCGGCACCGGGCCGTTCAAGTTCGTCGAGCGTGAGATCGACGTGATGGTCGTGCTCGAGCGCAACGACGACTACTACGGCGAGCCGGCGAAGCTCGACTACATGGTCTATCGCCAGATCACCGACCCGGCGACGCGCATCGCGGCGCTCCGGGCCGGCGAGATCAACATGGTCACCGAGCCGACCTGGGACGAGATCGAGAACCTGGTGGACGAGGGCTTCCAGCTCCTGCTGCAGCCCAACGTGCCCTCGGTCTGGTACGCCGCGTTCAACATGCAGCACCCGGCGCTACAGGACGTTCGCGTGCGCAAGGCGATCAACATGGCGATCGACCGCGAGGGCGTGGCCCGCGAGGTGCTGAGAGGCACCGGCAAGGCCGAGCACGGCATGCTGTCGGCCGGCACCTTCGCCTACGATCCCGACTACAACCCCTATCCCTACGATCCCGAAGGCGCGAAGGCGCTGCTGGAGGAGGCCGGCTACGGTGACGGGCTGGAGCTCACCTTCGAAATCTTCGACTACGGCTGGAACGAGGCGTGGGAGAAGTGGATGCAGCGCGACCTCAAGAAGGTCGGCATCGACCTCAAGCTCAACAAGCTGGAGTGGATGACCTATCTCGGCAAGTGGCTCCAGGGCATGCCGGAGACCGTGGCGATGAACAGCATGGGCTGGGGCTGGTCGGTGCCCTACTGGACCGCCCACGCCACGCGCTGCGACCATCACCCGCCGAACGGCATCAACGGCGGCTGGTACTGCAACGAGGCGGTGGACGCGCTCTACCAGCAGGCGATCCAGACCAAGGATCAGGCCGAGGCGACCAAGCTCTATCGCGAGGCCAACCGCATCATCATGGAAGAGGACGTCGCCTTCGTGCCGGTGTTCAGCTACCACAATCCGATCATTCTGGCGCCCAACGTGAAGGGCTTCGTGAACGGTCAGGAGAACTGGTACGACTACACCCTGCCCTGGGTTGAGGAGTAGGGACCAGGCAGCAGCCAGTGAGGCCGCCGGGCATCGCGCCCGGCGGCCGGCTGCCTGTAGCGCAGGGACGGGCCGCGACGGGCGCGGCTCCCTCCCCGTGAGCGCCCCCACACTGCCGGAAGCCGACGCCAGCCCATGACGCGCTTCATCGTCATGCGTCTCCTGACGATCGTCCCGATCATGTTCGGGGTGTCGTTCTTCGTCTTCATCCTCGCCCATCTCGCCCCCGGCGACGTCACCACGACCCTCACCGGCCCCTACGCCACCGAGGAAACGCGCGAGCAGATTCGCGAATCCCTCGGGCTCAACGAGCCGCTGCCGGTGCAGTACGGCAAGTGGCTCAGCCACATCCTCCAGGGCGAGTTCGGCAAGTCCATCGCCAACCGGCGCATGGTCGCCGAGCTGATCTTCCCCAAGTTCGCGAACTCCGCGATCCTGGCGCTGACCAGCGCGGCGATGGCCTACGTCATAGGATTGTTCGCCGGCATCTTCGCGGCGTCGCGGCCCTACGGCTATTTCGACCGATTTACCATCGCCGGAACGCTGATGTTCGGCAGCATTCCGCCCTACTGGTTCGGGCTGCTGCTGGTGCTGTTGTTCTCGCTGACCTGGCGCTGGCTGCCGGCGACGGGCATGACCAAGATCGTCGGCGGCGGCGGGCCCATCGACGTGATCCTCCATCTGATCCTGCCAACCATCGCCGCGGGCGCCGCGCCGGCGGCGATCATCGCGCGCACCGTGCGCGCGACCATGCTCGAGATCCTGAGCCAGAACTACATCAAGGTCGCCCGCGCCAAGGGGATCCGGCGCGGCGTGATCCTGCGCAAGCACGCGCTGCGCAACGCGCTGCCTCCCATCGCCACGATCTGCGGCCTGCAGCTCGGCTACCTGCTGGGCGGCGTGCTCTTCGTCGAGGTGATCTTCGCCTGGCCCGGCATCGGCTATCAGCTCTGGCAGGCGATCCAGGCGCGCGACATCCCCACCATCCAGGGGGCCTCGCTCATCATCGCCGTCGCCTTCGTGCTGGTGAACCTCGCGGTCGACGTGTTCAACGCCTACACCGACCCGAAGATCCGCATCTCCGAGGGGGTGCGCTCTCGATGACCGACGCGCCGAGCCTGCACGGCGAGTCGCTGCGCCAGCGCTCCGCGGCGGAGCTCCGCCGCGAGAACCTGCACATCATGTGGCGCACGCTGACGCTCGCCTGGCACGCCTATGCCAAGGACAAGGCGGCGGTGGGCGCGCTGATCTTCCTCGTCATCGTGGTGCTGATCGCCATCCTCGCGCCCTGGATCAGCCCGCACGACCCGACCGAGGCGGTGGGCACGCGCGGCGGCCTGCCGGGGACCGACGGCCTCGTCCTCGGCGGCGACATGGACGGGCGCGACATGCTCTCGCGCCTCTTCTGGGGCGGGCGCGTGTCGCTGCTCATCGGCGTGGTGCCGACCGTGGCGGCTACCGCCATCGCCGTGGTGCTGGGTCTCTTCGCCGGCTACGTCGGCGGCTGGGTGGACCAGGTGGTGATGCGCGTGCTCGATGTCTTCTTCGCCTTCCCGCTGGTGCTGCTGGCCATCGTCATCGCCGGCATCCTGGACCCCGGCGTCGCCACGCTGATCCTCTCCATCACCGTGGCGCTGGTGCCCTACATCTCGCGCCTGGTGCGAACCACCACGGTCTCGGTCAAGCAGGAGCCCTACATCGAGGCCGCGCGCGCCGGCGGCGCCACCACGCCCACCATCCTCGCGCGCTACGTCCTGCCCAACATGCTGGCGCCGGTGATCGTCTACTCGACCACGCTGATCGGCCTGATGATGGTGGTGGGCTCCGGCCTCAGCTTCCTCGGCCTCGGCATCCAGCCGCCCGACGCCGACTGGGGCACCATGGTCTCCGACGGCCGCGCGGTGCTGAAGAAGGCGCCGCACGCGACCGCCTTCCCCGGCTTCGTCATCGTCATCGTCTCGCTCGCCTTCTCCTTCGTCGGCGACGGGCTGCGCGATGCGCTCGACCCCCGCGCCAGGGTGCGCTGAGGAGGGCGGCATGAGCGACGCTGTCCTGAAGGTCGACGATCTGCGCACCCACTTTCGGCTGCGCGCCGGCACGCTCAAGGCGGTCGACGGGCTCTCCTTCGAGCTGCAGGCCGGCCGCGTGCTCTGCATCGTGGGCGAATCCGGCTCGGGCAAGAGCGTGACGGCGCAATCGATCATGCGCCTGATCATGCCGCCGGGGCGCATCGTCCAGGGAGGCATCACCTTCCGCGACCAGGACCTGCTGGCGCTCACCGAGCGCGAGATGGAGGACCTGCGCGGCAACCGCATCGGCATGATCTTCCAGGACCCGATGACCTCGCTCAACCCGGTGTTCACCATCGGCGAGCAGATCGTCGAGACCATCGTCGCCCACACCAGCCTGAGCGGCGAGGACGCCCGCGCCAGGGCGGTGGAGCTGATGCGCCTCGTCGGCATCCCCGAGCCCGAGGGCCGGCTCTCGGACTACCCGCACCAGTTCTCGGGCGGCATGCGCCAGCGCGTGCTGATCGCCATCGCCATCGCCTGCGAGCCCGACATCCTGATCGCCGACGAGCCGACCACCGCGCTCGACGTCACCATCCAGGCCCAGATCCTGCGCCTGCTCTCCGACGTGCAGAAGAAGCTCGGCAGCGCCATGATCCTGATTACCCACGACCTCGGCGTCGTCTCGGCCATGGCCGACGAGGTGCTGGTGATGTATTCCGGGCGCATGGTGGAATACGGCGACGTGAAGACGATCTTCCGCAACCCCCGGCACCCCTACACGCAAGGGTTGCTGGATTCGATCATCAAGCTGGACGATTCGCGCGAGTCCGAGCTGCGCTCGATCTCCGGCCTGCCGCCCATTCCCATCGACCCGCCGCCGGGCTGCGCCTTCCGCGACCGCTGCGTGAAGGCCTTCGACCTCTGCGGCGAGCAGGACCCGCCCTGGGTCGAGACCGGGACCGGGTCGACCGCCGTCTGCCACGCCGTCGCGGCGGAGGAGGCCGCGCCATGAGCGATGGCGGGAACGGCGCCGGCGGCGGCCCGCTGCTCTCGGTCGAGGGGCTGGTCAAGCACTTCAAGCTCGACCCCAAGGGCCTGTTCGAGGCGCCGCCCATCCTGCGCGCGGTCGACGGCGTCGACTTCGACGTGCGGCGGGGCGAGACGCTCGGCCTGGTGGGTGAATCGGGCTGCGGCAAGTCCACCACCGCACGCCTCGTCCTGCGCCTGATCGAGCCGACCGCAGGCTCCGTCGTCCTCGACGACGTGGACGTGCTGGCCTGCTCCAAGAAGGAGCTGCTCGCGCTCAGGCGCGAGATGCAGATCGTCTTCCAGGACCCGCTCAGCTCGCTCAACCCTCGCATGTCGGTCGGCAACTCCATCGCCGAGCCGCTCCGCTTCCACGGCATCGGCGACAAGGTGGACCGCTTCGACCGCGCGCGCGAGTTCCTCGAGGTGGTCGGCCTCAGCACCGACTATTACGACCGCCTGCCGCACGAGTTCTCGGGCGGGCAGAACCAGCGCGTCGCCATCGCCCGGGCGCTCATCCTGCAGCCCAAGCTGCTGATCCTGGACGAGCCGGTCTCGGCGCTGGACGTCTCGATCCGCGCCCAGATCCTGCGCCTCCTGATCGACCTGCAGGGGCGCTTCCAGCTCACCTACGTGTTCATCTCCCACGACCTCTCGGTGGTGAAGCGCTTCTGCAACCGCACCGCCGTGCTCTACCTCGGCCGCATCGTCGAGATCGCCGAGAGCGAGAGCCTCTATCGCGAGCCGCTCCACCCCTATTCGCAGGCGCTCATCAGCGCGATCCCCGAGGCCAACCCGGACGGGCCCCGCGCGGATTCGCTCGGCGGCCTCGAAGGCGACGTGCCGAGCCCGATCAGCCCGCCCCCGGGCTGCCCCTTCCACACGCGCTGCCCCCACCGCATGCCGGTCTGCTCGGAAGAGGTGCCCGCGCTCAAGGAGGTGCGCGACGGCCACAAGGTCGCCTGCTTCCTCCACTGATCTGCGAGACCGCGCGCCGCGGCACGCGGAGCCCGCTCAGCTTGCGGGCGTGGGACCGCCCGTTTGCCAGCCCGTGCCGCCTGTGCCCACCAGCCTGCGGTAGGCGACCGAGACCACGGCCACGGGGATGCCCACGGTCAGGAACGTGAGCGCGTTGAAGAACGAGACCATGGCGCCGGGGCCGAAGCTCGCCAGCACCAGCGAGCCGAAGATGCCGCCCAGCAGGAACACCAGCACCGTGATCGCCACGAAGGAGAGCAGAATCGCGCCGACGAGCTGCATCGTGGCGCCGCGCAGGGCACGCCGGGCTGCGCCGAATCCCCGATACTCGTCGATCGCCGTCGCGGGGAAGGCAAACGCGAAGGGCGCCGCGACGAAGAGCGTGATCACCAGCAGCAGCAGGACCAGGAACAGGTTTTGCGCCTCGATCGCGAGCAGGATGATCTCCTGCGGCAGCAGGAAGAGCATGATCCGCGCGAAGTACTTGACGTCGCGCATGCCCGGCCAGAACTGCACCGGCACGCCGGTGTCGCGGGTGCCGAGCAGCAGGTAGCGGTGCCAGGCGACCGCGAAGACCGAGAGCAGGAAGAGCCGGGCGACGGCGTGGATGATGAGCAGCTCGGGCGAGGCCATGGTCTGGAGGTCGAGCCGCATCACCGCCGGTAGCAGCACCGCCAGCGCCATGGGCGCCAGCGCGAGCCCCAGCATGGTGCGGAAATTGCGGAAGGTCAGGCGAAAGGCCTCGCCGACCGTTGCGTAGACCGCGAGCCGCGGAGGGGAGGGTGGTCCGTGGCCGTGCATTCATTCCACTCGCAGCAGCGGCGCCGCCTTGCGGCCGAGCGCGCGCCAGGTGCTCGCGAATCCGAGAACGAGCGTCATGGTTATACAGGCTGCGGCGGTCACGGCCACATATTCGGGCAGAAAGCGCCATTGCAGGTCGAGAACCTGGGCGACGAAGGCCCAGGCGGCGAGCGTGCCGACGGCGATCGCGATGCCGGCGACGGCGCAGCCGAGCAGGACGTGCTCGGCGAGGAAGGCGCGCAGCAGGTCGCTGCGGCGCGCGCCCAGCACCTTGAAGACGACGGCGTCGTGGACGCGGCGCTCGTGGCCGGCCGCGGTCGCGCCCGCCAGCACCAGCAGGCCGGCCGCCACCGTCAGCCCCGCCACCGCCTGGATCGCCGCACCCACGCGTCCCATGATCTCGTCCAGCGCCTCGATGATCGCGCGCACGGGGACCGCCGTGATGTTGGCGAAGCTCTCGGTCACCGCGCGCTCCAGCTCGGGCTCCGCCTCAGGGGTCGCATGGGCGGTGGCGAGCTGCGTCTGCGGCGCGCCCTCGAGAACTCCGGGCGAGAATACCACGACGAAGTTGATGTCGAAGGCGGTCCAGTCGACGCGGCGCAGGCTCGCCACCTCGGCCGTGAACTCGCGCCCCAGCACGTTGATCGAGAGGCTGTCGCCGATGCCGATGCCGAAGTCGTGCGCCACGTCCTCCGTGAGCGAGACCAGCGGCGGCCCCTCGTGGTCGGCGCTCCACCACCGGCCGGCCGTGATCTCCGCATTGGGCGGCGCGGTCGCGGCGTAGGTGAGGCCGAGATCGCTCTGGACCACCCACTGCGAGCCGGGCGCGATCTCGGCCTCGCGCACCGGCACGCCCGCGATGCGCACGACGCGCCCGCGCAGCATCGGCACGAGGCGGCCCCTGTCGACGCCCTCGGTTCTCTCGATCAGCCGCTCGAAGGGCGCGACCTGGTGCTTCTGGATGTCGAGGAAGAAGAACGCCGGCCGCTCGTGTTCCCGCTGCTCGCCGATCTGGGCGCTGAGGTTCCCCTGCACCAGCGCGATCGCCACCAGCACCGCGAGCCCCGTGCCGAGCGACATGGCGACCGGCACCGTGGGCGCGCCCGGCCGGGCCAGATTGGCGAGGCCGAGCCTGAGCGCGGGCCAGCGCCGCGGCCGCGTCCGCCGCGCCGCGAGGATCACCAGCGCGGCCGCGGCCCGGAAGAGCGCGAGCGCCGCCGGCGCGCCGATGACGAAGCCCAAAGCGATGCTCATGCGGGGCGCGGTGGCGACGGCGATCCCCGCCAGCGCGCAGGCCGCGAGCACCGTGCCTGCGATCGCCAGGGGCGGCGGCCAGCCCGAGGCGGGCGAGGCCGCGCCGCGGAAGAGCACGCCGGGCCTTGTGCGGGCGGCGCGTCCCAGCGGCCAGAGCGAGAAGGCCAGCATCGTCAGCATGCCATAGGCCGCGGCCAGTGCGAGCGGCGCCGGGTGGACCGCGCCGGCGAGCGGCACCGGCAGCGCGTCGCCGAGGAGGACGGCGAGCACGGGCGGCGCCGCAGCGCCGATCACCAGCGCCGCGCCGATGGCGCCGAGCCCCAGAACGCCGAGCTGCATCAGGAAGGCGCGCTGCACCGTGGCGCGCGTGGCGCCGACGCACTTGAGCGTCGCGATGGTGTGCAGCTTGCCGTGCAGGTGGCTTGAGACGGCGCTCGCGATGCCAATTCCGCCCACCAGCAGCGCGGCGAGCCCGGCCAGCGTGAGGAAGAGGCCGACGCGGTCGAGCTGGCGCCGGAGCGAGGGGTTGGCGTCGCGGGCGTCGCGCTGGCGCCAGCCGGCATCGGGAAACGCCGCGTCCAGGGCCACCGTCCATTCCGCGAGTGTGGCGCCGTCGGGGATCAGCGCGCGGTAGCGGTGGCGGATCAGGGCGCCCGGCTGCACCAGCCCGGTCTCCTCCAGCGCCGCGTGACCCGTCATCAGCCGGGGGCCGAGAGCGAAGCCGCCGCCCAGCCTGTCGGGCTCGCGCTCGAGCACGGCGCGCAGGGGGAGCAGCGCCGCGCCGACGCGCACGCTCTCGCCGATCTTGATGCCGAGGCGGTCGAGCAGCCCCCGGTCGGCGACCGCGCCGCCGCCTTCCAGCGCCTCGGCAAGCGGTATGCCGCCCTCCAGCGTGACCGTGCCGGCCAGCGGGTAGGCGCCGTCCACCGCCTTGATCTCGACCAGGGAGCGGCGCGCGCGGTCCTGCGTATGGGCCATACCGCGCATGGTGACGACGTGAGAGAGCGCGCTGCCCTTCTCCTCCAGATACGCGCGCGCTGCATTCGCGAGCGGCTGCGAGAACTGCATCAGCTCGACGTCGCCGCCGAGGATGGTGCGCGCATCGCGGGCGAGGCCCGCCTTGAGCGCGTCGCCGAGGGAGCCGACCGCGGCTGTAGTGGCGACGCCCAGCACCAGGCAGGCGAGGAAGACGCGGAAGCCGCGCACGCCGCCGCGCAGCTCGCGCCGGGCGATGCGCCATGCCGCCAGGGCCTGGTGGGACGCAGTGCTCAGGGGATCAGGCCCCCTCGCCCACGATCCGCCCGTCGGCGATCTGCACGGTGCGGTCGCACTGCGCGGCGAGCGCGTGGTCGTGGGTCACGAGGATCAGGGTGGAGCCGCGCACGGCGCGGAGGCGAAAGAGCTCCGCCATCACCGCGCCCCCGGTCTCGCCGTCGAGGTTTCCGGTGGGCTCGTCGGCGAGCAGCACGTCGGGCTCCGGCACGAAGGCCCTGGCCATCGCCACGCGCTGCTGCTCGCCGCCCGAGAGCTGGCTCGGGTAGTGCTGCAGGCGGTGGTCGAGGCCGACGCTCGCAAGCGCCGCCCGGGCCGCGTCGAAGGGGTCCGCGTGCGCGCCCAGCTCCAGCGGCAGCGCGACGTTCTCCAGCGCCGTCATGGTCGGGATCAGGTGGAAGGCCTGGAAGACGATGCCGACGGCCTTGCGCCGGAAGGCGGCGAGCGCGCTCTCGCCCAGCGTGCTTATGTCGGTGCCGCTCACGATGACGCGGCCGCTGTCCGCCCGCTCCAGACCCGCGATGATGGCGAGCAGGGTCGACTTGCCGGCACCCGAGGGCCCGAGCACGGCGATGCTCTCGCCCCGCGCGGCATCGAGCGAGACCCCGCGCAGGATGTTGACGGGCCCGGCCTTGCTGGTCAGGGTGAGGTGCACGTCATCCAGCACCACCGCCGGATCGCTCATGTCACCCCGCCCTGCCCCGAGCCGCACCGCGTCGTGGATCGCGGCCGCGCTCTGCGCCTGGCTGCTGCTTTCCGGCCCGCCGGCCGCGGCCGGGGAGCCCGCCATCGTCGTCCTCGGCGACAGCCTCACCGCCGGCTACGGGCTCGCGCAGGAGGATGCCTTCCCGGCCCGGCTCGAGGCCGCGCTCCGGGCGGAGGGCCACGCCTGGCGGGTGATCGACGCCGGCGTCTCCGGCGATACCAGCGCCGGCGGGCTGGCCCGGCTCGACTGGGTGCTGGCGGACGAGCCCGGAATCGTCCTCGTCGAGCTCGGCGCCAACGACGGCCTGCGTGGCCTTCCGACCGAGCAGCTCGAAGCCAATCTCGACGCCATTCTCGCGCGCATCCGTGCGGCCGGCGCGGCGGCGCTGCTCGCCGGCATGGAGGCCCCGCGCAACTTCGGCGCGGACTACGGGGCCGCCTTCCGCGCGGTGTATGAGCGGCTCGCCGCCAGGCATGACGTGGCGTTCTATCCGTTCTTCCTCGAGGGGGTGGCCATGAAGCCCGCGCTCAACCAGGCGGACGGCATCCATCCCAACGTGGCCGGGGTGGCCGAGATCGTGCGCCGCATACTGCCGCATGTGGTGGCACTCGTCACCGGTCGCAAGGGCGGCTGAGGGGCGGAGGAGGCGCGCCCGATGATCCGCCTCTTCGTCGCGCTCTCCCTGCCGGAGGAGGTTCGCCTGCGCCTCGAAGGCCTGCGCGGCGGCCTGCCCGGCGCGCGCTGGCAGAACGCAGAGCAGATGCACCTGACGCTGCGCTTCATCGGCGAGGTCGACGGCGGCGCCTTCGCCGAGATCAGGGACGCGCTCGCGCAGATCCGGGCGGAGGCGTTCACGCTCGCGCTGGAGGGCGTGGGGCACTTCCCGCCGCGCGGCCGGGTGCGCATCCTGTGGGCGGGCGTGGTGCCGAACCCAGCGCTCACCCACCTGCACGAGCGCACCGAGGCCGCCGTCACCGGCCTCGGCTTCGAGCCCGACGGCCGCAACTACGCGCCCCACGTCACGCTGGCGCGCTTCGCCTCCAAGGTGCCGGCGCAGCGGCTGCAGGACTTCATCGCCTATCACGGCCTCTATACGAGCGGGCCCTTCCCGGTTCGCTCCTTCGAGCTCTTCTCCAGTCATCTGGGGGCGGGCGGGGCGCAGTATGCCGTCGAGGCGAGCTATCCCCTCGCGCCCGCGGCAGAGGGCGGCGGCTAGGCTGGGCGCAGCGCCTCAGCCGGCGGCCTCGATGCGTTCCATGTCGTCGTCGGACAGGCCGAAGTGGTGGCCGATCTCGTGGATCAGCACATGGCGCACCACCGCCTCCAGGCTGTCGCCGGTCTCGATCCAGTAGTCCAGCAGAGGCCGGCGGTAGAGGAAGATCATGTCCACGTCCTCCCGCACGTCGTGGGCCCCGCTCTGATCGAGGGAGACGCCGTGGTAGAGGCCGAGCAGGTCGTAGGGGCTCTCCAGCTCCATCTCCTGCTGCACCTCGTCGCTGGGGAAGTCCGCGACCTGGATCATCACCGGGTCCACCTTCTCGCGCAGGAAGGCGGGGATGCGGCGGTACTCGCGGTCGGCGATGTGCTCGATGTCGGCGGCGCTCGGCGGGGGTGTCTCGGTGCGGCTCATGGCGGCAGCCTAGTGCCATTGCGGCCTGAGAGGAATCGCGCTGCAGTGGTACCGACCCAGATATCGGCCCAGATATCGGGTTGCAAACCCCGCCCTGCCCGCATAACGTGCAATGCAATAAAACCCATCGGACTACCGCCCGAACGGGGAGATACGGAGTTCGATCATCAACACCCCAGGGACGCCTCGTGCGTCCCTGTATTTTGTGCGATCCGAAATGGCCGATGACAATCCAGCTCCGCCACCGCGTCACCGCGTGAGGGTGTTCGTCGATTTCTGGAACTACACCCTCTCCATGCGGGACGCGGACGAGGCGTTCCGCACGGACTGGTCTCAGCTTGGACCGGTGCTCGCCCGCTCGGCTGCGGCTGTCGTTGATGCCGCCGCAACGGGCGACTATCAGGGCCTGAACTTCTACGGCTCCTACGATCCGGCCAGCGAAGCGGACCGGAACCTTCACCGATGGGCGACGAGAGTGGTGGACACGTTTCCCGGCGTGAGCGTGTCGATCGTCCCGCGCCAGAGGAAGCGTTCGCCGCCCGCGTGCCCCACGTGCCGCGTGTCGGTAGCCATATGTCCTGCCTGCGGTGCCGACATGCGTGGGACCGAGGAGAAGGGCGTCGATGTCCGCATGGCAACGGACATGACCAGCCTTGCCTGGGTCGACAACTACGACGTCGCGGTTCTGGTGTCGTCCGATCGCGACTTCGTGCCGGTTGCAGAGTTCCTTCAGACCAGAGGCATCAAGGTGATCCACGGGGCCTTCCCACCAAGGGGCGCGCAGTTGACTGCCAGATGCTGGGGGAGCATCGACATTGCCGGCTTGCGGGAAGAGTTCCGCTTCAACCGACCTTAGCCCTCAGGCCGCCGGAAGCCCCTCCAATAGATTATTCTGGTGCCGCTGTTGTGCCTGCGGGATAGGTGCGTCCGGCCGCTATAATGGCGCGGCACGACGGGGCGGCGCAGGGAGGCCGGTAGGGTGAGCAACAGGGCGGCGCTGCTGGAGGCCTTGCGCGCGCGGGCGCTCCGGATCAGGCGCGACACGTGGCGGGCGCTGCACGCGGCGGGCTCCGGCCACATGGGCGGTTCGCTCTCGGCGGCCGACCTGCTGGCCGCGCTCTACTTCCACTATCTCAGGCTCCGGCCCGACGAGCCCGACTGGCCGGAGCGCGACCGCTTCGTGCTGTCCAAGGGGCACGCCAACGCGGCGCTCGGCGCGGTGCTGGCCCAGGCGGGGTTCGTCGAGGATCGCTTCGTGGATTCCTTCTACGCCTACGAATCGCCCTTCGGCATGCACCCCGACATCAAGGTCCCGGGCGTCGAGATGTGCACCGGCGCCCTCGGCCACGGCCTCTCAATCGGTCTCGGCATGGCGCTCGGCGCGCGTCTCAGGGAGCAGGACTGGCGCACCGTGGTGATGCTGGGCGACGGCGAGCTGCAGGAGGGCTCCAACTGGGAGGCAGCGATGGCCGCCGCGCACCTCGCGCCGCTCCGGCTCACGGCCATCCTCGACTACAACAAGGTGCAGCAGAGCGGCCACGTCGCCGAGATGCTGGGGCTGGAGCCCCTGGCCGACAAGTGGCGCGCCTTCGGCTGGTCCGTGCGCGACTGCGACGGGCACGACATGGGCGCGATCGTGGATGCCCTCGACGCGCTGCCCGCGGCGCCCGACGGGCCCGCGCTGCTGATCGCGCACACGGTCAAGGGCAAGGGCGCGCGCTTCGCCGAGGACACCTACCTCTGGCACAACAACGCGGTGAGCGAGGAGGTCTACGAGAAGGCGCTCGCCGAACTGGGCGGGTCGGCCGAATGAGCCAGCCACGGCAGGACAACGGCGCCGCGCCTGCCTGGGTCAAGGCGGCGGCCGACCAGTCGCGCCTTGCCTTCGGCCTCGCCGTGACCGAGCTTGGCAAGCGGGACGAGCGCGTGGTCGCGGTCTCCGCCGACACCCTCGACCTGATCGGCCTGCGCGGCTTCATCGAACACGCGCCCGCGCGCGTCATCGACGTCGGCATCGCCGAGCAGAACGCCATGGGCGTCGCCGCCGGCCTCGCCACCACCGGCATGCGCCCCTTCGTCTGCGGCTACGCGCCCTTCATCACCGCGCGCTCGATGGAGCAGATCCGCAACGAGGTCGCCTACGCCGACCAGCGCGTGGTGATCGGGGCCGCGGCCAGCGGCGTCTCGCTCGCGGTCTCCGGCGGCACCCATCACGCGCTGGAGGACCTGGCGCTGATGCGGAGCCTGCCCAACATGACGGTGATCGTGCCGGCAGACGCGCACGAGGCCTGGCACGCGACGCTCGCCACCGATGCGATCGAGGGCCCCGTCTATCTCCGCCTCGGCGGGCGCGTGCCGGAGCGCGCGGTAATGCCGACGGACGGCCCCTTCCGCCTCGGCCGGGCGACACGGCTCGCAGACGGCGCGGACGTGACGGTGATCGCCTGCGGCGCGCTGGTGGCGCCGGCCCTCGATGCCGCCGCCGCGCTCGCCATCCAGGGCATCGGCGCACGCGTCCTCAACATGTCCACCGTCAAGCCGCTGGACGAGGAGGCGATCCTCGCGGCGGCCGAGGAGACGCGCGGCATCGTCACCGCCGAGGAGCACCACCTCACCGGCGGGCTCGGCGGCGCCGTGGCGGAGCTTCTCGCGGTCCGCCGGCCGACGCCCATGCGCATGGTCGGCATGCCCGACGAATTCGCGTGCGTGGGGCCGACCGACCGCATCCGTGCCCGCTACGGCATGAGCGCGCAGCACATCGCGGATGCCTGTCTCGAGCTGACGGGCTGAAGGCGCCGGCGCTCAGGCGGCCTCCACGCTTGCCGCCTCGGCCTTCTCCAGGGTGAGCTCGACCGGCACCGGGTTCGAGACGATGTCGAGAACCGGGCAGTGGGCGTTGACCGCCTGCTGGAGCTTGGTCAGCGTCTCCTCGTCCGCTGACGAGACGACGCGCACCGTGCCCCGCAGCTTCTGGTAGCCGGGCCTGACCGACTCGTCGACGGCGAAGAAGCCTCGCAGATCGATGTCGCCCTCCAGCGTCACGGCGACGTGCTCGAGCGGGATGCCGAGGGCCGCGGCGTAGGCGCGGTAGGTGATCTCCTGGCAGGTGCCGAGCGCCGCCAGGATCAGCTCCACCGGGTTGGGCCCGGTGTCGGTGCCGCCCAGGCTCTCGGGCTCGTCGACCACCAGGCGGTGCTCGCGCAGCGCCACCTCGGAGCGGAAACCCTCGCCGAGGGAGGACACGGATTCGAAGGTGGCCTGCGCCTCCGCCGGGTCGGTGCGGAAGGCCTCCTGGGTTTCAGCGATCAGCGCGCGCAGCTCGTTGCTCATGGTCTCTCTCCCTTCTGCGGCCGGGCACCCGGCCGCGGTCCATGTGGTTGTTGATCCATCAATACGGTCTTTTTCCCGCTCTTGGGAGTCAGGGCTGCCCGTCCGCGCCGGCGACGGCGGCCATGAAGGCGGCGAGGCGGGCGCTATCGAGCGCGCCGGCGCTGCGCACGCCGGTGCAGAGGTCGACGCCCCAGGGGCGCACGCGGCGGATCGCGTCTGCGACATTGCCGGCATTCAGCCCGCCGGCGAGGAAAACGGGGCGGGGCACCTCGGCCACGATGCGCCGGCTGAGCCGCCAGTCGTGCACCCGCCCGGTGCCGCCCAGCTCCTTCACCCTGGCCGCGGGGTTGCCGGAATCGAGCAGGAGGCCGTCCACCAGCGGCGCGATGCGCCTGGCCTCGGCCACCGCGTCCTCGCCCCGCACGTGGATCACCTGCACCAGTGCGATGCCGGGGAGCGCCTGCCGCAGCACCGGGTAGGCGCCCGCCGCCAGCGCGTCGCAGAGCTGCAGGGTGTTGACGCCGCAGCGGCGCTGCTGGGCGACGATGGCGTCAGGCTCGGTCGCCGAGGTGAGGAGGAAGGTGCCCGCGGCAGGCGGCGCAATGGCGGCGATCTCGGCGATCAGGTCTTCCGCGATCACGCCCGGCCCGCTCGGCATGGCGGAGACGAGGCCGAGCGCGTCCGCGCCCGCGCCCATGGCGGTGCGCGCCTCGCCCGTGCTGGCGATGCAGCAGATCTTCACCCGCGTCCGCATCGGTCCGGAGCGTGCCGGCGCGCGGAGATGGCCGAGGTCAGGCCGCGGCGCGATCGCCGAGCGCGCGTCGCAGCCTTGGCATGACCTCGCCGGCCATGAGCCGCATGGAGTTGAGCAGGTGCCTCTTGTGGGTCTCGTCGAGGCAGTCGGTCGCGGTCATGAGGATGGTGCCGAAGGGCCCCACCTCCTCGCGCAGCGCGAGGATCTGCTCGGCCACCGAGTCCGGGTCGCCGGCGATGGAGAAGCTGTCGCAGGCGTATTCCGGCGTCACGTCCTCGTCCGCCATCTCGGGTCCGCTCTTCATGATGGCGTGGAAGGCCGCGCGCCTGACCAGCGTCACCAGATAGCCGTAGTAGTGGGCGAAGGGTCCGGCGGGGTCTCGCACGTAGTCACGGGCCCAGGCGTCGTCGGCGGCGACGAAGATCGAGCGCGCCACGCGCCAGTCCGCCGGCCCCGGCTTGCGACCGGCTCGCGCGCAGCCGGCGGCGAAGCCCTGCCAGTGGTTCCTGATGGTGGAGACCGGCACGAAGTTGGCCGAGATCACGCCCCAGCCGCGCGCCGCGGCCGCCTGCACGCCGCCGGATTCGGGACTCATGGCCGAGGCCACGAGCGGCGGGTGCGGCTTCTGGAAGGGCTTGATCATGGCGCCGACGCCGAGGTCGGGCCAGTGGTAGTCCTCAAGCCTGAGCGTCCAGTACTTGCCCCTGATGTCGTAGGGCGGCTCGGTCGACCAGAGCTTGAGGATGGTCTCGATCGCCTCGCCCGCCATCTCGCGGCGGACCTGCAGGTCGGTCACGCCGAACATCTCGAAGTCGCTGACCAGGCCGCCCGGGCTCACGCCCAGGATCAGCCGCCCGTCGCTGAGGTGGTCGAGCAGGGCGGCATGAGCCGCGGTCTGTACCGGGTGGCGCTGGGGCAGATTGACCACGCCGGTGCCGAGCTTCATCCGCTCGGTGCGCCCGATCAGGTTGGAGAGGAACATGAAGGGGCAGGTGACCGGCTCGCTCAGCGTCGTGTAGTGCTCGCCGATCCAGAATTCGTCGAAGCCGAGGCGGTCGCAGGCGACCGCGACCTCCACGTCCTCCTTGAGCACCGTGTGGGTGTCCCGCCGGTGGTCGTTCACCGGCATCATGAACATGCCGAGCTTCATCCCGCCCCCCTCCTGTCAGGGCCGGACTGAACCACGGAGGGACGGTGCGGGGCAAGCGCCCGCGGCCGCCGCGCGGGGCGGGATCAGCACTCGTCGACCGTGCCGCCGGCCTCGCGCCAGGCGGCGATGCCGCCGATCATGTGGCAGACGTTGCGCACCCCGCTCTGGCGCGAGCTCTCGACCGCCATCGCCGAGCGCTCGCCGAAGGCGCAGTAGTAGACCAGCCGGTGCCCGGGGCGGCCGGCGAGCGCGCGCAGCGCCCCGCCGGGCTCGATCATGCCGGCGAGCAGGCCGTAGGGCGCATGCACCGAGCCGGGGATCGCGCCCTCGCGCGCCCGCTCGCCGGCCTCGCGCAGGTCGACCAGGATGTCGTCGGGCCGGCGGTCGTGCATGACCTCCTGCACGCTCAGCGCGCACTCCGGATGGGCCTCGTCCTCCTGGCCGCGGCCGACGTGCAGGTTGGCCGGCACGGCCACGTCCATCATCTTCGGGTCGGCCAGGTCGAGCGCACCCATCAGCGCCGCGTACTCGGCCGGCGAGGAGACCTGGAGGCGCGGGTTGAAGCGCTTCTCCTCGCCGATGGTGCTGACCGTGTCGCCCTTGTAGTCGTGGCCGGGGTAGACCAGCGTCTCCTCGGGCAACGCGAGCAGCTTGCCGAAGAGCGAGTCGTACTGCTGCAGCGCGTCGCCGTTCTGGAAGTCGGTGCGGCCGGTGCCCCGGATCAGCAGCGTGTCGCCGGTGAAGACGCGGTCCTCCATGACGAAGCTGTAGGATTCCGCCGTATGGCCCGGGGTGTGCAGCGCGCGCAGGCTGACGCCATCGATCTCGATCGCATCGCCGTCGGCCACGCGCATCGAGACCACGTCCACCGGCGCCTCCCGCCCCATCACGGTGACGCAGCGGGTGCGGTCGCGCAGTTCCGCCATGCCGCTGATGTGGTCGGCGTGGACGTGGGTGTCCAGCACCTTGGCAAGGGTGAGGCCGAGTTCGTCGAGCAGCGCGAGGTAGCGCTCCACCCGCTCCTGCACCGGGTCGATGACGAGGGCCTCGCCGCCGGCGCGCCCGCCCAGCAGGTAGGTGTAGGTGCCGGAGTCCTGATGATAGAGCTGGCGAAAGATCATCGTCCGTCGTCCGCCGGTCCGTTCGCCCGTCCCATTGTACGGTCTCGCGCCGGCCTCGGGCCACCGGGAAGCGGACGTCCTCCGGGCCTCCCACCTCCTGCCGGCATTCTCGTGTCCCTCGGGCGCATCGCACGGCTCTGGGCGCGTATCCGGCCGACGCGCTCGCTCCGCTCGATCGTGCGACCCGCGTGCGAAGCGAGGAACGCGCGCAGCCGGATGCAATCCCGCCCGGTCGGATCGTGATCTAGAACAGCCCGGTGATGTGGCCGTTCTCGTCGACGGCGATGGAATCGGCGGCGGGAACGCGGGGGAGGCCGGGCATGGTCATGATCGCGCCGCAGATCACCACCACGAACTCGGCGCCGCCCGAGAGCCGCACCTCGCGCACCGGCACCTCGAAGCCGGAGGGCGCGTTGCGGAGGGCAGCGTCTGCCGAGAAGCTGTACTGCGTCTTGGCCATGCAGACGGGGAAGTGCCCGAAGCCGCCCTTCTGCAGGTCGTCGAGCTGGCGGCGCACCGTCGCGTCCGCCGTGATGCCCTCGGCGCCGTAGATACGCCGCGCCACGGTCTCGATCTTCTCCCAGAGCGGCATCTCGTCCGGATAGAGGGGCTGGAAGTTCGACGGCGTCCCCTCGATCGTGCCCACCACCTCGTGCGCCAGCGCCTCGCAGCCGGCGCCGCCCATGGCCCAGTGGTCGCACTCGACCGCCTTCACCCCCATCTCGGCGCAGCGCTCGGCCACCAGCGCGCGCTCGGCCTCCGTGTCGGCGGAGAAGCGGTTGATCGCGACCACCGCCGGCACGCCGTAGCCCTGGACGTTGCGCACATGGCGGGCGAGGTTCTCCATCCCCGTTGCCAGCGCCTCCAGGTTCTCGGCGCCGAGGTCGCTGCGCGCGACACCGCCGTGCATCTTCAGCGCCCGGATGGTGGCGACGATCACCGCGCAGTCGGGCGCGAGGCCTGCCTTGCGGCACTTGATGTCGAAGAACTTCTCGGCGCCCAGGTCGGCGCCGAAGCCGGCCTCGGTCACCACGTAGTCGGCGAGCTTGAGCGCGGCTCTGGTGGCGATCACCGAGTTGCAGCCGTGCGCGATGTTGGCGAAGGGGCCGCCGTGGATCAGCGCCGGGTTGTTCTCCAGCGTCTGCACCAGGTTGGGCGCGAGCGCGTCCTTCAGCAGCGCGGTCATGGCGCCGTCGGCGTTGACGGCGCTGGCGCGCACCGGCTCGCGCTGGCGCGTCAGCCCCACCACGATGTTGCCAAGGCGCGCGCGCAGGTCGTCGAGGTCGCGCGAGAGGCAGAAGATCGCCATCACCTCCGACGCCACGGTGATGTCGAAGCCGTCCTCGCGCGGGAAGCCGTTGGCGACGCCGCCGAGGGAGGAAACCACGGAGCGCAGCGCGCGGTCGTTCATGTCGACGACGCGGCGCCAGCTGACGCGGCGCGGGTCGATGCCTGCCGCGTTGCCCCAGTAGACGTGGTTGTCCACCATCGCCGCCAACAGGTTGTTGGCGGCGCCGATGGCGTGGAAGTCGCCGGTGAAGTGGAGGTTGATGTCCTCCATCGGCACGACCTGCGCGTAGCCGCCGCCGGCCGCGCCCCCCTTGACGCCGAAGCAGGGACCGAGGCTCGGCTCGCGCAGCGCCATGACGGCCTTCTTGCCGATCAGGTTGAGGCCGTCGCCCAGACCCACGGTGGTGGTGGTCTTGCCCTCGCCCGCCGGCGTCGGCGTGATCGCCGTGACCAGGATCAGCTTGCCGTCCGCGCGGTCCTGCAGCGAGCCGATGTGCTCGAGGGTGATCTTCGCCTTGTCGTGGCCGTAGGGGACCAGGTGGTCGGGCGCGATGCCGAGGCGGTCCTGCGCGAGCTCGAGGATCGGGCGCTTGGAGGCTGCGCGCGCGATGTCGATGTCGCTCTTGGGATCGGTGTGCTGTGAGCCTGTGGGTTGGGCCATGATCCGCTCCCCTCTCTGTCCGGTCCGGCGGCCAGCCCCGCCGCCATGCCCCTGCCCGACGAGGGAGCGCGCTAGTGCAGCCTGGCCCAGACGCGGCGGTAGATGACGAAGAGCACCGCGGTGAGCACGAAGACGAAGATCAGCACCTTGAGGCCGGTCTCCTTGCGCTCCTCCAGCTCCGGTTCCGCCGCCCAGGAGAGGAAGGCGGTGACGTCGCGGGCGTGCTGCTCGAGAGTCATGGGCGTGCCGTCCACGTACTCGACGGCCTCGTCGTAGAGGGGCGCCACCATGGCGATCTGCTGGCCCGGGAAGAAGTGGTTGAAATTCATGCCGTCGGCCATCTCCATGCCCTCGGGCGCCTCTTCCTCGTAGCCGGTCATCAGCGCGTAGATGTAGTCTGCGCCGCCTTCGCGCGCCTTGGTGATGAGCGAGAGGTCGGGCGGCAGGGCGCCGCCGTTGGCGTAGCGCGCCTCGTTGTCGTTGGCGAAGGGCGAGGGCCAGTAATCGGAGAGCCTGGCGGTGCGGTCGAACATCTCGCCCTCGTCGTCGGGCCCGTCCTCGACCTCGTACTCGGCGGCGATCGCCTTCGCCTCGTCGGCGGTGAAGCCGATCTCCACCAGGTTGCGGAAGGCGATGTACTGGAGCGAATGGCAGGCGGAGCAGACCTCCTGGAAGACCTGGAAGCCGCGCTGCAGCTCGCCCCGGTCGAAGGAGCCGAAGACGCCTTCGTGCTGCCAGTCCTGATCGGGGACGTCCGCCGTCTCTCCGGCGGCATGCGCGGCCTGGCCGCCCGAGAGGGCGAGCGCGCCGATCACCAGCCCGGCCAGCAGGGCACGCCGCATCACGACTGCTCCCCCGAGGCCGGGGCCGCTGCGGCCCCTGCTGCGCCGGCCGCCGCCGCCTCGCCGGCCCCCTCGCCCCCCTTCAGCACCGCCTGGTGTATGCTCTCGGGCACCTTCGTCGGCCGCTCGAACTTGCCGATCAGCGGCACGACGATGAGGAAGTGCGCGAAGTAGTAGCCGGTGGTGACCTGCCCGATCCAGATGAAGTTGCCCTCGGGCGTGTTGGCGCCGACCCAGCCGAGCGCGATGCAGTCCACCACGAAGACCCAGAAGGCCCACTTGTAGATCGGGCGGAAGCGCGCGCTGCGCACCCGCGAGGTATCCAGCCAGGGCAGGATGAAGAGGATCAGGATCGAGGCGGCCATCGCCACGACGCCGCCGAGCTTGTCGGGGATCGCGCGCAGGATCGCGTAGAAGGGCAGGAAGTACCATTCCGGCACGATATGCGCCGGCGTCTGCAGCGGGTTCGCCTTCTCGTAGTTGATCACCTCGCCCAGCACGTTCGGCATGTAGAAGGTGAAGAGCAGCAGGATGAACATCATCACGCCCAGCCCGAACATGTCCTTGACGGTGTAGTAGGGGTGGAAGGGGATGGTGTCCTTGTCGCTCTTGATGTCGATGCCGAGCGGGTTGTTCGACTTGCGGTGGTGCAGCGCCCAGAGGTGGATGAAGACCACGGCGAAGATCACGAAGGGCAGCAGGTAGTGCAGCGCGTAGAAGCGGACCAGCGTGGGATGGTCAACCGAGAAGCCGCCCCACAGCCAGGTCACCACGGTCTCGCCGATCCACGGGATCGCCGAGGTCATGTTGGTGATCACCGTCGCCGCCCAGAAGCTCATCTGCCCCCAGGGCAGCACGTAGCCCATGAAGGCGGACGCCATCATGAGCAGCAGGATGATGACGCCCATCCACCACAGGATCTCGCGCGGCGACTTGTAGGAGCCGTAGTAGAGGCCGCGGAAGAGGTGGATGTAGACCACGGCGAAGAACATCGAGGCGCCGTTGGCGTGGAGGTAGCGCATCAGCCAGCCCCACTCCACGTCGCGCATGATGTGCTCGACCGAATCGAAGGCGTGGTCGGCATGCGGCGTGTAGTGCATCGCCAGCACCACGCCGGTCACGATCTGCAGCACCAGCATGAAGCCGGCGAGCGAGCCGAAGTTCCACCAGTAATTCAGGTTGCGCGGCGCCGGGTAGTCGATGAGGTGCTTGTTGGTCCAGCTGAAGACCGGCAGGCGATACTCGATCCACTGGGCGACGCGGTTCTGCGGCACGGGTGTGGTCATCGGCGCCAGCCCCTAACCGATCCGGACCAGGGTGTCGTCGAGGAACTCGTACGTCGGCACCGGCAGGTTGGCCGGCGCCGGGCCCTTGCGGATGCGGCCGGAGGTGTCGTAGTGCGAGCCGTGGCAGGGGCAGAACCAGCCGCCGAACTCGCCCCTGGGGTCGCCCAGCTTGGAGCCCAGCGGCACGCAGCCGAGGTGGGTGCACACCCCTTCCACGATCAGCCACTGCGCCTGCGGCGCCCTCTCGGAATCCGGCTGCGGGTCGGAGAGCTCGTCGAGCGACGCCGCCTGCGCCGCGGCGATCTCGTCGGCCGTGCGGTGGCGCACGAAGACGGGCCGGCCGCGCCACTTGACGACGATGGTCTGGCCTTCCTCGATGGCCGAGAGATCGACCTCGGTGGACGCCAGCGCCAGCACGTCGGCCGACGGGTTCATGGTCTCGATCAGCGGCCAGACGACGGCCACCGTCGCCATGCCGCCCATGGCGCCCGCCGCCAGCACCAGGAAGTCGCGCCGCTTGCCCCCGTCTTCCGACAAGCTTTCTGAGGGCGGCGCCGCGTCTGCCATGGTCGGACCCTTTGGATTGCCGTGCGGGATTGCCAACGAGGACCTGAATTTCAACGACGGTAACGGCATGCTCGCGGCCGGCGGCCGCGAGCGGCGAAAGGGTTAGCACGGGCGAATGGCAAGGGCAAGACGCTATGAAAGAGGGCCGTGAATTCTCTAATTCCCCGGCGTGAAGAGCACCAACTCATGCTTGACCGGCACCTGCGATCCGTCGAGGCGGGAGTGCCAGGTGCGGATGCTGCGCCCCAGATCGGGCGAGACGTAGAGGGCGCGTCTCTCGGTCGCAGACGTGCAGACCGTATGGAATACACGGAAGAATCCGGCCGAGTTCTGCACCCGGTCCTGCTTCGTGACCGTGCAGTCCACCTCCTCGTCCCACCGCTCCCCGCTAGAGTCTGAACCCACTCTCCGGTAGCGCCAGGTTCGTCCGATCTCGAGCGGCCACATGTGGCCGGCTGTCAGGGTGACGGTCTGGGTGCCGTCGGGATGGGGCCTGCAACTCGTCCACGCCGTCCGCGGCGACAGGCCGTCGCGGGGCAGCGTGTAGACGCAGTCGCTCTCGGCCACCTCGTAGCGCATGGAGGTGGCGTCCATCGCCACGAGCGTGTGCGTGGTCGTTCCCGTCCGGCTGTGCCAGACCTCGGTGTCGCCGACGGCCCGGGTGGGTTCATCCATCGGGAAGAGCGGCCCGGCGCCGCAACCGCCGAGCACGAGCAGGGCCGCCAGAGCGAGAACGCAAGTCGGAGCCGTGACGGCGGCTCTCATGGCGTGCCTCCCTTGCCGTGCGCAGCCATCGTGCTGCCGGCGTGCGGGGTGCCGCAAGGGATTTTGGCGCACCGCCCTATGAAGCGGCGGCCCTGAGCGCCTCCGTCGCCTCCCGATCCACCGCCAGCGTGTCGTCCTCGCGGGCGCCGGTGAGCGCCACGCCGTAAACCTCGCGGGCGCGCACGGGCGTCTCCCAGCCGCGGGCGACGTCCATGCACACCCGCTCGGGGTCGCGCTCCATGGGCTCGCCGTAGCCGCCGCCGCCGGCATCGAGCCCGCGTATCATCTCGCCGGGCTGGAGCACGAGCTGGACGACATTGGGGAGCTTGGTCTCGTCGCCGTTGGCGCCGACCTTGAACTGGGTCGCCGGCGCGCCGTCGTGGCCGCCCCGGGCGCCCCGTGCCGGGTTGATCTGGCAGTCGGAGGGGATGATCACGGTCATCGGGTCCTTGCGCGGGCCGTAGACCACCTCGCTGGCGGGGCCGCCTCGGTAACGCCCGGCGCCACCGGTCTCGGGCAGCACGCGCACCGATTCGAAGAGCATCGGGTGCTTCACCTCGGCGAGCTCCACGCTGTCGCGATACATGAGGCCCGAGACCACCGGCAGCACATAGGTGACCCAGCCGTCCGCCTTCGGTCCGGCGGGGCCGCCGTTCACCACCATCGTGAGCTGGTTGACGTAGGGATCGCCGCCGCGCCGGAAGTCCGCGCCGCTGATCACCGCGGTGCCGGCGCACATGGCGCTGCCGCCCTCCGCCAGGCCGTAGCCGTCGCCGAGCTTCGCCATCGCCGAGTGGGTGATGTTGACCAGGCGGTCGGCGACGTTGGTGGTCGCCATCGAGGTGGAATGGGGGAAGGACGGGCGGCCGACGACGCAGCCGTCGCGCAGCAGCACGTCCACGCGCCGGAACGACCCGCCGTTGTGCGGAATCTCCGGCCCCAGGCAGTTGAAGAAGCCGCACAGGACGTTGTTGACGGCGCAGGCCTCGGACTCGTTGAGGCCGCAGTCCACGCAATCGATGTTGTCGCGCAGGTCGATGGTGACCCGCCCCTCGTCGGGGTCGATGCGGAGCTCGACCTTGATCGGGATGCCGTCGGGCAGGAAGGGCTCGAAGGGGTCGTGCGCGCCGTCGGCCTCGACCTCGGCCCTGGGCAGGTTCCTGATCGCCTGCACCATGCGGCGCTCGGAGTAGTCGAACCACTCGCGGATGAAGGTCCTGATGGTCTCCATGCCGTACTTCGCGCAGAACTCCTTGAGGCGGCGCTCGGCGATGCGCGCGGCGCCGAGCTCGGCCAGGAAGTCGCCGTACCACTGCTCCGGCACCCTGATCCTGCGGCGGCACATGCGGATGATGTCGTCCACCATCTCGTAGTCCCGCTGCACGCGGACGCAGGGGAAGATGAGCGAGCCTTCCTCGTACACGTCCTTCGCCGCGGCGTGATAGGTGGTCGGGATGCTGTTGCCGATATCGGCCTGATGGCCCTTGGCAAGCGCGGTAAACATGTGCTCGCCGTCGATGAAGACCGGCACGATCACCGCGTGATCGGCCGGGTGCGTGTTGCCGAGGTAGGGGTCGTTGTGGAGGAAGGCGTCGCCCTCCGCGAGATCGGTGTGCAGATCGGTCATGGCGCGCGTCTGCAGGTGCGAGCCGAAGATGTGGACCGGCAGGCCCTCCGCCGTCGCCAGAAGCTGGTTGTCGGCGGTGCAGATGGCGCAGGAGAAGTCGCGCGCGCCCGCGATCACGGCCGAGCGCGCCGCCTTGAGCAGCGTGTTCGACATCTCGCGCACGATGCCGTCGAGCCGGTTGGAGAGCACCGAGAGCAGGACCGGGTCGAGCGCCTGCGTCTGTTGCGCGGGATCTGTCATCTCAGCAGGCCTCCAGGATGAAGTTGCCGGAATCGCTCAGCCGGGCCCGTGTGCCGGGGTCGACCACGATGGTGGTGGTCGGCTCCTCGATGATCGCGGGGCCCTCGATGACGGCGCCGGAGCTCAGGTTGCGGCCGAGATAGATCGGCGTCTCGATCCTCTCGCCCCCGCCGAAGTAGGCGGCGCGGCGGCTGTCGGGGACGGGCGGCCCCGCCGCGTCCGCGCTCGACGGCGGCCGCGGCGCGCTGTCGAGGCCGACCGAGACCCGGCCCTTCCAGTTGAGGCATTCGAGCAGGCTGTCCGGGTCGCGCACGGCGAAGACCTGCTCGTGGGTGGCGTGAAAGCGCTCGACCAGGGCGTCGACGTCCCGCTCGGTCTCGAAGTGCTCGGTCGGCAGCGCCACTTCGAGCTCCCACACCTGGAAGAGGTAGCGGGCCTCGACGAAGCGCTCGATGCGCATGCCCTCGAGCCCGCGCTCGCCGAGCGTCGCGGCGAAGCGTTCGAGCTCGGCGTCGATGGACTCGAGCACGGCGTTCACGCCTTCGAAATCGAAGCCGGCCGAGCGCGTGACCATGCTCGCCGAGTGCTCGTGGATCACCTCGGAGACCTGCATCCCGCATGCGCTGAGCACGGCGGCGGTGCGCGGCAGGATCACCCGCTCGCAGCCGAGCTCGCCGGCGATCGCCATGATGCCGAGGCCGGCGGCGCCGCCGCCCGCCACCAGGGTGCACTCCCGGGGGTTGAATCCCTCGGTCACGGTGATGTCCTGGATCGCCTTGATCATCAGCTCGTTGGCGAGGCTCATGATGGCGTGCGCGCCGTCGTCGAGGGAAGTGCCGAGCTGCTCGGCGAGCGAGCCTACCGCACGCCTGGCCGCGTCCTCGTCCAGCGCGAGCCTGCCGCCGAGGAAGTAGTCGGGATCGAGGTAGCCGAGCAGCAGCGCCGCGTCGGTCACCGTGGGCTCGGTCCCGCCCGCGCCGTAGCAGGCCGGCCCCGGCACGGCGCCGGCGCTGCGCGGGCCGACGCGGAGCAGGCCGCCCGGGTCGATCCAGGCGACGGACCCGCCGCCCGCGCCGATGCTGCGCACGTCGACCGAGGAGATCGCGAGGATGTGGCCGACCCAGACGCCGCCGATCCAGGTCTCGCGGGTCTGCCTCACCGCGCCGCCCCGCACCAGGCTCACGTCGAAGGTGGTACCGCCGGTGTCGCAGACGATCACGTCGTCGCCGAAGTCCTCCATCTCCGAGTAGGCGAGCGCCGCCACCGGCGCCATGGCGGGGCCGGACTTCACTGTGTGGATGGGGCGCTCGACCAGCTCGTCCACGTGCATGCAGCCGCCGACGGAGGTGCTCACCAGGATCTCGCCGCGGCATCCGGCGCTGCGCAGGTCGTTCCCCATGTCCCGCAGGTGCGCCTGCATGAGCGGCTTGAGCGAGGCGTCGATGGCGGTGGCCGAGGCGCGGCGGTACTCGCGCACGATCGGGATCAGCCGGTGCGAGAGCGTGTAGGGCACGCCGGGGAGCTCCTCCTCGATCAGCGCGGCCAGCGCCTGCTCGTGCGCCGGGTTCGCCACCGCCCAGAGCAGGCAGACGGCGACCGCCTCGAAGCCCCGTTCCTTCACCAGCCCGAGCACGTCGCGCGCCTGCTCTCGCTCGAGCGGCGTGACCACGCCGCCCTCGGCATCGATGCGCTCCCTGACCTCGAAGGTATGCGCCTGCGGGATGTAGGGGTCGGGGTAGTCGGTGGTGAAGTCGTGGACCCCGTGCTTGCCGCCCTCCTTGAGCACCAGGATGTCGGGGAAGCCCGCCGTGACCAGGAACGCGGTCTTGGCGACCGCGCCCTGGACGATGGCGTTGGTGGCCCGCGTGGTGCCGTAGATCAAGAGGTCGGTCTCGCCGAGCAGCTGGGGCAGGCTGAGGTCGAGCTGCTCGGCCGCGTTTTCCAGCGCGCCCCGCATGCCCTCGAAGATGCGGTCGGGCGTGGTCGGCGCCTTGCCGATCACCTCGCGGCCGTCGCCGCCGGCCACGACATCGGTGAAGGTGCCGCCGGTATCGACGGAGATGCGAAAGCCCACGGCGGAGTCCCTGCGCGCGACGGGCGGGCCAGGCTCAGCCCTTGCCGAAGACGCTCTCCACGGCCTCGCCGAAGATGCCGACGCTCTCGTCGACATCCGCGCGGCTGAAGGTGAGCGGCGGCGAGAAGGCGTTGACCGGCAGGAAGGGCAGCGCACGCGTCAGCAGGCCGCGCTCCTGCGCCGCGGCCGAGACGCGCCGGTGCGCCGGCGGCGTCATGTCTGGCGCCGCCTTGCTGCCGGGCTCCGCCACGTACTCGACGCCGTGCATCAGGCCCGCGCCGCGGATGTCGCCGACGTTGGGGTGGTCGCCCACCCGCTCGATCAGGCACTGCTTGAGGTAGGGGCCGACCTCTGCCGCGTTGGCGACGAGGTTCTCCGACTCCATGATCTCCAGGTTGGCGAGGCCCACCGCGCCGCCCACCGGGTGGCCGGAATAGGTGAAGCCGTGGGCGAACACGCCGACCTCGGGGGTGCCGTCGGCCAGCACCTGCCAGACCTCGTCGGAGATCGCCACCGCCGACATCGGGAAGTAGGCGCTGGTGAGGCCCTTGGCGAAGGTGATCATGTCGGGCTTGAGGTCGAAGTAGCTCGCGCCGAACCAGGTGCCGAGACGCCCGAAGCCGGTGATCACCTCGTCGGCGATGAAGAGGATGTCGTGCTTCTTCAGGATCGCCTGCACCTTGTCGTAGTAGCCGCCGCCGGGAACGATCACGCCGCCGGTGCCCATCACGGGCTCGGCGATGAAGGCGGCGACCGTCTCCGGCCCCTCGCGCTCGATCATGGCTTCCAGCGAGGCCGCCATGCGGTCGGCGAACGCTTCCTCGCTCTCGCCCTCCAGGCCCTCGCGCCAGTAGTGCGGGCAGTCGGTGTGCAGCACGCCCTCGAAGGGCAGGTCGAAGGCCTTGTGGTAGAGGGGGATGCCGGTGAGGCTGCCTGCCGCGCCGGTGACGCCGTGATAGGCGCCGATGCGCGAGATGATCTTCTTCTTCTCGGGCCGGCCACGCAGGTTGTTGTAGTAGCGCACCAGCTTGAACTGGGTGTCGTTGCCGTCGGAGCCCGAGAGGCCGAAGAACACCTTGCCGATGTGGTGGCAGTCGGCGTGCTCGTGCAGCAGGGAGAGCAGCTTCTCCGCCAGCCTGATCTGCGGCTCGTTCGAGGCGGCGCCGAAGGTGTGGTAGAAGCCGATGCGCGCCATCTCGTCCGCCGCGACCTCGGCGAGCCGGGTGCGCCCGTAGCCGATGTTGACGCACCAGAGCGCGGCCGCGGCGTCGATGTAGCCGTTGCCCTGGCGGTCGTAGACCTTCACGCCCCCGCTCCTGCCGTAGATGACGGGGCCGGCATCCTGGTGCTCGGCGATCGAGGTGACCGGGTGGAGCAGGACCTGCCTGTCGAGCTCCTCCAGCGAGATGTTCTGGGCCTGATCGAGCGACATGCTGCGTCTCCCTGTTGCGGGCCGGCACGCCGCCGCAACGGTCGGACCGCACGGCAGCCGGGGCGCGCAGCGTAAGCCAGCGCGGGCGAGGCGGCAACGGTGAGGGGTCAGTCGGGGTTGTCGATGGGTTCGTCGCGGGTCCAGTCGTAGGTGCCCGCGTCGCGCTCGGCCACGGCCTGCTTCCAGCCGACCTCCTCGGCCCGCTTCTTGAAGTTCAGCCCCTCGGGCGAGTGGCGGGTGATGCCGTCGAAGATGGTGGCGAGGCGCTGGGTGTTCATCAGGCCGGTGGACTCGATCGCCTGGTTGATGACCAGCTTCTGCATGGCGAGCTGGTTGACCGGCACGCCTGCCATGCGCCGGGCCAGCGCCTCCACCTCGTCGTCGAGCGCCGCCGCCGGCACCGCCTTCAGCACCAGGCCCATCTCCGCCGCCTCCCGGCCGCTGATCCGGTCGCCGGTGAAGAGCATGCGCTTCGCCCGCTCGGGACCCAGGCGATAGACCCACATGGCGGTCGTGGGACAACCCCAGACGCGGGCCGGCATGTAGCCGATCTCCGCGTCCTCGGCCATGAGCGTCAGGTCGGCGCAGAGCGCGATGTCGGAGCCGCCGGCGAGCGCGAAGCCGTGAACCTTGCAGATCACCGGCTTCAGCGCCCGCCAGAGCGCCATGAAGTGCTGGGTGTTGCGCCACATGAAGGCGTAGTCCTGGATCGGGTCCCAGGGCATCTCCTGGCCGGCGTAGCCGCCCTCGCCTCCGTCCGTGTTCCCTTCCGCATAGCGGGTGAGGTCGTAGCCGGCGCAGAAGGCGCGCCCTGCGCCCGAGAGCACCATGACGTGGACCTCCGGGTCGGCATCGGCGCGGGCGACGGCATCTGCCAGCTCGACCGGCAGCGCGTCGTCGATGGCGTTCAGCACCTCGGGCCGGTTGAGCGTGATCCGCGCGATCCGTCCGTCGCGCTCGCAGAGCACTCTCGCCGTCATCGCGCCTCCTCCCGGTACAGGCCTTCGAGATAGCCCTCCCGCAGCCTGAACTTCTGGATCTTGCCCGAGCCCGTCATGGGGAAGCCGTCCACCCGGCACCAGACGGCCGGCGTCTTCTGCGGCGCGAGGCGGGCGCGGCAATGGACATGCAGGGCGTCCGCGTCCAGCGCCCGACCGCCCTCGCTGCGGATGAAGGCGGCGATCACCTCGCCCCAGGTCTCGTCGGGCAGGCCGACCACGGAGACCTCGGCGACGCTCTCGTGCTCCAGCAGGACGTTCTCGATCTCGGCCGGGAAGTGGTTCTCGCCGCCGCGGATGATCATGTCCTTCACCCGGCCGGTGATGCGCACGTAGCCGCGCGCATCCATGGTGCCGAGGTCGCCGGTGTGCAGCCAGCCGTCGGCGTCGATGGTCTCGGCCGTCGCCGCGTCGTCGGCGTGGTAGCCCAGCATGACGCAGGGCCCGCGCGCGCAGATCTCGCCGGCCTCGCCGATGGCGGCGGTGCCGTTGTCGGCGAGGCGGCGGATCGAGACCTCGGTCTGCGCGATCGGCTGGCCCACGGTGTCGCAGATGTCGTCGATGCCGTCGTCGAGATGGTGCTGGGTGACGACCGGGCAGTACTCGGTCTGGCCGTAGAGGGTCGAGACGGCGCAGCCGAAGCTCTGGCGCACGCGGCGCACAAGCTCGGGCGCCACCATGGCACCGCCGGAGCTCACCAGCTCCAGCGTCGAGACGTCGCGGGGAGAGGCCTCGTGGGCGTCGAGCAGGGCCAGGATCATGGTCGGCACGCCGCAGATGACGGTGGCCTTCTCGCTTTCGATCAGTCCCAGGATCGCGTGCGGATCGAAGAGGCTGACGAGCACCATGCGGCAGCCGGCCTGCAGCGAGCCCAGTGTGATCATGCCGCAGCCGCTGGTGTGGAACATCGGCATGGGGTTGATCCAGGTCGACCGCTCGGTGACGCCGCAGCGTCCCGCGTAGTAGCACGCGTTGTTGACGAGGCCGCGATGGCTCAGCACCGCCCCCTTGGGAAAGCCGGTGGTACCGGAGGTGTACTGGATCTGCGCCGCGTCGCCGGGCGCGACCTCGGGCAGCGCGGGCACCGCCTCGCTCCCGGCATAGAGCGCCGCCGCGTCGTCCATGTCGACGACCTCGCGGATCGCGTCGAGCCCGTCCACGGCCTGGGCACCGATCCCGGCCATCGGGTTGCCCCGGTACTCGTCCACGAGAAAGAGCGCCACCGCCCCGGACTTCTCGAGCACGTAGCGCAGCTCCCGCACCTGGAAGGCCGGGTTGGCCGTCACCAGCACCAGCCCGGCGAGCGCGCAGGCGTACTCCATGAAGACCCATTCCGGGCTGTTGGGCGACCAGACGGCGACCCGCTCGCCGGGGCGGAAGCGCGAGGCCAGCGCGCCCGCGAGCCGCTCGCTCTCGGCGAGCACTTCGGCGTAGCTCCAGCGCCGGCCGACCTCGCTGGACTGGCGGACCTCGACCAGGGCTTCCGCCGCCGGGCGCCGCGCCGCGGTCTCGCGCAGCATCCCGCCGACGGCGATCTCGCGCACGTCGGCATCCCGCTGCGCCGGGAAGTGGGCCTCGCTCAGCGCGACCTCATACACGGCCCGCCTCGCGGGTGTGCGCGCGGGCCGTTCTCGCAGCCTCAGGCGAGCCAGCGGGAGAGGTTGGCGCGCACATAGTCGTCGTCGGCGAGGTGGGGATAGGCGGCGGAGACGCGGTCGATCTCGTCGGCCTGGCCGGGGCTCAGCCCTTCCTCCGGGTCGAGGCACCAGATGCCGCGCATCAGCCCCTGGCGGCGCAGCACCTCGTGGCAGCCGGCGATGCAGCCGCGGAAGTCGTTGGCCACGTCGAAGAGCGCGGCGTTGCAGTCGGTGATCTGGGAGTCCAGCGCCAGGAACGCCGCGTCGACGGCGCCCGCGTCCGCCGCCGCATGCGCCTGCTCCAGCAGCTCCACCGCGCGCCTGACCCAGACGCTCCAGTGCCCGAGCAGCCCGCCCCTGATGCGCACCGTCACCGCGTCCTCGCCGCGCATGAGACGCCAGGGCGTGACGAGGTCGAGCAGGATGTGGTCGTCGTTGCCGGTATAGAGCGTCACGCGCTCCTCGGCCCCGGCCTCGACCACGCCCCGCACCACGTCGAGGGTGCGGTAACGGTTGAAGGGCGCGACCTTGATCGCCACCACGTTCTCCAGCGCGGCCAGCCGGCGCCAGAAGGAGGGGCCGAGCACGACGCCGCCCACCGCCGGCTGCAGGTAGAAGCCCACCAGCGGAATCTGCGCGGCAAGCCGGGCGCAGTGCTCCAGCCGCTCGTCCTCGCTGGCCGAGGCGAAGGCGGCGAGGCTCACCATGCCGGCATGGTAGCCGAGGCCGAGGGCCGTATCCGCCTCCGCCAGCGCCTGCTCGGTGCGGCCGACGAGGCCGGCGATGCGCACCAGCGGCCGCTCGGTCCAGGTTTCTACCGTCTCGGCCGCGAGGCGCAGCACCGGCTCGTAGAGCCCCGCCTCGCGGATCGCGAACTGCGTGGTATGGACGCCGACCGCGAGCCCGCCGGCACCGGCGTCGATGTAGTAGCGGCTGAGCGCGCGCTGCCGCTCCGCATCCAGCCGGCGCTCGGCATCGAGCGCGAGTGGATGGGCCGGGATCACCACGCCACGCGCGAGCTGCGCCCGCACCGGCGCCGGCACATCCGCCCAGGCGAGGCTCACGATGCCGCCGGCGCCGAGAACACGCCGTCCCTCACCTCGTACCGGGTGGGCTTGGCGAGGCTCGGCATGTCGCGCGCCACCCAGTCCGCCACCCAGTCGATCATCTGCCCGAGCGGCACGCGCGGATAGCCGAACAGGGCGAAGGCGCGTGCAGCGTTGGTGAGCCAGCCGGTCGATGCCTCGGTGCCGGTGAAGACCGGCTCGCGCTCCAGCCGCGCGCCAAAGGCCGTGGCGAGCGCGCGGATGCTCACCGTCTCCGGCCCGCTCACGTTGATGGGCGCCGCCGGCACGGTGCAGTGCTCGAGGCAGCGCAGGGCCATCGCGTTGGCGTCGCCCTGCCAGATGACGTTGACGTGGCCGGTGGCGAGGTCGATCGGTGCGCCGTCGCGGACCTTGCGGGCCACGTCGTGCAGCACGCCGTAGCGCATGTCGATGGCGTAGTTGAGCCGCACCAGCCGCCCCGGCGTGCCGTGAACGCGCGAGAAGTACCGGATCAGCCGCTCGCGCCCGGCGCAGGAGTTGGCGTACTCGCCGGGCGGAGGCGTCGGCGGCGTCTCTTCCGTCGCGCCCTGGGAGCAGACATCGACGAAGGGATAGACGCAGCCGGTGGAGAAGGCGACGATCCTGGACTCGCGGAAGGTCTCGGCGACCACCGCCGGCACGTAGGCGTTCATCGCCCAGGTCAGGTCGTCGTCGCCCGCGGCGCCGAACTTGCGGCCCGCCATGAACACCACGTTGGCAAGGCGGGGCAGCGCCTGCACCGCATCGCGATCGAGCAGGTCGCATTCGATGACCTCGACGCCCCAGTGGGCAAGCTTGTCGCGCACGCGCGGATCGCTGAAGCGGGCGACGCCGACGACGCGCTTCGCGGGCGCGGCGCGCTTGGCAAGGCCGGCGAGCGTCGGCCCCATCTTGCCGCCGACGCCCAAAACGATGATGTCGCCCTCCACCCGCGCGAGCGCCTCGCGGAGCGCCTCGTCCGGCGTGGTCATGCACGCCTCGAGCGCGGCCTCGTCGGCGAAGCGCGCGGGCCACGCGGGCGCGCCGGCGGCGCTCATTCGAGAAGCTCGGGGCGGCGGTCGGCGCGGTAGGTGGCGATGGCGCGCCAGCGGTCGAGGTCCTCCTGCGCGATATCGATGCGCGCCACCGCGAGCCCCTCGCCTTCGCTCAGCGCCGCGAGGATCTTTCCCGAAGGGCCGGCGATGCAGGAATGGCCGAGGCTGGTGAAGGTGAGGCCGGGCGCCGGCTCCTCCTCGCCGACCCGGTTGGCCATGGCGACGAAAGTGCCGTTCTCCAGCGCGCGGGTGGCGGCGAGTGCCTGCGTCACCGGGCCCGTCCAGCCCCAGGTCTCGCGCTGGTAGGCGTCGCCGATCCAGTTGGTGCTGTTGACGATGAGCTCGGCGCCGAGGTCGGCCAGCCGCCGCACGTAGTCGGCGAAGATCAAGTCGTAGCAGATGGTCATGCCGACCCGGCCGAGCGCGGTCTCGGCCACGCGGGCGCCCTCGCCGAGGCGACAGACCTCGCGCTCGGAGGCGAAGAGGTGGGCCTTGTCGTAGACGGCGAGGCATTGCCCGTCCGGCCCGAAGAGGAGCTGCGAGTTGTAGACGCCGCCCTCGCGCCTTGTGTAGGCGCCGACGGCCATGGTGAGCCCGTTCTCCCGCGCGATCGCGCCGAGGCGCCGGGCGGCAGGCCCGTCCGGAGGCTCGGCAAGCGCCTCCAGCCGGTCACCCAGGAAGTAGCCGGTGGTGGCGCACTCGGGGAAGACCGCAAGCTCCGCCCCTTGCGCCGCGGCGGCGCGGGCGAAGCGGGCGATGGTGGCGAGGTTCGCCTCCACGTCGCCCGTGGTGCAGTCCATCTGCACCACCGCCAGCGTCCAGGCCACGCCGCTCATCGCGCCTCTCCTGCCGCCGGGCTAGTTCCTGAGCGGCTTGCCGGTCTCCAGCATGTGCTCCATGCGGGCGATGGTGCCGGGTGTGCGGATCAGCGCGAGCAGCGCCTCGCGCTCCAGCTCCGAGAGCCGGTCCTCCGGGACCTCCCGGGTGGTATCGGTATCGCCGCCGGTTAGCACGTTGCCGAGGTGCTCCACCACCACGAGGTCGTGGGGCGTCGCCTTGCGCGTCTTGGCGAGGCCCCTGACTGCCATCTTGAGCGCGACGCGCCCGGTCTTGCCCGGCAGCTTGACCGTCGCGGGCTCGGGCGGCGCGTAGTCCTCCGCCAGCGCCAGTGCCCTGGCCTTGGCGTCCGCCAGCAGGCGGTCGCGGTTGGCGCTGATGCCGTCGCCCTCGCGCAGGAAACCGAGCCCGCGCGCCTGCTTGGCCGAGCGCGAGACCTTGGCGAGGCCGATGGTCTCGAACACCCTGGAGACCGCGGGCATGGCGCCGCCGAAGCCGGTCTTGCCGCTGGTCAGCGCGCGCACCATCATCTCCTTGCAGCCGCCCCAGCCGGGCACGAGGCCGACGCCGACCTCGACCAGGCCCATGTAGCTCTCGGCATGGGCCTGCACGGCGTCGCAGTGCAGCAGGATCTCGCAGCCGCCGCCGAGCGCCATGCCCGACGGCGCGCCCACCACCGGGAAGGGCGCGAACTTGAGCGACCTGAAGGCCGCCTGCCCCTCCTCGATGGTCTCCTCGATCATGGACCAGGCCCCGACATTCACGACGAAGAGCGCGAGCCCGAGGTTCATGCCGACGGAGAAGTTGCTGCCCTCGTTGTGGATCACCAGCGCCCGCATCCCGTCGCCCACGGTCTCCACCGACCGCGTCACCATGGCCATGATCTCGGTATCGAGCGCGTTCATCTTCGAGTGGAACTCGAGGCAGGCGACGCCGTCGCCGATGTCCCACAGGCTGGCCGAGCCATTCTTCGCCAGCGGCCTGGCCGTGCGCTTGATGTCGGAGAGCAGCAGAACGCCGTCCGGCCGCGCCAGCGGCACGTAGCGGCAGCCGCCGTCGAGATGCTCGGCGCGGCCCTCTGCGAGCCGATGGAAGCCGCCGCCCGCCGCCGCCGCCCCGAGCAGCGGCGGGATCTCCCTGCCCTCGCCCGCAAGCTTTTCCGCGAACCAGCCGGCGCCCACCTCGTCGATCAGCGCGAAGGGGCCGCGCTTCCAGTTGTAGCCGAGGCGCATGGCGCGATCGACCGCCCCCACGTCGCCCGCGATCTCGGGCACCAGGCCGGCGGTGTAGGCGAGCGTGCCCGACATCACCCGCCAGGCGTATTCGCCGCACTTGTCGGGGAACTCGAAGAGGGCGCGGAGCGAGCGGCCCGCCTGCTCGACGCTCTCGAGCCTCGGGCGGAGCGCGGGGCCGTATTCGCCGCTCTCGAGGTCGATGACCTGCTTCTCCTTCGTCTCGGAATCGGGCTTCAGCCGGTAGAAGCCGCCCTTGCCCTTGCGCCCGATGTAGCCCTGCTCGATCATCGACTTGACCAGCGCGGGCTCGTCGTAGACCGCGTGGAAGGCGTCGCTCCCGGGCAGCGAGTCCTTGAGACTCCGGCCCACCAGCGGCATCAGGTCGAGGCCGACCAGATCGATCAGCCCGAAGACGCCCGTCTTGGGCACGCCGACGGGGCGGGAGAGCAGCGCGTCCGCCTCCTCCACCGTCACGCCGCCCTCCATCGCCGCGCGCACGGCGAGCACCAGCCAGTAGGTGCCGATGCGATTGGCGATGAAGCCCGGCGTGTCGTTGCAGGGCACCACGCCCTTGCCGAGCTTGCGATCGGCGAAGTCGCAGACGGCCGCCACCGCGTCCGCCCGGGTCTCGGGCCCCGCCACCACCTCCAGCAGCCGCATGTAACGCGGCGGGTTGAAGAAGTGGGTGATGAGGAAGTCGCGGGCGAATGCCTCCGGCATGCCGTCGAGCAGCATGCGAGCCGGGATCGTCGACGTGTTGGAGGAGACGATGGAACCCGCTTTCCGCACCGCATCGATCTTGGCGTAGACGGCCTGCTTGGCGTCGACCCGCTCGATCACCGCCTCGACGATCCAGTCGGCATCGGCGAGCAGGTCGAGGTGATCCTCGACGTTGCCGGTGGTTATGCGCCTGGCGTCCGCCTTCTCCATGAAGGGGGCGGGGTCGGTCTTGAGCATGCGCGCCACCGCGCCGTCTGCGAGCGCGTTCCGGTCGCTCGCGCCGTCGGGCACGATGTCGAGCAGCACCACGTCGTGACCGGCATTGGCGATGTGGGCGGCGATGCCGCCGCCCATCAGGCCCGCGCCGATGACGGCGGCCTTCTCGATCGCCATCAAGCGGCCTCGAGCACGGTGGAGATGCCCTGGCCACCGCCGATGCACTGGGTGGCGAGCGCGTAGCGCTTGTCCTCGCGGCTGAGGATCTGCGCCGCCTTGCCGGTGATGCGCGCGCCGGTGGCGCCCAGCGGGTGGCCGATGGCGATGGCGCCGCCGTCGATGTTCATGCGCTCCAGGTCGATGGCGAGCTCGCGCACGCAGGCGAGCGCCTGCACCGCGAAGGCCTCGTTGAGCTCGACCACGTCGACGTCGGCCATCTTGATGCCGGCACGCGCCAGCGCCTTCTCCGACGAGACCACCGGGCCGTAGCCCATGATCTCGGGCGCACACCCGGCGACCGCGATGGCCTTGATGCGGGCGAGCACGGAAAGGTCGTTGCGTGCGGCGAACTCCTCGGTGCAGACCAGCACCGCGGCAGCACCGTCGGTGAGCGGCGACGAGGTGCCGGCGGTGACGGTGCCGTCCGCATCGAAGGCGGGCTCCAGCCCGGCGAGCACCTCCGGGTTGGTGCCGGGGCGGATGCAGCCGTCGCGCTCGACCGTGCCCTCCGCCGTCTCGACCGCGATCACCTCGCCCGCGAACCTGCCGTCCTCCCAGGCGGCGGCTGCGCGGGCGTGGCTGGTGACGGCCAGCGCCTCCTGCTCCTCGCGCGTGATCTGGTACTTGCGCGCGAGGTTCTCGGCGGTCTCGCCCATCGACATGTAGGCGCCCTCGTTCTTCTCGTAGAGGTCGGGATTGGGCGCGGGGTTGAAGCCGCCCATGGGCACCCGGCTCATGGATTCCACGCCGGCGCAGATGAAGGCCTCACCCGCATCCATGCGGATGGCGCCGGCTGCGATGTGGATCGCCTGCATCGACGAGCCGCAGAAGCGGTTGACGGTGGCGCCGGCGACCGAGATCGGCAGGTCGGCGATCAGGGCCACGATGCGGCCGAGGTTGAAGCCCTGCTCGCCCTCGGGGAAGGCGCAGCCGATGATCAGGTCCTCGATCTCGGCGGGGTCGACGCCGGTCTGGGCCAGCAGGCCGTGAACGACCTCTGCGGCGAGGTCGTCCGGCCGCTTCTCGACCAGCGCGCCCTTGTGGGCGAAGTGAAAGGGCGAACGGGCATAGCCGGCGATGACGGCGTTCTTCATGGGCTCAGGCCTCTTGCTCAGTCTGATTTCGGTGTGTCGCGGCGTCGTGCGGCGCTCAGGCGGAGGCGTCGGCGCCCTGCTTGGCCGCCTCTTCGGCGATCAGCTCCTTCTTGGAGAGCTTGCCGATGATGGTCTTCGGCAGCTCGTCGCGGAACTCGATCTGCTTGGGCATCTCGATCGGCGAAAGCTTGTCCTTGAGAAAGCCGGTCAGCTCGTCCGCGCTCAGGCTCTCGCCCTCCTTGAGCCGGACGAAGGCCTTGACGGTCTGCTGGCGGTGGGCGTCGTCGACGCCGATCACCGTCACCTCCAGTACCGACGGGTGCTTGTAGATCGCCTCCTCCACGTGGCGCGGATAGACGTTGTAGCCGCCGGCGATGATGACCTCCTTCAGCCGGTCGATGAGGTAGACGTAGCCGTCCTCGTCGATGCGGCCGACGTCGCCGGTGTGGAAACGCCCGCCGGCGAAGGCACGTGCGTTCTCCTCGTCGCGCTTCCAGTAGCCCTTCATCACCTGCGGGCCCGTGATGCAGATCTCGCCGATCTCGCCCTGGGGCAGCACCGTCTCGGGCTCGTCGATCGAGGTGATCTCGACCACGGTGCCGGGCACCGGCACGCCGAGCGATCCCTCGCGGCTTCCCCCCGGCGTGGTCGGGTTGCAGATCGCGACCGGCGAGGTCTCGCTCAACCCGTAGCCTTCCACCAGGGTGCAGCCGGAGAGCTTCTGGAACTTCTCCTGCACCTCGCGCGGCAGCGAGGCGCCGCCCGAGAGGCAGAGCTTGATCGAGGAGAGGTCGTACTTGCCTGCCGCCACGTCGGGGTGGCCGTTGATCGCGATGTAGATGGTGGGCACGGCGGGGAAGAAGGTCGGCCGCTTCTTGTGGACGACCTTGAGCACGGTGTCGAGCTCGAAGCGCGGCAGCAGGATCATCTTCGCGCCGACCTTGATGCTGAAATTCATCACCACGGCCATGGCGAAGACGTGGAAGAGGGGCAGCACGCCGACCATGACCTCGCGGCCTTCCTCGGTATCCGGCATCATCATCGCCCCCTGCGCCACGTTCGCGCTGAGGTTGGCGTGAGTCAGCATCGCGCCCTTGGAGGTTCCGGTGGTGCCGCCGGTGTACTGCAGCACCGCGACGTCCTCCCTCGCGTCGATCTCCACCGGCGACGGCCTGCCGGCGTTGTCGAGCAGCGCGCTGAAGCGGACGTGGCGGGAATCGCGTGGAATCTTGGCGATCTCCTTGCCCTTGACGATGGGGAAGAGCAGCCGCTTGAGGCCGGGCAGCATCTCCGCCATGGAGACGATCACCAGATGCGTGAGCCGCGTCTGGTCGAGGGCGATGCGGGCCTTGTCGTAGAGGATGGAGAGGTCGAGGGTGACCAGGATGTCGGCCTCCGCATCCTCGATCTGGAACTTGATCTCCTCGATGGCGTAGAGCGGGTTGACGTTGACCACCGTCCCGCCCGCCTTGAGCACGCCGTAGTAGACCGCGATGAAGGCGGGGCAGTTGGGCAGCAGGATGCCGACCTTGGTGCCCTTGCCGACGCCGAGCTTCTGGAAGCCCTCGGCCGCCCGGTTCGCCTGTGCGCCCAGCTCGCGGTAGCTGGTGATCTTGTCCATGAAGTCGACCGCCGGCCGGTCGCCGAAGCGGGCCACGGCATCGTCCATCAGTCGGTGCAGCGGCCCCGTCGGCAGCGGCGCGTGCCAGTCGACGTTTTCGGGATAGGATTTCTCCCAAGGGTGGGCTGCGCCCTGCGCGTCGCTCTCAGCCATGCGCTCCGCTCCTTACGTCCCGGGAATCGCGTCCCTGCCCTGTCCAGGTGCCGGGGAAGCGCTCGGAGGCACTATGGAAACCCCCCTTGCCGCCGTCAAGGCGGGAAACCGGAATGTGCTGCCCTGGTTCGACATGTCGCTCCCGGCTTGCGGCGATGCCATGGCCGCGCCGGCGCCGCTCAAGTATGATTGAGGCGAGACAAACCGCGATGGGTCGGCAACGAGCGTGCGCGGAGGGGCCGCGCACCGATATCTCTCCTTCGGCACCGTATCGAGAGAGACCATGAGTTCAACGGGGGGCGAAAACGCGGCTGCCATCGTCGGGTACGGTCATCGTATGCCCGGCGGACTGCAGTCGGACTCCGATTTCTGGCGCCTGCTCAGCGAGCGGGAGATCGTCCAGGAGCCGATCAGGGGTCGCTATGGCAGGGGCCACCACCCCATAGGGGAATTCTCAGGCCCGGGGCGTCTTGCCAGCCCCTACGAGGGTCTGATTCGCGACGAAGACGAACTGCTCTTCGACCGGACCTTCTTCGGCATGTCTCACAATGAATTGAGGCAGACCGAGCCGCAGGTCAGGATGCTGCTCAATTGCGCGTGGGAGACCATCGAACACGCCGGTTGGGACCTCCATTCGTTGCGCAACAGCCCCACCGGGGTCTTCGTCGGCTCGCAGGTGCCGGCGGTGTCCAACTGGCGGCCGCAGCACGGCGTCACGGAGAACTCCGTGTCCGGCATCAGCCTTGCCATGCTGGCCAACCGGGTCTCGTACCACTTCAACCTCATGGGGTCGTCCGCGACCTACTGCACGGCATGCTCCGCCGGGCTGAGCGCGCTGCACGCGGCGATGAACGCGCTTGCCTGCGGCGACTGCGACCAGGCACTTGTCGGCGCCGTCACCTATCTGGGCAGCGCCAGGATGAGCAGCGGCTTCAACCTCATGGGAGTCATCAGCCCCGAGGGCAGGTGCCGCTCCTTCGATGCCGGTGCCAACGGCTACATGCGCTCCGAAGGATCGTTCTGCTTTGCCATCAAGCCGCTGGCGGCGGCCGAGCGGGACGGCGACGCGATCTACGCCGTGATCGAGGCGACCGCAGTCAATGCGGCGGGCACGGCGGACGGCACCGAAGGGCTCGCGCCGGGCCGCTTCATCAGCGCGCCAACCCGCCATTCCCAGGCCCAGTTGATGCGTGAGGCCGGCGCCCGCGCCGGCCTCGCGCCCGGCGACTTCGACTACATCGAGGCGCACGCGACAGGCACCGCGGTCGGCGACCCGATCGAGGGCAACGCCATCGTGGAGGCATTCGCCGACCCCGGGCGCGACGTTCCGCTCAGGGTCTCCAGCGTCAAGAGCAACGTCGGACACATGGAGGCCGCCGCCTTCCACTGCGCCCTGCTCAAGGTCGTCCTGATGATGCAGCGGCGCACCTTCGCGCCCACGTCGAACAACTTCCAGGTGCCCAACCCCGAAATCGACTTCGACTCCTGCCCCATGCGGGTGCAGACGGAGTGCGAACCCTTCCCCCGGCATCCCGTCGTGGTCGGGATCAACTCGTTCGGCTTCGGCGGGGCCAACGGGCACTGCGTGGTGCGCGAGTACCGGCCGGCGCGGCCCAGGCTCTGGTCGGTGCCGCTGGCGCCGCAGGCCGGCTTCATGATCCCCCTCTCGGCACGCACGCCCAGGGCGCTGGCCGAGAGCGCGAGGCGGCTGCGCGGCACGCTCGACGGGGAAGAGGCGGACCTCTACGCGCTCGCCGGCACTCTCAGCCGCCGCCGCACCCACTTCGCCGCGCGGACGGCGTTCGCGGTGCGCAACGTGCAGGAGCTCGCAGAGGCGCTGGATACCTTCGCGGAAGAGGAGGCGCCTGTCGCCACCGCAGGGGAGGGCGAGCGGCGGCTGGCGATGGTCTTCGCCGGGCAGGGCACGCAGTGGGCCGGCTGCGGCCGCGATCTCTACGACGCACATCCCGTCTTCCGCCGCGTCATCGACGCCGTCGACGCGCACTGGCGGGAGCACGCGGAGAGCTCGTTGCGCGAGGCCTGCTTCGAGGCCCCGCAGGCCGCCCTCGACGAGTGCGCGCTGGCGCAGCCCGTGATCTTCGCCATCCAGTGCGCCCTGGTGGAGCTGTTCAAGACCTGGGGCGTCCACCCCGACTGCGTCCTCGGGCACAGCTCCGGCGAGGTCGCCGCGGCCTATGCCTCGGGCGCGCTCTCGCTCGCCGACGCGACGCGCCTCGTGTTCCACCGCGCTACCCTGCAGCAGCGCGTGGCGGGGTCGGGGCGCATGCTGGCGATCGGCCTCGATCGGCCGGGGGTGGAAGAGCTGCTGGACGGCCTGGACATTCCCTTCCGCCTGGACGGGAGCCGGCCCGTCCTGGTCGAGATCGCCTGCGAGAACGCGCCGGCCAACACCGTCATCTGCGGCCGCGAGGCCGAGCTGCAGCCCGTGATCGACGAGCTGGACCGGCGCAGCCTCCAGAACCGGCTGATCCCGGGCAACATCGCCTTCCACTCCCGGGCGATGGACGAGATCAGGGACGATGCGCTGGACGCGCTCGCCTTCCTCGACGAGCGCGCCTTCGACGCCGACGTGCCCTTCGTCTCGTCGGTGACGGGCGTCGAGACGGAGCGGCTGGACAGCGCCTACTGGTGGTCGAACATTCGCAGGCCGGTCCGCTTCGCCGCCGCGATGGAGACCGTCACGCGCGACCACAGGCCCGACGTGGTGCTGGAGCTCGCGCCCCACTCGGCCCTGCAGCCCATCATCGCCCAATGCGTGGAGGGCGGATCGTCGCCGCCCGTCTCCGTTCCGACCTTCATGCGGGACGAGGACACGTGCCACGGCTTCCGCGAATCGCTGGGCGCCCTCTTCAGGGCCGGCGTGGCCCTGGACTTCGCGGCCCAGTATCCGCGGCCCGAACCCATCGCCCACCTGCTGCCCGGACATCCGAGAGACGAGAAGAGGACCGTCGACACCACGCTGGACGACGAGTTCTTCCTGAATCAAGGCGAGTACGCACACGGCCCCCTGGTCGGTCACCGGATTCCGAGCGACCATCTGCTGTTCGAGGCGCGGCTGTCCGAAAGGGCTTTTCCGTGGCTGGCGGAGCACCGCGTCCATCACGCGCCGATCATGCCGGCCGCCGGCTATATCGAGCTGCTGTTGCAGGCTCTGGGCGGCGTTCCGGTCCATTTCGACGTGCTCGAGTTCTTGCAGCCCTGCCCCATCCCGAAGACTCCGGTCAGGCTGCAGACCGCGCTTTATCCGGTCCCCGATTCTCCCGGCGAATACACCTTCCAGGTCTCGACGCTGCCTTACGAGGTCGATGCGAAAAGCCAACTGCACTGCCGCGGGAGCGTACGCCTGATCGACGCGCCGCCGGAGCTGGACGCAGCGGAAACGCTGTCGGACCTGGACGCCTCGCGCTACGAGCCTCTTCGCTATGCAGCCGACGAGGAAATATACGAGCGCTTCGAGGTGATCCTCGGAGAGACCTTCCAATACGGCCCCCACTTCAGGAACATTCGCAAGCTCAGGCGCGATCCGCAGACCGGCCGCCTCCTGCTGGATGTCGCGGTCGACGAGGCGCTGTGGGCGGGCGCGCGAGAAGAGGGATACGTCTCCTTTCCGCCCCTCCTTGACGGCGGGCTTCAGTCCTTTCTCTACGACCTGATGCTCGGCGCCGATCGTTTCGCCATTCCCCTGCGGGCCGAAAACGTGACCTTCCTCGGTGCGCCGACGGTGCCGCGCCTCGTCTGCCAACTGACCTATCCCGGCGGCAGGCGATACGAGGTCGACGACAAGGGCCAGTACAATGTCCCCAACGGCGAGTGGGTTTCCGGCAGGCTGAACTTCTACGACGACGCGACCGGTGCCCTCACCCTTCACGTCGAGAAGTACATCTCCTTCATCTCGTATCCCAGACGGGTCGACCTGCCGCAGAGCAAGCACCGCATCGTCTGGCAACCCAAGTTCGTGGCCGACGGCCGCGCGGTCGCGGACCGGCTGCCGGAGGGCGAGATCGAGCCGTCCGCCCTGCTGGCCGCACTGGAGCGGGCGGATGGCGCCGACGGCGAGGTGCGCGCCTGCCACGCGCTGGAGTTCGCCGGATCAAGGAAGCCGGAGCGGACCGTGCTCCACCGCTGCATCGACCATCTCTCGGGCGACGACGCGCAGAGCGAGTTCTGGCTGATCGGCGACGACGAGGACGACGCCCGGACCTACTACGACGCGTTCCACGTAAGCGACGCGGCGCTCCGCTTCGACTGCCTCGATCCGGCCGCGGACCGCTCCTCGGCGCTCGACGGGGGCCTGCTGCGTCCCGGCGCGGCGGAGATCCTGTTCCTCCACCGCGACGGAGATGCGTTCACGCCCGAGGACTGGCGCATCTGGCAGGAGGTAACGGTCGCGGGCGCTCTGGCGCTGGTCTCCCATGACGAAGGCGGGGAGATCGAGCCCGGCGCAGGCTGGACCGTGCTTCGTGCGGGCGCACGCTCGACACTGCTGCAGGCGCCGCTACAGCCCGCGGACCAGCCGGACCCGGCGCCGCTACCGGGCCCGCGCTGGGTGCTTGGGGAGGCGCAGAGCTGGGCGGCGGCCTGGACATCGCTGCTCGACGATGCCGCGGTCCACGCAATCCCCTGCGAGGCCCTCGCGTCGGATCGGCCCTTCGAGCCCGAGGCGTGGCCGGATGCGGCCGACGTGCAGGCGATCGACGTCTTCTTCGACCGGGACCACCGGGACCCGACCGGCGAGCGCGCCGTGTCCGCGCTCGTCGCCTTCGTCCGCGCGCTGGTCCCCTGCAGGGTCGACCAGGCGAGCAGCCGGTGCCGCCTTACCGTGGCGACCCGCAAGGCCGCCTTCGACGTGGAGAATGCGCGCGGCAGCGCGCTCTGGGGCGCGGTGCGCAGCATGGCCGCCGAGATCGCCGAGGAGGCCAGGCTCGATTTCCGCCTCGTTGACCTCGCCACCGCCGGCGACCTCGAGACGCTGGCGTGGCTCGCCCGGCACGATCTGCGCGAGCGCGAGCTCGCGGTGCGCGAGGGCCGCCTGTGGGTGCCGCGGGTCGTGAGCAATCGCGAGCAGTTCCCGCGCGTCCCCGCCGGCGAGAGTCCGCCCTACCGGCTCTTTCTGGACAACGCCGGACAGATCAGCGGCCTCAGGATGAAGACCTGCGAGCCCCCGCCGCTGGCCCCGCACAGCGTGGAGATCGACGTGGCTGCCGCGGCGCTCAACTTCCGCGATGTCATGGTGACGCTCGGGCTGCTGCCCGCATTGGCCTACGAGCGCTCGGCGCTCGGCCGCGAGGTCGGCATGGAGGCGAGCGGCGTGGTCCGTCGCGCCGGCGTGGCGGTGGACGGGCTCGAGCCCGGCGACGAGGTGGTCTTCGTCGACGGCGGCTGCATCGCCAATCGCGCGGTCGTCGGCCAGCACCGCGTCTTCCCCAAGCCCGCGGGCCTCGGCATGGAAGAGGCCGCGTCATCGCTCTCGGTCTACGTCACCGCGTACTACGCGCTGATTCACCTGGCCCGGCTGCGCAAGGGCCAGCGCGTCCTCATCCACTCGGCCATGGGCGGCATAGGGCAGGCCGCCATCGCGCTCGCCGGCAACGTGGGTGCGGAGATCTACGCCACCGCGGGCAACGAGGACAAACGCGCGCGGCTGCTGGAGCTTGGCGTCAGGGCGGCCTTCGATTCCCACAGCGACGCGTGGTACGAGGGGCTGATGCAGGCGACCAGCGGCCAGGGCGTCGATGTCGTGCTGAACTCGCTCGCCGGCCGCCACGTTCCCCTCTGCCTGCAGGCGCTCAGGGCCGGCGGCTGGCACTGCGAGATCGGCAAGGTCGACATCTACGCCGACAGCGCGCCCGGCTTGCGCGTCTTCCGCAAGAACCTGCGCTTCGCCGCCATCGACCTCGACCGTCTGATGGTCGACGACCCGCTGCTCTCGCGCGAGCTCTCCGAGGCCTGCCTCGACCTGCTCGAGCGCGGCGTGGTGCCGCCCTTGCCGGTGACCTGCTTCCCTTACGGCGACTACGCGAAGGCGCTGCGTCTGATGACCTCGGGCCAGCACCAGGGCAAGCTGGTGCTCAAGGCGCCGGCGGCGTCCGCCGATCCGGACTTCCCCATTGACGATCGGCGGCCCCTGCTGGACCCGGAGGGAACCTATCTCGTGACCGGCGGCCTGGGCGGCTTCGGCCAGCGGCTCTTGCCCTACCTCGTGACCGCCGGCGCGCGTCACCTCACCCTGATGGACCGCGACCCCGAGCGCCGCCGCAGCGAATACTGGCTGCGCCAGTCCACGACGCTCGCAGCCATGGGCGAGGGCGTCGAGATCGACCTGGTGCAGGGCGACCTGGCGGTCGAGGCGGACGTGCGCCGCTGTGTCGCCAACGTGAAGAGACCGCTCAAGGGCGTGTTCCACCTTGCCGGCACGCTGGACGATTGCCTGCTGGGCGACCTGACGGCGGACTCCGTCGCCGAGGTCTTCGCACCCAAGGCGCACGGCGCCCTGCATCTGCACAATGCCACCGCCGGCCTCGCGCTCGATCACTTCGTCCTGGTCTCGTCCACCTCGGCGACCTTCGGCAATCCGGGACAGATCAACTACAGCGCCGCCAACGCGTTTCTGGACGGCCTCGCCGCCTGCCGCCGCCGGCAGGGGCTGCCGGCCCTCTCCTACAACCTGGCGGCCGTCGCCGACGCCGGCATGGCCGCACGCAATCTCGGCGTGCTGCGTCTGATGCGGGCCGCCGGCATGCCGCCCGTGAGCAGCTACTGCGCCATCGCCAACCTGGACTACGCACTCCGCAAGATGGATGACGGAGACCACCTGATCACCGCGCTCTTCAAGCGCGTGCTCTGGCGCGTCGAGTCCGCCGACTACATGCGCAGCGGCCGCCTGATGAGCAACCAGGACGCGTTCGAGGTCGGCTCCGACGAGCATCTGACGGTCGATAGCGTCATGGCGCAGATCGCCGCGAAGGTCGCCGAGCTCTGCGGCCACGACGAGGGCGGCATGGAGGAGCCCCTCTCAAGCTTCGGGCTCAACTCCATCTCCGTCGCCGAGCTGGGGGCGTTCATCCAGAGCGAGTTCAACTTCCAGGCGAGCGCGCTGGAGCTCATGACCACGGCCTCGTGCCACTCGCTGGCTCACGCCATCGTCTTCGGCACGAAGAGCGATGATGAGGCGGAGGCCGAGGGCGAGGGCGAGGGGATCGACGGCGCGCTCCCCGTTGCCGAGCGCCGCGCGCGCCGCAGGCCGTCGGTCTTCGCCAGCCCGCCGGAGGACCACTTTCCGCCGGCGCCTTGCAGCAAAGGGGGCGCCGCGGAAGCCCTGCCCGTCCGGTAGCAGGCTGCGGTGGCGACAGAACGGTCCGGGGAACTCGCCGTGGCGGAACCGAGCGGCGCAGACCGGGCGGTGTCGCCGCTCGTGGGCCGGCTGCCGCCGCAGTGCCAGAGAGACGTGGATGCGCTGCGTCGTGTCGTCCATGCGGCGCTCGCGCGGGAGACGCCGGCCGCACCCGTCTCGCCGGCCGATCTTCGAGAGGTCCTGCTGACCGGCGCCACCGGGTTCGCAGGACGCTTCTTCCTGCGCGAGCTCCTGCGCCAGAGCGAGACGCTGGTCGTGCACTGCCTGGTGCGCGCCGAGAGCGCCGCGCATGGCGTCGAGCGGCTCCGCGAGGCCATGGAGTACGCGGAAATCTGGGAGGAGAACTGGGCGCCGCGCGTGCGCGTGGTGGCGGGCGACGTCTGCGCGGACCGCTTCGGCCTGAGCGACGCCGTGTTTGACGGTCTCTGCCAGCGGATCGACGCGGTCTATCACGTTGCCGCCAACGTGGACCTGGTCCTGTCCTATGCCGACATACGCGCGACCAACGTGCTCGGCTTTCGTTCCGTGCTCGAGCTCTGTCTGCGCACGCGCCTCAAGCACCTCTTCCACGCCTCCACCATGGCGGTTTTCCCGGCCTATTTCTGCGATTTCGGCGGAGAGCACCGCCACAGCCGCATCGAGCATCAGATGCAGCCCGACCTGGCCAGCATGAAATCAACCTTTCCGCTCGGCGCCATCGGCTATCCGTGGAGCAAGCTGGTGGCCGAGCAGGGCGTGCTCTTCGCACAGGCGGCTGGCATACCGGCCGCGATCTTTCGGCTGCCGCAGATGGGGCTTTCCAGCACAGGGTATTCGCAGGCGAGCGACTTTCCCACGCGCCTCTTCGCCGCGGCGAGCCAGCTCGGCAAGGCGCCGCAGGGCTTTTCCATCCAGAGAAACGCCGAGCCGGTCGACACGGTCAGCGAACTCTGCACGGCGATCTCGTTCAACCCCGAGCGCCGCTTCACCATCTACCATTGCTGCGATCCAGAGCCCCCTTACGAAGATCTGGAGGTCGCCGATCTGGGCTACTACTGGCAAAGCGTTCCCTACGCATCCTTCAAGCGCTCGTGCCAGGCCCTGGGCGAAGAGTCCCCGCTGCGCGGCCAGTGGGTGCTGATCGACCATTTTGCGCCTTACTGGTTCAGCGAGGACAAGTCCGGCCGCACGGGGCTGGTCTGCGACCGTGCCATTCGGGAGGACTGCCCCCGCCCGATCAAGTGGCCTGCGCTGCTGATCAGGCACGCGCGCTCGTATGACTGGATCAGGCGCAACCGGGAGGGATGGCCCTATCCGCTCCCCCGTGGCCGCCTGGATTTCGACGGCCTCGTCGCTCAGGCCGAGCGCTTCGCCCGGAGAATGGGCGTGCCCTTCGAGGCGACCTACCCTGCGTGGATGCGCGAGGGGCTCGAGAAGCTCGTGGAAGCGCTGCAATCGCCGGAGGCCGGACTGCGGGAAACGCGGCTCAGCCATCTCGTGTACGGGCTGACCCGCGCGCTCCGCAGCAACGCGGCGCTCGCCCGCGAAGCGCAGCAGCACCCCGAAATCGAGCGGGAGGCGATCACCCGGCCAGTCTTCATCGTCGGCATCAACCGCACCGGCACGACCTTCCTGCACCGCCTCCTGGCCCGCGACCCGGGGTTCTGGGCATTGCGGCGCTACGAGCTGACGGAGCCGGTGCTGCCCGGCGGCGCGTATGCCACCGTGGCAGGCACGACCGACGATCCCCGCCGGGCCTACGCAGAAGAGCTGACGGCCGCGACCAACGTCGTCGATACACTCGCGGGGCTCCACCCTACCGATATCGACGAGCCCGAGGAGGACCTGTGGATCCTCTGGCTCACGTTCTCGACCTGGATATTCTCGACCGCGTACCACGTACCGACCTATGGCCGCTGGCTGGCCGGGAGCGGATCGCGCTACGCCTACGCCCACCATCGGCGCGTGATGCAGCACTACACCTGGCAGCGCCGGCGGCGCGAGGCGAACGAGCGGCGCAACTGGCTGCTCAAGATGCCCTTTCACCTCATGGAACTGGAGGTGCTGCTGGAGACCTACCCGGATGCCGTCTTCATCCAGACCCATCGCGAGCCCGCCCGCTTCATGGGCTCGTGGAACAGCATCGTGGAGCGGATACGGGGCTTTTCCACCGAACCGCGGCCGCCGCACGAGACCGGCGCCGAGCAGCTGGCGTTCATGAGCGGCATGCTCAACGACGCGATGCGGTTCCGGGCCTCCCGTCCCGCGCTCGAAGAACGCTGGGTCGACGTGCGCTACGCCGATCTGGTCGACGACCCGATGGCGGTCGTGCGGGACATCTACGGGCGCTTCGGCTGGCCGCTGGATCGGGCCGCGGCCGCCGCCATGGACGAATGGCTTGCGCTTCAGGCGGAGCAGCGCCGCCACGAGCCGCGCCACGAGTACAGCCTGGAGGACTACGGCCTCACGCCGGAGGCCGTCGATGACGCGTTTGCGCCCTATCGGGACTTCACCGCCGCGCGCGGAATCGACCTGTCGTGACGGGCTATTCCCGGCGGCCCTCGACGATCATCACCAGCGCGGGCAGCACGAAGAGGATCGACAGGGTGGAGAAGGTAAGGCCACCCACCATGCTGACGACGAAGGGCACGAAGCCGATCAGATCATCGCCGCGCTCGTAGAGCAGGGGCGAGAGGCCCAGCAGCGTGGTGAGGGTCGTCAGGAACACCGCGCGGAAGCGCTGGCGGGTGGCCGCCGCCGCCGCCGCGATGGCCGGAATCATCGCGCTTTCCCGCCGGATCCTGTTGTAGCGATCCAGCAGCACCAGGGCGTCGTTCACCACCACGCCGCCGACCGCGATCATGCCGAAGAACGACATGGTGGTCAGATCCCAGCCGAGGATCCAGTGACTCACGACCGCGCCCGCGAAGGCGATCGGAATTCCCGCCACTGCGATAATCGGCTTCCAGTAGCTGCGCAGGAAGGCCGCGATGAGCGCGTAGATCGCGATCAGGACGATGGGGACGAGAACGCTCAGCGTCTCGAGCATGTCGCCCTCGTCCCGGGCGCCCGCTTCGACCTCGACCGAAAGACCGGGATAGTTCGCGAGAAGGACGGGAATGACGTGCTCCCGGATCTCCCCCCGCGCCCGAAGGGGCGTTATCACCGCCGTGTCCGCCCGCGCGTTGACGCGCGCAGCCCGCTTGCCGTCGATGCGTGTCAGCGTCGCCGGCTCGCGCTTCTCGGTGATACGCGCCACCAGCGAGAGCGGCACCTCGCCGCCGCCGGGCCGGTGGATCCGCTCGCTGGCGAGCTCGCTCAGGCTGCGCCGGCGCTCGGCCGGGTACCTGACCACGACCTTGACTTCCTCGCGGCCACGCTGGATGCGCTGGACCTCGACACCGTGGAAATTGGCGCGCAGCTGCCGGCCGATGAGGGCCGGGGTGAGCCCCGCGGCCTCGCCCGCCGGCGTCAGCGCGACCTCGAAGTGCCGCTTGCCCAGCGCCAGGTCGTCCGAGATGCCGTAGATCCCCGGCACGGCCGCCATGCCCGATCTCAGCTCCGAGGCGGCGGCTCTCAAGGTCTCCATGTCGTCGTGCTTGAGCGAGTAGGAGACGCTCGGTCTCACGTCGACGCGCCTTGAGCGAATGTCGACCTTTTCCAGGTTCGGCAGGGTGCCGACGGCGCGGCGCCATGCCCGCCCGATCTCCACCGGGGACGCCGCGCGCTCGGGCCGTTCGCTGAGGTGCAGGCGCACCGAGGCGAGATGACTGCTGTTCAGCCTCTCCCCGATCTTTCGCGTCGCCTCGACATTGCCGACGATCATGCTCACCGCGTCGATGGGAGTCCCCTCGAGCGTATCGTTGATGCCGTGCCCCGCTTCCACGAAGCGCTCGGCCGCGGCGACCGTCTCCTCGAATGGCGTGCCCGCCGGCAGGTAGAGGTCCGCCTGCACGTTGTCGGTGCTGCTCAGCTTCTCGTCGAACATGACGACGCGCACGGTATCGGAGCCGATGAGCAGCACGGCGGCGCCCAGAACGAGGATGCCGCCGACGATCGCCAGCCAGACGTTGCGCACGGTCCACGAGGCTGCCGGGGCCACGACCCTGTCGCGAACCTCGTCCAGCCATCCGCCGACCTGGCTCTGCACGTCGCTCAGCGGCGAGAGGCTCCAGCGCCTCCCGTGCGACAGGTGCGCCGGCAGTATGAAGAACGCGGCAACCAGCGAAACGAGCAGGACGAAGATGGCAACGTAGGGGAAGACGTTGACGATCTGATACGCGGGCGAGGTGATGAAGAGGAAGGGCAGGAAGGCCAGAATCGTCGTGACGGCGCCGATGGTCAGCGGACCCACCATGGCCCGCGCGCCCGAGATGGCCGCCTCCAGCGCGCCCTTTCCCCTCTCGCGTTCCGCCGCGATGCTCTCGCCCACGACGACGGCGTCGTCGACGACGATGCCGACCAGCAGGAAGAAGCCGAAGATCGTGCCGAGGTTGAGCGTCAGGTCCGCAGCGTCGAAGAACATCAGCGACCCGACGAACGACAGGGGGATGCCGACGGTCATCCACAGCGCGATGCGGAGCTCGAAGACGAGAACGAGGGAGATGAACACCAGGATGATGCCGACCGCACCGTTCTTCGCGATCTCCAGCAAACGGTTGAATATGGGGCTGGCATTGTCGTTCCAGATGCTGACGCTCACGCCCTCGGGCGGGTCGTAGGCCGCGAGCAGGCCCCTGATGTCGTCGGCCATCTCGATGACGGACTGCTCCTCGGTCGCATTGATGCGAACGAGCACCGCCGGACTGCCGTTGACCTCGGTGATCACCTCCTCGTCGACGAACCCGTCGCGGATCGTGGCGACGTCGCCGAGCGTGACGATCGTGCCGTCGAGCTGGGTGATGAGCGGAATGTCCTCGAAGTCCTGCCCGACGCCCCTCTTGGCGACGGTGTGCAGAACCACGCTGCCGGCATCGGTCCGTATCTCGCCAATGGTGAGGTTGAGGGAGGCCCGCCTTACCGCGGCGGAAACTTCGGTGAGCGAGAGGTTGTGACGGCGCAGCTCCTCCTCGCTCAGCTCTATGGCGATCTCGCGGTCGCGGGTGCCCTTCAGCGCCACCTGGGAAACCGACGGCAGTTGCAGCACCCTGTCGCGCAGGTCTTCCGCAGCGAGGCGCAATGCGTCCTCGGAAAGGGCGGGCGAGGCGACGGCCAGCGTCATGACCTCGTGGGAGACCTTCAGGAGCTCGACGTCCGGCTGCTCCGCCCGCACGGGCGGGAAGTTCTCGATGCTGTCGATCGCGCTCTGGATGTCGTTGAAGACGGCGTCGGAATCCGCGAAGGTCGACATCTCCACCGTGACCTTGCCGATCCCTTGGCTCGCGGTCCCTACCACGCGCTCGACGCCGGGCAGCCCGACGACGCTCTCTTCGATCCGGCGGTTGACGTCCTCCTCGACCTCCTGGGGCGAGGCGCCCGGATACAGCACCGTGACCGCAGCCCGCCGGGCCTCGATATCTGGATAGTACTGGACGACGAGCTGGAGCCCCGACAGTACGCCGCCGACGATCAGCAGCACCATGAGCAGGTTGGCGGCGACGGGGTTGCCGGCGAAGTAGGCGATCAGCCCCGATTTCAGGCCGGAGTGTTCCGGCTGTACTGCGGGCCCGGCGCTGCTGCCGCCTGCGTCGGTCATGCTCATTGCCCGGCTCCGCTATTCCGACGCCGGTGCAGCGCTGGCCTCGACGGCCAATCCTTCCCGCGCCGCCGGCAACGAGCCGACGACGACGCCGTCGCCTGCGTCGAATGCCTCCACCACCACGCCGCCGTCGGCGTGTCCCAGCAGGCGCGGGGCCACGGCCTTCAACGCGCCGCCGTCGACGACCCAGACGCTGTCGCGGTCCTGCAGCGCCGCCTCCGGCAGCACGAACACGTTGTCGTGCACCGGGCCTGCGACCGAGACCTCCGCGAACGAGCCGGGCAGCGGCAGCGTATCCGCCGGCTGATCTTCCGCGAACCGGAGGAAGAGCGTCGCGAGACGGGTCTTGGGGGCGATCGCCGCCGAGGTGCGCTCCACCGTCGCGGTAAACGTACCCGCCGCCGTGCGAACCGTGGCGGCGCGACCGATGGCCGGCGCGAGAGAGGCCAGGTCATCCTGCCCGATCGGCGCTCTTACTTGGAGCGCGTCCGTGCGATAGACGGTGCCCAGATTCGCGGCGCGGCCGACGAGCTCGGCGGGGCCGACGAACTGGCCGACTTCGATATCAGCCGCCGCCACCCGGCTGTCGTAGGGAAGGGATATCTCCGTTCGTTCGAGCTGGAGCTGCGCCAGCTTCAGCTCGGCCTGCGCCTTCATGAGGGCGGCTTCCGCCTGGGCGATCTGCGGCGCGCGGCGAACCCGTCCCGGGACCTCGGCCCCGGGGTTCTCGCGCGCGAACGCCGCCGCGCTCTCCGCGCCCAGGGCCCTCTCCACCTGAACCCGCGCCTCTGCTTCGCTGACGGCAGCGGCCGCAACGTCACGCTGGAGCTCGTGCTCGGCCGGATCGATCCTGATAAAGGTCTCGTTGGCGGCGATCGACCCGCCGTTGCGGAAATTCGGCGATACCCAGGCCACGCGGCCCTCGACCTCGGAGGTGACCCTCACGTTGCCGTGGAGCGTCACCCCTCCCATCAGGTGGACCGTCAACGCCTGCTCTGTCGGCGCCGGCTTGACCACGGTGACGGTGGGCTTTACCGGGTCGCCAGCCACGTCCGATATGGCGTCCCACTCCACCTGGCTGGGCGCCTGCGCGAAGTAAAGAGCGACGCCGATCGCAGCCAGAATCAACGCCAGTTGAGCGTAGCCGAGCCACCTCGGCCGGCCGCTTCGACCCGTGGAGGATTCCCCTTCCTGCGCCATCTTATCCGGCCCCCCCCGTAGCGCCCTGTCTCGCTAATTCAAGACGGCGATCTTCTTATGCTTTGTCCGGCATCACGCTGACATCCACCGACACAGCCTGTCAATGCCGCGTCGTGCCAGGCGATGCATCGATGAAAGAGCGGCCTGTACTCGTGGGACAGCCAACTGAAGCAGGTGGCAGCACGGCCAACCGCAACGGCCGCCCCGTATCCGCCGGCGGCCGTTGACTCGGGCCCGGCGGCCCTCATGCTGGCGCCATGAGGGCGAGAGACCCGCGATGCTGACGATCGGCACGGACGCCGATAACTGGCTGGTCCACCGCGTGCTGGAGCAGCGCGCGGCCGAGCGCCCGGACCACCCGGTGATGCACTGGGAGGGACAGGACTACACCTACGCCGCGATCAACCGCGAGGCCAACCGTATCGCCGCCGGCCTCGAGGCGCGCGGCATCGCGCCCGGCGCCCGCTGCGCCGTGATGATGCAGAACACGCCGGCGCACGTCTTCGTCTGGTTCGCCACCGCCAAGCTCGGCGTGGTCGAGGTGCCGATCAACACCGCCTACCGCGGCGATATCCTCACCCACATCGTCAGCAGTGCACGCGTGACGGCGATGGTGCTGGACGCGGAGTTCGTGCCCGTGGTCGCCCGCATCGCCGAGGGCTGCCCCGGCCTCGGCACCTTCATCGTGGCCGGCGGCGAGATCGAGGACGCGCGCCGCGCGCTGCCCGGCGTCGTGCTCTCGCTGGACGAGGTGGCGGCGGGCGACGGCGCGGACGTACCACGCTCCATCGAGGCTACCACCACGGCCTGCATCATGTTCACCTCCGGCACCACGGGGCCGTCCAAGGGCGTGGTCATCAACAACCACTTCGAGCTCTCGTTCGCCGTCGTCTTCAACGAGATCGTCTCGCTCCGCACGGGCGACGTGACCTACAACTTCCTCCCCTTCTTCCACATCGCCGGCAAGTTCATCATGCTCGGCACCATGCTGGCGGACTGCCGCATGCTGCTGCGCGCGCGCTTCAGCGCCGGCCGCTTCTGGGCCGACGTGCGCGCACACGGCGTGACCGTGACGGTGGGCGTGGGCGGCATCTGCCACATGCTCTGGGCCGAGCCGCGCCGGCCCGACGACGCGGACAACCCGCTGCGGATGATTTACTCGGTGCCCAACCCGCACGACGTGCAGGAAGAGTTCCTCGAGCGCTTCGGCCTGCAGCTCACCGAGGGCTACGGCTCCACCGAGGCCAACATCGTCGTCTACACCCGGCCCGACGAGCCGACGCCCAAGGGCACGGCCGGGCGCGCCGCGCCCTACTACGAGGTGGCGATCGTCGACGAGCTCGACCGCCCGGTGCCGCCCGGCACCTCGGGCGAGATCGTGGTGCGCGCCAGGCACCCCTACATCCTGATGGAGGGCTACGACGGCCTGCCGGAGGCAACGCTCGCGGCCTTCCGCAACCTCTGGTTCCACAGCGGCGACCGCGGCCACATGGACGAGAATGGCTTCCTCTTCTTCCACGACCGCATGAAGGACGCGATCCGCCGCCGGGGCGAGAACATCTCGTCCTTCGAGGTCGAGCGCATCGTCAACAAGCACCCCGGCGTCGCCGAGACCGCCGCCATCGCCGTCGCCGCCGACGTCGGCGAGGACGAAGTGAAGGTGGTGGTGGTGCGCAACCCGGGCACGAACCTCACCGAGGAGGCGCTGCTGCGTCACTGCGTGGCCGAGATGCCCTACTTCATGGTCCCGCGCTTCATCGAGTTCCGGGCCGACCTGCCGCGTACGCCGACGCAGAAGGTGCGCAAGGTGGCGCTCAGGGCGGAGGGCATCACGCCCGCCACCTGGGACCGCGAGGCGGCGGGGTTCAGGGTGACCCGTGACGGGCTCGAGCGCCGCCCCTGAGCGCGCGCCCGGCGTGGGCGCGGCCTTCGCCGCCTACCGCGCGGGCCGTGCCGGCGAGGCCGAGGCCATCGGCCGCGCCATCCTTGCCCGCGACCCGCGGGACGCAGGCGCGCATTACGTCTGCGGCCTCGTTGCCGCCGACCGCGGTGCGCTCGAGAGCGCGCGGCAAGCCTTCGAGAACGCAGTCGCGTTGGCGCCGGACAAGGCGAGCCTGCACACCACTCTCGGCAACCTGGCGTTGCGGCAAGGCGACGACAGCGCGGCCGAGCGCGCCTTCCGCACCGCGCTCGCTCTGGCGCCGGGCGCGGTGGCGGCCCACACCAATCTCGGTTTGGCGCTAAAGCGCCAGGGGCGGCTGGAGGAGGCCGTCGCCTCCTTCCGCGCAGGTCTCGCGCTCCATCGGGGCTCCGCCTGGTGGGGCAGCGACCCGGCGAGCGGCGAGGCCGTGCTCGACCCGGCCCAGCTGGAGGCCTTCCGCAGCGCGTCGCGGGCCAAGCTCGCGCACGACCTGGCGCAGCTCGACCACCTGCGGGAGAAGGACCGTCTGCCCCCTTCCCTAGAGCCGATGCGCGCGGGTCTGGCCCAGGTGCTCGCCGGCTTCGGCGGCGAGGACGCGCCGGGGAGGCCGCGCCGCCTCACCGATGCCGAACGGCAGCTCATCGGCCCAATCTACAACCGCGTCATCCACCGCCCGCCGGAGGAGCCGGTGGCGCCGGTGCTCGACCCCGGCCTCGACTGCGCCGCGATCGAGCGGCGCTACCGCGAGGCCTCGCCTTCGGTCGTGGTCGTCGACGACCTGCTCGACCCGCAGGCGCTGGCCGCGCTGCAGCGCTTCTGCCTGGAAGCCACGATCTGGTTCGATTGCAAGGAGCACGGGCTCTACCTCGGCACCTACCTGCACGAGGGCTTCGACCACCCGGTGCTCATCGCGCTGGCCCGCGAACTGGGGCAGAGGCTCGGGGGCATCATGGGCGGGCACCGGCTCGCCCAGATGTGGGCCTTCAGCTACGGCCAGGACGGCGCGGGCACGCGCAAGCACGCGGACGCGGCCGCGATCAACGTCAACCTCTGGATCACGCCGGACGAGGCCTGCCCCGAGCCTGCGGGCGCCGGCATGATCGTGCACAACGTCGCGGCGCCGCCCGAGTGGCACTTTTCGGACTACAATCTCGACCCGGCGCCGCTGGAGCGCCTCGTCGCACGGGAGGGCAAGACGCCGGTGCGGGTTCCCTATCGTTGCAACCGGGCGGTGATCTTCGATTCCAGCCTGATCCACGAGAGCGGCGGGGTGCGCTTCCGCAGCGGCTACGCCAACCGGCGCATCAACCTCACCCTCCTCTTCGGCGAGCGGGCGGAGGCTTGAGCGACGGCGGCGAGGTGTGATGCGATCCGGCGGCGACGCCGGGCGCGGGGAACGAACGACGGAGCGAAGAGATGCTTAGCCACTGGCTGACGGAAGCCGGCCTCTCGCCGGACGACGCGCAACCAGCCCTGGAAGGCGATACGCGCGCGGACATCTGCATCGTCGGCGGCGGCTACGCCGGGCTGTGGACGGCGCTCCGGCTCAAGGAGCGCGACCCCTCCATCGACATCGCAATCGTCGAGAAGGGGCTCTGCGGCAGCGGCGCGAGCGGGCGCAACGGCGGCTTCGTGCTGAGCTGGTGGGCCAAGTTCGGCTCGCTCTGCAAGTTCTGCCCGTCGGACGAGGCGGTGCGCCTCGCCCGCGCGTCCGCCGATGCGGTGGGCGAGATCGGCCGCTTCTGCGCCGACAACGGCATCGACGCGCACTTCCGCGGCGACGGCTGGCTGTGGGCGGCGACGAGCGAGTCCCAGGTCGGCTCCTGGACGGCGCTGCTCGACACGCTGGAGCGGCACCAGGAGCACCCCTTCGAGCGCTGGGAGCCGGAGACGGTGCAGCGCCGCTCGGGCTCCGCGCGCAACATGGCCGGCGTGTTCGAGCCGACCGCGGCCTCGGTGCAGCCGGCCATGCTGGCGCAGGGCCTGCGCAGGGCGGCCCTCGCCAAGGACGTGCGCATCTACGAGCGGACGCCGATGATGAGCCTCCACCGCGGCCGGCCGCCCAAGGTGGTGACCCCCAGGGGCATCGTGACGGCGGAGAAGGTGGTCGTCGTCATGAACACCTGGGCCACCATGTTCCCGGAGCTGAGGCGCACCATCGTCGTGGTCGCAAGCGACGTGGTGGCGACCCAGCCGATGCCCGAGCGCCTCGCCGCCGCCGGCTGGACCGACGGCATGTGCATCTCCGATTCCCGCACGCTCGTGAACTACTACCGCCCGACCATGGACGGACGCATCGCCTTCGGCACCGGCGGCGGGCGGCTCTCCTTCGGCAACCGGGTGGGCGAGCGCTACGACGGACCCTCGCCGCGGGCGCGCGAGATCGAGGGCTTCTTCCGCCACATCTACCCGGGCTTCAGCGACGTGCCGATCGCGACGCACTGGACCGGGCCGATCGACCGTTCCCTCAGCGGGCTCCCCTTCTTCGGCCGCCTCGACGGCCGCGACGACCTGCTCTACGGCCTCGGCTTCTCCGGCAACGGCGTCGGCCCCACCTCGGTGGGCGGGCGCATCCTCGCCTCGCTCGCCCTCGGCGCGAAGGACGAGTGGTCGGCGTGCGGGCTGGTGCGGGACGACGTGGGTCTCTTCCCGCGCGAGCCGGTGCGCTACGTCGGCGGACGCATGGTGATCGCGGCCAACCGACGCAAGGAGCGCCTGGAGGACGAGGGGCGCACGCCCGGCCCGCTCACGGTCAGGCTCGCCGGCCTCGCGCCCGCCGGCCTGGTGCCGGTCAAGGGCGTCGACGCGCCGGCGGCGAAGGCCTGAGGTGTGGCCGCCGAGCCACTGCCCCGGCTAGGGACGCTTACCGCACACGACGGCTTCCCGCTTCGCACGGTCGTCTGGCCCGCACCGCCGGGGGGCGGGCGGGGCACGGTGGTGCTGCTGCAGGGGCGGGCCGAGTTCGTCGAGAAGTACGGGGAGACCGTGGGCGACCTCGGGGCCCGCGGCTTCGCCGTCTACGCGCTGGACTGGCGGGGCCAGGGCCGCTCCGGCCGGGTGCTGAAGGATCCGCGCAAGGGTCATGTCGTCAGCTACGACGACTATCTCAAGGACCTGGACCTGTTCCTGGAGCGGCTGGTCGTCCCCGACGCCCCGCGGCCCATCGTGGTGCTGGCCCATTCCATGGGCGGCCACGTCGTGCTGCGCCACCGCGCCCAGCATGATGACGGCACGCCTTACTTCGCGGCGGGGATCGCGCTGTCCGCGCCGATGGTGGACGTCCTGATGACGCCTGCGCAACAGGCGCTGGGCGCGGTGCTCACCGTCGCCGCCATGAGCGTCGGCCTCAGGAACCAGTACGTGCCGGTGCGCGGCCCCTTCCCGCCGCCCTTCGAGGGCAACCCCCTTACGCGCGACCGCGCGCGCTACGAGCGCATGCTGGCGCTCCTGCGCGAGTACCCCGCGCTCGGCATCGGCTGGCCGACGGTGGGCTGGCTCGCCGCCACCCGGCGCTCGGTCGCCATCCTGCGGGGCCCCGGCTATCCGGAGCGGATCGCGACGCCGGTGCTGATCGTGAGCGCGGAGAACGACAGGGTGGTCTCCAACGCGGCCCAGGCGCGCCTCGCCGCCCGCCTGCCCGACTGCCGGCTCGAGACCGTCGCCGGCTCCCGCCACGAGCCCCTGATGGAGACGGACGAGGTCAGGGCGCGGGTCTTCGCCCTCTTCGACGCCTTCGTGGACGAGGTGCTGGGCGGCGCCGCTCAACCCAGCCGGTAAAGGCGGACGGCGTTGTCGTGGAAGAGCGCGCGCTGCTCGCCCGGCGCCAGATCGGCGATGATGGTCCTGAACGAATCGTAGATGGCATCGGCACCGCCGTGCAGCCCGGCCACGGGGAAGTCGCTCGCGAACATGCAGCGCTCCGGCCCGAAGGCGTCGATGGTGTGGCGGATGAAGGGGCGCGTGCTTTCGGTGGTCCAGTCGTGGTCGTAGGCGCCGAGGTCGGAGATCTTGACCGCGACGTTGTCCGCGCCGGCGAGCGCGCTCATGCCGGCGCGCCAAGCGGCGATGGCGTCGTCGTCGCGGTCGGCGGGGCTACCGGTGTGGTTGAGGATGATCTGCGTCTCCGGGAAGGCGCGGGCGAGGTCGAGCGCGTCTGCGAGCTGGCCCGAATAGATCATCAGGTCGAAGGAGAGGCCGAAGCGCTGCAGCAGGCCGAAGCCGCGCCGCCAGGCGGCGTCCTGCATCTGGTCGGCGCGCTCGTTGAAGGACCAGGCGGGTTTCTCGTGCCAGCTCATGATCTGGCGGATGCCGCGCATGTTGGCGTGCGCGCAATGGGCCTCCAGCACCGCCTCGGCGTCCGCGTCCTCGAGCCGGGCGTAGGCAACGATGCCGTGGGGGAAGCCGTGCGCGTCGGCGATGGCCTGCAGCCAGCGCGTCTCGGCCACCGGGTCGTCGAGGAAGCTCGCCTGGATGTGAACCGATTTCGCCAGGCCGACGCCCGCCATGTCCGCGAGATAGTCGGCCAGCAGGTAGTCGCGGATCAGCGGCGCGGTGCTGCCGAACACCACCTCGCGGGGGCCGTCGGCGAGCCACGCGTAGCGGCCCGAGGCGAGCTCCCAGAGGTGATGGTGGGCGTCGACGACGGGTCCGTCATAGAGGCTGGTCATGGCCCGCTCCCCTGCATTCTCCCGCGTGCGATGGCCGCACAGGGGTGCGCGCAAGTCAAGAATCCGCCGGCCGGCGCATCAGGATGTGGACGATCTCGTAGCTCAGCACCGCCTCGTCCCGCTGGTTGCGGACCTCGTAGGCCATGCGCAGGTAGCCGCGGTCGGGCTTCGAGCGCGAGGGGCGCGTCTCGGCGACGGTGGCGATCGCGTGGATGCGGTCGCCCGACCGCGCCGGGCGGCGGAAGCGCACGTTGTCGATCCCCGGCCCGCCGATGCAGGCCTCGCCCAGGAGGCCGAGGTCGTGGAAGAGCCGGAAGCCGAGCGCCATGGTCTGGAAGCCGCTGGCGATGAGCCCGCCGTAGGGCCCCGCTGCCGCGCTCTCGGCATCGACGTGGATGGGCTGGGGATCGAACTGGCGCGCGAAGGCGACGATCTCCGCCTCGTCCAGCACCGTCTCGCCAGTGACGAAGCGCTCGCCCGCCGCGAAGTCGTCGAAGAAGCGGGCCGAGGCCGGGCCGGGCGCCGGGTCTGCGCTCACAGCGTCGGGTTGTCGATCTCGAGCCCGTAAAGCATCCGCCCGTAGGTCGTGAAGTTCACGTCCTTGTTCTGGGTGAAATGCTGGTTGGCCACCATCATGTCGGTGAAGAGGTTGCCGAGCGAGCTCGAGCTGTAGACGCTGGCCGCGCCCGAGAGGTCCCAGATGGCGCGCGAGGCGTCCATGGCGATGTTGCCGGCGTAGGTGGCGAGCGCGCGGCAGCGGGCGCGCTCCTCCAGCGTGGGCAGGCGGCCCTCGTCGCAGGCGATGGCGCTGATCTCGTCCGCCGCCATCTTCAGGAGCTGCCGCGCGCAGTCCACGGCGGCCCGGGACTCGGCGAAGCGGATGTGCTGCGAGGCGAAGGCGGCGACGTTCTTCTCCGCCATGATGGAGCCCTTCTTCCTCGCGATCTCGTTGTACTCGGCGACGATCTCCAGCGCGATGCCGACCGCGCCGCTGGTGATGCCGATGCCGAAGATGGGATAGCTCGGCAGCGCGTAGAAGGGCCGCTCGCGCCAGTGGCCGCCGGGGGATTCGCCGCCGCGCAGCGCCTCCATCGAGAGCGCGCGGCGCTCGGGCACGAAGAACTCCTCGAGCTGCACGTGGTTGGTGCCGCTGCCGCGCAGGCCGAGCGCGTGCCAGGTGTCGAGGATCTCGATCTCGTCCCGCCTGATGAGGAAGTGCAGGTGACTCTCGTGCTCGCCGGCCCGGCCCTCCTCGTAGCCGGAGACGATGCACCAGTCACAGGTGTCGACACCGGTGACGAAGGGCCAGCGCCCGCTGACGCGGTAGCCGCCCTCGGCGCGCCGGTAGCGGCCGAGACTCTGGATCAGGATGCCGGCGACCATGTTCCTGGGGTCGTCGCCCCAGACCTCGTCCTGCATCTCGCGCGGCCACTGGGCAACCATGAAGGCGTGAATGACGTACTGCACCGTGGCCCAGCCGGTGGAGCCGCAGGCGGCGCCGATCTCGGAGACGGCGTCGACGATGTTGCGCAGCGGCCCGCCCTCGCCGCCGTAGGCCGGCGGCTGCAGCAGCCGCGCCGCACCCGATTCCCGGATCATCCCGCGGATTTCGGGCAGGACCTTGCGGTGCTCGCGGGTCTCCTCGCGCCGCGCGCGCAGGGCGGGCAGAAGGGCTGAGAGATCGGCGCGCATGGCTCCCTCTTGCTGATCCACGATGCCGGGAGAACGGCTCCCACGCCGGCCGGCGGCCCCGGCGCGCGCCATCATGGCGACGCCCGACGGCGGGAACAAGACCGGCCGCCCGCTTGGCCGAACGCTTGTGCTTGACCAAGCCTTGACCAAGTGCAAGACGGCGGATAAGTGTCGACATCCACAGCGGCCGACGCGGCTGCGGGAGGAAATCATGTCCCAAACGGTCAATGTCGGAGAAGCCAAGGCACAACTCTCGCGGCTGATCGCGCAAGCGGAAGCCGGCGAGGACGTGATTATCGCACGCGACGGCGTGCCCGCCGTCCGCATCGTGCCGGTGGAGAGACCCATCGCCGAGACCGTCGCATTGATTCGACAGGAACGGGCGCGCAGGCCGAGGGTTCCTGCGAGTGAGATTCGTGCCGCCAAGGAAGAGGGCCGCGCCTGATGGCGATCGTTTTGGACGCCTCGATCGCCGCCGCGTGGTGTTTCCCCGACGAGCAGGCCGAGGCTGCAGAGCGGGTGCTTGACGGCCTGTCGCGGCTCGGCGGCGTAATCCCCGGAATATTCAGCTACGAGATCAGTAACGTCCTCATCGTGAACGAGCGCCGCGGACGCATCGATCAGACAGAAAGCATGCGCTTCCTGATGCGCTTGCGGTCACTGCGTCTGATGCAGGACGTTGCCCATGACGAGGACGCAGTCATGGCACTCGCACGCAAGCATGGGCTGAGTGCCTATGACGCGGCATATCTGGAGACTGCGCTGCGCCGCGGCGACAGTCTGGCCACCCTCGACAAGAACCTGGCAAAGGCCGCTGCCGTTGAAGGCGTCGATCTGATCTGCTGATGCTCTGGACGAAATTCGCCCGGTGGCCGGAACAATGCCGGCCGCGACCCGTCCCGCGCGCCCGAATGGGGTTCCGCGCCGCCCGCGTAAGGCTGTAGTCTCCCGGCGCGCGGCGGGGCGCCGGGCTTGAGAACACGGGGAGGACGGCATGGGCGGGACGGCGATCGTGATCGGCGTGGGCGCAGGCGAAGGGCTGGGCGCGGCGGTCTGCCGCATGGCGGCGAGCGAGGGGCTGCACGTCTTCGTCGGCGGCCGCACCGGGGACAAGGTCGAGGCGGTGGCGGACGCGATCCGCACGGCCGGCGGGCAGGCCACCGCACAGGTCGCCGACACCACCGACGAAGGCTCGGTCACCGCCTTCGTCGCGGCGGCGGAGCGCGAAGGGCCCATCGACCTCGCCGTCTTCAACGCCGGCAACAACATGCCGGGCAACCCGCTGGAGATGGAGGCGGACTACTTCGAGACCTGCTGGCGCATCGGCTGCTTCGGCGGCTTCCTCTTCAGCCGCGAGGCGCTGCGCCGCATGGTGCCGCGCGGTGCGGGCACCCTGCTGCTCACGGGCGCGAGCGCGTCGATGCGCGGCAAGCCCAACTTCGCCGCCTTCACCACCGCCAAGGCCGGGCTCCGGGCGCTCGGCCAGAGCCTCGCGCGCGAGTTCGGCCCGCAGGGCATCCACGTGGCCCACGTGGTGGTCGACGGCGGCATCGACGGCTATCGGCTCAAGACCCGCGCGCCCGAGTTCGCCGCGCGCATGGGCGAGGGCGGGCTGATCGGCCTCGACGGGCTCGCGGAGTCCTACCGCTTTCTCTACCGCCAGCCGCGCAACGCCTGGACCCAGGAGCTCGACCTGCGCACCCACAAGGAAGAGTTCTGAGCGCGCCCGGCCGCGATTGACACGCCGGGCCAAACCCCGCTTTCTGCCGCCATGTCCGCGAAGCTGCCGCTCCACGGCGTCCGCGTCATCGACCTCGCGACCTTCATCGCGGGGCCGTTTACCGCCGCCATCCTCAGCGAGTTCGGCGCCGAGGTCATCAAGGTCGAGCAGCCGGGGCTGGGTGATCCGCTGCGCAAGTTCGGCTCCCCCAGCCAGCGGGGCGACGGCTACGCCTGGCTCTCGGAGCAGCGCAACAAGAAGTCCGTCACCCTCGACCTGCGCCGGCCCGAGGGCGCGGCCCTCTTCAAGCGGCTCGTCGCCGAGGCCGACGTGCTGTGCGAGAACTTTCGCCCCGGCACGCTGGAGAAATGGGGCCTGGGGCCCGACGAGCTGAAGGCCGTCAACCCCGCGCTGGTGCTGGTGCGCATCTCGGGCTACGGCCAGACCGGCCCCTATCGCGACCGCCCGGGCTTCGCCCGCATCGCGCACGCCTTCGGCGGGCTTACGCACCTGACGGGCGAGCCCGGCGGGCCGCCGCTCACGCCCGGCTCCACCTCGCTCGCCGACTACATCTCCGGCCTCTACGGCGCCGTCGGCACGCTGCTGGCGCTGCGCAGCCGGGAGGAGACGGGCGGGCAGACGATCGACATCGCGCTCTACGAATCGATCTTCCGCGTGCTCGACGAGATGGCCCCGCTCTTCGCTGCCACCGGCTTCGTCCGCCCCCGGCTGGGGCTCATGACCAGCAACGTCTGCCCGCATGGCCACTTCGAGTGCGGCGACGGCGGCTGGGTCGCCATCGCGTGCACCAGCGACAAGATGTGGCGCCGCATGGCCCAGGTGCTGGAGCGCGACGAGCTGGGCGAGGATCCCCGCTTCGCCACCAGCGCGAGCCGGGTGGAGAACCGCGACGAGGTCGAGGCCATGGTCACGGCCTTCACCCTCTCGCTGCCGCGCGATGCGGTGGTCGAGACCTGCAACGCCGGCGGGGTGCCGACGGCGCCGATCTACTCCGTCGCCGACATCTTCGAGGACCCGCACTACCGCGCGCGCGGCACCCTGCAGGAGGTGGTCGAGCCCGAGAGCGGCGAGCATGTCCATGTGCCGGGCGTGCTGCCGGCGCTCTCGGAGACGCCGGGGCGGATCGAGAGCCTGGGCCCCCGCCTCGGCGCCCACAACGACGAGGTCTACGGCGGCCTGCTCGGCCTCTCGGCAGACGAGCGCGCGGCGCTCCGCGAGAAGGGGGTGATCTGAATGCGGGAGCCCTGCCGGCTCTACCTCATCACCCCGCCCGCGTTCGCGCTCGACCCCTTCGCCGAACAGCTCGAGGCTGCGCTCCACGCCGGCGACGTCGCCTGCCTCCAGCTCCGGCTCAAGGAGGGCGACGACGATGCCGTGCGCCGCGCCGGCGAGCGGCTGAAGCCCATCTGCGACGCGCGCGACGTGCCGCTCATCGTCAACGACCGGCCCGACCTCGCCGCCGAGATCGGCGCCGACGGCGTCCACGTTGGCGCCGACGACGCGGGCTACGCCGAGGCGCGCGCGCGCGTGGGCGCGGACGCGACGGTGGGCGTGAGCTGCTACGATTCCCGCCACCTCGCCATGGAGGCCGCGGCCTCGGGCGCCGACTACGTGGCCTTCGGCGCCTTCTTCCCTACCGAGACCAAGACGCCGCGCGCGCGCGCCGACATCCACCTCATCAAGTGGTGGCACACGCTGATGGTCGTGCCCTGTGTCGCGATCGGCGGCATCACGGCGGAGAACTGCGCACCGCTGGTCGCGAACGGCGCCGACTTCCTCGCCGTGATCGGCGGCGTCTGGTCACATCCGGAGGGGCCCGAGGCGGGCGTGCGCGCGATCAACCGTGCCATTGCCAGCGCCGGGGCGAGTTGATATAGGCTCCTGCCTTCCGCCACGGCAGAACCCATGAAGATCAACGGCAACGCCATCCGCCCCGGCATGGTGATCGAGCATCAGGATCGCCTCTGGGTCGCGGTGAAGATCCAGCACACCCAGCCCGGCAAGGGCGGCGCCTACCTCCAGGTCGAGCTCAAGGACCTGCGCGACGGCACCAAGCTGAACGAGCGCTTCCGCGCCTCCGAGAGCGTCGAGCGCGCCCGCCTCGACCAGAAGCGCTACCAGTTCCTCTACGAGGACGGCGACCTGCTCCACTTCATGGACCAGGACACCTACGAGCAGACCAGCCTCGCGCGCGATCTGATCGGCGAGGGGATGGCCTTTCTCCAGGAGGGAATGACCGTCACCATCGAGTCACACGAGGGCGTCGCGCTCGGCGTGACCCTGCCGGACACCGCGGTGCAGACCGTGACCGAGACCGAGCCGGTGGTGAAGGGGCAGACGGCCGCGGCCTCGTACAAGCCCGCGCTGCTCGACAACGGCGTGCGCCTGATGGTGCCGCCGCACATCTCCGAGGGCGAGCGCGTGGTGGTGAGCACCGCCGATTCGACCTATGTCGAGCGCGCCCGCGACTGACGCACCCACGCTGGGGCGGGACCGCCGCCCGCCCTCCCCCCTCGACACGACCGCCACCCCATGTCCCGCCGCTCGCCGCTGATCACGGTCATGGTCAACGCCGCCTACAAGGCGGCGCGCGACCTGATCCACGACTTCGGCGAGGTCGAGAACCTGCAGGTCTCGCGCAAGGGGCCGGCCGACTTCGTCTCCGCCGCCGACCACCGGGCCGAGAAGACGCTGGTGGCGGAGCTGGGGCGCGCGAGGCCGCGCTTCGGCTTCCTGCTCGAGGAAGGCGGCGCCGTCGAGGGCGAGGACAGCTCCAACCGCTGGGTGGTCGACCCCCTGGACGGCACCACCAATTTCCTGCACGGGCTGCCTCACTTCGCGATCTCCATCGGGCTCGAGCGCGACGGCAAGCCCCATGCCGGCGTGATCTACGACCCGGTGCGCGACGAGCTCTTCTGGGCGGAAAACGGCGCCGGCGCCTTCCTCAACAACCAGCGGCTCAGGGTCTCCGCCCGACGCGAGCTGGCGCCGGCGCTGCTCGCGACGGGGCTGCCCTTCAGCGCCCGCCCGCGCTACCCGGGTCACGTCGAGATGGTGCGCCGGCTCGCCGGCGAGAGCGCGGGCGTGCGCCGCACCGGCTCGACCGCGCTCGACCTCGCCTACGTCGCCGCCGGGCGCTTCGACGGCTACTGGGGCTTCGGCATGGAGCCCTGGGACCTCGCCGCCGGCATCATCATCGTGCGCGAGTCCGGCGGCATCGTCACCGAGACGGGCGGCGGCGCGGACTCCATGACCAGCGGCGACGTGCTGGCCGCGAACGGCCACCTCCACGGCCTGCTGCGGGAGGCGCTGGCCTCGGCCGCAGGCTGAGCGCGGCCCATGGGTGGCAGTTCCGCGCGCCTTGGGCGAAAATGCGGGCGGACATCGGACGACGCGGGGCGCGGGCCCCGCAGGGAGGCTTACAGGCATGGACGTGATCTTGAAGAACGCCCTCGTCGCGCACGAGGGCCAGCCGGTGCGCGCCGCCGACATCGCCATCGAGGGCGAGCGCATCGCAGCCGTCGAGCCGGGGATCACGGCCGAGGCGGGCGAGACGATCGACTGCGCCGGCCGGCTGGTCTCGGGCTCGCTGATCGACCCGCACGTCCATCTCGACGCGGTGCTCACCGCGAATCTCGAGGCCAACATCTCGGGCACGCTGCACGAGGGCATCGCCATCTGGGGCCGGCAGAAGGAGGACCGCAACCTCGAGGCGGTCAAGGCGCGGGCGAAGCGGGCGATCGACTGGGAGGTGGCCCAGGGCGCGGGCTTCATCCGCACCCACGCCGATACCTCGGACGAGGACCAGCTCTCCATGCAGGCGCTGCTGGAGGTCAAGGACGAGGTCAGCGACCGGGTCGACCTGCAGGTCGTCGCCTTCCCCCAAGACGGCATCCACAGCCACCCGGGCGGGCCCGAGCTCTTCCTCCGCGCGCTCGACATGGGCCCCGACGTGATCGGCGGCATCCCCCACAACGAGGCGACGCGGGAGGCGGGCGTCGCCAGCCTCAAGCTGATCTTCGACGAGGCCGAGAAGCGCGGCCTCCTGATCGACACCCACTGCGACGAGGTGGACGATCCCAACTCGCGCTTCACCGAGGTGATGGCGCACGAGACCTATTACCGCGGCATGCAGGGGCGCGTGACCGCGAGCCACTGCGCGGCCATGCACTCCTACGCCAACGCCTACGCCTTCCGCCTCTTCGGCTGGCTGCAGCGGGGCGGGCTCAACATCGTCGCCAACCCCTTCGACAACCTGATCCTTCTGGCGCGGGAGGACAGCTACCCCAAGCGCCGCGCCATGACCCGCGTCAAGGAGCTGTGGCAGGCCGGAATCACCGTCGGCATCGGCCACGATTCGATCATGGACCCTTGGTATCCGCTGGGCCGCGGCGACATGGTGCAGGCGGCCTCGCTCGCGCTCCACGTCTGTCAGATGTCGGGCCAGGCCGAGATCGACGCCTGCTTCGACATGGTGACCTGGAAGAACGCCCAGATTCTCGCGCTGGAGGATTACGGCGTCGCGCCGGGCTGCCGCGCCGACCTCGCGGTGTTCGACGCCGCCAGCAAGGCCGACGTGCTGCGCCTCAACCCGGCCTGTACGCACGTCTTCAAGCGCGGCAAGCTGGTCGCCGAGACCCCGCCCGCACAGTGTACGGTGATGGGCCAGCCGGTCGACATGCGGATGGATGGCTGAGCGCGGCCTCACGGGCAGCGAGGAGAGAGACGATCATGCAGACCTACAGCGCACCGCTCCGCGACATGCGCTTCGTGCTCAACGAGCTGCTCGACGTGGGCACGCTCAGCACGCTGCCCGGCTACGAGGACGCGACGCCCGACGTGATCGACGCCATGATCGAGGAGGGCGCCAAGCTCTGCGAGAACACGCTGCTGCCGCTCAACCGCCCGGCCGACGAGGAGGGCTGCCACTACGAGAACGGCGTGGTGCGCACGCCGCAGGGTTACAAGGAGGCCTACCGGACCTTCGTCGATGCCGGCTGGACCGGCGTCACGCTGGCGCCCGACTACGGCGGCAAGGGGCTGCCGCAGCTCATCAGCATGGTCTTCGACGAGATGGTCTGCTCGACCAATCTGGCCTTCGGCGTCTATCCGCTGCTCTCCAACGGCGCCGCGGCGCTGATCGAGCTGCACGCGACGGAGGCGCTCAAGCAGGCCTACCTGCCCCGCCTCGCCGACGGCACCTGGAGCGGCACCATGTGCCTGACCGAGCCCCACTGCGGCACCGACCTCGGCCTGATTCGCACCAAGGCGGTGCCGACGGGCGAGGGCCGCTATGCGATCTCCGGCACCAAGATCTTCATCTCCGCCGGCGAGCACGACCTCACCGAGAACATCGTCCACCTGGTACTGGCGAAGCTGCCCGATGCGCCGGCGGGCGTGCGCGGCATCAGCCTCTTCCTAGTGCCGAAGCGCACGCTGGACGCCGACGGCACGCCGGGGCCCGCCAACGGCGTCTCCTGCGGCTCGATCGAGGAGAAGATGGGCATCCACGGCTCCGCCACCTGCGTGATGCACTTCGAGGAGGCGGAGGGCTACCTGATCGGCGCGCCGCACAAGGGCTTGCGCTGCATGTTCACGATGATGAACGGCGCCCGCCTCGGCGTCGGGCTGCAGGGCCTGGGCCTCGGCGAGACCGCCTACCAGAGCGCGACGGCTTACGCGAAGGACCGGCGCCAGGGGCGCGGGCTCGCCGGCGCGGAGGAGCCGGAGGCCACCGCCGACCCCATCATCGTCCACCCCGACGTGCGCCGCATGCTGCTCACCCAGCGCGCCATCAACGAGGGCGCCCGCGCGTTCGCCTACTGGGTCGCGCTGCAGCTCGACATCTCCCGCAGGCACGAGGACTCCTCGGTGCGCGAGGACGCGGACGAGCTGGTCCAGCTCATGACGCCGATCATCAAGGCCTTCTTCACCGACTACGGCTTCGAGGCCACCAACCTCGCACTCCAGGTCCACGGCGGGCACGGCTACATCCGCGAGCACGGCATGGAGCAGCTCGTGCGCGACGCGCGGATCAGCCAGATCTACGAGGGCGCGAACGGCATCCAGGCGCTCGACCTGGTGGGCCGCAAGCTGCCGCAGCGGGCCGGCCGCTACCTGCGCCACTTCTTCCACCCTGCCGTGGAGTTCGTCGAGGCCAACAAGGACGACCCCGAGCTCGCCGACATCGTGGCGCCCGTGGGCAAGGCGCTCGGCAAGCTGCAGACCGCCACGCTGGTCATCGCCCAGCGCGGGCTCGGCGATCCCGAGGAGGCGGGTGCCGCGGCCTCCGACTACCTCCGCATGTTCGGGCTGGTGGCGGTCGGCTACATGTGGTGCCAGATGGCAAAGCTCGCCCGCGACAAGCAGAACGGCGAGGCCTTCTACGACACCAAGCTCAAGACCGCGCGCTTCTACGTGCAGAAGGTCCTGCCGGACTCGGCCGGGCTCTTCCTCAAGATCATGGCCGGCAAGGGCGCGGTCATGGCCCACGAGGCCGAGGAGTTCTAGGGGGAGAAGGCGCGCGCCGTGACCGAGACGCTGTCCCTCGACCGGCTGGCGGGTCGGGTTGCCGACGGTGCGGTGCTGGCGCTGCCGCCGGACTATTCCTTCGTGCCCATGGCGGCGGTACGCGCGCTGGTGCGCCGGCCCGTGCGCAATCTGAACCTGTTGACGGTGCCGCAGGCCGGCATCGCCGCGGACCTGCTGATCGGCGCCAGCTGCGTCGCCACCATCGAGACCGCGGCGGTGAGCCTGGGCGAGCTGGGCAATGCGCCGCGCTTCACCGCGGCGGTCGAGGGCGGCCGGCTCGCGATCCGCGAATCCACATGCCCGGCGATCCACGCGGCGCTGCAGGCGGGCGAGAAGGGCGTGCCCTTCATGCCCCTGCGCGGGCTCATCGGCTCGGACCTTGTCGCGGCCCGGCCCGACTGGCGGGTGATCGACAACCCGCTGGCGGACGGCGGCGACCCCATCGTCGTGCTGCCGGCGCTCCGGCCCGATGTCGCGCTCTTCCACGCACCTTTCGCCGACGAGCAGGGCAACGTCTGGCTGGGCGCGCGGCGCGAGCTCGTGACCATGGCCCATGCCGCGCGCGAGACCCTGGTCACGGTCGAGGAGGTGCGCGCGTGCGACCTGCTGGCCGACGACGCGCTCGCCGCCGGCACCCTGCCCGCGCTCTACGTCACGGCGCTGGCCGAGGCGCCCGAAGGCGCCTGGCCGCTCGGGCTCCCGGGCCGCTACGAGGCCGACCGCGACCACCTCGCCGAATACGCGCGGCTCGCAGCCAGCGAGGAGGGCTTCGCGGAATACTGCGCGGAGCACGTGGACGAGGACGTGACCGGCCTCTGCGCCGCCGAATGAACCCGGACAAGACCGCGCTCCTGATCGAGACCATCGCCGGCATGCTGGAGGGCCTCGGCCGTGTCGCGGTCGGGGCCTCCTCGCCCATTCCGGCGGCGGCGGCGCTGCTCGCGCGCGAGCGGGGCGGCGGCAGGCCCGCGCTCAGCCTGCTGGGCAGCCAGGCCGGGAGCGACATGACAGACGGCGGGCGCGAGCTCTTCGACCGCGCCGGCCAGGGCCGCATCGACGCCTTCTTCCTCGGCGGCGTGCAGATCGACGGCGGCGCCAGCATCAATCTGGTGGGCACCGGCCCGCACCCGGCGGCAAGCAAGCGCTTCCCCGGCTCCTACGGCTCGGCCTACCTCTACTTCGTGGTGCCGCGCGTGATCCTCTTCCGCATCGAGCACACGCCGCGCACGCTGGTGCGCAAGGTGGACTTCGTGAGCGCGCCGGGCACCAGCCCAGCCGGCGTCTACAGGCCGGGCGGACCCTACGCGCTGGTGACCGGGCGCTGCGTCTTCCGCTTCGCGCCGGAGGCCAGGCGCTTCCGCCTCGTCTCGCTGCATCCCGGCCACGATCTCGACGAGGTGCGGACCAATACCGGCTTCGACTTCGACTGCAACGAGGAGCCGCCCGTGACGCCGGCGCCCGAGCCGGAGACGCTGGCGCTCATCCGCGGCCCCGTGGGCGAGGCGCTGGCCGAGGTCTATCCCCGCTTCGCTGCCGGCCTGCGGGATGGCAATTGAGATTTAAGCAAAGGCCGCAGCAAGATAAGGCGTAGTGCGGCGGTGACACGGGGCGGGAAATCGGTGTAAACGGGGCGTGCCGGCCGCAGGCAAGAGGAAGAAGATGATGAAGCGCGTCCACATCGCCCTCACGGTAAACGACCTGGACCGCTCGGTCGCGTTCTACTCGACCCTCTTCGGCGCCGAGCCGACGGTGCTGAAGCAGGACTACGCGAAGTGGATGCTGGAGGATCCGCGCGTGAACCTCTCGATCACGACTGGCTGCGGCGCGCCTGGGGTGGATCATCTCGGCATCCAGACCGAGACGGCGGACGAGCTTGGCGCGCTCGCAGGCCGCCTCAAGGCCGCGGGCGAGCGCCACATCGACCAGGCTGACGCGCACTGCTGCTATGCGCGCGGCGACAAGACCTGGGTCTACGACCCGGAGGGCGTGGCGTGGGAGACCTTCCACACCACCGGCGCGATCACCCGCTACGGCGAGGACCTCGCACCCGGGACCGGCGCGCGATCGGACGCGGCCGGCAACTGACGGGCCGCACTGCCTGCAACAAGGAACTGAAGAAGAAGAACGTACCCTAACACGGAGTTACCCATGTCATCATCGAATCCGGCGTTCCTCACCGCCGGGGAGGCTGCCGAGGCCATCCAGGCCCGGCGGCTGAGCCCGGTCGACCTCGTTGACGCCCTGCTCGCCCGCATCGACGCCCACGACGAGACGATTCACGCCTTCGCCGCGGTGTACCGCGACGAGGCGCGGGCCTGCGCCGAGGCCGCGCACAAGGCGATCCGCGCCGGCCACGCCATCGGCCCCTGGCACGGCGTGCCGATCGCGCTCAAGGACATCATCGACATGGAGGGCCGCATCACCACGGGCGGCAGCAAGCACTGGGAGAGGCGCGTCTCACCCACCACGGCAACTCTCGCGCGCCGGCTGATCGAGGCCGGGATGATCGTCATCGGCAAGGCCAACACGGTGGAATTCGCCATGGGCGGCTGGGGCACCAACCGGCACATGGGCTCGCCGCGCAACCCGTGGGACGCCGAGGTGCACCGCGCCGCCGGCGGCTCCAGCAGCGGTTCCGGCGCCTCGGTCGCCGCCCGCCTCGTGCCCTGGGCGATCGGCACCGACACCGGCGGCTCCGTGCGCATTCCCTCGGCATGGTGCGGGCTCGCCGGCCTCAAGGCGACCATCGGGCGGATCAGCGCCGCAGGCGTCCTGCCGCTCGCGCACACCCTCGACACGCCGGGCCCGATGACGCGCTCGGTGGAGGACGCGGCCCGGCTCTACGACCTGCTGCAGGGACCGGACCCGGCCGATCCGGCGACGCTGCGCCATCCGCCCGACGACCCCATGCCCCACCTGCGCCGGGGCGTCGCGGGCCTGCGCCTCGGCATCGCGACCGAGGCCGAGCGGCGCGGCGTCGATGCCGAGGTGCTGGCCGCCTACGACGCCGCCGTGGACGAACTGGAACGCCTGGGCGCCCGCTGCGAGACGCTGGCGTTGCCGCGCTCGGCGGCCGACTACGGCGCCCGCGTGGGCAAGCTGATCGGCACCGAGGGCTACTTCCACGTGGGCGCGCTGACCGACGACCCCTCGCTTCCCATCGACGACGACGTGCGCCCGCGCATCGGGCTGGGCAAGGGTGTTTCCGCCGTCGACTACCTCGCCCTGCTGCGGACGCGCGACGAGGACAAGCGGACCGCCGCGGCCGCGATGGAGGGATTCGACGCCTACCTCACGCCGGGCACGCTGACGCCGGCGCCGGCGGTGGCCGAGATCGACCAGTCGATGACGCCGGCCCACTTCACGCGGCTCGTCAACTGGCTGGAGTGGTGCGCGCTCGTGGTGCCTGACGGCTTCAGCGCAGGCGGACTGCCGACGGCGCTCCACGTCGTCTGCCGCGGGCACGACGAGGCGACGGCGCTGCGCATCGGCTGGGCCTACGAGCAGGCCACGGCGTGGCGCCTGCGCACGCCCCCCGGCCTCGACGCCTGAGCGGCGCCGGCGGCGGTTGTCAGCGCCCGCCGGCACTCGTAGTCTCCGCGCCAATCAAGCCGAGAGGAGGTCGCGATGGCCAAGAAGGAAATCTTCGTGGGGATCGGCGTGGACGTCGATTCGGTGGCGGGGCAGATCGGCTCCTACGCCGGCGGCGAGTCGCCGAGCGACATCTCGCGGGGCGTGTTCGCCTCCGAGGTCGGCGTCCCCCGCATGCTCAAGCTCTTCGACCGGGCGGGCATCTGCACGAGCTGGTTCATCCCCGGCCACTCGATCGAGACCTTCCCGAAGGAGATGAAGGCAGTCGCCGCCGCGGGCCACGAGATCGGGCTGCACGGCTACACCCACGAGAACCCGATCGCGATGACGCCCGAGCAGGAGGCCGACGTCCTCGACAAGTCCCTGGACCTGGCCACCAAGCTCGCCGGCAAGGCGCCGACCGGCTACGTGGCGCCCTGGTGGGAGATGAGCGCCTACACGCCGCACCTGCTTATGGAGCGCGGCATCAAGTACGACCACAGCCAGATGCACCACGACTTCGAACCCTACTGGATGCGGATCAACGAGGAGTGGACGCTGATCGACTACTCCAAGCCGGCGAAGACGTGGATGAAGCCGATGAAGAAGGGCACCACCTTCCCCATCGTGCAGATTCCGGGGAGCTGGTACCTCGACGACCTGCCGCCGATGATGTTCATGAAGAAGGTGCCGAACTCCGGCGGCTGGACCAACCCGCGCGACATCGAGGACTGGTGGCGCGACCAGTTCGACTGGGTCTATCGCGAGATGGACTACGCGGTCTACACGCTCACCATCCACCCCGACATCTCGGGCCGGCCCCAGACCCTGCTGATGCTGGAGCGCATCATCGCCCACATCGCCGCCCACGAAGGCGTGATCTGGGCGACCTTCGACGAGATCGCCGACGACTTCATCAAGCGCCGGCCCTTCAAGGGCAAGCGGGGCGGCAGGAAGAAGTAGGCCGGCGCCCGCGATGTGCGCGCTCTGCGGCGTCTTCAGCGACGGCCCGCACTGGACCGAGGCAGGCACCGATGCGGGCCGCAGCACCGCGGCGCCGAGCGGGCGGGAGCGTCACCTGGAGCGCGCGCGCCGGCTCGCGCTTCTGAACCGCGTGCTCGGCCTCTACGGCTGTGCCGCCGACGACTGGGCCGGCGCGCACTACATGGTGCAGCGGCGGAGCGGCGGCGCCACCGAGATGGCGAGCGACCTGCCGACGCTCTGGGCCGCGCTCGAGAGCCTGACCGGGCAGGCGCCCGACCCCCTCGACCCCGCCCTGGTCGCGCGGCTGGAAGGCGGGCCGGCGGAGCGCGGGGCGCTTTGAAGGCGGGCGAACGATGGCGGCCTACGCGAAACTGACCCCGGTCATCGTCGTCACAGGCTTCCTCGGCAGCGGCAAGACGACGCTGCTGAACCGCATGCTGCGCCACCCTTCCCTCGCCGACGCCGCGGTGCTGGTCAACGAGTTCGGCGCCGTCGGCCTCGACCACTTCCTGGTCGAGGCGATGGACGAGAACACCGTGCTGCTGGAGAGCGGCTGCCTCTGCTGCACCATCCGGGGCGACCTCAAGGACTCGATCCTCGCGCTCAACAGCCGCCGCGCCCGGGGCGAAATCCCGCCCTACCGGCAGCTCATCGTGGAGACCACGGGCCTCGCCGACCCGGCGCCCATCCTCTTCACCCTCAGCGCGGACACGGTGTTGAAGCACCACTATCGCCTGGGCTCGGTGATAACGACGGTGGACGGCGTGAACGGGCTCAGCCAGCTCGATCGCCACCCGGAATCGGTGAAGCAGGCGACGGTGGCGGACCGGATCGTGCTGACCAAGTCCGACATCGCCGAGGCCGCGACGCTGGAGCGCCTGCGCGCGAGGCTCGCGCGGCTCAACGGCTCCGCCGAGCTGATCGTCGCCGTGAACGGCCAGGTCGACGTGCCGCGCCTGCTGCGCGCCGATGTCTACGATCCGCGCACCAAGGGGGCCGAGGTGCGCCGCTGGCTCGCGGCCGAGGCCAAGAAGGACGCGGCCGAAGCAGGCGCCGGCCACGCGCATGCGCACGACGTCTCGCGCCACGACGAGCACATCCGCTCCTTCACGCTGAGCTTCGAGGGCGCGCTCGACTGGACCGCCTTCGGCATCTGGCTGACCATGCTGCTGCACAGCCACGGCGAGCGCGTGCTGCGGGTGAAGGGCATCCTCAACGTCGCCGGCATCGAGGCCCCGGTGGTGGTCAACGGCGTGCAGCACGTGGTCCACCCGCCGATCCACCTCGCCGCCTGGCCGGGCGAGGACCGCCGCTCGCACATCGTCTTCATCGTCGACGACCTGGCGCAGGTGGACATCGAGCGCTCGCTCGCCGCCTTCAACCGCCTGGCCGCCGAGGCCGCCTGAGGAGAACGCCATGCCGGAGAAGATCGCGATCGTGGGCGTGGGCCTCGTGGGCAGCGCCTGGGCCATCGTCTTCGCCCGCGCCGGCCACCGGGTCGCGCTCTACGACGCAACGGAGGGCCAGTGCGAGGCCGCGCTCGCGCGCATCGAGACCAACCTCGAGGCGCTGCAAGGCCACGGGCTGATCGACGACCCGGCCGCGGCACGGGCGCGCATCGCCGTCTCCACCGGCCTCGCCGACGCGCTGGACGGCGCGGCCTACGCGCAGGAGAGCGTGTTCGAGCGCGCCGACGTGAAGCGCGCGGTCTACGAGCGGATCGACGGCATCGCCGGGCCCGACCTCGTCGTCGGCTCGTCGTCCTCCGGCATTCCCTGCTCGACCTTCACCGAGGGGCTGGACATCGGCCCGCGCTGCCTGGTCGCCCACCCCATCAACCCGCCCTACGTGATCCCGCTGGTGGAGATGGTGCCGGCCCCCTGGACCGAGGAGGAGACGGCGAGCCGCTGCTGGGCGCTGATGGAGGCGGCCGGCATGAAGCCGGTCAGGCTCACGCGGGAGATCGACGGCTTCATCGCCAACCGGCTGCAGGCGGCGCTGCTCTGGGAAGCCTTCCGCCTGCTGGAGGGCGGCTACGCCACGGCCAAGGACATCGACACCACGATCTCGGCCGGTCTCGGCCGGCGCTGGGCCTTCATCGGGCCCTTCGAGACCATCGACCTCAACGCGCCGGGCGGCCTCGCCGACTTCTGCGCCCGGCTGCACGACGGCTTCTACGAATTCGTCAAGCAGAGCGAGCCGGCCCAGCCGCTCTCCGACGCAGTGGTTTCCAAGGCGCACGAGGAACGCCGCGGCCGTCTGCCGATGGCCGAGCACGGCGACCGCCAGGCCTGGCGCGACCGCCGCCTCATGGGCCTCGCCGCGCACCTCCGCGACGCAGGGCGCGACGCGGGGGAATAGACAGGAAGCCGGTCGGCGCCGGCTCTCAGTAGCGGAAGCCGGTGAGCTCCTCGCTCAGCGCCCACAGGTGGCTTGCGGTCTCCTCGTCGCGGGAGGCGAGCGAGCTGGTGGCCTCGCGGCTCTTGTCGAAGTAGCGGCCCGAGACTCCCTCGACCTCGGCACTGGTCGCGACGTGAACGCTGGTGCGCGCGCCGGCCTCCACGTCGATCGCGGAAAGCCGCATCGCGCCCTTGAGCACGGTGGAGAAGAGCCAGCCGTTGTTCTGCCCGAACCTGCTGGCGACGAAGCCGGGGTGCAGGCAGTTGGCCGTCACCGCCGTTCCCTCCAGCAGTCCGGCGAGGCGATAGGTGAAGAGGACGTTGGCGAGCTTGCTCTGGGCGTAGGCGGTCCACCCGCGATAGCGCCTGGTGCCCTGCGGGTCCTCCAGGTCGATCCGCCCGCTGCGGTGGGCCTGGGACGCGACGTTGACGATGCGCGCCGCAGGGCTCGCCTTCAGCTTCTCCAGCAGCAGCCCGGTGAGCAGGAAATAGCCGAGATGGTTGAGCGCGAAGGTCATCTCGATCCCGTCCGCGCTCTCGCGCCGGCGGGTGAACATGGCGCCGACGTTGTTGACCAGCACGTCGATGGCCCTGCCCTCGGTGCCGAGGCGCTCGGCCAGCGCCCGGATCTCGGCCTGGCTGGAGAGATCGGCCTGCTCGAAGCGCACCTTGTCGTTGCGCGAAGAGCGGTGGATCGCCTTGCAGACCTCCGTGCCCTTGGCGTCGTTGCGCCCGACGAGCACCACCTCGGCGCCCCGCTCGGCCAGCGCGCGGGCCGTGACGCGGCCGATCCCGTCGGTCGCGCCGGTGACGATGCAGAGCTTGCCGTCCATGGCGCCTACTCCCCTCGCCTGCCCTGGCGCTCGCCTCAGCCTGGCCGCCGGCGGCAGGGGGTCAAGGGATCGGCCCGGCCCGATCGGCGCGACCCGCGCGATGCGGGCCGCGGCTCCGGCGGGAAGTCCCGGGCTACTCCTCGACCCAGCCGTCCTTGTGCGGCGTGAAGAACTTCAGGTCGATGCGCAGGTGCTTGTAGTACCAGGTGCCGTCGACGCGCACGTAGTCGTCGTCGTATTCCGCGAGCAGCCAGCGCGCCTCCTTGGGTCCGCCGCCGAGCTCGGTGGTACACGGCATGATCAGCCACCACTTGCCGTTGGCGCTGTCGCCCTCCACCGTGATGACCGGGTTCAGCACCAGGTGCGCGGCGAAGACGATGTCGTTGGAGATGCCGGAGAAGAAGCCGTGAATCGCCTCGCGCCCGACGTGGCAGCCGAAATTCTCGCCCCCGTCCCAGATCCCGTCCTCGACGAACATGGCGGTGATGCCGTCGGGGTCGTAGCCGGCGTCGCAGAGCTGGCAGTAGCGCGCCTTGAGCTGCTTGATGTCCTCGATCGCGCTCAGCCGCTCGACCTTCTCCTCGAACGTCATCTCGTCCTCCTCTGAATCGCCGGGGTGCGGGCCCTGCCGCCCTAGGTAGCACAGCGCACTCGATTCGGGCACGCCGCCGCCACGCCCGGGGGCCGTCCCGGATGACGCCCATGGCCGAGTTCCCTATCATGGCCGCGCAGGATCATTGGAGGGAACGATGGCACGCTTCGGGGTCGGCCAGTCCGCGCGACGCAAGGAAGACGACACCCTCCTCAAGGGAGGCGGGCGCTTTCAGGACGACATCGCGCTGGACGGCGAGGTGCACGCCTGTTTCGTGCGCTCGCCTCACGCCCACGCCGACATCGCGGCGGTGGAGACGGCGGCGGCCGCGACCGCGCCCGGCGTGCTCGCGGTCTACACCGGCGCCGATGTCGCGGCGGACGGGCTCGGCACGCTGCCCTGCGTCGCCGACGCCTTCGTCGCGCTGAAGCGGCCCGACGGCAGCCCCGCCTGCTATCCGCCCAACCCGATGCTGGCGCACGATCGCGTGCGCCACGTCGGCGAGGCGGTGGCCATGGTCGTGGCGGAGAGCCAGGCGGCGGCGCGCGACGCCGCGGACCTGGTGAGCGTGGACTACGCCGAACTGCCCGCCGTGGTCGACGCCGCCGAGGCGCGCGAGCCGGGTGCGACCCGGATCTGGGCGGAGGCGCCGGGCAACCTCTCCTGCGTGTGGGCGCAGGGCGATGCCGACGCCACCGAGGCGGCCTTCGGCGCCGCGCCGCACGTGGTCGAGATCGAGCTGGTCAACAACCGCGTGGTGGTGAACACCATCGAGCCGCGCGGCGCGCTCGGCGTCTACGATGCGGAGAGCGGGCGCTACACCCTCTACATCAACAGCCAGCGCGTGCACGGCGCGCGCGCCGTCATCGCCGGCATTCTCGGGATCGGGGAGGAGCGCCTGCGCGTCCTCTCCTACGACCTGGGCGGCGGCTTTGGCATGAAGTACTTCACCTATCCCGAGCAGGTGCTGGTGGCGTGGGCCGCGCGCAGGCTGGGCCGCCCGGTGCGCTGGCTCTGCGGGCGGCAGGAGGGTTTCATCAGCGACACCCAGGCGCGCGACCACCTGACGCGAGCCGCGCTGGCACTGGATGACGACGGGGGCTTCCTGGGGTTGCGCGTGCGCACGCTCGCCAACCTCGGCGCCTACGTCTCCAACCTCGGCCCGATCTCGCCCACGCTCCTCTACACGCGCATGCTGGCGAACGCCTACCGCCTGCCGGCGATCCACGCCGAAGTCGAGGGCGTGCTGACCAACACCGTCTTCACCGACGCCTACCGCGGCGCCGGCATCCCCGAATCCAACTACGTGGTCGAGCGCCTGGTGGACAAGGCCGCGGCCCGGCTCGACCTCGCGCCCGACGAGATCCGCCGGCGCAACCTGATCCCGGCCGCGGCGATGCCCTACCCGGTGCCGCTGCTCGACATCACCTACGATTCGGGCGACTACGCGCGCCTGCTGGAGGACAGCATGGCGCTCGCCGGCTGGTCCGGCTTCGCCGCCCGGCGGGCGGAGGCGGCGGCCAGGGGCAGGCTGCGCGGCATCGGCATGGCGGTCTACGTCGAATCGACCGTGGGCGACCCCGCCGAGCATGTCTCGATCCGCTTTCAGGACGACGGCGGCGTGAACCTGAGCTCCGGCACCGGCGCCTCGGGCCAAGGCCACGAGACCACCTACGCCCAGCTCCTCAGCGAGAGCCTGGGCATCCCCTTCGAGGCCGTCCGGCTGATCGAGGGCGACAGCGACGACCTGCCGGCGGGCGGCGGCTCCGGCGGCTCGCGCTCGACCTACATGGTCGCGCTCGCGATCGAGGACGGCGCCGCCAAGGTGGTCGAGAAGGGCACGCGGCTCGCCGCCAGCCTGCTCGAGGCCGCGCCCGACGACATCCGCTTCGCCGAGGGCACCTTCGCCATCGCCGGCACCGATCGAAGCATCGACATCATGACGCTGGCGGCGCAGGCGAAGGACCCGGCCAACCTGCCCGAGGGCATGGAGCCGGGACTCGACGCGGACGGCCGTACCGAGACCTTCGAGGGTACCTTCCCCAACGGCTGCCATATCTGCGAGGTGGAGGTCGACCCCGAGACGGGGGCGGTGGAGATCGTGGGCTACGCCGCCGCCAACGACTTCGGCCGCGTGGTCAACCCGATGCTGGTCGACGGCCAGGTCCACGGCGGCGTGGCGCAGGGGCTGGGCCAGGCAGTGTTCGAGAGCTGCGTCTACGACGAGGAGTCCGGGCAGCTTCTCTCGGGCTCGTTCATGGACTACTGCCTGCCGCGCGCCGACGACCTGCCCGACTTCCTGCTGACCAACAACGACGTGCCCAGCGGCCAGAACCCGCTCGGCATCAAGGGCTGCGGCGAGGCGGGCTCGATCCCGGCGCCGGCTGCGGTGGTGAACGCCGTGCTCGATGCGCTGAAGGAGCGCGGCGTCACCGACATCGACATGCCGCTGACGCCGGAGCGCGTCTGGCGTGCGTTGGAAATCGCCTGATCTTGCTCCCTCAGGCGCATCGCGCGCCTGCGCGCGCGCCGGGCGCCCGCTAGCGGTCGCCCGGTCCCTCCAATCAACAGCGACGGGAAGAGCAACCATGGCCGCCGCCATCGACCACGTCTTCACCGACCTGCCCAACAGCATCATTGGCCAGACGCGCCAGATCTGCATCGTCACACGCGACCTCGACGCCTGCGTCCGCAACTACGCCGACCGCATGGGGATCGGCCCCTGGTGGGTGCAGGAATACGCGCCGCCGCTCCTGACCGACAGGCACTTCCGCGGCGGCCCCGGCGAATTCTCCATGCGCCTCGCGCTGGCCTGGACCGGCGACCTCAACTGGGAGGTGATCGAGCCGCTGGAAGGGCCCAGCATCTACCACGAGTTCCTCGACGAGCACGGCGAGGGGCTGCAGCACGTGGGATTCCTGCTGCAGGACACGGGGCTGGACTGGGACGCCTGCATTGCCGACATCGAGGCGCGCGGCTTCGCCGCGGTGATGGGCGGCGGCTGGCGCGGCGTGCGCTTCTGCTACTTCCAGACCGAGGACGCGCTCAAGACCACCTTCGAGCTCATATACCGCCCCGAAGGCTACCGCCGCCCGGACCCGCTCTACTGGTACCCGCCCGAGGATTAGCCCTTCACCCCGTCATGCCCGGGCTTTGCCGTGATTTGACTTATTCGCGCGGACACCTGCCCGAAGAGGGTGCTAGGGGAAGCAAATTTGATGGTCATGAACATCCCGAACATCACATCACTCATCAATCGCACTTGGGCTATTGTGCCGACCGAACATGATTTCAGTCATGCGGTCGACAGCATCAGGCCCCTCCCGCCGCTGCGGCTGCAGACGACTGGGATCAAATTCTTCAGGTGCAATACCACTAACCGGAGCGTGACCAAGTCCTGCCTCAAGAGTGGATTCCAAAATTTCTCGATCTGCTTTACTTGCATTTGTCCCAAAATCGCGAGCTGCTAAGCCAGCAAGAAGATCGCACAATTGAATTGACGCACTCATTTTCGAGTCTACAGATTTGGTGGACGTAACTCGCAGTGGGAATTGGTACAGAGTACCGCTTGCAGAGGGATGTAGCTGTTTTGGAACGTTCGAATTGGTGACCTTTTTCCAATCGTCCATTCGATGGAAGAAATTTGAGGATGCATCGTGCACTATTTCAAAATCTTCAGCGCATAGATTTCGCCAATAGCCAACCATGGTCACCATGCTCGTGAGCTGCAATTCATCTGATCCACTAAAAGTCTCAATGTTGAAGTAATTTGTAAAGTATCGGGCACCCAGTGCCATGTGCTCGAGAAATGGCCTCATGGGTTCTCCGGCCTCTACAGCTAATCTCTCCAAATCTCGCTGCAATTTACGGAGATTAGTGTGGCTAGGATTACGCGAGAAACGCTGATACGCTCGCAGCAACTCGGAATGTAACGCTTCCGAAACAATGTTATTCAAACCACAGTGAATGTAGTTTGCATAATTTAGGCTAAAGCCATCGGCGTAGAAGTCGAATCCTGCCTCTGTCACCCCCGGCTCTATCAAGTAGTCAATGATCTTGGTAAGTACCGCAAACCTCTTATCTACGCGCCAAACATAAATTCGGTCTGAGTATGCAGCCATCCTGCGACCGAACTCAGGAAAGCGCTCTCTATTCCTCTTTGACCGCCAAAGTTTGGTAAACTTGAATTCTTCACCTTGGTATCTCGGAAACGCTTCACATAGAATTTCCCTAGAGATACTTGAGCTTAAATCGGTACTAGCAATAGCGAACACCGGTTGCCTTTCATCGAGAAGATTATATCCGGTAAATCCAGACTCATCGAAATACAAGGTTCGCAGCGCCACTAGATTCACTCCATTGATCAAGCTCGGCAACTACACGGCAATGACTTTTTCTACCTAGAAAATGATATCTCTCTAATGTTGCCATCACCTCCAGAAGGACGCTGTAGGAGAGGTAAGCCGCCCTCGCGACGTTGCGCGAGTCCACCTACGACAGATGTGCACCAAGTGCAGGAGCGTGCCGGAGGGCCGCGTCAGGAATCGCGCCAGACGGGGTCGCGCTTCTCGAGGAAGGCGGTGATGCCCTCGCGGGCGTCGTCGGCCTGGATGGTGCGGTAGATCACCTCGCCGGCGTAGTCGTAGGCATCGCCGCGGTCCATTTCCAGCTGGCGGTAGAACGACTGCTTGCCCTGGGCGATGGCGTAGGCCGACTTGGACGCGATGTGCCGGGCGACCTCGTCCACCGTCTCGTCGAGCTTGTCGGGCGCCACCACCTCGCTCACCAGCCCCATGCGGAACGCTGTCTCGGCGTCCATCAGCCTGCCGGTGAGCAGCATCTGCATCGCGTGCTTCGGCGCGACGGCGCGGCTCACCGCCACCTGCGGCGAGTGGCACCAGAAGCCGATGTTGACGCCGGGGGTGGCGAACTTCGCCTCCGCCGAGGCGTAGACCAGGTCGCAGCTCGCCACCAGCTCGCAGCCGGCGGCAGTGGCAATGCTGTGGACCTTGGCGATCACCGGCTGCGGCAGGGCGATGATGCTCTGCATCATGCGCGAGCAGGTGGCCGTCGCCTCCCGCTTGGTCTCCGGCGTTTTCATCGCCTCGACCGACTCGTTGAGGTCGTGACCGGTGCAGAAGAGCCGCCCGCTCGCCGCCAGGATTACCACCCGCACGGAGCGGTCGTCCCTGATCTCGTCGAGGGTGTCCTGCAGCTCGTGCACGAGCCGGTGCGACAGGCTGTTGCCCGACTTGGGCCGGTTGAGCGTGAGCGTGGTCACGCCACCGTCGTCCTTGCGGCGCAGCACGCGCGTGGCCGCAGCCGGCAGTTCCGCGATCTCGGTCGCCATTCTCTCCTCCCGCGCATCCGCGTCGCGGCGGCATTCTAGCACTGCATCGGACGAATCGCGCGGGCCGCGGATGCGTACGAGAAGACAACTCACCCCCACCTCACCCTGTCCCTCTCCTCCCCCGGCGGGGAGGAGAGGGAGAAGAGGCCGGTGCCGTTTACGTTCCCCCTCCTCCCGGGAGGAGGGGGGACAGGGGGAGGTGGGCCTGCCGGCTTGCGGCGGCGCCGCATGTGGCCTATTCCCTGCCCCGCCGGCATACACATCCGAGAGAAGCGGGAGAGCCGATGTCACAGCTTGAGGGGAAGGTCGCCGTCGTCACCGGCGGCGGGCGGGGCCTGGGCCGCGCCTACTGCGAGGCGCTGGCGCGCGAGGGCGCCCTGGTGGTCGCCGCCGACATCCGCGACACCGCCGAGACGGTGGCCGCCGTCGCCGCCACCAACGGGCGCATCACCGGCGTCGCCCTCGATGCCGCCGACATGGCGAGCTGCGAGGCCATGGCCCGGCACGCGGTCGACGAGTTCGGCCGCATCGACGTGCTCGTCAACAACGCCGCGCTCTACGGCGACATCCAGGGCGGGCGCTTCGACAGAATCGAGCAGGACGAGTGGGACCGCACCATGGCCGTCAACGTGCGCGGCGTCTGGCAGTGCTGCAAGGCATGCGTGCCGGCCATGCGCGAGGCGGGCGGCGGCTCGATCATCAACATCGCCTCGCTGGCCGCGGTCTACGGCATGCCCTTCGG
>JAJDXK010000037.1 GCA_022823305.1 Alphaproteobacteria bacterium
GCCATGCGCGCGCCATGTTCCGAGGCGGCGTTCTCCAGCAGCGCCCGATAGACCTGCACCGAGACATTGCGCGGCAGCAGGTCCTCCAGGATCGCCTCTTCGTCGGGCTCGTAGATATAGATGGCCGACGGCCCCTCCGCGGCGTCGCCTTCCTCCGCTTCCGGAAGCGGCGCCGGCACCAGCTGCTGGACGGTCACCTCATTGCTGATCGCGGACTTGAAGCGGGCATAGACCATGGTGCAGACGTCGAACTCGCCCTCGTCGAACATGGCGCGCACGCGCTCGGCGATCTCGTCCGCCTCGGCGAACTCGACCGCGCGGCGCCCGACGCCTTCGATCACATCGACGATCTTGGTCCCGTGCAGGCGGCGAAGCTGGTCCCGCCCCTTGCGCCCGACGCAGAGGATGCGCACCGTCTTGTCCGCGCCCTCAAGCTCCTCGATGAGCTCGCGCGCGCGGCGCACGATGCCGCCGTTGAAGCCGCCGCAAAGCCCGCGGTCGGCCGTGGCCACGACGACTAGATGGGTCCTGTCGTCGCCGCTGCCCGCCAGCAGCTTCGGCGCCCCGGCGCTGCCCGCCATCGAACCGCCGAGCGAGCCCAGCATCCGCTCCATGCGCTCGGCATAGGGCCGCGCGGCCTCGGCGGTCTCCTGGGCACGGCGCAGCTTGGCGGCCGCGACCATTTTCATGGCCGAGGTGATCTTCTGCGTCGCGCGGACGCTGGAGATGCGGTTGCGCAGTTCCTTGAGGCTGGGCATGGCGGCGGCAGGCGCTCAGGCGAAGGTCTTGGCGAAGGCGGAGACGATCCCGTCCACTTCCTTCTCGGTGTCGTCGTCGAGGTCCCCGCTCTCGTCGATGCGCGCCATCAGCTCGCCGTGCCGGGCCTTGATCTCGCCGAGCAGGCCTTCCTCGAAGCGGGTCACGTCGCGCACGCCGACGCCGTCCAGATAGCCGCGCACGCCGGCGAAGATCGCCACCACCTGCTCGGCCACGCTGCGCGGCGCATACTGGCCCTGCTTCAACACTTCCGTGAGCCGCGCGCCGCGGGCCAGCAGCTGCTGGGTCGAGGCGTCGAGGTCGGAGGCGAACTGCGAGAAGGCCTCCATTTCCCGGTATTGCGCGAGCTCCAGCTTGATGCGCCCCGCCACCTTCTTCATCGCTTTCGTCTGGGCGGCGGAGCCGACGCGGCTGACCGAGAGGCCGACATTGATCGCCGGGCGCACGCCCTTGTAGAACAGGTCCGTCTCCAGGAAGATCTGCCCGTCCGTGATCGAGATCACGTTGGTCGGGATGAAGGCGGAGACGTCATTGCCCTGGGTCTCGATCACCGGCAGCGCGGTCAGCGAGCCGGCGCCGTGGTCGTCGGACATCTTGGCGGCCCGCTCCAGCAGGCGCGAGTGCAGGTAGAAGACGTCGCCCGGGAAGGCCTCGCGGCCCGGCGGGCGGCGCAGCAGCAGCGACATCTGGCGGTAGGCGGTCGCCTGCTTGGAGAGGTCGTCATAGACGATCACCGCATGCATGCCGTTATCGCGGAAATATTCGCCCATGGCGCAGCCCGAATAGGGGGCCAGGAACTGGAGCGGCGCGGGGTCCGAGGCCGTGGCGGCGACGACGATGGAATATTCCATCGCGCCGTATTCCTCGAGCGTCTTGACCACCTGGGCGACGGAGGAGCGCTTCTGCCCGACGGCGACATAGATGCAGTAGAGCTTCTTCGACTCGTCGTCGCTCTCGTTGATCTGCTTCTGGTTGATGAAGGTGTCGATGGCGACCGCGGTCTTGCCGGTCTGCCGGTCGCCGATGATGAGCTCGCGCTGGCCGCGCCCGATGGGCACCAGCGCGTCCAGCGCCTTCAGGCCGGTCTGCATCGGCTCGTGCACCGACCGGCGCGGGATGATGCCGGGCGCCTTGACCTCGACCATCCGGCGTTCGGCCGCGTCGATCGGGCCCTTGCCATCGATGGGGTTGCCGAGGCCGTCCACCACGCGGCCGAGCAGGCCCTTGCCGACCGGCACGTCGACGATGGCGGAAGTGCGCTTGACGAGGTCGCCCTCGTGGATGTCGCGGTCCTCGCCGAAGATCACCACGCCCACATTGTCGTCTTCGAGGTTGAGCGCCATGCCGCGCGTGCCGTCGGCGAACTCCACCATCTCGCCCGCCTGCACGCGGTCGAGGCCGTAAACCCGCGCCACGCCGTCGCCGACGGACAGCACCGTGCCGACTTCGGCGACATCGGCTTCGTCGCCGAAATTGGCGATCTCGCTCTTGAGGATTGCCGAGATTTCGGAGGCGTCGATATTCATGTCCCGTCAAGCCCCTTTCATGGAGAGTTCGAGCCGGCGCAGCCGGGAGCCGAGCGAGCTGTCGAAGAGCCGCGAACCGAGCCTGACGACCAGTCCGCCGAGAATGTCGGGATCGACCTTGAGGTCGACGGAAACCTTGCCGCCCGCGACGGCGCCGAGCGTCGATTCCAGCGAGCGGAGCTGCTCGTCGTCGAGCGCGTGCGCCACGGTGACCTCGGCCGTGACCTCGCCCCGGCGCTCGGCCAGCACGGCGAGGAAGCGCGCGGCGATGGCCTGGAGCGCGAACAGCCGCCCGTGGCGCGCGACGACGCCGATGAAATTGCGCGTGAGGTCGGAGAAGCCGGCCCGCTCGGCCACGGCCTGCATGGCGCGCGCACGGTCCTCGCGGGCGATCAGCGGCGAGCGCACGAGACGGGTAAGCTCCGGGCTTCCCTCCAGCAGCGCCTTCAGCGCCTCCAGGTCTTCCGCGACCCCGTCGAGCGCCCTCTGCTCTTCCGCCAGCTCGAGGAGAGCGGTCGCATAGCGCTCGGCGAGTGCGGAAACGGGTCCTGCCTGAGAAGCCACGAAATCATGTCCCCGAAATGCGTGCCGCTTTCGATCCGCCGCCGCCCTAAAGCCCCGGCGAAAACGGCGGCTGCAGACCAAGCGAAACGGGCGCGAGCGCGAAAGCGCCGCGCGGGCCTCCTGCTATCACAGCCGTAATCGGAGCCGCAACCGAACCCCCCGCGACATATTGGCTTGTCGCCCGGTTATGGTGTCGATGTAGTGTTGAATGAAAGCGCTGCCTGCCTTACCTTCCCGGAGCAACCGGCTAGCGACATGGAGGCCGCAATGGAAGTCGCCATACGCGAGGCGAAAGCCCGCCTCTCCGAACTCGTCGCCGCCGCCGGGAACGGCGAGCGCGTCATCATCACGAAGCACGGCCGCCCGGCGGCCGAACTCGTCCCTTGCAAAGCGCGCGGCGGCATCGACTTCGACAAGCTGGAAGAGATCTGCCGACGCCTCGGTATAGCCGGCGACGCGGAGCGCTGG
>JAJDXK010000108.1 GCA_022823305.1 Alphaproteobacteria bacterium
ACGAAACCGCCGCTCCGCGACAATCAAAACCGAATGGGGGCTTGCAATCCCCGCCGCGCGGCGGAATCATCCGCTCGCCGACGCCGCCAGGAATCTCATCCTGATTGACGCGCGGCTCTCACCCAGATCGTCGCGCTACACCGTCGGCCATCCGGTCGAGAACCTCCTGGAGCAGCCGCACCGCCGGTGCCGGGAGATCGACGGTCCGGTCTCCGAAGCGCGCCGATACCTGCTGCGTCCCGTCGGTCAGGGCCTCCAGTGCCCGGCCCGCCCGGCCGGCGAGCGTCGCGTCGCTTTCGCTCGGAATGCCGTATGCCGTCGCTGTCTTCGGTTCCATTTCCGCGCCTCCTTCGTGTGGACGAACAATGCCTCATGAACGCCACAAATGCAATAAGTAACGCAAACACCATTCCTGAGGCATGAGCCCGCGCTCGGCGCGCTGGCCGCGATGAGCGTCGGTCTTCGCCGAGATGTTCGGCCCCGTGGCCATCGTTCTCCGCGCGGCGACGCCGAGCCTTCCCGCATGGGGCGCCTGGCGATGGCTGATATATCGCGGGTAAGCCCGGAGGGCTTCCGGACGGCTGCGCAGCAGGGCGGGCGGATGTCAGGCTGGAGACGGTGCGGTCAGACGGTGTCGGCGGCGATGCGGAGTTTGCCGCCGCCGGCGGCGCGCGGCTGGCGGATGACGATGTCGATGTCGCGTCCAAGCGCGGTCAGCAGACGGAACAGGCGCTCCAGCGAATACTCGCGGAAATCCCCCCGGAGCAGCCGGGAGACGTCGGGCTGGGAGAGCCCGAGCAGTCGCGCGGCCTCGGTCTGGGTGATGCCGCGCGTGCGGACGATATCGTCGATGCGGCTGACGAGCTCGGCCTTGACCAGGTGCGCGTCGGCATCGGGAAGGCCGAGATCGGCGAAGACGTTGCCGCTGCCGCGCTCCACGGCGATGTCGTCGGATTCCATGTCGTCAGTCTCCACGATGGGTGTCACGGTAGTGCCGCTCGGCGGCCCGAAGGCGCTGGCGCACCAGGTCGAGCTCCTGCTTCGGCGTCGCGATGCCCCGCCGGGCCTTCTTCTGGAAGGCGTGCAGGACATAGACGGCGGTCTCGAACCGGACCGTGTAGACGGCGCGGAAGGTGTCGCCGTCGTGGCGTGCCGCGATCTCTACGACGCCGGAGCCGAACCCCTTGAGCGGCTTGGCGTCGCGGTGCTGCCGTCCGAGCTGGGCGCGGTAGATCGCGAACCCCATGCGGTCCTGCACCGGGCCGGGAAAACGCTTCAGGTCCGCCTTGCTCGAACCGATCCATTCGACTGGCTTCGGCAACTGCATTGTCGACTCCGGACTATAGGGGTTTCGCCATAGGCGGACAAGCCGGGCGGCGCATCAGTGCTCGGTGGGGTCGCCCGGCTCGGTGGTCTCGGCGCGCATGGACGCCGCCGCCATGGCTTGCCAGGCAGCCCGGTCATAGCCGAGCCTCAGGTTGAGCTTGTCGCAGATCGACTGTGCATCTTCGAGAGTCAGCGCGATGAGCGCGGTCGGGACATGCCCGGCCAGCCCTTCGATCACGATTCTGATCTGCTGCACGTCGGTCTCGACGTCGTAGGCGGGCACGAAGCAGAAGTTGGGGCAGTCCGGCAGGGTCTGCGCGGTCATGGGGGGAGCTCCTTCGGTTGCGGCGGTGAGCGAGTAACGGCCGCCGCCCGGCCGGCAATACGTATGCCAGCCGGGCATTGAACGGGTGAATTGGTCGGGAGTCACGCGGCGAGCGGCCAGCGGTCGAGGAGGCGCTCGACCGTCTCCGGATTGGGCGCGAACACGCGGGTGCGCCAGGAGACGATCTCGGTCGTGCAGCCCATGCGCTTCAGCGCGGCCATGTCGGTGTCCGCCGGTCCTTCGATCTCGATCCTGTTGCCGCCCATCAGGCGCCGGCGGGCGAGCCGCCAGCCGTTGGCGAGCGCGAGCGCATTGCCGCGCTCCATGACGGCCGCGAAGGCCTCCGCTCCGGTCATGGCGAGGCCGCCGTCGAGGCCGAAGCCCGCGCGCACCGCCCGCACCTGCTCGGCGTCGAGCACGCGCCCGATGAGGGAAATGCCGTCATCGGACGTGAGCCGCCGGACCCGCATGTTCTCGGCCGGCAGGCGGTCCCAGACCGGCAGCAGCAGGCCGGAAGCGAGCCAGAAACGCGAATCCCGGTGGGACGGCAGGCCGGCGATCTCGGCGTCCCAGACCTGGCGCCATCCGGCTTCGTCGGCGCGGCGCCAATTGGAGGCGTCGAGCTCGGCCCTGGCCATGGTCTCGGCGGTCGCAGGCCGGATGAGCCGGACGCGCTCCTTCACCCCGCCGTCGTCCAGCATGCGTGATGCCGCCGGCAGCACCACCGCGGCACGCTTGGAGCGGGCGTTGACGGCGAGGCGCGGCTTGCCGTCCGGCCCCGGATCCCGTTCGCCGATCTCCAACGCGGCCTCGGCGGTGAGCGGCACCAGCCTGTCGCGGCGGACGATCTCGACCAGCTCGGTGGCCGCGCCGGTTCCGGAATGCTCGTAGAGCGTCTCCCGGCCGGCGATGATAAGCGAGTCGGCGGTCACGGTCTCGACGCCGACCTCGTAGCTGCCGGCCTCGATCGCCTGCTCGATATTGGCGGCGATGCGCTCTTCAAGCTCGGCGAAGAGCTGGTTCTGCTCGGCGATGGGGAGCGCCAGCAGGCGGTTGAGGAACCTGGGCATGGGCGGCAGGTCCTCCTTGAGACTGCCCTCCCAGGTGAGCTTGAGCCCGGTGGCCTTCTCGAACCGCTCCAGAGTCCAGCCCTTGATGCTGCCGCGCCAGAGCGCGCCGTAGAACTGGCGCAGCGCCGCCTTCGCGTATGCGCTCTCCAGGTTGTCGCTCTCGCGAAACAGCGCCGCGTCGCTGCCGCCCATGGCGGTCTGCGAATCCCGTTGGCCCCGCGTTATTGCGCCGAGCGAATCCAAACGCCGGGCGATGGTGGCGATGAAGCGCCGTTCGCCCTTCACGTCCGTGGTGACGGGCCGGAACAGCGGTGCGCTTGCCTGGTGCGTGCGGTGGGTGCGACCGAGTCCCTGGATCGCCTGATCGGCGCGCCAGCCGGGCTCCAGCAGATAGTGGATGCGCCGTTCGGTGTTTCCGCAGGAAAGGTCGGCGTGGTAGCTGCGCCCCGTCCCGCCCGCCATCGAGAACACGAGGATACGCTTCTCGCCGTCCATGAAGGCGGCGGTCTCGGCGAGATTGGCAGACGCCGGCCGGCTGCGCAGCGAGAGGCGTTCGCCCGGAGCCTGCCCTGAGCCTGTCGAACGGGCGTCCACAATGCGCAACACGCGCCGCGACCGTCCCGTCACCTCGGCCACGGCCTCGTGCCCGAAGTGCTGCACGATCTGGTCGAGCGCGGTCGGCACCGGCGGCAGCGCCGCCAGCTTCTCGATCAGGGCGTAGCGCCGGTCCTCGGCCTCCTTGCAGATCACCGGGTTGCCGTCGGGATCCCGGGCCGGCCGGCTGAGGAGATTGCCGCCGTCGTCGGTGAACGGCTCCTGCAACTGCACCGGGAAGGCGTGCATCAGGTAGGCGAGGATCGCGTCCCGGGGCGTCAGGTCGATGTTGAGGTCGTCCCATTCCGAGGCCGGGACCTCGGCTATGCGCCGCTCCATCAGGGCCTCGCCGGTCGAGACGAGCTGGACCACGGCCGACCGGCCGGCGGCGAGGTCGGCCTCGATCGCGCGGATCGTCGAGGGACACTTCATCCCCGTCAGCAGATGGCCGAAGAAGCGCTGCTTGGTGCCCTCGAACGCTGACAATGCAGCCGCCTTGGCGTTCCTGTTGAGCGTGTCCTCGCCCTGGACGATGCCGGTCGCCTTCAGGGCCTCCTCGATGTTGGCGTGGATGACCTTGAAGGCGCCGGCATAGGCGTCGTAGATGCGCCGCTGCTCGGGGGTGAGCGGGTGTTCGAGGATGTCGACCTCGATCCCGTCATAGGCCAAGGCTCTTGCCTGGTAGAGCCCGAG
>JAJDXK010000021.1 GCA_022823305.1 Alphaproteobacteria bacterium
TAGCGCAGTATCCGACCTTATGGGGCCATAACGGCCCGCACGATCCCCACCTCCCCCTGTCCCCCTCCCCCGAAGGCGGAGGGGGAACGCAGGTGGCGCCGCCCTTCTCTCCCTCTCCGCCCCTGGGGGCGGAGAGGGCTAGGGTGAGGTGGGGGAGTGTCGGCCTGCGCGGCGCGGGCCGGCGCTTACGGGAGGGCAAGCCCCGCGCGCGTCTCCCCTGCGCCGCTCCAGGGGCCGTCGCGGAACAGGGGCGAGGGCGTGCAGGCGCCGAAATCGAGAGCGGGTTCAGGCACTTGCGGCGAATTGGCTTCGTTTTGCAAATTCGCATATGTGCCGCGCGGCGCATCGCTGCGGGGCTCCTGTGCTGCGCTGCGGAACTCCGGCACGATGGTGCGGGGCTCCGGCGCATCGCTCCTGCCGCCGCGCATCCGTGCCGCCGACGCGGCGCGCAGGCGGGTGAACTCTCGCAGCGTCCGGTCGAGCGCCCGCTGCAGCGCGCTCTCGTGGCGGGCGAGGCGCTCGTAGGCCCGCGCGCTCGCCTCGTGCTCCACCAGCACTGCCGCGAGCGGCGCCTCGGCACGCATCGCCTCCTCGATCCCGCACCCGGCCCCCGGCTCCCCGTCCTCGTGCGCGCGCTCCCGGCTGCGCCGGGCCAGGAGGTCTCCGTGGGCGAAGACCTCGGCCTCCAGCCGGGATGCGCGCTCGAGGCGCCAGAGCAGGATGGCGATGCGCTGCGCCAGCGCCGCCTGGACGGCGTCGAGGGGGTCGAGGTCGGCGACCACGCAGCGGCGCATGGTCGCGAAGGCGTCCTCGTCCTCGTCGGCCAGCACCAAGGTGCGGGCGGCGGTGAAGCCGTGGACGAGCGCGTTGGCGGCGGACGCGGCCTTGCCGGCGTCGCTCCTCGGCCCGGTGCTCTTCTGCGCGTTGCGGCGGTTGGCCTCGATCTGTCTCCGGGTCGCCATGGGTGGCTCCTTTCGGTCGGTTCACGAACCGGACATTGGAACCCCCGCCGCCCTGCCCGTGCAGCGCACCATGGTCACTGGCGCAGCGCGAATTGCCATCTTGAGAGAGTCCCGGGATTGATCCTAACGCTTCCGGCCGTCGCTAAACCCGGTGCCCCCACGACCTCGGAATTGATGCACAGCCGGCCACCTTCACCACCGGCTATCGACAATCCGACCTTCCGTCGGAGCTCACGGCGGGCAACCGCACGCCGTCAACGCCTCGCACATCGACGCCGCTCGTCAGACTCCGGATCGCCTCGCACATCCACCACCATCATCCGGGAAAGGCGCGGCTCCCGGAGGAACCGCCAGGGACCGCACCGGCTCCGCCCGGCCCGTCCGGTTCGTTGATCGCGCGCCGAGCGGCACGATAGGGTGTCGGTCCCTCATGTTGCCCGGTCTGCATTGCACACCCGACAACGGACAAGGAGCGCGAGGCAGACATGCATCGGATCGGCCGCGCGCGATTCTGGACGGCGCTCCTGCTTCTTGTTGTGGTGGCGGGGCTCCTGGCGGTCCATGGACGGAGCGCCGCTGCTGCCGAAGACCCCGGCGAAGCCGGGACCGCTCCCCCCGTGGCGGGGGCGAACGCCCCCTACCTGAGCGCAGGCTTGGCCCTGATCCGCCCGCAGGCCGCCCGCTTCGTCGATGGCGCGGATGCCGGCCATGCCGCGCTCTACGGAAGCCGGCAACGCTTCGACGCCGGAGACCTCGACGACGGTCTGCAGTTTCATCTGGCCGCGGGCGTCAGCCTGCCGTACCGGCTGCGCGCGCAGCTGGAGTTGGGCATGGCGCGGGCCCTCGACTGGCGGGGAAACACGAACTACCGGTCCTCGGGCGCGCGTCAGCCGTCGGAGGCAACCCTGGACACCCGGCAGTTCCTCCTCGCCGGGTTCCGCGATTTCCCGGGATGGGAGATCGCCACGGACCGCCCCGTGCGGCCCTTTCTGGGCGCCGGGCTCGGGATCACCGACTACCGCCTGAGCGGCTACGTCCAGCGCTTCCCCGAACCGGACGATCCGCAGGGCTCCCTGCGCCGGGGTCCGGGCGGCGAGATCCCCTCCACCGCGCTTCCCGGGGGACGGGGGCGGAACTTCACCTGGATGCTGACCGCCGGGGTCGCGATAGCGGTCGGCGGCCGTATCCACCTCGACCTGAGCTACCGATATACCGATGCGGGAGAAATCCGGACCGATGTCGGCGACATCGCCATCGTGCGCTACCGCGGGGACGGCACCCGGAGAGAGATCCCGGTCCGGATCAACGAGACCTCCGCCGACTACCGGACCCACTCATTGCTCGCGGCGCTCCGGTTCGAATTCTAGCTCTTGGGGGAGCTCCGAAACGGTGTTTCGGCGCCACGCGCCGCCCGCCTGGGTGTTGTTCGGTACGCAGTTGTGACCCCGCAGTATCGAGATGCTTCAATAGGTTATTGCGCCGATCGGCGCGCAAAGCACATGCCGAACGACACCTTGCAATCGGTTCTGCCTGGAAGCGGTGGGACCGTCTCCACCTTGGATCCTCTTCGATCAGGCCTGCCGGCGGCGGGCCTCCGCGCCGTCGGCGCGCACCCAGACCATGAGGACCAGGCCGACGAGGAAGAGGGCCAGGATCGGCGTGACGCCGACGCGCTGGCTGCCGCTCGCGTCGGTGGCGAATGCGACCAGAAGGGGGGCCACGAAAGAGGTCACCTTGCCGGCCAGCGCGTAGAGCCCGAACGCCTCCGTCATTCGCTCCTCTCCGGCCTGCCGCACGAGCATGGTTCGCGACGCCGCCTGGAGCGGCCCTCCGGCTGCCCCGATGACCGCACCGCAGACGTAGAACACGATGGTCGGCAGGCTCGATGGCGCCTCGGCGGTGCCGACGCCGATGAACAGAACCTCGTCCGGGCCGGTGGTGATGATGGTGAAGGAGAAGATCATCAACGTGAGGATGGTGGCGACGATCACGGGTTTCGGTCCGAACCGCACGTCGGCCCGGCCACCGATCCAGGCTCCGGCTGCGCCGGCGACGAGGCCGACCACCCCGAACACGCCGAGCTCGAACATGCCCCATTCCAGAACGCCCGCCGCGTAGATGCCGCCGAAGATGAAGAGCCCGCCGAGCGCGTCGCGGTAGAACATCGAGGAGGCGAGGTAGGCGAGGAAGCTGCCCCGCGAAGGCAGGGAAGCCAGAGTATCCTTCAGGTCCCTCAGACCCCGAACGACGGTGTTCGAGGCCGGGGCCTCGCGCTTCGCGTCGGGGGTCCAGAGAAAGAAGGGGACGATGAAGACGATGTACCAGACGGCCGACAGCGGGCCGGCGGCGCGGGCGCCCTCGCCAAGCGCAGGCTCGAGGCCGAAGATCGGGACGAGGCCGGTCACGGTTCTCTCCGAACCCGGCACCGGCGCCATCAGCCCGAGCACGATCACGAGACTCACCAGTCCTCCCCAATATCCCAGCGCCCAGCCGGAGCCGGAAATGCGGCCGATTTCGTTCTTGCCGCCGAGCGACGGCAGGGCAGCGTTGGTGAACACTCCCGTGAACTCGGCCCCGATCAGGGCAAGAACGAGGAAGGCCAGGATCGTCGTGAGGTCGGCCGATCCCGGCGCTGCTCCCCAAAGCCCGGCGACACCGACGACATAGATGACGGAGAAGCCGACGATCCACGGCTTGCGCGGTCCTCTCGCGTCGGCGACGGCGCCCAGCAACGGCGCCGTCAGCGCGACGACGATCGAGCCCACTGCGATCGCAAGACCCCACACGGCCTGGCCCTGTGCGGGATCGGCAACCACTTCGGACACGAAATAGGGACCGAAGACGAACGTGAGGACGAGCGTGTAGAAGGGCTGGGACGCCCAGTCGAAGAACATCCACCCCCATATGGCCTTGCGCTTGCCCCGCATGCCGTCCCCCCGGCGGCCCGCCCTGTCCACGATACTCTAGGGACACGCTGTCGGGGTGTCGATCTGCCGGCAGCGCCACCCTCGGCACGCCGCGCTCTCAGGACGCGGCGTCGCTGCCGGCCGGCGACGGCCGCCTCTTCCTGCGATCCGCCAGCAGGGTCGCTTCCTCGGCGAGATCCGGCTCCCCGCAGGCGGCCAGGATCGCCGCCCGCGCCTCGTCCCGCAGCCGGATCGCCGCATCGAAGCCGGCCCCCCTTGCATCGACCGGAGGGCCGATCGTCACATGCACGTCGCCCGGGCGGGGAAACCACTGCCCGCCCCGCAGTATCGACCGGGTGCCGCGCAGCGTCACCGGCACCACGGGAACGTCTGCGGCAGCGGCGGCGGCGAAAGCGCCGAGCTTGAATGCGAGGAGGCCGGGGCGCCGGGTCAGGGTCCCTTCCGGGTAGACCGCCACCCGCCGCCCCGCGCGGGCCGCCTCGATCACGACGTCGAGATCGCTGACCCCGCGCGCCTCGTCGAACCGCTCCACGAACAGCGTGCCGATGCGCCGCAGCAGCGTCCCCGCAAAGAACTGCGGCGCGAGCTCCGCCTTGGCGACGAACGCGATCTCGCCGGGCAGGGCCGCCACCAGCGCCAGGCTGTCGAAGTAGCTGCAGTGATTGGCCACGACGATCACGCCTTGCTCCGCCGCGATCGCGCCATCGACCGTCAAGCGCGTGCCCGTGAGCTTCAACATCAGGTGAGCGGCGACGCGGAGCGCCCGCCAGCGCCAGGCGCGCCGCGGCAATGCGACCGCCGAAGGCCAGACGACCAGCGCCAACGCAGCCAGCACCGCCCACCAATAGGCGGCGAATGCACGGTCCAGGACCGCGCGGCGCGCGGCGAAAACCCTCGCCGCTACCCCCGACAGCGCCAGGCGAACGAGCTGCCACCACAGTGCGGCGCCGGGTCTTTCCAGACGCCCTTCCAGGTAGCGCGCACGGGTGGCGCCGCGCCTCACCTTGCCGCTCGAGGTCTTGAGCACGGAGCGCGGCGGCGCGAGCACGACCTCGTCCGGCGCCACTCCCGCGACGTCCATGGCCCTCGCCTCGACGTCGCGTCGCAGCCGCGCGCGAGCCTCGCCGGACTCCTCGCGCGTCTCCGCCACCACCACCAGCTTCTCGGCCTCGTCCGCGCCGGTGACGGAGAACACCGCGACGCATCCCCGCCGAACGCCCGTCAGGTCCCCGACGGCGGCTTCCACCTCGTGCGGGTGGATGTTGCGTCCGCCCCGGATGATGACGTCCTTGATCCTGCCCGTGAGATAGACGTCGCCGCCGGCGACGTAGGCCAGGTCGCCGGTCTCGAGCCACTCCCCGTCGAACAGCTCCCGCGTCGCCCTCTCGTTGAGCCGATAGCCGCGGGTCGCGGAGGGACCCGTGAATTGCAGCCGCCCCTGGCGGCGTTCCGCCACTTCGCGGCCGCTCTCGTCGACGACCCGGAACTGGTGTCCGGGGATCGGGGAGCCGCACGCCACCACTTCCAGCGCATCGCCGTGACCGGCCGGCACCGTCACCGCTTCGGAGCGGGCCGCCAGCGCGCTTCGATCGATGCGGTCGCACAGCAGACCCCGGCCCGGCGGCGGAAACGCCAGACCCACGCTGCTCTCGGCCAGACCGTAAACCGGGGACAGCGCCCCCGGATCGAAGCCATAGGCGGCGAAGCGTTCGCAGAAGGCACGAACCGACGAGGCCCGCACGGGCTCCGCGCCGTTCACTACCATCCGGGCCGAACTCAGATCGAGTCCCTCGATCGATCGGTCTTCGATGCGGTGCGCGCAGAGGTCATAGGCGAAGTTCGGCGCTCCCGACAGGGTTCCCCGGCGCGCATGGATCTCCCACAGCCAGCTCTCCGGCCGGGCCAGAAACACCAGCGGCGACATGATCGACACCGGAACCGCGAAATAGAGGCTGCCGAGCCACGCGCCGATCAGTCCCATGTCGTGGTAGAGCGGCAGCCAGCTGACGAAGACGTCCCGGTCGGGCTCGACTTCCATGGCCTGGCCCATGGCGCGGATATTGGCGAGCAGGTTGGCGTGGCTGAGCACCACGCCCTTGGGATCCCCCGTGCTGCCGGAGGTGTATTGAAGAAGGGCAGTGTCTTCCGCAGTGCACGTCGGACCCCGTTCCGAGTTGCCGGCGGCCACCAGGCCGTCCACGGTCTCGACCGACCGCATGCTCTCGACCGTCGAGCGCAGGAAGTGCGCCAGCGGGCGGCCCTCTCGCACCGTGATCAGCAGCTCGGCCTCTGCGTTTGCGAGGATCGCGGCCTGACGGCGGAGATGATCTTCGAGCTGCGACAGCCGTGCAGGCGGATAGATCGGAACCGGGACGCACCCGGCGTAGAGAATCCCGATGAAGGCATGGAGGAATCCGGCGCATGTGGGCAGCATCAGGGCGACGCGGGCACCGGGCATCAGTCCGGCTTCCAGAAGCCCGCCCGCGACGGCGAGGGCCCGCTCGCGAAGCTGCGCGTAGCTGACGGTCTCGCATTCGCCTTCCCGTTCCGTCAGCCAGGCGTGGGTACGGTCAGGATGGACCTCCGCCTGCCAGTCCAGTGTCTCGGTCAGGGTCCCGGCGTCTCGCGGTATCGATTCGACCGGCCCCGGAAGCGCGGCCGTTGCGGATTGCGCGATCCGGCGCTCGCGCCGGGGAGCGGCCGCCTCGACGGCGCGCCAGAGATCGGCCGCGGTCTCCACCCCGGCCAGCGTCTCTGCGGGCAGCGAGATGGAAAACTCCCGTTCGACGCGCAGCAGCAACTCCGTGCGTCCCAGGCTGTCGAGGCCCAGGTCCTCGGTCAGCCTGCTCTCGAGAGAGACCGGCGGCGGAGCGCGTCCGGGGTGGACCTCCCGGTACAGACTCTCGATCAGACGAAGCAGGTGGGCCGGATGGTCGGCTTCCGCATCACCGGAGGGCGGTGCCAAGGGCTTCATGGCCGTATCGAGACTACCCGAGTGGTCCTGGCTGCCGTACCGCCAATCCTCGAGCGTCGGCAGTCGATCGGACACGAACGCGCGGCGAGGCTTCCGGCTGCTGCACCTCGGTGCGTCCGCGTCTGTTTCCACTACTCAGCTTCGGGACACCACTCTCTGACATCCTCGGCTCACTGCATGTCATGGTCGGCTGCGCACACACGACGACCGTGACGGGGCCGCTCGTCATCAGGCGTTCGAGGGTGCCTCTTGCGCCGGTCTGCCTCATCCGCCTTGTGGGCCGGTACCGGCCCGGCCGGGCCGCATGTGCCGGCTCACGAGGTCGTATGTGGACGGGATCGGAGAGGCGTCCAACTCCCGAACCAACTTGGACAGGAGGAAGAATATCTGTTCGACCGTATTGGTGATCTCCACGACGCGAGCGCGCCCCGCCTCGTCGAGGGACTGTCCCGAATGCCGGTACTCGCGGCGGATGTTCGACATCAAGTCGCTGCGATCGTCGACCAGCTTCTTCGCCATCGGCCACAAATCGTCGTCGTCGCTCTCGATGGCATAGTGCAGTGACAGGAATACCGCGTCGACGCCCTCGCAGATGGTGGTCCGAAGAGCCCCGTCGTCCGGTCGATCGGGTAGCGCCTGCAGCATCGTGCACAGGTCTGCCACCTGATCCTCCAACCAGGACAGAAGCTTCTGGCGGGTCAGCATGGAGCTGTGATCCTCGACACTCTGGCTGGGGTGGTGTCCAGCCGACTCAACCAGAAACTCCTCGATTTCGGACAAGAGGTTGCGTGTCGCCTCGTGAAGCGCATCCACCTTGTCTCCCTGCCGCACCCTGTCGAAATACTGCGTCAGGATCTCCAGCACGCGCCGCTGCTCGAGGTCGACCAGCGCGAGCGCACTCTCGACGTCCGTCAGGGCGTGGTCGTGGATGAACTTCGTCCGTGACGCCTGCTCCTCGGCCGTATCCGGCCACAGTCGCTCCAACAGCCGCACCGATGGTCTCAGGGTAAGAACCATGAAGGGCGAGCAGAACAGGGGAATGATGACGACGCAGAGGGCCAGTTGCTGGGCTAGGCTCACATCGAACGAGAATGCCAGGGACTTGAGCAACGGGATATCGAAATGGAGCTCGATGACGAACAACAGAACCAGTGCGGGGCTGCTCAGCCCGTTGACCAGCACCTGATACATGGCGACTTGACGGGCTCGGCCGGTGAGCCCCGCCGACAGGACGAGCAAGGTCACGCTGGCTCCGAGAACGCTGCCATAGATGAGCATGATGGTCTGGTCGATCGTGATGACGCCGAGCGTCGCCACGCTGACGCCGACAACGCAGACGACGATCACCGATTGCACGATGAAGGTCAGCAGCGCGCCGATCAGGAAAGCGAGAACCAGAGAGCCTTCCATCGATTCGACCATCCCACCGAACCAGGGCTCGTCCGCCAACGGCGCGAGTGCCTGCTTGAGCAGGACGAGTCCGAGAACGATCATGGCGCCGCCGAAGAGGGAGGCGGCAACGGGCCTGTACCTCGACAACCGCTCGCTGATCATGGCCACGCCGGCGAGGCCGAGGACGCACATCGAGATCAGCTCGATGTCGAACGTCACCACGAGCACCAGCAGCGTCACGCCGATATTGCCGCCGATCAGGACGATGAGGGCGCCGCGTGTGGAGATCAGGCCCGATCTCAGCATGCTCACCAGAATAAAGGTCAGCGCGGTCGAGTTCTGGGTGACGGTGCCGGCGAGCGCTCCCCACGAGAACCCGCTCAGTCCGTTCTCCGTCCACCTGTGAGCGATCATCCGCAGGCGGCGGCTGGCGAGCGCTCGCAGGTTTTCCGTGAGCAGCCACATGCCGACGAAGAAGAGCCCGAGTCCTCCCGCTATGCCTGCGATGACCTCGATCATGGGACCGGCTCGCCGATTGAAACGCGTTCAGTAGAGGAGACGCGCGCGAAGGCGTTGGTCGAGGGTATAAGCAATTTGTTACGAACAGGTGTCGCCGAACCGCTGCGAGGACACGGCGAAATACCGACAGAACGTGACCATACCCATCGTCGAACCGCTGCTGTCGGCAATCAGGTCCGAACAACGGCCCTGGTCACCACGCTCCTCGCAGCCTGCACCGTCGACGGCGTACGATGCACGACTGTACGCAGTCCTGGCCCTAACGCCTCGGGCCGGCTGTAGCACGCTCGCCACTGATCGTGGCCCCGGCTCTTCCGGAGGGAGATCGGCCGCCTTCAACGCTCCGGGTCGGGCTGCGCCGGCTGCTCTGACCCTTTCGCGGGCGAGGGCCGGGCTCGCGCGTCGATACCGCGTCGGCGCCGGAGGTCCGAAATGGACTGGGCTCGGGGTGGAGAAGCCGGGCGTCCGGGCAGCGCCGCGCGTGGGGCCAAGCCCGATAGCGCCTCGGACACGGAAGGGAAATGCCGAGGGGGACAAGAACCATGTTCGGCCCGCACGGAAACGGGGGTAGCATTGCAAGCCAATCGTCGCCGCTTGCGTGGCATCTGAAGTGACCTCCACGCCGAAGGAGCCAACCGCCGTGCTCAAGCGAACAATATCCGTCTTTGCCGTGCTGACGGTCGGGATTCTCATGAACCTGCCGGCCGACCTCTCGGTTGCCCGGAGCGGCGCACCGGACAACGAGTACTGGTGGCCGAACCGGCTGGACCTCGAGCCGCTGCGCCGGAACTCCCAGGGATCGAGTCCCCTCGGCGACGACTTCGACTATGCCGAGGCGTTCGAGAGCCTGGACCTGGATGCGGTGAAGGCCGAGCTCGCAGAGCTGATGACCACCTCCCGGGACTGGTGGCCGGCGGACTTCGGCCACTACGGTCCGCTCTTCATCCGAATGGCCTGGCACAGCGCGGGCACCTACCGGACCATCGACGGCAGGGGCGGAGCGGACGGCGGCCTGCAACGCTTCGCTCCGCTCAACAGCTGGCCCGACAACGCAAACCTCGACAAGGCGCACCGCCTGCTCTGGCCGATCAAGGAGAAATACGGCCGCAGGATCTCCTGGGCCGACCTGCTGATCCTCGCCGGCACGGTGGCGATGGAGTCGATGGGCTTCGAGACCCTGGGCTTCGCCGGCGGACGTATCGACGCCTGGCAGCCGGAAGACGTGAACTGGGGTCCCGAGGGCGAGTGGCTGGCTGCCGATCGCCGCAACGAGGAGGGAGAGCTGAAACCTCCCTTCGGCGCCACCCAGATGGGCCTCATCTACGTCAATCCCGAGGGACCGGGCGGCAACCCGGATCCGCTGGCAGCCGCCCACGCCATACGCGAGGCGTTCGGCCGCATGGCCATGAACGACGAAGAGACGGCTGCGCTGATTGCCGGCGGGCATACCTTCGGCAAGGCCCACGGCGCGGCTGATCCGTCCAGGTATGTGGGTGTCGAACCGGAGGCGGACGCCATCGAGGCGCAGGGGTTCGGCTGGCGGAACAGCTATGGCGACGGCCATGGCGCGGACACCATCACCAGCGGTCTGGAAGGCGCGTGGACGGTCGCCCCTGCGGCCTGGACGCATAACTTCCTGGAGAACCTCTACGCCTTCGACTGGGTGCAGACTCGAAGCCCGGCCGGCGCAATCCAGTGGGTGCCGGCGGACGGGGCGGCATCGGACCTGGTGCCGGATGCGCACGATCCGTCCCTGCAGCACGCGCCCATCATGCTCACCACCGACCTTGCGCTGAAGGAGGACCCGGCCTATCGCGAGATCACGTCGCGCTGGCTCGAGAACCCGGACGAGTTCGAAGACGCCTTCGCCCGTGCCTGGTTCAAGCTGACCCATCGCGACCTGGGTCCGACCTCGCGCTATCTGGGCGATGACGTGCCCGACGAGACGTTCGTATGGCAGGACCCCATTCCCGAGGTGGATCACACCCTGATCGACGCGCAGGATGCGGCGGCGCTGAAAGCCGCAATTCTCGATTCAGGGCTGTCCGGCGCCGAACTGGTCCGGGCCGCCTGGGCCTCGGCCTCCACCTTCCGCGGCACCGACATGCGCGGCGGCGCCAACGGAGCGCGCATTCGCCTCGCACCCCAGAACGAGTGGGCCGCCAACGATCCGGAGGAGCTGGCCCGCGTGCTGCAGACCCTCGGGACCGTCCAGGGTGAATTCAACGCCGCGCAATCGGGCGACAAGCGAGTCTCTCTTGCGGACCTGATCGTCCTGGGCGGGGCCGCCGCCATCGAGCGGGCCGCCGCCGAGGCCGGGTTCGAGGTGGCCGTGCCCTTCGTACCGGGTCGCATGGACGCATCGGCGCAACAGACCGACGTCGACTCCTTCGCCCTGCTCGAGCCGAGCGCCGACGGGTTCCGCAACTACTTCGCCGACGGCAACTCCCGCTCGCCGGCGGAAATGCTGGTGGAGAAGGCGGCTTTTCTGACCCTGACGATCCCGGAGATGACGGTGCTCGTCGGCGGCATGCGCGCGATGGACGGCAATGCCGGAGGCTCGCCTCACGGCGTGTTCACGGATCGTCCCGGGACGCTGAGCAACGACTTCTTCGTCAACCTGATCGACATGTCCACGCAATGGTCCGCTTCGACCACCGAGGGGGTTCACGAGGGCCGCGACCGCGCAACCGGCGCGCTCAAGTGGACGGCGACTCCGGTCGACCTGATCTTCGGCTCCAACTCCGAGCTGCGTGCCGTCGCGGAGCACTACGCAGCCGACGACGGACGGGAAGCGTTCCTCGGAGACTTCATCGCCGCCTGGGCCAAGGTGATGACCCTGGACCGCTTCGATCTCGAGCGGTAGCGGAGGGACCCGAGCCGGCTTCCCCGCTCCGAGGCTGTCGTTCGGCGCGTGTTGCACGCCGATCGGCGCGCAAAGCACATGCCGAACAACAGCCTCCCCTACTCCGCCGCCGATTCGGCGGTGGGGTCGCCCAGCAGGTCGAGCGCGAGCGCGCGCAGCTTGTGCTTCTGCACCTTGCCGCTCGCGGTCATGGGGAAGGCGTCCAGCGGGAGCACGTGGCGCGGGACCTTGAAGCTCGCGATGCGGCCCTTGCAGAAGGCGGTGGCCTCCGCGCCCGCGACGGCGCCGCCCGCCACCGGCACGACGAAGGCGACGGCGACCTCGCCGAGGCGCGGGTCCGGGTAGCCCACCACCGCCACCTGGTCGATCGCCTCGTGGGCCATGAGGAAGGCCTCGACCTCCGCCGGCGAGACGTTCTCGCCGCCCACCCTGAGCTGGTCCTTGAAGCGGCCGACGAAGCGGATGTGCCCGTCGGCGCGGAGTACGACGGTGTCGCCGGTGTGGAGCCAGCCGTCCGCGTCGATGGCCTCGGCCGTCTCCTCGGGCTTCCTGTAGTAGCCCCGGGTAATCATGTAGCCGCGGATCAGCAGCTCGCCCTCCTCGCCCGTCGCCACCTCCCGGCCGGACCCGGGCTCCACCACCTTGATCTCGAAGCCCGGCGCCGGAAAGCCCGAGGCGTCCGTGCGCTGCTCCGGCGTGGACGTGCCGAAGGACATGGTCGCGTAGGTGAAGGTCTCGGTCATGCCCCAGCCGGTGAAGGTGGGCGCCATCTCCTCCTGCACCCGCCGCGCGATGCGGGCCGAGCTGGTCATGCCCGAGGGGAAGGTGCCGAAGCGGAGGCTGGAGATGTCGCGCGGGGTGCGCGCCAGCGAGTCGAGGTACTCCTTGTAGTGGGTGTCGAAGCCGTGGGTGACGGTGCCGCCCTCGGCCTCGACCAGGCGCATGCACTCGTCGGCATCGAAGCGGTCCAGCAGCACGTGCCTGGCCCCCGCGATGACCGAGATCAGCCCGCCCTCGCTGAAGCCGTACATGTGGAAGAGGGGCAGCGGGTTGACGATCACGTCCTCGAAGGTGAGCCCGATGCGGTTCGCGCGCTCGCGCATGTTGCGGATCATCACGTGGCTGTGGAGCACGCCCTTGGGGTGCCCGGTGGTGCCCGAGGTGTAGCCGATCATCACCGGCTCGTCGGGATCGACCGCGGCGGCCCGGGCGGCGAGCGCCTCGTCGCTCACCGCGTCGCCGGCCGCCAGCATCGCCTCCCACCCCAGCATGCCGGGGACTTCGCCCTCCCCCAGCGCGACCAGGCGGCGGAGGCGGGGGAAGCCCTCGATGACGGCCGCGCGCGGGTCCTGCGCCGCGAGGCCGGGCAGCACCTCTGCCAGCATCGCCGCGTAGTCCACCGGGCCGGCGCGGTCGATGCTGATCCAGGTGCCGCTGTCGGACTGGCGCACGGTGTAGGCCACGTCGTCGGTGCGGTAGCGGGTGTTGAGCGGCACCAGCACGGCGCCGATCCTGGCGATGGCGAAGGTAAGGAAGAGCCACTCCGCGCGGTTGTTCATCCAGAGCGCGACGTGCTCGCCCGGCTCGACGCCGAGCGCGATCAGGCCCTTGGCCACGCGGTCGACCGCGCGGTCGAATTCGGCGTAGGTCCAGCGCGCGGGCCCGCAGACCAGCGCCTCGCGCGCGCCCCACTGCCGCGCCGCCGCCGCCGGCAGGTCGCCCAGACGCTCCTTCGGGTACCACGCGCCCATGGGCCCTGCGCCTCCCTCAGCCCCGGAGCCGCTTGCCGGCGGGATCGTAGAAGGGCGCGAGCGAGAGTCTCGCCGGCACGCGCTCGCCCGCGATGTCGATCTCGCAGGCCGCGCCGTCCAGTTCCTTCCAGGAGCGGGGCCCGTCGCCCTCGAGGTAGCCCATGCCCACCGGGCGGTCGAAGCCGTAGCCGTAGGCCGCCGAGGTGATGCGGCCCGCGACCTCGCCTTCGCGGTAGATGGTCTCGTCGTGGAACATGAAGGGCTCGGGGGCATCGAGCATCACGTGGAAGAGGCGCCTGGCGAGCCCGTCGGCCCGCTGGCGCTCCAGCGCCGCGCGGCCGATGAAATCGCTCTCCTTCCCGAAGGAGACGGCGAAGCCGAGGCCGGCCTCCAGCGGCGTGTCGGCCTGGGTGATGTCGTGGCCCCAGTGGCGGTAGCCCTTCTCGCTGCGGAGCGAATCCATGGCGTGGATGCCGCAGAGCCTCACGCCGAGGTCGGCGCCGGCCTCCATCAGCCGGTCGAAGGCCGGCACCACGAACTCGGTCGCGAGGTGCAGCTCCCAGCCGAGCTCGCCCACGTAGGAGACCCGCATCGCCCGCGCCGTGGCGTAGCCCACGTCGATCTCGCGGCTGGTGCCGAAGGGGAACGCCGCGTTGGAGAGGTCGGCGTCGCTGAGCCGCGCGAGCAGGGCCCGCGCCTGCGGCCCCATCACCGCCAGCACGCCCGAGCCCGAGGTCACGTCGGTGAGGCAGACCTGCGCGTCGGCGCTCAGGTTGCGCTCGATCCAGGTGAGGTCGCGCCGCTGCGAGGCGGCCGAGGTCACCACCAGGTAGCGCTCGGGGTCGAGCCGGGTGACGGTGAGGTCCGCCTCGATCCCGCCCCGCCGGTTGAGGAGCTGGGTGTAGACGACCTTGCCCTCGGGCACCGCGACATCGTTGGCGCAGATGCGCTGCAGCTCGCGCTCGGCATCGGGCCCCTGGACCAGGTACTTGGCGAAGGAGCTCATGTCGAGGATGCCGACGCCCTCGCGCACGGCGCGGTGCTCCTCGCGCACGCAGTCGAACCAGTTCTGCCTGCCCCAGGCGTACTCGTAGGCGGGCTCGACGCCGGCGGGCGCGAACCAGTTGGCGCGCTCCCAGCCCGCGGCCTCGCCGAAGCAGGCGTTGTGGGCGGCAAGCCGGGCATGCAGCGGGCTGAGCCGCACCGGGCGCGCGGTCTCCACCTGGCGGTGGGGCCAGTGCATCTGGAAGAGCAGGCCCAGGCTCTCCCGCGTGCGGTCGGCGAGATAGCGCCGGTTGTTCTGGAAGCCGGCGAAGCGGGAGATGTCGAGCTCGGCGAGATCCACCGCCGGCTGGCCCTCGACGATCCACTCCGACATCACCTTGCCGGCGCCGGCAGCGCTGAGGATTCCCTGCGAGTTGAAGCCGGCGGCGACGAAGAAGCGCGCGAGCTCCGGCGCCTCGCCGAGCACGAACTTGTTGTCCGGCGTGAAGCTCTCCGGCCCGTTCAGGAAGCGGCGGATCGGCGCTTGCTCGAGCACCGGCAGCAGCTCGATCGCGTTGGTCATGGGCAGCTCGAAGTGCTCCCAGTCCTCCGGCAGCTCGACGAACTCGGCGCCGGCCGGGAGATTCTCGAGCGGCAGCGGCTTGGCTACGGGCTCGAAGGAGCCGACGAGGAGGCGGCCCGCGTCCTCCTTGACGTAGATGTAGCCGTCGGTGTCGCGGACGATCGGCGCGTCCGGCGAGAGGCCCTCGATCGGCTCGGTGACGACGTACATGTGCTCTGCGGCGTGGAGCGGCACGCTCACGCCCGCCATCAGCCCGATCTCGCGGGCCCAGACGCCGCCGCAGTTGACCACGGTCTCGCAGGCGATGGTGCCCTGCGCGGTACGCACGCCGGAGACCGCGCCGTTGCTGCGCTCGAAGCCGGTCACCGCGGTCTCCTCGAAGATACGCGCGCCGCGGCTGCGCGCGCCCCTGGCCAGCGCCATGGCGGTGTCGACGGGGTTGGTCTGGCCGTCGCCGGGGATGTAGATCGCGCCCTTGATGCGCGAGACGTCCATCAGCGGATAGAGCGCCGCCACCTCGTTCAGCCCGACCTCGTGGACCTCGACGCCGAAGCAGCGGCCCAGCGCCGCCGTGCGCCTGATCTCCGTCAGGCGCTCCTCGGTGCGGGCGACGGGCAGGCTGCCCTTGCGGCGGAAGCCGGTGGCCTGGCCGGTCTCCGCCTCCAGCGATTCGTAGAGGCCGACGGCGTAGCGCGCGAGCTCGGTCAGCGTCGAGGTGGCGCGGAGCTGGTTGACCAGGCCGGCCGCGTGCCACGAGGTGCCGCCGGTGAGGTGCCCGCGCTCGAGCAGGACCACGTCGCGCCGCCCGAGCTTGGTCAGGTGATAGGCCATGCTGCAGCCGATGATGCCGCCGCCGACGATCACCACCTCGGCCTGTGTCGGTAACGCTTCTGCCATCGCTCCCCTCGCGCGCGCCCTCTGGCGGAGCGCGTCCCGCAGCCTCGCGGGATTCCCTAGCACGCCCGCGCACGGCGGAAAACGGAGCGGGGCGCAGGGTTTGCATTCCGGGGGCGCTCTTCGCATAGTGCGCGGCAACCGGGGCCGGCCCGGCCGGCGACCATGCGAGAGGAGAGGGAGATCATGGCAATCAGTGCGGGCGACAGGGTGCCGTCTGTCAACTTCAAGATGCTGACCGAGGACGGGCTCAGCGACGTCTCGAGCGACGACTATTTCGGCGGCAAGAAGACCGCGCTCTTCGCGGTCCCCGGCGCATTCACGCCGACCTGCTCGGCCAAGCACGTGCCGAGCTTCCTCGCCCAGGCCGATGCGCTCAGGGCCAGGGGCGTCGACCAGATCGCCTGCGTGTCGGTCAACGACGCCTTCGTGATGAAGGCGTGGGGCGAGAACACCTCCGCCAGCGGCACCATCGACATGCTGGCGGACGGCAACGGCGAGTTCGCACGCGCCACGGGCCTCACCCTCGACGGCACCGGCTTCGGGCTCGGCGAGCGGACGACCCGCTTCTCCATGATCGTCGACGACGGCACCGTGACCGTCCTCAACGTCGAGGAGAACCCGGCCGAGATGGACGTGAGCAGCGCGGAGCACATGCTCACGCAGCTCTAGGCGTCACGGGCGCGGCCGGGCGCACGAGGGTACTTGTCCGGCCGGCCGCACGCACCACATTGTTGTGCATCGGCGGCCGCCGAACGCGGCGGACGCCGGACCGGTCATGGGGGAGCGCCGGCCCGCAGGGCGGCCGGCGCACGGACCATCAGGAGGAGATTTCGGACGATGGCGCTGAGGATAGGCGACGAAGCACCCAATTTCACGGCGGACACCACCGAGGGCTCGATCGACTTTCACGAGTGGATCGGCGACGGCTGGGCGATCCTGTTCTCCCATCCCAAGGACTTCACGCCGGTGTGCACGACCGAGCTCGGCTACATGGCCGGCCTCAAGGGGGAGTTCGAGAAGCGGAACTGCAAGGTCCTCGGGCTCAGCGTCGACGGCGTGAGCGACCACCACGCCTGGTCGAAGGACATCGAGGAGACCCAGGGCCACGCGGTGAACTACCCGCTGATCGGCGACCCGGAGCTGAAGATCGCGACGCTCTACGAGATGCTGCCGGCCGGCGCCGGCACCACGTCGGAGGGGCGCACGGCGGTGGACAACCTCACCGTCCGCACCGTCTTCCTCGTCGGGCCGGACAAGAAGATCAAGCTCTCCCTCACCTACCCGATGAGCACCGGCCGCAACTTCGACGAGGTGCTGCGGGTGCTCGATTCCTGCCAGCTCACGGCGAAGCACAAGGTGGCGACGCCGGTCAACTGGAAGCAGGGCGAGGACGTGATCATCGTGCCGGCGGTCTCCGACGAGGACGCGAAGAAGGCCTTCCCCGGCGGCTGGAAGGCGCCCAAGCCCTATCTCAGGATCGTGCCGCAGCCCAAGTAGCGCGAAGGTCGGAGCGAGCCCCCCGCCTCACCCCGGCCCTCTCCTCCCCCACGGGGAGGAGAGGGAGAATCTGCCGGCGCCGCTTACCTTCCCCCTCCTCCCGGGAGGAGGGGGACAGGGGGAGGGGGGAGGCGTTCGGATCGCCGCGATCCGGCAGGGCCGGGAGTCTCAGCAGGGTTACACCCTAGCCGCCGCCGGGCGGCACGCGCTTCTCGATCGCGAGCGGCATCAGCGCCGCCCGCACCCGTCTCAGCGCGGTGGCGAGCGTCGCCGCCCACGACTCGGCGCCCTCGCGCGTGCCGATCAGGTCCTGGCGCAGCTCGATCTCGATGTGCGGCAGGCCGCGGCCCTGGCCATGCACCGGGATGGAGTAGTCCGAGGGGCCGATGATGGCGTAGGGCTCGTTGTCGCCGATGGTGAGCGCAGGCCGGAGCGCGCGGAGCGCCTCCTTCAACGGCCGCACCAGCCGGTCGTCGTGCTCGTAGAGGAGGCCGATCTCCCAGGGGCGGGAGACGCCGCCGAACACCGGCGTGAAGCTGTGCACCGCCACCAGCACCGGCACGGCGCCTGCGGCGAGGGTCGCATCGAGGCAGGCGGCGATGGCGTCGTGGTAGGGGCGGAAGAAGGCGTCCGTCCGCGCCGCGGCCTCCTCCGGCGAGATCGCCCGGTTGGCCGGCACGACGGTGCCGTCGCTCACCGCCGGCATGGCGGTGGGGCTCCCCGGCGGGCGGTTGCAGTCGACCAGCAGCCGCGAGTAGCCGGAGAGGAAGCCCGGCGCGCCGAGGCGGGCGCTCAGCGAGTGCGTGACCGTCGCCGCCCCGATGTCCCAGCCGATGTGGCGCTCGAGCTCCGCCCGCTCGAGGCCGAGGCGCTCCATGTGCGCCGGCACCGCGTTGCTGGCGTGGTCGCAGCACAGGACGAAGTGCGGGTCGGCGCGATCCGGCCCGATGCGGGTGACGGGCGGCGGGTCGGCGCTGCCGAGCCGCGCGGGGCGGAACCAGGGACCGCCGGCCGCGCTCACGGCTCCTCCGCCACGTTCGCCGCCGGTACCGGCACCGGGGCGCCGTCGCCGTCGCAGGGCACGAGCCGCAGCGTGCCGCCCTCCACCGAGAGCGCGAGACGCCCGCTCACGAGGTCGAGCGCGGCCTCGCCGAAGAGCGCGCGGCGCCAGCCCTGCAGCGCCGGCACCTCTGCGCTCTCTCCGCGCGCGATCCGCTCCAGGTCATCCGCGCTCGCGATCAACCGCCGGGCGACCCCCGACTCCTCGCTCTTGTGGGTGAGCAGCACCTTGAGAAGGTCGGTGAGCGCCCCCGGCGGCGCCGGCCCCCCGGGCTTGGCCGGGGGACGCGGGCACTGCTCGTCGGGGAGCGCCATGGCGCGCTCGACCGCCGCGAGAAGCGCGTGGCCCGTGGCGCCCTCCGCCGTCTTCTGGCTCACCGAGCGCAGCTTGGCGAGCTCCCGCACCGTGCGCGGGCGCTGGGCCGCGACCTCGCTCAGCGCGGTATCGCGCAGGACCCAGGCGCGGGGCACGTCGCGCCGCGACGCCTCGCGCTCGCGCCAGGCCGCGACCTCGCGCAGCACCGCGAGATAGCGCCGGTTGCCGCCGCGCACCTTGATCCGCCGCCAGACCTCCTCCGGCGGCACCTCGTAGGTGGCGCGATCGGTGAGCGTGGCAAGCTCCTCGTCGAGCCACGAGCGCCGCCCGCTGCGCTCCAGCTCCGCCGCCAGCTTCTCGTAGACGACGCGCAGGTGGCTCACGTCGGAGAGCGCGTAGCGCAGCTGGCGCTCCGTCAGCGGCCGGCGCGACCAGTCGGTGAAGCGCTGGGTCTTGTCGATGCGCCCGCGCGTGAGCTTCGCCACCAGCGTCTCGTAGCCCACCTGATCGCCGAAGCCGCAGACCATCGCGGCGATCTGGGTGTCGAAGAGCGGCTGCGGCACCCCGCCGGCCAGCGGCAGCAGCACCTCGACGTCCTGCCGCGCCGCGTGGAAGACCTTGAGCACCGGCGCCCGCGCCAGCAGGTCGTAGAGCGGCGCGAGGTCGATCCCCTCCGCCAGCGGGTCCACGGCGACCGGCTCGCCGCCGGGGGGGGCCACCTGCACCAGGCAGAGCCGCGCCCGGTAGGTGTTCTCCCGCATGAACTCGGTGTCGACGGTGAGGAAGTCCGCCGCGCGCCACGCCTCGCAGCGGGCGGCGAGCGCGGCGCTCTCCGTGACCAGGCAGGGCTCCGTCACGAGGCCCTGCAGGAAGAGTGATCGGGATGACGCCGGTCGGGTGCGGAACCGATCGAAGGCATGAACGCCGAAGCGAGTCAGGCGGCCGCGACGTGCGCCGCCGGGGCGGTGTCGCGACTCGCGGCGGCGAGAGCGTCGCTCTGGCCGGTGCCGCCGATCCAGCCGCCGCCCAGCAGCCGCTCGCCCTCGTAGAGCACGCAGGCCTGCCCCGGCGCGGTCGCGGGCTCGGGCTCTTCCAGCGAGACCGTGGCGCTGCCGTCCGCCGCCGGCGTCACCCGCGCCGGCGCGCCGGGGTGGCTGGAGCGGAGACGCGCCGTCACCGCCCGTTCCTCGCCGAGCGCCGGCGCGTCCGTGCCGATCCAGGCGAGCGGGCCGGTCCGGACGCGGTCGCGCAGTAGCGCGGCTCGCGGGCCCACCACGACCTCGCGGCGGGCGGCATCGACCGCCAGCACGTAGAGCGGCTCCGGCCACGCAATGCCGAGGCCGCGCCGCTGGCCCACGGTGAAGTGGATGATGCCCCGGTGCCGGCCCAGCACGCGGCCTTCCCGGTCGACGATGGCGCCGGGCTCGGCGGCGCCGGGGCGCAGCCGCTCGATGACGCCGGCGTAGCGCCCCTCCGGCACGAAGCAGATGTCCTGGCTGTCGGGCTTCTCGGCAACGGCGAGGCCGAGGCGCGCCGCCTCCGCCCGCACCTGCGCCTTGGGCAGCGTGCCGAGGGGGAAGCGCAGGAACGCGAGCTGTTCCTGCGTGGTGGCGAAGAGGAAGTAGCTCTGGTCGCGCGTCCCGTCGAGCGCGCGGTGAAGCTCGGGCCCGGCCGTCCCCTCCACCCGGCGCGCGTAGTGGCCGGTGGCGAGCGCGTCGGCGCCGAGGTCGCGCGCAAGATCGAGCAGGTCACGGAACTTCACGCGCTCGTTGCAGCGCACGCAGGGGATCGGCGTCTCGCCGCGCAGGTAGGAGTCCGCGAAGTCGTCCATCACCGCCTCGCGAAAGCGCTGCTCGTAGTCGAGCACGTAGTGGCGGATGCCGAGCCGGTCCGCGACCCGGCGGGCGTCGTAGATGTCCTCGCCGGCGCAGCAGGCGCCGGGCCGCCGGCGCGGCCCGCCGGCCGCATAGAGCTGGAGCGTGACGCCCACCACCTCGTAGCCCGCCTCCGCCAGCAGGGCGGCGGTGACCGACGAATCGACGCCGCCCGACATGGCGACGACCACGCACGCGCCCCGGCCAAGGCCGAGATCGATGGAGGATAGGGGCATGGCGCGCACTATAGGGTCGCGCAGGCGCCGCGCAAGCACCCCCACCTCACCCCGGCCCTCTCCGCCCCCCGGGGCGGAGAGGGGGAGAAGGCCGGCGCCGTCTACGTTCCCCCACCGCCGTCGGGGGAGGGGGACAGGGGGAGGTGGGGGTTTTGCCGGCTACAGGCTTCACGCCCCCGCCGCGTCGAGGCCCGCCTGCCAGAACGCCGCTTCGAGCCGCGTCGCGGTGCGGAACACGGCGGAGAGGCTCTCGAAGCGCGCCGCGCCGCCGCGCCCGGCGGCGAGCGCCTCCAGCGCCTCGACCTCCGCCCGCATCAGCGCCTGATACTCGTCGCCGGCGTACATGGCGATCCAGGGCGTGTAGGGGTTGCCCTCCGTCAGTGTGGCCGGATCGGCGGCGAGGCGGGCGCCGATCTCGCCGTAGCCGACGACGCAGGGCGCCAGGGCCACGCGCAGGTCGAGCAGGTCGCCGGCGTGGCCCCGCTCCAGCACGTAGGCCGTGTAGGCGAGGGTGGCGGCGTCGGCCTCGACCGCCTCGAGCGCGCTCTCCCCGATCCCCCACTCGGCGCAGTAGGCGCGGTGCAGGTCCATCTCGACCTCGACCAGCGCCTTGAGGCCCTCGGAGGCCGCGCGGATCTCGGCCAGGCTGTCGGCCTTGTAGGCCGCGAGCCCGTAGGCGCGGGCGAACTGGATCAGGAAGAGGTAGTCCTGCACCAGGTAGTGGCGGAACGCGGCCTCGGGCAGGCTGCCGTCGCCGAGCCCCCGGACGAAGGGATGCTCGACGTAGCGCCGCCACTCGTCGCCTGCGGCCGCGCGCAGGTTTGCGAAGAATCCCGTCCCGGCCGCCGCCATCGCCGTCTCTCGTCTGCGTGGGTGTGGGCGCGGGCGCGCCCCTCACATCATGTTGCTGGTCTCTTCCGGGAGCGTCACGACGAGCCCGTCGAGCGCCTCGGTGATGACGATCTGGCAGCCGAGGCGCGAGGTGCGCGTGAGCCCCAGCGCGAGGTCCAGCATGTCCTCCTCGTCCTCGCACTTCTCCTCCAGCCTGCCGTACCAGGCGGCATCGACGATGACGTGGCAGGTGGAGCACGCCATGGCGCCCTCGCACGCGCCCTCGATGTCGATGCCGTGGCGGAAGGCGATGTCCAGCACGGAATCGCCGACGGGCGCCTCGACCTCGTGGCGGGTGCCGTCGGGGTCGATGAAGGTCATGCGGGGCACGGGGCGCGGGCGCTGCCTACCCTGCGGCGGCCGAGACGCCGGCCTTCCAGCGGTTGGTGAGGCCCGCATAGAGCGCCCGCCAAGCGCCGAGGAAGCGCTCGATCTCGTCCTCTGTCGTGGCCCAGCCCATGCTGACGCGGATGGCGCAGCCGCCGACCGCATCCGACGCGCCCAGCGCGCGCAGCACGTGGCTCGCCTCGACCTTGCCCGAGGAGCAGGCGGAACCCGCGCTCACCGCGACGCCGGCGAGGTCGAGGCCCATCACCTGGGTCTCGCTCTGCACCCCCGGCATGGTGAGGCAGCTCGTGTTGGGCAGGCGGGGCGCGCCGGCGCTGAAGACGACGACATCCGGCTCGGTCTCGCGCAGCCGCGCCTCCATGCCGTCGCGCATGACGGCGATCTCGCCGGCCCGCGCGAGGTCGTCTGCGGCAAGCGCCGCGGCGGCGCCGAAGCCCGCGATGCCGGCGGCGTTCTCGGTGCCGCCGCGCAGGCCCCGCTCCTGCCCGCCGCCGGTGACGAGGGGGGCGATGTCGAGGCCCGCGCGCACGACCAGCGCGCCGATGCCCTTGGGCCCTGCGAACTTGTGGGCGGCGATGCTCATCATGTCGACGCCGAGCGCAGCGAAGGAGACCGGGATACGCCCCGGCGCCTGCACCGCGTCGCAATGGACCAGCGCGCCCGCGGCCTGCGCGCGCGCCGCGATCTCGGCCACCGGCTGGATCACGCCGGTCTCGTTGTTGGCGAGCATGACGGAGACCAGGGCGTCGGCCCCGTGCGCGGCGAGCGCCGCATCGAGCGCGCCCAGGTCGAGCACGCCCTCGCCGTCCACCGGCAGGACCACGAGATCGTCCGCGACAACCTCGGCCGTGCGCAGGATCGCGGGATGCTCGATCGCGCTCACGATCAGCGCGCGCCGGCCGGCGCCGCGCAGCGCGGTGTTGTTGGCCTCGGTGCCGCCTGCGGTGAACACCAGCTCCGGCGGGGCGCAGCCCAGCAGCGCCGCGATCCGCTCGCGCGCGTCCTCGATGCGCCTGCGCACGTCGCGCCCGAAGCCGTGCACCGAGGACGGGTTGCCGGCCAGCAGCATCGTCTCGGCCACCGCGTCCACCACCGCCGGCTTGACCGGCGCCGTGGCGTTGTAGTCGAGGTAGATGGGGCCCGCCTCGCTCATTCCGCCGCCTGCTCCGCGTAGCCGCGCGCATCGCCGGAGAGCCGCGCGCTCATGCCGGGCACCCGGCGCGCGCAGACGTCCTCGAGCGAGACCGCGCTGAGGAAGTGGTGGATGTGGATGCCGAGCTCGTCCCAGAGATCATGGGTGACGCAGCGGCTCGCGTCCTTCATGCAGCCGCTGCGCTGGTCGGGCGGGCAGCGCGTCGCCCGCAGGCTCTCGTCCACCGCGACGACGATGTCGACGATCCTGAGCTCGGCGGGCGGCCGCGCCAGGCGGTAGCCGCCGCCGGGCCCGCGCGTGCTCCGCACCAGGCCGGCGCGGCGCAGGCGGCCGAAGAGCTGCTCCAGGTAGGACTGCGAGATGTCCTGCCGCGCCGCGATCTCGGCCAGCGTCACCGGCCGGGCCTCGCCCGTGCCGCCGGTGCAGAGCGCGAGCTCCGCCATCGCCATGACCGCATAGCGCCCCCTGGTGCCGAGCCTCACGGGCCGCCCCCGGAGACGGCGCCTAGCCGCCCGCGGCGCGGCGGCCGAGCGGCGCGGGGGCCTCCTCGCCCCCGGCCTCGCCGTCGGCGCCGGCGTCTGCTTCGGCCGGCGCGGCAGCGGCGCGCTCCATTGCCTGCAGGCGCTCGCGCAGGGCGTCCACCTCGGCCCGCAGCAGATCGACGGTGCGCGTCGTCGGGTCGGCGATGTCGGGCGAGGGCGTGCCGTAGGCGTCGAATGCAGACGCGTCCTTCCTGGCCGCAGCCGGACCTGCGGGACGCGCCGGAATCCCGACCATGGTGGCGCCCGGCGGCACGTCCTTGAGCACCACCGCGTTGGCGCCGATGCGCGCGTCGCGGCCGACGGTGATCGGCCCCAGGATCTGCGCGCCCGCGCCCACCACGACGCCGTCGCCCACGGTCGGGTGCCGCTTGCCCGGCGACCAGGTGACGCCGCCGAGCGTCACGTGGTGATAGAGCGTCACGTCGTCGCCGATCACCGAGGTCTCGCCGATCACCACGCCCATGCCGTGGTCGATGAAGAAGCGGCGGCCGATCTGCGCGCCGGGGTGGATCTCGATGCCCGTGACCATGCGCCCGACATGGGAGACGAAGCGGCCGAGCAGCCGGAAGCCCATGCCCCAGAGCCGGTGCGACACGTGGTAGAAGAGCAGCGCGTGGAAGCCCGGATAGCAGAAGAACACCTCGATCCGGGAGCGCACGGCCGGGTCGCGGCCGAAGACGCAGCCGATGTCTTCCCGAATACGCTTGAACATGGTGTCGCCGTCCGTATATCAATGACGGGCGCGGGAGCGCCGCCGCGAGCCGATATTCCCGTGTGCTGGTGGGGATATAGAGTTCCCGACTCCGGGGGTCAAGTATTTCCGCCGCGTCCGGCGCGACGGGATGGAAGCACTGCGCGGCGCCGGCACCATGCGCGCCGCGATTCCGCCTCGACGATCACGGAACGATGTCTCGCCCATGCCGGAAGTGATGATCAACGGGCCCGAGGGCCGCCTCCAGGCGCGCTACCAGCAGTCCGAGGATGCGCGCGCGCCCATCGCGCTGATGCTGCACCCGCACCCGCAGCACGGCGGCACCATGAACAACAAGATCGTCCACGCGCTCTACCACGCCTTCCGCCGCCAGTCGTTCTCGGTCATCCGGTTCAACTTCCGCGGCGTCGGGCGCTCGCAGGGCGAGTACGACCACGGGCAGGGCGAGCTGAGCGACGCCGCCTCGGTGCTCGACTGGCTGCAGATCCAGAATCCGGGCGCCGACCGCTGCTGGATCGCCGGCTTCTCCTTCGGCGCCTGGATCGCCATGCAGCTCCTCATGCGCCGGCCGGAGATCGAGGGCTTCGTCGCGGTCTCGCCACCGGCCAACAAGTTCGACTTCACCTTCCTCGCGCCCTGCCCCTCCTCGGGGCTGATCGTCCACGGCGGCGCCGACGACCTGGTGCCCGAGCCCGAGGTCGCGGAGCTCGCGAGCAAGCTGCAGAGCCAGCGCCAGATCGAGATCGACTACGACGTGATCGAGAGCGCCGGCCACTTCTACGAGCGCGAGCTCGACACCCTCGCGGAGACCGTCGAGCGCTACATCGTCCGCCGCTTCGAGGAGAAGGCCGCCGCAAGCTAGGAGAATTATATCGCATAGTCACATTGTGCTGGGCTCTGCGTTCCCGTGAGCAGGGAGCCTCGTGATGGATGACACGCCCGTTGTCGTCATCCGCCCCTCCAGCCACCAGCCGAGCAAGGCCGGGTTCGAGGAAGACGTGAGCGCCGACGCGACGCCCGCAAACGTGAGAGCCGCGCCCATGCGCACTGTGACGGTCGAGGAATCGGACGAGGCCCAGCGCGACGGAACCGGGCACCCTGACGAAACCCTGAACCAACATTGCCGTTGTCGAGAACGGAGAAACGATCATGACGACGATCCACCGTCTTCGGGGCCTTGCCGCCGCGCTGCTCCTGACGCTCGCGGCGCCCGCCGCGGCAGACGACAACCGGGGCACGGCCAAGGAAGCTCAGGACATGGTCGCGCGCGCCATCGCCTACTACGACGAGATGGGGGCCGAGGCGGCATTCGCGAAGTTCAACACCGACCCTGCGCCGGAGTTTCTGGACCGCGACCTCTATATATTCGTCGGCGGAGGCGATCAGGGCCTGGTGGCCCACGCCGTCGATCAATCTCTACTGGGGGTAAAGTATTCGAGCGTCGTCGATGCCGACGGCAAGCGATTCGGCGAGGAGATGCGCGAGGCCGCCACACTGGACGGCGTGTGGATCGATTACAAATTCAGGAACCCAGCCACCGGAGAGATCGAACCGAAGTGTACCTGGGCCGTGCTGCGCGACGGCTATATCTTCGGCGTGGGCATCTACAAGCCGTGAGAGGTCATCGATCCACCTGGCCAGCGTCGATGTGACTTTGCGATATAATTCCCCAAGCTGGCTCTCTGTCGCTCACGGCAGCCGGC
>JAJDXK010000009.1 GCA_022823305.1 Alphaproteobacteria bacterium
CGGCGAGCAGCGCCGTCCGGCGGGTCCCTCGCGGCGAGACCAGCAGCCGCGCCGGCGCGGCGGCAAGATCTCGCTCTCCGAGGCTCTCGACGGCACCGTGGGCGAGGAGCGCGGGCGCAGCCTCGCCTCGCTGCGGCGCCAGCGCGAGCGCGAGAAGCGCCTCGCCCAGCAGGCGCTCCGCGCCGACGAGCTCAAGCCGGTGGTGCGCGATGTCGTGGTGCCCGAGGCGATCACCGTGCAGGAGCTCGCGAGCCGCATGGCCGTGCGCGGCGCTGAGGTGGTGAAGCGGCTGATGGAGATGGGCACGGTCGTGACCATCACCCAGTCGATCGACGCCGACACCGCGCAGCTCGTGGTCGAGGAGTTCGGCCACAAGGTCCGCCGCGTCAGCGAGGCCGATGTCGAGATCGGGCTCAAGGGCGAGGACGACAGCGCCGATGCGCTGATCACGCGCCCGCCGGTGGTCACGGTCATGGGCCACGTCGACCACGGCAAGACCTCGCTGCTCGACGCCATCCGTTCCAGCGACGTCGTCTCCGGCGAGGCGGGCGGCATCACCCAGCACATCGGCGCCTACCAGGTAGAGACCGGGAAGGGCGCCCGCATCACCTTCATCGACACGCCGGGCCACGCCGCCTTCACCGAGATGCGCGCGCGCGGCGCGAGCGTCACCGATATCGTCGTGCTCGTCGTCTCGGCCGACGACGGCGTCATGCCCCAGACCGTCGAGGCCATCAATCACGCGCGCGCAGCCGAGGTGCCGATCCTGATCGCCATCAACAAGATCGACCGCCCCGACGCCGACCCCGGCCGGGTGCGCCAGGACCTGCTGCAGCACGAGATCGTGACCGAGGAGATGGGCGGCGACGTGCTCGCGGTCGAGATTTCGGCGACCGAGAGGCTCAACCTCGACAGGCTGGAGGAGGCGATCCTCCTGCAGGCGGAGCTCCTGGAGCTGTCCGCCAACCCCGACCGCGCGGCCGAAGGGGTGGTGATCGAGGCCAAGGTCGACCGCGGCCGCGGCGCGGTGGCCACGGTGCTGGTTCAGCGCGGCACGCTCCACGTCGGCGACATCGTCGTTGCCGGCGCCCAGTGGGGCCGGGTCCGCGCCATGTACGACGACCACGGCGCCGCCGCGAAGTCGGCGGGGCCGTCCGTGCCGGTGGAGGTCCTCGGGCTCAGCGGCGCGCCCCAGGCGGGCGACGAGGTGGTGGTGGTGGAGAACGAGCGCCGGGCGCGCGAGGTCTCCGAGTTCCGCCAGGCGCGCGCGCGGGAGAAGGAGGTCGCGCGCGGCGCACCCATGAACCTGGAGCAGCTCTTCTCCGACATGCGCGAGCAGGAGGGCAAGAGCGAGCTTCCGCTGGTGGTCAAGGCCGATGTCCAGGGCTCGGTGGAGGCGCTGGTGGGCGCGCTCGACCGGCTCGGCACCGAGGAGGTGGCGGTGCGCGTGCTCCATGCCGGCGTCGGCGGCATTACCGAATCGGACGTGACCCTCGCGGCCGCGTCAGAGGCCGCCATCGTCGGCTTCAACGTGCGGGCCAACGCGCAGGCGCGCGAGCTCGCCGGGCGCAGCGGGACCGAGATTCGCTACCACGCCGTCATCTACGACGTGGTCGACGAGGCGAGGGCCATGCTCGAGGGCATGCTGCGCCCCGAGGCGCGCGAGCGCATGCTGGGCAACGCCCAGATCCTCCAGGTCTTCAACGTGGGCCGCGTCGGCAAGGTCGCGGGCTGCCGCGTGACCGACGGCCTCGTCCGCCGCGGCGCGAAGGTGCGCCTGCTGCGCGACGACGTGGTCATCCACGACGGCGCGCTGAAGACGCTCCGGCGCTTCAAGGACGACGTGCGCGAGGTCAAGGAAGGCTACGAATGCGGCATGTCGTTCGAGAACTACTCCGATGTGCGCGAGGGCGACGTCGTCGAGTTCTATGAGATCGAGGAGGTCGCACGCACCCTCGAGGCGTAGTGCGTGTCGGCCCCGCGCCCCATGAGGAAGGCAGGCGCTCCGCCGAGCCAGCGGCAGCGGCGGGTCGGCGAGCTCATCAGGGAAGCGCTGTCCGAATCGCTCGCCCGCGGCCACTTCCGCGACCCCGTGCTGAGCGCGGTGCGCTTCACCGTGACCGAGGTCGTGCCGGCGCCGGACCTGCGCTCCGCCAGGGTCTACGTGATGCCGCTCGGCGGCGAGCGCGAGGCCGAGGCGCTCGATGCGCTGAGGCGCGCCGCCGGCCACCTGCGGGGCGAGGTCAACCGCCGGGTCAGGCTCAAGTTCTCGCCGCAGCTCAGCTTCGAGATCGACCGCAGCTTCGAGCACGGGCAGCGCATCGACAGCCTGCTGGGCGCCGGCGAGCGCAGCGATGAGTGAGTGCGGCACCCCCCACGGCTGGCTCGTGGTCGACAAGCCGCGCGGCATCACCTCGGCCCGCGTCGTCGCCCGCGTCAAGGCGCTCGCGGGCGGCGCCAAGGTGGGGCATGCCGGCACCCTCGACCCGATGGCGACAGGCGTGCTGCCGGTGGCGGTCGGCGAGGCCACCAAGACGGTCTCGTTCATGATGGACGCGCCCAAGCGCTATCGCTTCGGCGTGCGCTGGGGCGAGCAGCGTGACACCGACGATGCCGAGGGGCGCGTGATCGCGACCGGCGAGGCGCGCCCGGGCAAGGCAGAGCTGACGCGGCTTCTGCCCCGATTCATCGGCGATATCGAGCAGGTGCCGCCCGCGTACTCGGCCCTCAAGGTCGGCGGAGAGCGGGCCTACGCGCTCGCGCGCCGGGGCGAGCAGCCGGAGCTCGCGGCGCGCACCGTGCGCGTGAGCAGCCTGGTGCTGACCGAAGCGGACGCAGACGGTGCCGCCTTCGAGGTCGAGTGCGGCAAGGGCACCTACGTCCGCGCGCTGGCCCGCGACATCGCGGAGGCCTGTGGCACGGTCGGCCACGTGGACTGGCTGCACCGCGCCGCGGTCGGGCCCTTCACCGAGACCGACGCGAATCCACTGGATAAAGTGGACGCGCTCGGGCATAGTCTGGCCCTCGCCGAAAGCCTGCTGCCGGTCGATGCAGTGCTGGCCGACATCCCGGCTCTGCTCCTGACCGCACGCGAGGCGGATCGTCTGTGCCACGGTCAGGCTGTGCCCGCGCCCGGAGCGGCCCCCGGAAGGGTCCGCGCCATGGCCGGGTCTCGCCTCGTGGCGCTGGCCGAGATCGGCGCGGGCCGGGCCCGCCCGCTGCGGGTCTTCAACATGTGACATGCGGAGTAGCGAGATGTCGATCAGCGCAGTGCGCAAGACCGAGCTGATATCGGAGTATGCGACCAAGACCAACGACACCGGTTCGCCGGAGGTCCAGGTCGCCATCCTGACCGAGCGGATCAACAACCTGACCGAGCATTTCCGGGCCCACAAGAAGGACCTCCATTCGCGGCAGGGCCTGCTCAAGATGGTGAGCCGCCGGCGTCGTCTGCTCGACTATCTCAAGCGCAACGATCAGGAGCGCTACGCCGCCGTCATTCAACGGCTGGGCCTGAGGAAATAGACCCGGCAATCCGTGCGGGCCGCCGGCAAGCGGCGCGCGCATCACGATAGCGCAGCAGGAGGCACGGCATGGGGCCGTCGCCGCTTGGTGCTGCGCATGCGAAGGGGCGGGCCGAATGGGCGGCTCGCCACAGGGAAAGCGAAGGAAAGAGCATGTTCGATATCACACGTCGCGAGGTCATGTGGGGCGGGCGCAAGCTCACCCTTGAGACGGGGCGCATCGCCCGCCAGGCGGATGGCGCCGTCCTCGCGAGCTACGGCGAAACCGCGGTGCTCTGCACCGTCGTCGGCCAGCGCAGCGCGCGGGAAGGCCAGGACTTCTTCCCGCTCACGGTCAACTACGAGGAGAAGGCATCCGCCGCCGGCAAGATCCCGGGCGGCTTCTTCAAGCGCGAAGGGCGCCCCAGCGAGAAGGAGACCCTGGTCTCCCGCCTTATCGACCGGCCGCTCCGGCCTCTCTTCGTCAAGTCCTTCCGCAACGAGACCCAGGTCATCTGCACCGTTCTCTCGCACGACCTCATCAACGATTCCGACATCGTCGCCATGATCGGCGCGTCCGCCGCGCTCACCATCTCGGGCCTGCCCTTCATGGGGCCGATCGGCGGCTGCCGGGTCGGCCTGGTGGACGGCGAGTACGTGCTGAACCCGACCTACGAGCAGCGCGCGGCCTCCGGCCTCGACCTGGTCATGGCCGGCACCACCGACGGCGTTCTCATGGTCGAGTCCGAGGCGTCCGAGCTCTCCGAGGAGCAGATGCTGGGCGCGGTGATGTTCGGCCACGAGGCGATCAAGCCGGTGATCGAGGCCATCGTCGGCCTCGCCGAGGCCTGCGCCAAGGACCCGTGGGAGCTTCCCGAGGAGGAGGTCGACTCGGGCCTGGTGGGGCGCATCCGCGCACATGCCGAGGCGCCGCTGCGCGACGCCTACGCCATCGCCGCCAAGACCGAGCGGCTGGAGAAGGTCGCCGCCGCCAAGGCGGGGACCGCGGCGCAGTTCGGCGACGAGGAAGGCGCCTCCGCCATCCTCGACGGCACGCTCGGCGCGCTCGAGAAGGACATCGTGCGCGGCCAGATCCTGGAGACCGGGGTGCGCATCGACGGGCGCGCGACCGCCGACGTGCGCACGATCCTGAGCGAGGTCGGCGTGCTGCCCCGCAGCCATGGCTCGGCGCTCTTCACGCGCGGCGAGACCCAGGCGCTGGTCACCGCCACCCTCGGCACCGGCCAGGACGAGCAGATCATGGACATGCTCGAGGGCGAGTACCGCGAGCGCTTCATGCTGCACTACAACTTCCCGCCCTACTCGGTGGGCGAGGCGCGCTTCCTGCGCGGCCCCGGCCGGCGCGAGATCGGCCACGGCAAGCTTGCCTGGCGGGCGGTGCATCCGCTCCTGCCCGAGGCGGAGGCCTTCCCCTACACCATCCGCGTGGTCTCGGAGATCACCGAGTCCAACGGCTCGTCGTCGATGGCGACGGTGTGCGGGGCCTCGCTCTCGCTGATGGATGCGGGCGTGCCGCTGGCCCGCCCGGTGGCCGGCATCGCCATGGGGCTGATCAAGGAGGAGGACCGCTTCGCCGTGCTCTCCGACATCCTCGGCGACGAGGACCACCTCGGCGACATGGACTTCAAGGTGGCCGGCACGGAGCAGGGGGTCACCTCGCTGCAGATGGACATCAAGATCACGTCCATCACCGAGGAGATCATGCGCACCGCGCTCGCCCAGGCGCGCGACGGGCGCCTGCACATCCTCGGCGAGATGTCGAAGGCGCTGGCGCACGCGCGCGACAGCGTCAGCGACAACGCGCCCCGCATCACCACCTTCTCGATCCCCAAGGACCGCATCCGCGAGGTGATCGGCCCCGGCGGCATGGTGATTCGCGAGATCTGCGAGACCACCGGGACCAAGATCGACATCGAGGACGACGGCACCATCAAGGTCGCGGCCGTGGAGGGCGAGGCCGCCAAGGCGGCGATCGACATGATCCGCGACATCGTCGCCGAGCCCGAGGTCGGCGTGATCTACGACGGCAAGGTGGTCAAGATCGTCGACTTCGGCGCCTTCGTGAACTTCATCGGCAAGCGCGACGGCCTGGTCCACATCAGCGAGATCGCGCCGCGCCGGATCAAGAGCGTCAGCGACGTGCTGAGCGAGGGCGATAACGTCAAAGTGAAGGTGCTGGGCATCGACGACCGGGGTAAGGTGAAGCTCAGCATGAAGGCCGTGAACCAGGAGAGCGGCGAGGATCTCACGGAGGCGGGCGAGACGGCGCAGGCCGGTTAGCGCGGCCTCGGCGAGGCGCGACACCTTGCATTCGGCATTCCTGCCGCCCACATCGGGGTATGGCGGGGACGCCGGCCCTCCGCCGGGTCTCGCCGCGGCGGGCGGACCGAGCCGGACACGACGGCAGATGGACCGACAATGAAGGCGTTGAACGCGATCATGTTGTCGGGACGCGAGGTCCTCCCCCTGATCGAGGGGGGAAAGGGCATCGGCGTGACCAACGGCCTCAGCTCGGGCGCGTGGGCGGCCTGCGGCGGCGTCGGCACCTTCTCCGGCGTCAACGCGGACTACTACGACGAACGCGGCCGCGCCGTGCCGCAGGTCTACCGAGGCCGCACCCGCAGGGAGCGCCACGAGGAGCTGGTCGACTACGCCATCAGGGGCGGCATCGCCCAGGCGCGCATCGCCCACGACGTCTCGGGCGGCGCGGGCCGGCTCCACATGAACGTGCTGTGGGAGATGGCCGCCGCCGAGCGCATCCTGCACGGCGTCCTCGAGGCCACGCGCGGCCTCATCCACGGCGTGACCTGCGGCGCCGGGATGCCCTACCGGCTCGCCGAGGTATCCGCGCAGTACGAGGTCCACTACTACCCCATCATCTCCTCGGCGCGGGCCTTCCGCGCGCTCTGGAAACGCGCCTACCATCGCTTCTCCGACTGGATGGGCGGCGTCGTCTACGAGGATCCCTGGCGCGCCGGCGGCCACAACGGGCTCTCCAACAGCGAAGATCCCGAGCGGCCCGAGCCCGCCTATCCACGGGTCGCCGCGTTGCGCAAGCAGATGAACGAGTGCGGCCTCGACGATGTGCCCATCGTGATGGCGGGGGGCGTATGGTATCTGCGCGACTGGGAGGACTGGCTCGACAATCCCGAGATCGGCCCCGTCGTCTTCCAGTTCGGTACCCGCCCGCTGGTGACCGAGGAAAGCCCCATCTCCGAAGCGTGGAAGCGCAAGCTGCTCACGATGAAGGAAGGGGACGTCAACCTAAACCGCTTCAGCCCGACCGGATTCTACTCGTCCGCCGTGCGCAACGCCTTCATCCACGAGCTTGCCGAGCGCGAGCAGCGCCAGGTCGCGTATACCGCCGAGCCCATCGGCGACCACGATCAGAAGTTCACGCCCGGCCCGCGCGGGCGCAGCTTCTACCTGACCAGGGGCGATCTGGCGCGGGCGCAGCAGTGGATGGACGAGGGCTTCACCTCGGTGCTGAAGACCCCCGACACCACGATCATCTTCGTCACCGACGAGAAGGCGCGCGAGATCAGGGCCGACCAGGCGGCCTGCATGGGCTGCCTCAGCGCCTGCCGCTTCAGCAACTGGGCCACCAACGCCGAGAACTCCACCGGCAAGAAGACCGATCCCCGCAGCTACTGCATCCAGAAGACGCTGCAGGAGATCATCCACGGCGAGGACATCGAGAACCAGCTCATGTTCGCCGGCCACGCCGCCTTCCGCTTCGCCAGCGATCCCTTCTACTCGAACCGCTTCATTCCCTCCGTGCGCCAGCTCGTGGACCGCCTGCTCACCGGCGACTGACCGCGCGCCGCCGCGAAAACTGAAATTTGCAAAACGAACCCAATTCCTTATAAATCATTGATTTTCAACACGTTTCTAGGGATATCGCCGATCCCGGCCGGCGCTCGGCACACCGCATCTTGAACCTGCGCGCGCCTCAGCGTTCCTTCACGTAGGGGACGCCGCTCGCCCTGGGCGGCACCGCCTTGCCCACGAATCCCGCCAGCAGCAGCACCGTCAGCAGGTAGGGCAGCGCCTGGATCGCCTGCACCGGGATGATTCCGACGCCGGGAATGTCGACCCCCTGGAGCCTGGCCTGCACCGCATCGGCGAAGGCGAAGAGGAAGCAGGCAAAGAGCGTCGGCACCGGGCGCCACTTGCCGAAGATGAGGGCCGCGAGCGCGAGGTAGCCCATGCCCGCGGTCATGTCGCGCACGAAGAGCGCGTTCTGCGCGATCGAGAGCGAGGTGCCGGCGACGCCGCAGAGGATGCCGCAGACGACCATGGCGCGGTAGCGCATGCCGGCGACCGAGATGCCGGCGGTGTCCACCGCCTCCGGCGCCTCGCCGACCGCGCGCAAGCGGAGCCCGAAGCGGGTCTTGTAGATGAACCACGCCGCCAGCGGCACCATGCCGAGCGCGAGATAGACGATCAGGTTGTGGCCGCTCACGATCTCCGAATAGATCTGGGCGAGGAAGGGCACGTCGGCGAGGCGGTCGGCGAAGGGGAAGTGCAGCGGGCGGAAGCGGCCTGCGTCCGACACCATCGGCGTCTGCCCGCCCTGGCCGAACCAGGCGAGCGAGAGCACCGGCCCCAGCCCCGCCACCAGGATGTTGAGCGCCATGCCCGAGACCACCTGGTTGCCCTTGTGGGTGACGCAGGCGAAGGCGTGGATCATCGCGAGCGCGACCGAGGTGCCGATGCCGGCGAGCAGGCCGATCCAGGGCGAGCCGGTGACGTAGGCCGCGGCCGCGGCGCCGAAGGCCGCCCCCAGCATCTTGCCCTCGAGGCCGATGTCGACCACGCCGGAGCGCTCGGCGAACATGCCGGCGAAGGCGGCGAGGATCAGCGGAGTCGAGACGCGCAGCGTCGCGTCGATCACCAGCACGATCCAGGTCACCGCTTCCATCGTCAGGCCGCTTCCGCCACCGCCCGCGCGCGGCGTGTGAAGAGCCGCTCGATGCGGGCGCGGAACATGTGCTCCAGCGCGCCGGAGAAGAGGACCACCAGGCCCTGCAGCACCACCACCATGTCGCGCGTCACGTTGGGCATGTCGAAGGCCAGTTCCGAGCCGCCCTGGTAGAGGATGCCGAAGAGGAGGGCGGCGAGCAGGATGCCCACGGGGTGGTTGCGCCCCATCAGGGCGACGGCGATTCCGACGAAGCCGTAGCCCGCCGTGAACTCCAGCAGCAGGCGGTGGTGGACGCCGATGATCTCGTTGACGCCTACCAGGCCCGCGAGCCCGCCCGAGACCGCCATCGCCAGCATGATCGCGCGCGCCGGCGAGATGCCGCCGTAGACCGCGGCCGATTCGTTGAGGCCGACGGCGCGAATCTCGTAGCCCCAGCGCGTGCGCCAGACGAAGAACCAGAAGAGGACGAGGCAGACCGCCGCCACCACGACGCTCAGGTTGAGCGAGGAGCGGCCGATGTCGACGCCGAAGCCGGCCAGCACGTCGTGGACGAAGGGCAGCCACGCGCCTGCCTCGAAGGTGCGGCTCTCGGCCGCCTGCTGCCCCGGCTTGATGAAGACCTCCACCAGCAGGTAGGTCATCAGCGCCGCGGCGAGGAAGTTGAACATGATCGTGGTGATGACGATGTGGCTGCCGCGCCTGGCCTGAAGCCAGCCGGGGATGAAGGCCCAGAAGGCGCCGAAGGCCATGGCAGCCGCGATGGCGAGCACGATCGCCACCGGCGCCGGCCAGTGGCCGAGGTAGAGCCCGATCAGGCCCGCGCCGAGCCCGCCGAGATAGGCCTGGCCCTCGCCGCCGATGTTGAAGAGCCCGCAGTGGAAGGCGATGGCGACGGCGAGCCCGGTGAAGACGAAATTGGTGGTGTAGTAGAGGGTGTAGCCGATCGCCTCCGGGTAGCCCACGGCGCCGAGCACGAGCAGCTTCAGCGCCTCGAAGGGGTTCTCGCCGATGGCGGCGATGATGATGCCGGCGATCAGCAACGCGAGCCCGAGGTTGATGAGCGGGACCAGCCCGTGCGTCACCCAGGCCGGCGCCTGGGTCGGCCCGCCGAAGCCGCTCACGCCGGCCCGGCCTCCGCGCCGGCGACGCGCTCGCCCGCCATCATCAGCCCGAGGATGCGCTCGTCGGCCTGCGCCTGCGCCACCTCGCCGACGATGGCGCCGTCGAACATCACCAGGATGCGGTCGGAGAGCGACATGATCTCGTCGAGCTCGACCGAGACCAGCAGGATCGCCTTGCCCGCATCGCGCATCGCCACGAGCTGGCGGTGGATGAACTCGATGGCGCCGATGTCGACGCCCCGCGTCGGCTGCCCCACCAGCAGCACGTCGGGCTCGCGGCCCATCTCGCGGCCGACCACGATCTTCTGCTGGTTGCCGCCGGAGAAGCTGGCCGTGCGCAACTGCGGCAGCGGCGGGCGCACGTCGAATTCCTCCATGGTGCGGCGGACGGCGCCGACCACCGCGCCCCGGCTCATCAGCATGCGCGGGTTGTACTGGCGCTCCCGGTGGTAGCCGAGGATGCCGCTCTCGGAGGCGTCGAAGGCGGTGACGAGCCCCATGCGCTGGCGGTCCTCCGGCACGTGGCCGAGGCCCGCGCGGCGCATGGCCCGTGCGGCTTCCGCGTGGCCGCCGGGGGCTGCGGGGGCGCCGGCGATCTCGACCGTGCCGCCCTCGCGCGCGAGCGTGCCGGCGAGCGCCTCCAGCAGCTCCGACTGGCCGTTGCCGGCGACGCCGGCGATGCCGACGATCTCGCCCGTGCGCACGCTGAAGCTCACGTCGCGCACGCGCAGCACGCCGGCCCGGTCGCGCACCGCGAGGTTCTCGACGCGCAGCAGGGCCTCGCCGGGCGCGGCCGCGCCCTTCTCGACGCGCAGCAGCACGCTGCGCCCCACCATCATGGCCGCGAGCTGCGCCCGGTCGGTCTCGGCGGTCCTCACGTGATCGACCACGCGGCCCGCGCGCATCACCGTGACGCGGTCGGTCAGCGCCATGATCTCGCGCAGCTTGTGGGTGATGAGGACGATGGTCCGCCCCTGGTCGCGCAGCGCGCGCAGGATGCGGAAGAGGTCGTCCACCTCCTGCGGTGTGAGCACGCCGGTGGGCTCGTCCAGGATCAGGATGTCGGCACCGCGGTAAAGCGCCTTCAGGATCTCGACGCGCTGCTGCAGGCCGACGGGCAGATCGCCGACAATGGCGTCGGGGTCGACGTCGAGCCCGTACTCGCGCTCCAGCCGCTCCAGCTCCTGCCGCGCCTCGGCGAGGCTGCGGCGCAGCAGGTAGCCGCTCTCGACGCCGAGCACCACGTTCTCCAGCACGGTGAAGGTATCCACCAGCATGAAGTGCTGGTGGACCATGCCGATGCCGTGGGAGATGGCGTCCTCCGGCCCCCTGATCGCCACCGGCTTGCCGCCCACCCTGATCTCGCCGCCGTCGGCCTGGTAGTAGCCGTAGACGATGCTCATCAGCGTGGACTTGCCGGCGCCGTTCTCGCCGATGATGCCGTGGATGGTGCCGGCGTCCACCGCCACCGACACGTCGTCGTTGGCGTGCACCGTGCCGAACCACTTCTGGATGCCCGCGACCTCGAGCGCGGGCACGCCGGGGGCGCCCGAGGGGCCGCGCTCTTCCGCCGCCCCCCGGTTCTCCTCGCCCGCCACGGGGCCTGCACCTGGATGGAGGGCGGGCGCCCGCGCCCGCGCGCTACTGCGCCATGTAGTCGGTCACCGCGATCTGGCCGGCGATGATGTTCTGGCGCGCCTGCTCGATGGCCGCTTCCATCTCGGCCGGAACGAGGCTGCGGTTGTGCTCGTCCAGGGCCCAGCCGACCCCGTCCTCGGCCAGCCCGAGCACCTGAATGCCGCCCTGCCAGTTGCCCTCCCGCGCCGCCTCGAAGGACTCGTAGACCGCCACGTCGACGCGCTTGATCATCGAGGTCAGCATCGTGCCGGGGTGCAGGTAGTTCTGGTTGCTGTCGACGCCGATGGCGAGCTTGCCCGCGTCCTTGGCGGCCTGGTAGACGCCGATGCCGGTGCCGCCGGCGGCGGCGTAGACCACGTCCGCGCCCCGGTCGAACTGGCTGCGGGCGAGCTCGCCGCCCCTGGTCGGGTCGTTCCAGGCGGCCGGCGTCGTGCCGGTCATGTTCTGGAATATCTCGATGTCGGGATTGACGTGCTTCGCGCCCTCCACGTAGCCCAGCGCGAACTTGCGGATCAGCGGGATGTCCATGCCGCCGACGAAGCCGATCTTGCCGGTCTGCGATGCCATCGCCGCCGCCATGCCGACCAGGAACGAGCCCTCGTGCTCCTTGAAGATCACGGACTGCACGTTGGGCAGGTCCACCACCATGTCGATCAGGGTGAACCTGGTCTCGGGGAACTCCTGCGCCACCGTCTCGACCGCCGCGGCTTGCGCGAAGCCCATGGCCACCACGACCTGCGCGCCGCGCCGCGCCATGTTGCGCAGCGCCTGCTCGCGCATGGCCGGGTTGGTGACCTCGAACTCGCGGTACTCGATGCCGGTATCGGCCTTGAAGCGCTCGGCGCCGTTGTAGGCTGCCTCGTTGAAGGACTTGTCGAACTTGCCGCCCATGTCGAAGACCACGGCGGGCGTGAAGTCCTCGGCCTGGAGCTGGGCCGTGCCGGCCGCGGCAATGCCGAGCGCCGCGAGCGCGGCGACGATAAATCGCCTCATGGATGATCTCCCTTGGGTTCGCGTTGTTGATTGCACGCAGCTTAGCCCGCCTTTCTCGCCAAGGTCACGGCCTGCGCCGCGCCTCAGTGCGCGTCGGCCCAGCTCGCGCCGGTGCCGATGTCGACGGTGAGCGGCACGTCGAGGTGCGCCGCACCCTCCATCACCCGGCTGACGACGGCGCCGGTCTCGTCGACCTCCGCCTCCGGCACCTCGAACACCAGCTCGTCGTGCACCTGGAGCAGCATGCGGGCGCCGAGCCCCTCGGCCTCCAGCGCGCCCTGCAAGGGGATCATCGCGCGCTTGATGATGTCGGCTGCGGTGCCCTGGATCGGCGCGTTGATCGCCGCACGCTCCGAGAAGGCGCGGCGCGCCGGGTTGCGGTCGTTGATCCCCGGCAGCCGGCACTTGCGGCCGAAGAGCGTGACGACCAAGCCGTCCGTATGCGCCGTCTTCTTGGTGCGCTCCATGTAGTCGCGAATACCGGGGTAGCGCTCGAAGTAGGCCTCGATGTAGCCCTTGGCCTCGGGCTGCGGCACGCCGATCTGGCGCGCGAGCCCGAAGGGGCTGATGCCGTAGATGATGCCGAAATTGATGGCCTTGGCCGAGCGGCGCACCATCGGATCCATGCCCTCCAGCGGCAGGCCGAAGACCTGGCTCGCGGTCAGCGCGTGAATGTCGATGCCGTCGCGGAAGGCGTTCTTGAGCGCGTCCACGCCGGCCACATGGGCGAGGATGCGCAGCTCGATCTGCGAATAGTCGGCGGAGAGCAGCACGTGGCCCGGCGCGGCGACGAAGGCGCGGCGGATGCGCCGGCCCTCCTCGGTGCGGATCGGGATGTTCTGCAGGTTGGGGTCGTTGGAAGACAGCCTGCCCGTGTTCGCGGCGGTCATGGTGAAGGTGGTGTGGACGCGCCGGGTCTGCGGGTCGATGTGGCCGATCAGCGCGTCGGTATAGGTGCTCTTGAGCTTGGTGAGCTGGCGCCAGTCGAGCACGCGGGCCGGCAGGTCGTGGCCCTGCGCCGCCAGCTCCTCGAGGATGTCGGCGCCGGTGCTGTAGGCGCCCGACTTGCCCTTGCGTCCGCTCGGGCTGGTCAGCCCCATCTCGTCGAAGAGAACCTCGCCGAGCTGCTTGGGCGAGCCGATGGTGAAGGGGTGGCCCGCGAGCGCGTGGATCTCTGCCTCCAGCGCCTCGATGCGGCCGGCGAAATCCTCGGAGAGCGCCACCAGCTCGCCCTGGTCGACCAGGATGCCGGCCGCCTCCATCCCGGCCAGCACCGCGATCAGCGGGCGCTCGAGGCGCTCGTGGACCGCGGTGAGGCGGTCCGTGACCAGGCGCGGCCGGAGGATGGCGTGGAGGCGGAGCGCGAGGTCGGCATGGGCCGCGGCGACATCGCGCAGCGCCTCCGGCGAGACCGCCTCGATCGCCACCTTGCTGCGCCCGCTGCCGAGCACGTCGGCGAGGGCCGGCGCCGCGCGGTCGAGATGGAGCCGCGTCAGGTCTTCCAGACCGTGGTTGTGCAGGCTGCCGTCGAGCACCCACGAGGCGAGCATCGGATCGTCCAGCGGGGCGAGGCTGCGGCCCTCGCGCGCCAGCAGGCGCTGGGTGCGCTTGATGTCGAGGCCGAGCTTGAGCACGCCGGGCTCGCTCAGCACCGGGTCCAGGACCGCCAGCGCCGCGGCGGGCGCGAGCTGCGGCACCGCCTCTTCCGCCCCCATCAGGTCGGGGCCGGCATGGCCGAGCGGCACGTAGCAGGCGGCGCCCGGCGCGGTGGCGAGCGCGAGGCCGACGAGGCCCGCGCCCTCCGGCGCGCCCGCCGCGGTGAAGGGCTCGAGCGCGAGTGCGCCGCTCGCCCGCGCCTGCTCCACCCACGCGGCGAGTGCCTCCGCATCCGTGACGAGCGGGTACGAGTCGGGCAGGGGGGCCGTCTCCGCCGCCTCCACCTCCTCGTCCGCCGGCGCCGCCGCGCCGCCCGCGTCGGCGAGGCGGGCCGCGATGGACCTGAAACCGTTCTCCTGGACGAAGGCGCGGAGCGCGCCGGGCTCCGGCTGGCGCCGGGCCAGCGCCTCCAGCGGCAGGGGCAAGGGCGCGTCGCGCCTGAGCGTCACCAGCTCGCGCGAGAGGCGCGCCATCTCCGCGTGCTCGATCAGGTTCTGGCGCCGCTTGGGCTGCTTGATCTCCTCGGCATGGGCCAGCAGGCGGTCGAGGTCGCCGTAGTCGTTGATGAGCTGCGCCGCCGTCTTGACACCGATGCCGGGAACGCCCGGCACGTTGTCGGTGCTGTCGCCGGCGAGCGCCTGCACGTCCACCACCCGCTCGGGCCCCACGCCGAAGCGCTCCACCACCTGCTCCGGGCCGATCTCGCGGTTCTTGAAGTAGTCGTACATGACCACCTGCTCGGCATCGACGAGCTGCATCAGGTCCTTGTCGGCGGAGACGATGGTCACCTGCGCGCCCTCTGCCTTGGCGGCCTCGGCGTAGGCCGCGATCAGGTCGTCGGCCTCGAAGCCGTCGAGCTCGACCGAGGCCACGTTGAAGGCGCCCGCGGCCTCGCGCACCAGCGGGAACTGCGGGATCAGCTCCTCCGGCGTCTCGCCCCGGTTCGCCTTGTAGGCCTCGAAGATCTCGTTGCGGAAGGTGATGCGCGCGGTGTCGAAGACCACCGCTACGTGGTCCGCGTCGGTCTCGCGCAGGATCTTCCAGAGCATGTTGGAGAAGCCGAGCACCGCGTTGACCGGCGTGCCGTCGGGGCGCGTGAGAGGCGGGAGCGCATGGAAGGCGCGGAAGACGAAGCCCGAGCCGTCGATCAGGTAGAGGTGGCGCAGCGCGCTCGCTGCGGCGGGGGCGGGGGCGTCGTGGCTCACGGTGGGCGCTCCGGCGTCAGGGCCTCGTCGGCAGGGCACTTGCTCTCGAAGGGGCGCGCCACTATGCCACGCGGGCCGGCGCCGGCACAGCGCACCCGGAGCCGGCCGATCGCCGCAAACCGCGAGACCGCCCGTGTCTCCTCCCAGCGCCTCCGTCGCCCACGCCGCACCGCGCATCTCCGCCTTCTACGCGGCCTACTTCCTGGTGGCCGGCGTGGCGCTGCCCTTCTGGCCGCTCTACCTGCAGGCGCGCGGCCTCTCGGTGACGGAGATCGGCCTGATGCTGGGGCTGACGCTGATGCTCCGCGCCGCCGCCGGGCCCTTCATCGGCCGCTTCGCCGACCGCCGCGACAGCACGCGGGGGCCGCTGGTGGCCTGCGCCTTCGCCGTGCTCGGGGTCGCCATCGCCTTCTACTGGACCTGGGGCTTCTGGCCGATCTTCGTCGTCAGCACCGTCTTCACCCTGGCCTATGCCGGCGTGCTGCCGCTGGGGGAGACCATCGCGCTGCGCACCGTCTCGGCGGAATCGGGTTACGGCCGGGTCAGGCTCTGGGGCTCGGTCTCCTACCTGCTGGCGGCGGCGCTGGGCGGCGCGGTGCTGGAGCTCGCCGCGGTGCCCTCCGCCGAGGTCATCGTCTCGATGATCCTGGTCTGCATCGTGCTGATGATCGCGGGCTCCTTCGCCATGCCGGACAGGCGCGGCGGCGGCGCGGCGCCCGCGGCGCCGATCATGAGCCTGCTGGGGGAGCGGCGCTTCCGCCTCATGGTGCTCGCCACCACCGCGATTCACGGCGCGCACGCGGTGTTCTACGGCTTCTCCACCCTGCACTGGCTCGCCGCCGGGATCCCGGAGTGGGTGATCGGCCTGCTCTGGGCGGGCGGCGTGGTGGCGGAGGTGATCCTCTTCGCCTGGAACGCGCCGCTGCTGCGCCGCATCGGGCCGGTCGGGCTGTTGGGCGCGGGCGCCGTGGCCGGCATCGTCCGCTGGGCAGTGCTGGCGCTGACGACGGAGGTGTGGCTCCTGGCGCTCGCCCAGTGCCTGCACGCGCTCACCTTCGGCGCCATGCACCTGGGTGCCATGGTGTTCATCGCCCGCACCGTGCCCGCCTCGTCGTCCAACACGGCGCAGGCGCTCTTCGCCGCCACCACCAACGGCCTCGGCCTCGGCGCAGGGCTGCTGATCGCGGGCGTACTCTACGCCGCGTGGGGCGCGGATGCCTACTGGGTGTGCGCTGCGGTCTCGGGCGCAGGTCTGGTCGCGGTGCTCGCCATGCGCCGCCCGCCCCCGTGACCATGGTGCGGTACCCCGCGCCGTGCGCCCCTGCCAGAGTCGCGCCATGCAGCGCGAGACGGAGCGGGCCGCGGCGGGCGATCACAGCATGAACGGGCGGTCGCCGCTGGCCCGGAATTCGCGCCGCGGCCACGATCCGCGCAGCGCATTTCGGCCGGGCGCGGCGAAGCGCCGCCGATGGCCGTGCGCACTGTCGCGCGATGAGGGGCCGCGTCTCGGCGAGAGAATCGAAATATGCAAAACAAAGCCAATTTCGCATAGTCCATTGATTCGACGCGCTAATCCGCTAGGCGCGCCGGGCCCGCCCCGCGAGCGGGGCGCCACGCCGCAGCGACGCGGCTCAGGCCGCGACCGTGGCGGGAGGCCCGAGCGTCGGCGCAAGCACCGATAATTGCAAAACGAAGCCAATTTCGCGTAACGCATTGATTTGGCGTGGAAAATAGCCGGTATTCGCTCTCCCGCCGCCCGGGCTGGCCACGCCGGGCGATGCGGGCCGGGGCCGTGGACGGGTTCCGGGCTAGTGGCCGCTGCTGCCGGCGGCTGCGCTGGCCTTGAGCACGAAGCGCCGGTCGCAGTAGGGGCAGTCGATGACGCCCTCGCTCTCCAGGTTGAGAAACACGCGCGGGTGGCCCAGCGCGCCCCCGCCGCCGTTGCAGGCGACGACCGTCTCCGTGACCTCGATGATCTCGGGCGGGTCGATGCTCACGAGCCGCTCCTCGCTCTCTCTCTCGCTCGGCCGCCGCCATTTGACCCCGGCGGCGAGGCGATGATACCCATTGCCCGCCGCCGTTCAACCGGGCGCCGCCGTCGGCTGCGCGGCCGCGCGGCGAGCCTGGAGGGCATTCCCCTGCATCCGACCCACGCCGGCCGCGCCAAGAGCGGCGATATTCCCTATGTGCGCGAGCTCGACTTCACCTACGGCGAGGCGGCGCAGGTCTCGCCGCTGATCCGCCGGGTCATCGCGCCCAACGCGAGCGTCTTCACCTTCCACGGCACCGGCACCTACATCGTCGGGCGCGGCCACGTGGCGATCATCGACGCCGGCCCCGACCTCGCGGGCCACGTCGATGCCCTGCTCGCCGCGGTGCGCGGCGAGACCGTGACCCACCTGATCGTGACCCATACGCACATCGACCACTCGCCCGCGACCCGCCACGTCAAGGCCGCGACCGGGGCCGAGAGCTACGGCTTCGGCCCGCACGGCGGCGGCGAGGGGCCGGCGGTGGAGGAGGGCGCGGACCGCGACTTCATGCCCGACCACCGGCTCGACGACGGCGCGGTGATCGCAGGCGCAGGCTGGACGCTGGAGGCCGTGCACACTCCCGGCCACACCTCGAACCACCTCTGCTTCGCGCTCAGGGAGGAGGGGGCGCTCTTCTCCGGCGACCACGTGATGGGCTGGTCGACCACGGTGGTCTCGCCGCCGGACGGCGACATGGGCGCCTACATGGTCTCGCTGGAGAAGCTCACGGCACGCGCGGAGGGCACCTACTGGCCCACGCACGGGCCGCCGATCCCCAGGCCCCGGCGCTTCGTCGGCAAGCTGCTCGGCCACCGGCGCCGCCGCGAATCCGAGGTCCTGGCCTGCGTCGCCGATGGCACGGAGACGATCCCGGAGCTGGTGGAAAAGCTCTACGTGGGCCTCGACCGCAGGCTCCACCCCGCGGCCGCGCGCACGGTGCTCGCCCACCTGATCCACCTGGTCGGGAGCGGCCGTGCCGCCTGCGACGGCACGCCGGCGGAGGACTCGCGCTACCGCGCCACCTGAGCGGCGGGCAGAGAGGCGGCTAGCGGCGCCTCTTCGGCGGGTTGTCGCGGAACTCCCTGACCTGGGCGAGCGCCGCGCCCTGGAGCAGCTTCCCGTCCTGGCCCGAGACGACGAAGTCGTAGCCGCGCTCGAAGGTCCACTTCACCGACTTGCCGGGACGCGTGACCGTGGCCAGCAGCTTGCCGGTCGCCCGCATCCTGCGCTCGGCCTTCTGCAGCAGGCGGATCACCTTGGGCTCCTCCATGTCCAGCATGTGGCCGATGCTGGCGGAGACGTCGCTCGGGCCGAGGAAGAGCATGTCGACGCCGTCGACCGCCGCGATCTCCTCGATGTTGTCGATCGCCTCCTCGGTCTCGATCTGGCAGGCGACCAGCAGCTCGTCCGGCATCGCCGCGAGATAGTCCTTCGTGCGCATGCCCCAGCCGGAGCAGCGCGCGGCGTGGGGCGCCACCCCGCGCACGCCGCCCGTGGGATAGCGGCAGGCGGCGACCGCCGCTTCGGCCTCGGCGGCGTTCTGCACGTAGGGCACGACGATGCCCATCACGCCGATGTCGAGCGCGCGCTTGATGTAGACCATGTCGTTCCACGGCACGCGCATCATCGGCGTCGGGCCGTAGGGAGCCGCCGCCTGCATCAGGCCGATGGCGTTGAGCAGGTCGCCGGGGCCGTGCTCGTGGTCCATGATGACCGCGTCGTAGCCGGCGCTGGCGACGATCTCGGCGGCGATGGGGCTGCCCATCGAGAGCCAGGCCCCGAGCGCGGGCTCGCCCGCGAGCATCTTCCTCTTGCAGCGGTTCTCGACGGTCATGCGCAGGCCTCCCGGTGGTGTGCGTTCGAGCGTGGCGGGATGCCCTCACGCCCGGGACAGGCGGGCGGCGGGCGCGGGCGGTTCTAGCACGACCCGTGCGGGCAGGCGAGGCGCCGCGCGCGCCCCGGCGCTACTCTCGATTCCGTGCGCCTCCGGCGCGACGGCCGTCAGGAAACGGGGGGAGGGACCGGGGTCTCGTGCCCGCCGAGCGGGGGCAGGGCGCTCACGTCGTCCTCGACCGAGGCGAGGCTGTCGAGGGCCGCCTCGTCCTCGTCGCTCCATTCGATGGGCACCAGCGGGCGCACCAGCGCGTGCTTCAGGATATCGTCCATCGACTCGACCGGGACGATGGTGATGTCCTTCTTCACGTTGTCCGGGATGTCGTCGAGGTCCTTCTCGTTCTCCTTCGGGATCAGGACCGTGGTGAGACCCCCGCGCAGTGCCGCAAGCATCTTCTCCTTGAGCCCGCCGATCGGCAGCACGCGCCCGCGCAGCGTGATCTCGCCGGTCATCGCGATCGACTTCCTGACGGGGACGCCCGTCAGCACCGAGACGATGGAGGTGACCATGGCGACACCGGCGGACGGCCCGTCCTTGGGCGTCGCGCCCTCCGGCACGTGCACGTGGATGTCTCGCTTGCTGAGGATGGTGGGCCTGATGCCGAACTCGACCGCGCGCGACTTGACGTAGCTCTCGGCCGCCTGCACCGATTCCTTCATCACGTCGCCGAGCTTGCCGGTGGAGATCACCCGGCCCTTGCCGGGCAGCGTCACCGACTCGACGGAGAGCAGCTCGCCGCCCACCTCGGTCCAGGCGAGGCCGGTGGTGACGCCCACCATGTCCTCGTGCTCGGCCTCGCCGTAGCGGAACTTGCGCACGCCGGAATACTTCTTGAGGTTGCGCCGCGTGATGCGGACCTTCTCGCGGCCATCGGCGACGATCTCCCGGGTCACCTTGCGCGCGAGGTTCGCGAGCTCGCGTTCCAGATTGCGGACGCCGGCCTCGCGCGTGTAGTAGCGGATCAGGTCGAGCAGCGCCTCGCCCGAGATGGACCACTCGCCCTTCTTGAGCGCATGCGCCTTGGCCTGCTTCGGGATCAGGTGGCGGCGCGCGATCTGGACCTTCTCGTCCTCGGTGTAGCCGGGGATGCGGATGGTCTCCATCCGGTCCAGCAGGGCCGGCGCCATGCGGAGCGTGTTGGCCGTGGTGATGAACATCACGTCCGAGAGGTCGTAGTCGACCTCGAGATAGTGGTCGTTGAAGGCGCCGTTCTGCTCGGGGTCCAGCACCTCCAGCAGGGCGGAGGCGGGATCGCCGCGGAAGTCCGCGCCCATCTTGTCGACCTCGTCGAGCAGAAAGAGCGGGTTCGACGACTTCGCCTTCTTCATCGACTGGATGATCTTGCCCGGCAGCGAGCCGATGTAGGTGCGGCGGTGGCCGCGGATCTCGGCCTCGTCGCGCACGCCGCCGAGGGAGAAGCGCACGAAGTTGCGCCCGGTGGCCCGCGCCACCGACTTGCCGAGCGAGGTCTTGCCCACGCCGGGCGGGCCCACGAGGCAGAGGATCGGCCCCTTCATCTTGCGCGCCCGCTGCTGCACGGCGAGGTATTCCAGGATCCTCTCCTTGACCTTCTCCAGCCCGTAGTGGTCGTCGTTCAGGATCTTCTCGGCGTTCCTGATGTCCTTCTTGATGCGGGTGCGCTTCTTCCACGGGATCGAGAGCATCCAGTCGAGGTAGTTGCGCACGACCGTGGCTTCCGCCGACATCGGGCTCATGGAGCGCAGCTTCTTGACCTCGGCCAGCGCCTTCTCGCGCGCCTCCTTGCTGAGCTTGGTGGCCTTGATGCGCGCCTCGAACTCGGCGGCCTCGTCGCGCCCGTCCTCGCCCTCGCCCAGCTCCTTCTGGATCGCCTTCATCTGCTCGTTCAGATAGTACTCGCGCTGCGTCTTCTCCATCTGGCGCTTGACGCGCGAGCGGATGCGCTTCTCCACCTGGAGCACCCCGATCTCGCCCTCCATCAGCGAGATCACGCGCTCCAGCCTGCCGCCGACCGAGGCGATCTCCAGCAGCTCCTGCTTCTCCTCGAGCTTGATCGAGAGGTGCGAGGCGATGGTGTCCGCGAGCTTGCCCGGCTCCTCGATCTGGTTCACCGAGACAAGGACCTCGGGCGGCACCTTCTTGTTGAGCTTGACGTACTGCTCGAACTGGCTCGCCACCGAGCGGCTGAGCGCCTCCAGCTCGCTGGCATCGCCCTCCTCTTCCTCCAGCTTCTCGGCGCGCGCCTCGAAGAATGCCGGGTTCTCGCGGAACTCGACGATGCGCGCCCGCGCGCCGCCCTCGACCAGCACCTTGACCGTGCCGTCCGGCAGCTTGAGGAGCTGGAGCACCGAGCCGACCACGCCGACGCTGTGGATGTCCTTCGGCGCCGGGTCGTCCTGGGACGCGTTCTTCTGGGCGACGAGAAGGATCTGCTTGTCGTCCTTCATCACGGTCTCGAGCGCCGCGACCGACTTCTCGCGGCCGACGAAGAGCGGCACGATCATGTGCGGAAAGACGACGATGTCCCGCAGCGGCAGGACCGGATAGATCGGTAGTTGTGAAACGTCGAGCATTGTTCCCCGTGCGCTGTGCGCCTGCGCGTCTGAGCGGTGGCCGGTGCCGCCGCTCGCCCCCCAATTAGGTAGGCATTACGGCACGGTCGGTCAACTGCCCGTCAGGATGCCGACGAACTCGCGTCCTCGAGCCGGTCGGAATAGATCAGGAGCGGCTGCGCCCGTCCCTCGACCACCTCGCGGTTGATCACGACCTCCTCGACGGAGTCGTAGCTCGGCAGGTCGAACATGGGGTCGAGCAGGATGCCCTCGAGGATGGAGCGCAGGCCCCGCGCGCCGGTCTTGCGCGCGATCGCCTTGTGGGCCACCGCGCTCAGCGCGTCGTCCGTGAAGGAAAGCGACACGCTCTCCATGTCGAAGAGCTTCTCGTACTGCTTGACGAGCGCGTTCTTCGGCTTGATCAGGATCTCCACCAGCGCGTCGGCCTCGAGGTCGTCCAGGGTCGCGATCACCGGCAGCCGGCCGACGAACTCGGGGATCAGCCCGAAGCCCAGCAGGTCCTCCGGCTCGACCTCGCGCAGGATCTCGCCGGTCTTGCGCTCGTCCGGCGCGCGCACGTCGGCGCCGAAGCCGATGGCCATGCCGCGGCCGCGCTGGGCGATGATCTTCTCCAGCCCGGAGAAGGCGCCGCCGCAGATGAACAGGATGTTGGTGGTGTCGACCTGCAGGAACTCCTGCTGCGGGTGCTTGCGGCCGCCTTGGGGCGGAACCGAGGCGACGGTGCCTTCCATGATCTTGAGCAGCGCCTGCTGCACGCCCTCGCCGGAGACGTCGCGCGTGATCGAGGGGTGGTCGGACTTGCGCGCGATCTTGTCGACCTCGTCGAGGTAGACGATGCCGCGCTGGGCCCGCTCCACGTTGTAGTCGGCCGCCTGCAGCAGCTTGAGGATGATGTTCTCGACGTCCTCGCCGACGTAGCCGGCCTCGGTCAGCGTGGTCGCGTCGGCCATGGTGAAGGGCACGTCGAGAATGCGGGCCAGCGTCTGGGCCAGCAGGGTCTTGCCGCAGCCGGTCGGCCCGATCAGCAGGATGTTGGACTTGGCGAGCTCGACCTCGTTGCCCTTGCTGCCGTGGGCGAGGCGCTTGTAGTGGTTGTGGACGGCGACGGAAAGGACCCGCTTGGCGTGGTCCTGCCCGATCACGTAGTCGGCCAGCACCTCGCAGATCTCGGCCGGCGTCGGCACGCCGTCGCGGCTCTTCACCCGCGCGCTCTTGTGCTCCTCGCGGATGATGTCCATGCACAGCTCGACGCACTCGTCGCAGATGAACACGGTGGGCCCCGCGATGAGCTTGCGCACCTCGTGCTGGCTCTTGCCGCAGAACGAGCAGTAGAGCGTGTTCTTCGAATCGCCGCCGCTGGACTTGTTCATGTCCGCTCCGTGTCGCCGCGCGCCGTGACCGGTCTATTCCGTCCGCTCAGGGGCTCGCGACGCCCTTCTCCAGACAACCCGAACCGGCCGAGGTTGGCACTCGCCTCGGCCCCTGTCTAGGCCCAACATTCGGAGTCTTCCGGACCCAACATCTAGTGTCTTTTTGGCCGAATTCGGGCACCGAATGCACCATGCGGCAGAGGCCTCGCCGCGGTCCGCGGTCCCTATCCTCCCTTCTTGGCGCCGCTCTTGCCCTCCGAGTCGTCCGGCTCCCCCGGCCGCTGGGTCACCACATCGTCCACGAGGCCGAAATCCTTGGCCTCCTGCGGCGTCATGAACTTGTCGCGCTCCAGATTGTCCTCGATGACGTCGATCTCCTGGCCGGTGTGGGCGACGTAGATCTCGTTGAGGCGCTGGCGCAGCGAGAGGATTTCCTTGGCGTGAATCTCGATGTCGGTGGCCTGCCCCTGAAAGCCGCCCGAGGGCTGGTGCAGCATGATGCGCGCGTTGGGGAGGGCGAAGCGCTGGCCGCTGGCGCCCGCCGCCAGCAGCAGCGAGGCCATCGAGGCCGCCTGGCCGATGCAGAGCGTCGCCACGGCCGGCCGCACGTACTGCATCGTGTCGTAGATCGCGAGCCCCGAGGTCACGAGCCCGCCGGGGCTGTTGATGTAGACCGAGATGTCCTTGGTGGGGTTCTCCGATTCCAGGAACAGGAGCTGCGCCGTGATCAGGCTCGCGACCTCGTCGCCGATGCCGCCGGTGAGGAAGATGATCCGCTCCTTGAGCAGGCGCGAGTAGATGTCGTAGGCGCGCTCGCCCCTGTTGGTCTGCTCCACGACCATGGGCACGAGGGTGTTGGCGTAGGTCTCGACGATATCCGCCATGGCGCTCTCCCTTGCGGCGGGCGGGTCAGGCCGACTCGCCCTCGCCGGTGCTCTCGCTCTTGCCGGTGTCTTCGTCCGCGCCGGCCGTGGCCGCCTCGTCCGCGTCGGCGGTCGCGCGCGCGGCGGTCTGCGGCCTCTCGTCCTCCTCCGGATCGCTCAGGAGCGTCTCCGCATCGACCACCTCGTCGGACACGGTTGCGAGCTCGCTGAGGAAGGCGATCACCTTGTCCTCGAACACCGTCGGACGGAAGCGCTCGAGGGCCTCCGGGTTGGACTGCAAGTACTGGAACAGGCCCTGGGGATTCGGATGCCCGCGGGCGCTGGCCATGGCGGCGCGGTAGAGATCGTCCTGCTCCACCGTGATGTCGTTGGCGGTGCCGATCTCCGCGATCAGCAGGCCGAGGCGCACGCGCCGCTCGGCAATCTGCCGGAACTCCTCGCGCGCTTCCTCCTCCGGCTGGTCGAGCGCCTCCGCGATGTCCACGTTGGCGTTCTTCGCGTCGTTCTCCACCTGCTGCCAGATGGCGTCGAACTCGCGCTCGACCATGCCCGGCGGCACGTCGAACTGGTGGCGTTCGTCCAGGGCATCGAGCATCGAGCGCTTGAGACGCGCCCCGGAGGCGTGCTCGTAGTGCTCCTCGATCTGCTGCCTGATCACGCCGCGCAGCTCGTCCACGTCCTTGGCGCCGCGCTGCTCGGCAAAGGCGTCGTCGACCGTCACGGGCTGCCGCTCCCGCACTTCCTTGACCGTGACCTTGAAGACGGTGTCGGCGAGCGAGGGGATTTCCGCCGGTGCGTCCGCCTCCGCGCCCGCCTCGGGCGGCTCGATCGTCACCGCGCGCTCCTCGCCCGCCTCGGCGCCGACGAGCTGCGAGGCGATCTCCGGCATGAGCGCGTCCTCGCCAAGCTCCATCGGCACGTCGGTGCCGCTGCGGTCGGGCGCCGGCTCGCCGCCGACCTCGACCGCGATGTCCACCAGGATCTGGTCCCCCTCCTGCGCCGGGCGCGGCTCTGCCACCGGCTCGAAGCGCTTGTCGGCCTCAGCGAGGCGGTTGAGCGCATCGTCCACCGCGTCGTCGCTCACCTCGGCCCGGAGCCGGGTGACGGTGAGGTCGGAGAACTCGCCGAGCTCGATCGCCGGCAGGATCTCCATCCCCATGGTGAACTCGAGGTCCTTGCCCTCGTCGTAGGCGGTGATCTCGATCTCCGGCTGCATGGCCGGGCGCAGCGCGCGCTCCTCCATGATCTCGCGCGAGCGGGTCTCGATGGTCTGCTGCAGCACCTCGCCCAGCACGCGCGGCTGATAGTGGCGGCGCACGATCGAGAGCGGCACCTTGCCGCGCCGAAAGCCCTTCATGGTCACGGTCCTGCGCAACTCGTCGAGGCGCCCCTCGACGTCGGCCTCGAGATCGGCCGCCGGCACCGTCACCTTGAGCTCGCGTCTCAGCCCCTCCGCGAGGGTCTCCGTCACCTGCATGGTCTAGCGCTCATGTCGCACTCCGCAATCGCCGGCGGGCGCTCGATCGGGCGGGGGCGCACCGGCGCTGGTGCGGGCGAAGGGACTCGAACCCCTACGGCCTAGGCCACGTGGTCCTAAACCACGCGCGTCTACCAATTCCGCCACGCCCGCGCCCCCGGCGCCCCCTTCGCTGGTAAGCCGCCCCGGCGCCGGAGCGGCATGGGGCGCCCTATAGCACAGAAGGGAGGCCGCGGGCCAAGGCGCCATGGGATCGCGTTTCCGTCTTGAACGCCGGGCACGAGGCTGTTGATATCGGTGTGCGGATGGGTGGCCGAGCGGTCGAAGGCACCGGTCTTGAAAACCGGCAGGGGCGCGAGCCCCTCGTGGGTTCGAATCCCACCCCATCCGCCACCGTTCTCTATTAGATATTGAATATAAGGGATATACGGTCGGCCGGGTCCACCGCCTCGACGCCCGCGCCCGCACTGCCGCCGCAGCTTGCTGCGCGCCCGGCCGCAGGAAGGGGGGGGGGTGGCTCGGTGGCGACCGGCGCCCCCCGATGTCTGCGGCCGCCACAGACTCCGGCGCCAATTTTCGGGCAGCTTCCAACGTTATGGAAGCCGCCCTCCGACGGGCGGCATCCGCACTCCTAGGGGCCTGCCTCCCTTGCGTCAGAGCGGGTCGTCGCTGCCGCCCCTCCGACGAGCCGGTCAGCCCAGTCCTTGCGGAAGATGAGCCACATGCCTCCGGATCCGTACGGCCCGAGCTGCATCCAGTAGTGCATGTCTGGCCCGCTGGCCTCGGCAGGCGGCTCGGTCGGTGGCTCGGCCGGGGGTGTCCTGTCAGCGCACGCGGCCATCAGGAGTGCCAGGGCGAGGGCTCCTACCAATCGCATCGTCATCGGACGGTGTAGCTCGCTCGTATGCAGGCATGCGCGACCAGCGCCTCCACAGCCTCCTCTCGCCGCTCCGGGTCCAGGCTCTTCAAGTGCCGGGCCGTGTCCTCGAAGTGTTGGCGGAGAAGACGCTCCGCGAGCGCCTTGCCGGCGCTGGCGACGGCGCCGGCAAGCTGGTCCGGTGTCGTATCTCTTTCGATGGCCTCATTCGGTCTTCACGAGGCTTCCAGGGTCGCAGCACCGGCTCGGGCCTCATCCCGAACAGCCGGTGATCGTGAACGTCGCTGTCCCGCCGCCCCTTGGGGGAATCGCGCGGGGTCGCCCTGCAAGATTGCAGGAGGCAAGAGCGACCCCGCGCTGCGGGCCGAGGAGGAACTCTTCGCGGCCCGCAACCCCACCCCCGTAATCGCGCTCCTCGCGCATGACCCGGTCGGCCCACCAGTGCGCCATGCACACCATGGCGGCCGCGTCCTGCGCGCGCACGCCGTCGCCTTCGGTCGAGCGCGCGCCCATCATGACGGACAGGCGGGCGGGCCGATGCATTCGGAAGCGGCCCGCCCGCCGCCGACGGCGTCCGCGACGGTGTCGCCACGGGACAGGAGACGACGCGGGCGCCGAAGGATGGGACTCAATATTCCGCGCCCTCCCCGGCGTCATCACTCGCGGTCCGCCGTGCGCCGCTCATCGTGCCTGCCGTCACACCTGTGAGCCCGACTGCGCTGGCATCGAATCCGTGGGCAGAACCGGGCTCTCGCGCGTCTGCGGGCGGCGCAACGGGAGGCAGCGGAAATCGAAGCGGTGAGAAGGCGGCAAGAACCGGCGCATGTCCCGACCATCCGCTGCACGAGCGATTGCGCCGTTCGAGCCCTGACCCTTCGCGGCCTTCAACCCGCGATCATCCTCGAAGCCGTCGCCGCCGCTTCCACGCCATCGAAGCGGAGCGATCCCTGTCCCACTAAAGACTCTAGACGAGATGCTGTGAATATAGTGTGCTTTATCGTCGTACTTTTGTGCTCTTTGCGTTTGTTCTTGCCGTCGGAGCGCTATGCGCACCCGCATGGCGCCCGAATCTGGTTCCACACCGCCGGCCGGCGCGGCCTGGCGAGCCGGCTCCTGTCCAGGCTCGGAGAAGCAAGCCGATGAACGGTACCGACCAGACGCACTCCGAGCTCAAGGCGCTCAGGGAGCGACTCTCCTCGCTCAGCGCCGCCATCCTGCGCATCAACGCGAGCCTCGACCTCGCCACCGTTCTCCAGGAGGTCGTCGACACCGCCCGCGCGCTCACCACCGCGCGCTACGGCATCATCGCCACTGTCGACGAAGCCGGCGATGTGCGCGAGTTCGTCACCTCGGGCTTCACCGATGAAGAGCACCTGCAGATGGCGCAGTGGTCCGACGGGCCGCGGCTCTTCGAACACTTCCGCGACCTTCCGGGACCGCTGCGGCTCGCGGACCTCCCGGACTACGTCGGCAAGCTCGGCTTCTCCGTCGACCTCATGCGCTCGAGGACCTTTCAGGGGACGCCGATGCGCCACCGGGGCGTGCACGTCGGCAACTTCTTCCTTGCCGAAAAGGAGGGCGCGCCGGCGTTTACGGACGAGGACGAGGAGGTGCTCCTTCTTTTCGCTTCGCAGGCGGCAGCCGCGATCGCCAACGCGCGCACCCACCGCGACGAGCAACGCGCCAGGGCCGATCTCGAAGTCCTCATCGAGACCTCGCCGGTCGGCGTCGTGGTGTTCGATGTCCGAACCGGCCTCCCGGTATCGCTCAACCGCGAGGCGCGACGCATCGTCGAAGGTCTGCGCACGGCGGGTCGCCCGGCGGAGGAGCTGCTGGAGGTGGCCTCCTTCCGCCGGGCCGACGGCCGCGAGGTTTCCTTGAGCGAGTTCCCCATCGCGCAACAGCTCGGCACCGGCGAGACGGTGCGCGCCGAGGAGGTCGTGCTCTCGGTGCCGGACGGGCGCAGCGTCCGGACGCTCATCAACGCCACGCCCATCCCTGCCGACGGCGGCGGCATTGGCTCGGTGGTGGTTACCATGCAGGACCTCGCGCCGCTCGAGGCACTCGAACGGCAGCGAGCGGAGTTCCTCGGCATGGTGAGCCACGAGCTGCGCGCACCCCTCGCCGCCATCAAGGGCTCGGCCGCGACGCTGCTCGAGGACTCGGCTGACCTCGACGCTGCCGAGATGCACGAGTTCCACCGCATCATCCACGAACAGGCCGGGCACATGCGCGGCCTGATCGGTGCCCTGCTCGATGCGGGGCGCATCGAGGCGGGTACCCTTTCGGTCGCGCCGGAGCCGTCCAGGCTCGCCGCACTGGTGGACCGGGCCCGCAGCACGTTTCTCTCGGGCGGCGGCCGCCACACCGTTCAGATCGACCTGCCGCCGGACCTTCCGAGCGTGATGGCCGACCGCAAGCGCATCGTCCAGGTGCTGAGTAATCTGCTCTCGAACGCCGCGCGGCACAGTCCGGAATCCGCCCCGGTCCGCGTGGAGGCGGCGCGCGACGGATTGCATGTTGCAATCTCGGTTTGCGACCGGGGCCGGGGGATACCGCCCGAAATGCTGGGACAGCTCTTTCGCAGGCACGTCGCGCTCGCTGGGAACGTCGCCGAAGGCGGGACCGCGGCGACAGGGCTCGGACTTGCGATCTGCAAGGGGCTTGTGGAGGCGCACGGGGGCCGCATCCGGGCCGAGAGCGCGGGCCCGGGGCAAGGCGCGCAGTTCACCTTCACGCTCCCGGTGGCCGAGGGCGAGGACGCGGGCGCCAGCGCCCGGTCCTCTCCGGGCCGCACGCGTCCGCGCGGCACGGATCGGGAGAAGCCACGCGTCCTCGTCGTGGACGACGACCCGCAGACGCTGCGCCACGTGCGAGACGCGCTCACCGGAGCCGGCTACACCGTGCTGGTCACAGCCGAGCCCGGCGAGATCGCCGGCATCATCCGCAGCGAGAAGCCCCAGATGGTCCTGCTCGACCTTATGCTGCCCGGCGCCGACGGCATCGAGCTGATGGCCAGGGTCCCGGAGCTCTCCGATCTGCCGGTCATCTTCATATCGGGCTACGGCCGCGACGAGACCATCGCGTGCGCCTTCGAGGCCGGCGCCGTCGACTACGTCGTCAAGCCTTTCTCTCCGACGGAGCTCACCGCGCGCGTCGGAGCGGCGCTACGCAGCCGCACGGGCTCCGAGCCGTTCGTGCTTGGCGCCCTCGCCATCGACTACGAGCGGCGCCGGGTGAGCGTGGACGGGCGCACAGTCTCCCTCACCGCCACCGAGTACGAGCTGCTGCGCATCCTCTCCGTCAACGCCGGACGGGTGGTGACGTCGGAGTCGTTGCTGCGCCAGGTGTGGGGCAACCGTGACCCCAGCGACACCGAGCCGGTGCGGGCGTTCGTAAAGAAGCTTCGCGCCAAGCTCGGCGACGACGCGGCGAACCCCTCCTATATCGTCAACGAGCGCGGCGTCGGCTACCGCATGGCGAGTTTGGGGGAGGAATGACGGCCTGCCCTCTGCGCTCCGCTGGAATTCGGCCTGGCCCGTGACCTCGACTGGCAGGGCAACACGAACGACCGGGGCAGCGGCGGGCATCAACCGTCGGAGGCAAGCCTCGACACGCGGCAGCTCCTCCTCGCCGGGTTCCGTGACTTGCCGGAATGAAAGGTCGCCCCGGGCCGCCGGGCCCGGCCCCGTTTGGCGAGCCACCCTCGTATGCGCCGCGACGCTGGCTGTGGCGGTCCGCCCCTAGGTTAGTATGGACGCGGAGTCGTCATCTGCCTGGGGAATGGACGATGATGGATGCGTTGGGGGCTGTCGCCAGTCTCGTCAAGCCGGCCGCCATGCAAGTGCTGCTCGCCTACGAGCGGCTCGAATCCGGCGTCGCCTACAATCCCGTCTCGGAGGAGGCCGCGAGAGACCCCTACGCGGTCTATCGCAGGATCAGGGACAGGGATCCCGTCCACCGCATGAGGCTGGTCGATGCCTGGGTGCTTGCCCGCTACGAGGACGCGGACGCGATGCTCCGCGACCACGCACGCTTCTCCAACGAGGACCGCCGCTTCCACGATACCGGGCTGACCACCCTGCTGGACATCGACCCGCCGGACCACACGCGGCTGCGCTCCCTCGTTTCCCGAGCGTTCACGCCACGCTCGGTGAGGAACTGGCATGGGCGGGTGCAGGTGATCGCCGACCGGCTTCTGGACGCGGCCGCCGACCAGGATCGCTTCGACCTGATCGCTGCCCTCGGCTACCCCCTGCCGGTGACCGTGATCGCCGAGATGCTGGGGGTGCCGGCGGAGGACATGGACCGCTTCGAGGGCTGGTCCAACGACATCGCGCTCATCGTGGAGCCCATTCTCTCGCCCGCGCAGGTCGAGGGAGTGCGGCGTGCGACGGAAGAGTTGTTCGCCTATTTCGAGACCATCGTGGAGGCGCGGCGGCGCGAGCCCCGGGACGATATCGTCAGCGCCCTGCTGGCGGCCGAGGAGGAAGGCGACACGCTTTCCCGCGTGGAGCTTCTGTCCACCATGCTGCTGATCCTGGTGGCGGGCAACGAGACGACGCGCAACCTGATCGGCAACGGCATGCTGGCCCTGCTTCGTCATTCCGACCAGTTGCAGCGCCTGCGCGACGAGCCCGGCCTGCTGGAGCCGGCCGTCGACGAACTGCTGCGCTACGACAGCCCTGTCCAGCTCGACGGGCGCGTTCTCCGCGAAGACCTGGAGATGGGCGGCAAGCGCCTGCGGGCGGGCGAGAAGGTGATTGCCCTCCTCGGCGCGGCGAACCGGGACCCTGCCGCGTTCCAGCACCCCGACGCGCTGGACATCGGGCGCAAGGAGAAGAGCCATCTTTCCTTCGGTCGGGGCATCCACTACTGCCTCGGCGCGTCGCTCGCGGTTCTGGAGGCGCGTATCGCGTTCCAGGGCCTGCTCGATCGTTTCGCGTCGATCCGCCTGGCGGCCGAGCCCCGGTACCGCGACGGCATCGTCCTCCGCGGCGTAGAGAACCTGTGGATTGAGGTCGAGCCGCGCGTCCGCCCCGCCTGAACCGGACACCAGGAGCCCTCAGAACCGGGATTTTCGCGTCGGGATGGCGGCGGCCTTCGGTGCGCCGATCGGACTCGTCGGATCCCACGCCTGATCGCCGAGCTCGACCGCGTTGAGCCGGGCCGGACGGAAGGCCGACGATGCTGAAGGACTCCGCCGGGTGTACTCCCCGGGACGGGGACAATTCCCGATCAGGCCGAGGCGCGTTCCAGGCGGACCTCTTCCACCCTGTAGGGCACGTCGGCGATGGCGCCGGCGTCGAGCTCGCGGGCGAAGCGGTGACCTTCGTAGACCGCGTGCTGGATCGTCCCGGCGGCAACGCAGTCGCCGACGCGCGCGAGGGTCCTGATCCCGGCCGCCTCCAGCTTCTCCGGCGCGGCCGACAGCGCACGGTAGAGCGCGTCCTCCGGCAGCCGCGAGGTGGCGAGAACCAGCGACTGGTAGGAGAGGTGCCGCCGCGTCTCCTCGTGATAGACGTTGTAGATCTCGATGCTGTTGTCGCCGATGTGGGCGATGTTGTGGTCGGTGATGAGCTCGATCCCCATGGAGAGGACCCGGCTCATGATCTTCTCCATCTCGAGCGTGTACTCGGTCCAGCGCGAGAGCTCCATCAGCGGCGTGACGATGGTGACCTCGTGGCCGGCGGCGCGCAGCTTCTCGGCGATGACGCCGCCCATGTAGTAGTGGTCGTCGTCGAACACGACGACGGGGCCCTCGAGCGCCGCGCCGCCCATCACGTCGTCGGGCGTGAAGACCTTCTTGCCCTCGCTGCCCGGGATCGCGTGGGCGTTGGTGTAGGCGACGCCGTCGCCGCGCCAGCGGGAGCCGGTCGCGACGACCACCGTCTCGGCGCCGTAGTCGAGCACGTCCTGCGCCGAGAGGCGGGTGCCGGTGTGCACCTCCACGTTCTTCATCTTCGCGATCTGGCTCACGCGCCAGTCGCGCACGCGGCCCCACGAGGCGAGGCCGGGGAGCGCGCTCTCCCGCGCCACGCGGCCGCCGACCTCGGGCTCCGCCTCGACCAGGTGGACCGTGTAGCCCCGCATCCCGAGCGCGCGGGCGCACTCCAGCCCCGCAGGGCCGGCGCCGACGACGAGCACGCCGTCGTCCGATCCCTTCGCCTCGATGGTCTCGGGGTGCCAGCCGCGCCGCCACTCCTCGCCCGCGGTCGGGTTCTGCGTACAGCGGAAGAGGCTGGACGTGTTCTCGGCCGCGACGCACATGTTGCAGCCGATGCACTCGCGGATGTCCTCGTTGCGGTCTTCCTCGATCTTCTTCGGCAGGAAGGGGTCGGCGATGGAGGGCCGCGCCGCGCCGATGAAGTCGGTGATGCCGCGGTTGATCTGCGAGATCATCGTGTCCGGCGAGGTGTAGCGCCCGACCGTGACCACCGGCCGGTCGGTCTTCTGCTTGACGAAGGCGACGTAGGGCTCCTGGTAGGCCTCGTCGGCGAAGCGCGAGGTGGCGGAATCCTCGGCCCAGTCGCTGATGTTCACGTCCCAGAGGTCGGGCAGGTCCGAGAACATCTCGACCACCGCCTGGCCTTCCTCCTGCCATCTGATGCCGTGTTCGCCGCGGTTCTCGTCGACGGCGAGCCGGAGCGCGACCGCCGCCTTGTCGCCCACCGCCTCCTTGGTGTCCTCCAGCAGCTCGCCGATCAGCCGCGCGCGGTTCTCGACGCTGCCGCCGTACTCGTCGGTGCGGTGATTGGTGTGGGGCGAGAGGAAGTGCTGCGGCAGGGCGATATCGTGGCCGGCATAGACGTAGACGATGTCATAGCCGACGTTGACCGCGCGCTTCGCCGCCTCGACCTGCCAGCGGCGGAACTCCTTGATGTCGGCCTTGTCCATCTCGCGGGCCATGATCGGGTCCCAGTTGTAATGGACCATGTTGGCGGAGGGGCCGAGGGGGAACTCCTTGGTCTTGCGGTTGGAGAAGCCGAGCCCGTTGTGGACCAGCTCCACGGCCGCGAGCACGCCGTACTCGTGCATGGTGTCGACCCAGCCGCGCAGCTGCTCGGCGTAGTAGTCGTTCCACAGCCGGCGCTCGCCATAGGGCGCGGCGCACGAGCTGGGATGGATGCTGCACTGCTCGGTGGAGATGATGGCCCATCCGCCTTCGGCCTTCATGCGCCGGTGCGCGACGTCCCCGTGGTGCTCCGTGTATCCCATCGCGTTGCAATGGGGCACCTGATAGAAGCGGTTTTTCGCGATCTTCGGGCCGATCTTGATCGGCGTGAACAGGACGTCGTAACGGGGGTCGCGCGCCATCGCTCATCTCCCTGCGGCCGACGGCGGACGACGGGACCGCGAAGGCCCGTCGTCACGCACACCGTGTCGAGACGCCCGGCAGCGCGCGCCCGGCGCGGAGGTGCGCGGGGCGCTGCGCCGCCCGGGCGCGAAAGCCCTCCCTAGGCGGCCATCTCCTCCGCGTCGGGATCGTGGATGAAGAAGACCTTGCGGACGGTCTCCTCGATCACCCAGGTCACCTGCTCGCCCTTGTGCGTGTAGAAGATGTCGCCGGCCGTGTAGGTGTGGGTGGTGCCGTCCTGCTCGGTCACGTGAATCTTGCCTTGGAGCAGGGTGCAGATCTCGTCGCCGGGATAGGTGTATTCGAACTTGCCCGGCGTGCACTGCCACACGCCCGCCATGGTCCGCGTGCCGAAGCCGCCCAGGTCGAAGCGCCCCTCGTGCACCGGGTCGCCCTCGAGCACCTTCACGAAGGGGAGCTCACCCAGCGGCGGCCAAGGCTCGAGGCCGCCTTCGTCCTTCAGTTGCGCGTAGTCGAGCATACTCTTTCTCCTCTCCTCTGCGGGTCTCGTTCCCTGTCAGTCCATCCGGCTCGTCGGTCGAGCCATCCTTCACATCTCAAACGCTTCTGCGGCGAGATACAAGAGTGTCCGCGGGCGGTCGTCAGGCCAGCTTGGGGAAGGTCTCGTGACCCCAGACCTGGCGCTCGCGTATCCACGGGCGCGGGTATTGCGGGTCGTCCGACTCGAACTCGCGGGCCAGACGATGGCCGTCGAAGATTGCGTTGGCGACGACGCGCGGCGCGTGGCAGTCGCCGATGCGGTAGACCGACTGGATGCCCTGCCCGGCCCACTCCGCCTGGCGCGCCTTCACCTCCCGGAACACCCCGTCGTTGCTCAGCCGGGCCGTGCACAACACCACGCTGTCGCATTCGAGCTCGGTCGTCTCGGTGCCGGCGCGGCGCGAGTACTCGCCCTTCTTCGGCGTGAGCGTGCGCACGTAGCCGTCGCGATAGAGGTAGAAGATGCTGAGCTTGACGGCGTTGCCGATCTCCACCCTTTCCGCGTAGTGGAGCGTGTGCTGCTTGATGTCCTTCTCGTGCATCATGCGGCGGATATCGTGGATCTCCTCGGTATAGACGCAGTAGGGCGCCACGTTGTCGAGGCTGGTGACGATGGTCACGTCCTTGCCCTGGTCGGCCAGCAGCTCCGCCATGCTGACGCCGGTGAAGTAGCCCTCGTAGTCGAGCACCACCACGCGCTCGCCGGTCTCCTTGCCGGCCATGATCTGCTCGGGCGTGCAGATCTCGGGCAGCGCGGCATCGGCGCCCTCCAGCGGGGCCTGGGTGACGCCGCCGAGGCCGTCGGTCGACCAGCGCGCGCCGGTGGCAAAGACCACCTTGTCGGCGCCGTATTCCAGAACGGCGTCGGCGCTCATCTCGCCGACCCCGGTGTGGACCTCGACGTTGCGCAGCTTGTCGAGCTGACCCTGCCGGTAGCTGGTGACGCGGCCCCACTCGGAGAGGTGGGGGTAGCGCATGATGTCGCGCATGCAGCCGCCGATCTCGTCCGCCGCCTCGCGCAGGTGCACGTCGTAGCCGCGCTCGCCGAGCACGCGGGCGCACTCCATGCCGGCCGGGCCTGCGCCGACCACGAGCACAGAGCAGGGGTCAGGTGCGGGCTCGAACTTCTCCGGGTGCCAGCCGCGCCGGTACTCCTCCATCGAGGTCGCGTTCTGCGTGCAGATCAGCGGCGTCGTCTGCCACCACTTGGAGAGGCACATGTTGCAGCCGATGCACTCGCGGATGTCGTCGGTGCGCCCTTCCTCGATCTTCTTCGGCAGGAAGGGGTCGGCGATGGAGGGGCGCGCCGCGCCGATCAGGTCGGCCTGGCCCGACTTGACGATCTGCACCATCTCGTCGGGGCTGGTGACGCGGCCGGCGCTCACCACGGGCACGCTGCATGCCTTCTTGGCCTCCCTGATCCAGGGCGCCATGTAGTTCGACGAGGTCGAGCGCGAGGGCGCGATTTCCAGGCCGAGCTCGGAGTAGCGGCCGACCTTCATGTCCCACACGTCGCAGAGGCCCTCCCGGTCGTGCAGCTCGATGAGGCGGATGCCCTCCTCCCACACCTCGAGGCCGTCCGGCCCGTCCATGGTGTCGACCGAGTAGCGGTATCCCACGGCGCAGTCGTTGCCGATGGCCTTCTTGGTCGCCTCCGAGACCTCGAGCGCGAAGCGGGCGCGGTTCTCCAGCGAGCCGCCGTACTTGTCCGTCCTCTTGTTGTAGTAGGGCTGCAGGAACTGGTTCATGATCATCGAGTCCGAGAGCAGGTTCTCGACGATGTCGAAGCCGGCGTCGCGCGCGCGGATCGCGGCGTCGACGTGCATCTGGATCACGGCCTTGATGTCGTCCTCGTCCATCTCGGCGGTGCTCGCGAGCGGGATCGCCTCCGACGGCGCCTGGGTGGGGACGCGGCTCACCGCTCGGGATTCGCCGGCCTGCGAATGCAGGCCCGCGTAGTAGAGCTCGACGCCCGCCAGCGCGCCGTGCGCGTGGATGCTGTCAGTCACGTGGCGCAGGCTGATGACGTCGCCCTCGTCCCACAGGCGCGCGGACCAGTGCGGCGCATCGTCCGATTCCGGGTGGATCGCGGTGTACTCGATGCACACCGTGCCCCAGCCGCCCTCGGCCTTCATGGCGCGGAACGCCGCCTGGGTGCCGGGGCGTTCGGAGCCCGCGCTGTTGCAATGCGGTGTCTGCCAGAACCTGTTCTTGGTCGTCTTGGGGCCGACCTTGACCGGCTCGAACAGGATGTCGTGCTCCGGATTGCGCGGCATTACTTCATCTCCCCGCTCACATCATTTGAGGCGAGCCACGCCTCTCTCGTTTCAACCGTTCGACATTCTCACGCAAACGCCCGTGCGATGGAAGACGCATCGGCGCCGCCGGCCGATGCCAGGGCGTTCGCCCGCGCCCTTGCCCCGCGGCGTCCTGCGGTTGCACTCTGGGCGCGAGGGACGCGACGGAGAGGACGGTGCCATGGCAGACGCTGATTACGACGCGATCATCGTGGGTGCGGGCCACAACGGTCTAGTCGCCGCCTTCTACCTCGCGCGCGCCGGGCGCAAGGTGCTGCTCTGCGAGCGCCGACCCTTCGTCGGCGGCGCCTGCGCCACCGAGGAGTTCTTCGACGGCTACCGCATCTCGACCTGCTCCTACGTCATGTGGAAGCTGGAGCAGAAGGTGCGCGACGACATGGGGCTCGACGCGCGCGGGCTCACCATGCACCTGATCGATCCGCCCGTGTTCTTCCCCTACGAGGACGGCTCGCACGCGTTCCTGCACTACGAGATGGAGCCCACGCTCGAATCCATCGCCCGGCTGAATGCGCGCGATGCCGAGCGCTTTTCCGACTGGGTGGACCTCTGGGGCCGGGCGACCGGGCTGGTGCAGCCCTACATGCTGGAGGACCCGCCCACGCTCACCGACATCTGGGAGCGCGCCAGGGCGCAGGGCGACGAGGCCGTGCTGGAGCGCTTCCTGACCGGCTCGCTGATCGATCTCGCGGCCGACTACTTCGAGGACGAGCGCGTGCGCGCGATGATGCTCTACGTGCAGGACATGGCCGACCCCTACGCGCCCGGCAGCGCCTGGGCCGAGACCTTCTTCCAGTTCGGCGCCGCCGGCGGGCACGGCTTCTATGTGGTCGAGGGCGGCATGGGCTCGATCACGCAGTACATGGCCGAGGCGGTCGAGGAGCAGGGCGGCGAGATCCGCTGCGACGCCCCGGTCGCGCAGGTGCTGGTGGAGAAGGGCACCGCCACCGGCATCCGCCTCGCCTCGGGCGAGGAGATCCGCGCGCACCTGGTGCTGTCCAACGCCGATCCCAAGCGCACCTACCGCACTCTCTTCGCGCCCGATGACCTGCCGGGAGACCTAGCCAAGCGCGTCGAGCGGCTCAAGACCGACACCGGCTACTTCAAGTTTCATTGCGTGATGGACGAGCCGCCGGACGTTTCCGGCTATCTCGACGGCTATGACGGCCCGCCCGTCTCCTACATCCTGATCGCGCCGAGCCTGGACCACTATGCCCGCGCAGGCGCCGAGATGCGTGCCGGTGAGCCCTGCAGCGAGCCGATCTGTCACCTGCAGGTGCCCACCTTCTACGACAAGACCTTGACCGAGAAGGACGGCCACATCTGCTCGATCTGGGGCCTCTACGCGCCGCCGCGGCTGGCGCGGGGGACCTGGGACGAGCGGCGTGAGGAGGTGGGCGAGGGCGTGATCGACTGGGTGACCCGCTTCGTCCCCAACTTCCGCTCCGCCATCCGCGAATGGATGTTCATGAGCCCGTGGGACATCGAGCAGCGCACCGGGATCACCGACGGGGCGATCCGCCACCTCGACGTGGTGCCGAGCCAGTTCCTCGGCGGCCGGCCCGGCTACGACACCGAGATCCGCAACTTCTACCTCTGCGGCGGCGGCACGCATCCCGCGGGCGAGGTCACCGGCGCGCCCGGCCACAACGCCGCCCACCACATCCTGCGCTCCAACGCCTGAAGCCTCTGCCCCGCCTCGTGAACCCGCCGCGCCGCTGATACACTCGCGCCCGCCGGGCACGGAGGGGCTTCACGCGATGGACCAGGCGTTTCCCGACCAGGCGCGCGTCGTCGTCATCGGCGGCGGGGCGATCGGCTGCGCGACCGCCTACCACCTGGCGAAGCACGGCGCCGAGGACGTCGTTCTGGTCGAGAAGGCCAAGCTCACCTCCGGCTCGACCTGGCACGCGGCAGGCGCCTTCGCGCAGTTCCGCACCGACCCCAACGCCGGCAGGCTCATGGCCTACGGCGCCGACCTCTACGCCTCGCTCGAGGCCGAGACCGGCCAGGCCACGGGCTGGCGCCAGACCGGCGGCATGCGCGTCGCGTCCAACCGCGACCGCCGCCGCGAGTACGAACGGGCGATCACGACGGCCCGCTCCTTCGGCGTCGAAATGGAGCTGATATCGGCGCAGGAGGCGCAGGCGCTCTTTCCCTTCATGACCATCGACCGCGTGGACTGCGCGCTCTACATCCCGTCCGACGGTGCGCTCAGCCCGTCGGACACGTGCATGGCACTGGCCAGGGGGGCGCGCCAGTACGGCGCCCGGCTCTTCGAGGACACCGCTGTCACGGGCTTCGAGATCGAGCGCGGACGCGTCGCCGCAGTCAACACCGAGCGCGGCACCATCCGCTGTGAGGTCGCGGTGATCTGCTGCGGCATCTGGTCGCGCGAGATCGGGCGGCTCGCGGGCGTGAATGTCCCGATCCAGCCCTCGCACCACTGCTATTTCATCACCGAGCCGATCGAGGGCGTGAGCCGCGACATCCCGACCACGCGGGACCCCGACCTCTGGCACTACATCCGCGAGGAGGTGGGCGGCCTGCTCGTCGGCCAGTACGACCCCGATCCCATCCCCTTCGTCGAGCCCATCCCCGCGGACCATGAGTTCAAGCTCATGCCGGAGAACCTCGACCACTTCATGCCCAGGCTCGAGGGGTTGCTCGACTGGATACCGGTGCTCAAGACCGTCGGCATCAAGTCCTGGTTCAACGGCCTGGAGTCCTTCACCGAGGACCAGAACCCGGTGATGGGGGAGGCGCCGGAGGTGCAGGGCGTCTTCGTCAGCGCCGGCTTCAACGCCTACGGGCTTACCGGCTGCGGCGGCGCCGGCATGGCGCTCGGCGAGTGGATCCTGAACGGCGAGCCGCCCTACGACATCTGGAGCTTCGACATTCGCCGCTTCGGCGGCTACCACCGCGCCGACAGCCAGGTGCTGGCGCGCTCGCTGGAGGGCCAGGGCCACCACTACACCATCGTCTGGCCGCGCGAGGAGATGAAGGCCGGCCGACCGCTCCGGCGCAGCGCGATCTACGACCGCCTGGCGGAGAGGCGCGCCTGCTTCGGCGCCAAGTTCGGCTGGGAGCGGCCCAACTGGTTCGCGCCCGAGGAGGTCGAGCCGGTGGAGATCGAGAGCTTCGGGCGCCCCAACTGGCACGCCCACGTCGCCCTGGAGCACGCCGCCTGCCGCGACACCGCGGCGCTCTTCGACCAGTCGTCCTTCGCCAAGTTCGCGCTGGTCGGGCGCGATGCCGAGGCCTGCCTGCAGCGCATCTGCGCTGGCGACGTCGGCAAGCCGCCGGGGCGGATCACCTACACGCAGATGCTCAACCGTCACGGCGGCATTGAGTGCGACCTCACCGTCGCGCGGATCGCCAAGGATTCGTTCTACATCGTGACCGGCACCGGCTTCGCCACCCACGACTTCGACCACATCGGCCGCAACATCGACCCGGATGCCCATGCCTCGCTGGTGGACATCACCTCGGCCTGCGGGACGCTCGCCCTGATGGGGCCGCGGTCGCGGGCCATCCTCGCCTCGGTGGCCGAAGGCGACGTGGGCGCGAAGGCCTTTCCCTTCGGCGCGGTGCGGGAGATCTACGTGGCGGGCGCGCCCGTCCGCGCCATGAGACTCACCTTCGTGGGCGAGCTCGGCTGGGAGCTGCACGTGCCGACCGAATACCTGGTCACGGTCTACGACGCGCTGAAGGAAGCCGGCGCCGCGCACGGCCTGCGCGACGCGGGCTACCGCGCCATCGACAGCCTGCGGCTGGAGAAGGGCTACCGCGTGTGGGCGGCGGACATCGGCCCCGACTTCAACCCGCTGGAGGCGGGCCTCGGCTTCGCGGTCGCCTTCGACAAGCCCACCCCCTTCATTGGCCAGGACGCCGTGCAGAGGCAGCGGGAGCGGCCGCTTACCCGCCGCCTCGCGACCTTCACCATCGACGACGACCCCGAGGTGCAGCTCTGGGGCCGCGAGACCATCATCCGAGACGGCGAGCGCGTCGGCTGGCTCGCGTCCGCCGGCTTCGGCCACACCGTCGGCCGCAGCATCGGCATGGGTTACGTACGGAACGCGGACGGCGTGAGCGACGACTACCTGCTGGGCGGCACGTATACCCTCGAGGTGGCGACCCGCGAGGTGCCGGCCGAGATCCACCTGCGCCCGCTCTACGACCCCGCCGGCGACCGGGTGAAGGCGTGAACACCATCGGCAACCGGGTGCACGATACATGAGCGACAAGCCCCTCTCCGATGACGAGGTCTATTCGCTGGTCGGCGGCTCGCGCGGCATGGAGGCGCGCAGCGGCGCCGCGATCGAGCGCGCCCGCGCACTCCCGATCTGGAACGGTCCGGTGGAGCCCGCGCTGCTGAGCGGGGGCCTCAGCAACATCAACCTGACCGCGGAGGATGCGGGCCGGCGCTACGTGATCCGCGTCGGCGAGGACGAGCCCTTCTTCGGCGTCTCCCGCGCGCACGAGCTTCAGGCCTTTCGCGCGGCCCATGCGGCGGGCGTCGCGCCCGAGGTGATCCATGCCGAGCCCGGCCTGCTGGTGATCCGCTTCATCGAGGGCCGCTCCCTGCTGCCGGCCGACATGCACGAGCCCCAGCGCCTGCTCAAGGCGGCCCGCCTCTTCCGCCAGCTCCACCGCGAGGCGCACAAACACCTGGAATCGCCGGGCTTCATGTTCTGGCCCTTCCAGCACCACCGCTGGTACATCCGGCTGCTGCACGAGCGTTCCGACCGGCTCCACGAGCGCTGGCGCGCCATGCTGCCGGCGCTCGCGGCGGCGAACGAGGCGCTGGAGCGCGCCATCGGCCCGGCCACCGTCGTCTTCGGCCACAACGACCTCAACCCGCAGAACATCATGGACGATGGCGAGCGGCTCTGGTTCGTGGACTGGGAGTTCGGCGGCTTCGTGGCGGACCTCTTCGACCTCGGCGTGCTGGCCATGAACATCGAGATCAGACCGGACGAGATCGACCCCTATCTCGAGGCCTACTTCGAGGCGCCGGCCACGGACGAACTGCGCTACCGCTTCGCCGCCGCGACCGTCACCGCCGCGCTGCGCGAGACCACCTGGAGCTTCGTCTCCGAGGTGATGGACAAGCCGATCGACTTCGACTTCCGCATCTACTCCACCATGAACGCGGAGCGCTACGAGCGCATGTACGCGGAGTTCCGCAACACCTACGGCACCTGAGGCCAGCGGGGGAGCGAGCGATGAGCGAAGAGAGAGCGCCCGACGAGACCTGCCGCGTCGCCGTGGAAGGCGGCGAGGTGGCGGTCTACAGCTTCGGCACCGGCGAGCGGGTCCTGCTCGTGCTCCACGGCGGCCCCGGCCTTCCCTGCGACTACGTGCGCGACAGCCATTCGGTCTTGGCGGATCACGGCTGGCGCGTGGTGGCCTACGACCAGCTCGGCTGCGGCCGGTCCGACAAGCCGGCCGACACCTCGCTCTTCGACGTGGCCCGCTACGTGGATGAGGTCGAGGCGGTGCGCGCCGCTTTAGGTCTGGGCCGGGTGCACCTCCTCGGGCAGTCCTGGGGGACCTGGCTGGGGACCGACTACTGCCTGAAGTACCAGGAGAACGTCGCCTCCTACGTGATCGCGAACGGCTCGGGCTGCGTGCCGCACACGGTGGCGGAGATGCGCCGCCTGCGCGCCGCGCTCGGGCCCGAGACGGTCGCCATGATGCAGCGCCACGAGGCGCAGGGGACCACCGATCACCCCGCCTACGAAGCCGCCATCACCATCCTCTACCGCCGCCACCTGTGCCGGTGCGACGACTGGCCGGCGCCGCTGCAACGCTCGCTCGACGGCATCAACATGGATGTCTACGGCACCATGTGGGGGCCCAACGAGTTCTGCTGCGTCGGCACGCTCAAGGACTGGGACCGGCTGGAGGAGATGCGGCGCATCACCGTGCCCTGCCTGATCGTGAGCGGCCTCCACGACGAGCTGACGCCGGAAGGGGCCATGCTGATGCAGGAGATGCTGCCCAACGCGGAGAGCGTCGTCTTCCCCAACAGCTCCCACACGCCCTTCTTCGAGGAGCCCGAGGCCTACTTCGCGGCGCTGCGCGACTTCCTCGACCGCCAGCCCGGCTGACCGATCCCGTGCCTCAGTGCACGCTCAGGCCGGCGCAGACGTTGATCGCCTGGCCGGTCACGTAGCGCCCGGGCTCGCCCGCGAGGTAGACCGCCATCTCGGCGATGGCGGTGGGCGGGATGATGGCGCTCAGCATGTTGGTGCGCATGCTCTCGTCGAAGACCTTCGCGTAGGGCTCGTCGAGATCGCGCGCCATGTCCTCGTGCAGCTCCACCGCCATCTTGGTGTCGATCCAGCCGGGGCAGATGGCGTTGACCCGGATGTTGTGTTCGCCCACCTCGGCGGCGAGGCAGCGCACGAAGCCCACCAGGCCGTGCTTGGTGGCGTTGTAGGCGGTCCACTCCGCGTCCGCGGTCTTGGCGTTGGTCGACGCATTGAAGAGCTGCACGCCGCCCGCGCCCTGCTCTATCATCGTCGGCAGCGTGTGCTTGGAGATCAGGAAGGGCGCCTTCAGGTTGACCCCCATGATCCAGTCCCACATGGACTCGTCCATGTCGACGACCTTCTTGTAGTCGGCGACGCCTGCGTTGTTCACCACCACGTCGATGCCGCCGAGCCTCTCGATGGCGGTCCTGCACATCGCCTCGATCGCCGCAGCCTCGGTCAGGTCGGCCGGCGCGGAGAAGGCCTTGCCGCCGGCGGCGGCGATCGCCTCCAGCGTCTCCGCCGCCCGCTCCTCGCTTCGCGCATGGACCGCCACGGTGGCGCCCTCCGCCGCGTAGGCCTCGGCGATCGCGCGGCCGATGCCGCTTGCCGCGCCCGTGACCAGCGTTCTCTTGCCCTCCAGACCCACTCTCATGGCTCTCTCCCCGAAGCTGTCGGCGTCGTGACCCCGTAGTCTAGGCGACGCCCAGGTAGGTGTGCTGAACCTTGTCGTTCTCGCGCAGCTCCGCCGCCGGGCCCTCGAGAACGATCCGCCCCGTCTCCATGACGAAGCCCTTCTGCGCCAGTGCGAGCGCGAGACGGGCGTTCTGCTCGACCAGCACGATGGTCCGCTTCTCCGTGTGCAGCGTGCGGATGATGCGGGCGATCTCGCGGCACATGATGGGCGAGAGCCCGAGCGAGGGTTCGTCCATCAGGATCACGTCGGGCCGCGACATGAGCGCGCGGCCCATGGCGAGCATCTGCTGCTCCCCGCCCGAGAGCGTGCCGGCGAGCTGATTGGCGCGCTCCTGCAGGCGCGGGAAGCGCCGGAAGATGTCGTCGAAGTCGGCGCGGAGCGCGGCGGCGTCCTTGCGCAGGTAGGCGCCCATCTCCAGGTTCTCGCGCACCGTCATCATGGGGAAGACGCGACGCCCCTCCGGCACGTGGGCGATGCCGAGCCCGGCGATTCTCTCCGGCGAGGCGCCGTCGATGCGCTTGCCGCCGAGGCGGATTTCGCCGCCGCTCAGCCGCTCGAGGCCCGAGATCGCGCGCAGCGTCGTCGACTTGCCCGCACCGTTGGCGCCGATCAGGGTGACGATCTCGCCCTCGCCCACGCCGATGGAGATGCCCTTCACGGCCTCGATCTTGCGGTAGCGGACCGAGATGTTGTCGAGCTCAAGCAGCAAATTCATCGTCCCCCAGGATGTCCTCGGAACCGAGATAGGCCTCGATCACGTCCGGGTTGGAAACGATCTCCGCCGGCACGCCCTCCGCCAGCTTCTTTCCGAAATTGAGGACCGTGATGTATTCGCAGAGCCCCATCACGGTCTTCATGTCGTGCTCGACCAGCAGGATCGTGATGTTCCATTCGTCGCGCAGCCTGCGGATGATCCGGGTCATGCGCTCGGTCTCGGCCGGGTTCATTCCGGCCACGGGCTCGTCCAGCATGAGGATGCGGGGTTCGGTGGCGAGCGCCATGGCGACGCCGAGCGCGCGCTGGTGGCCGTGCGAGAGATTGGGCGCGAGCTCGTCCCTGAACTCGCCGAGGCCGATGAAGTCGAGGATCTCCAGCGCCCGCACCTCGTTGGCCCTCTCCATGCCGCGCGCGGTGCCGACGATCGCGCCGAACAGGCTCTCTCTCGCGTGCAGGTGACGCGCGATCGACACGTTCTCCAGCACGGTGAAGTCGCTGAACATCGCCGAGCGCTGAAAGGTGCGCACCCCGCCCTTGCCCGCAATGCGGCTGGGGCGCAGGCCGGTGAGCCTGTTGCCGTCGAGAAAGACGTCGCCCGAGGTCGGCCTGTAGGTGCCCGAGATGACGTTGAAGAGCGTGGTCTTGCCCGCCCCGTTGGGCCCGATGATGCCGCGGATCTCGCCCTCCTCGACCGTCATGTCGAGATCGGCGACGGCGAGCAGGCCGCCGAAGCGCTTGCTCACGTTCCTGACCTCGAGAAGCGACACGTCTCCGCCCCTAGGTTCGCGACGCGAAGGTGGTGAGCCAGGTGCGCAGGCGCTCGAACTGCTGGCCCGGCGGCGTGCGCAGCGCGTTGCTCACCTTGGGGACCAGGCTCTCCAGCCCGCCCGGCAGGAAGATCAGGAAGAAGATCAACACGCCGCCGAACATCAGTGGCCGCCACTCGAGCAGCGGCCGGCTCCACTCGAAGGCGATGGTCACCACCACCAGCCCGATGATCGGCCCCCAGAAGGTGGCCGTGCCGCCGACCACCACCCAGATGATCAGGTAGATCATCGTGGTCAGGTCGAAGTTGCGCGGATCGATCGCGCCCATCCGGTAGGCCAGCAGGGCGCCCGCGATTCCGGCGAAGAAGGAGCCCGTGATGAAGGCGAGGCTGCGGTAGCGCGCCACGTCGATGCCGACGCACTCGGCCAGAAGGTCGTCGCTGTGGATCGACTTCCAGGCGTTGCCGATGCGCGAGCGGTCCAGCCTCCACATGATGAAGACGGCGGCCAGCATGACGATGAAGCAGGTGAAGTAGTAGGGCACCGGCGGCGACAGCCGGAGCCCCACGATCTCCGGCGAGGGGATGTTGATGATGCCGCGCGTGCCGCCGAAGGGGAACTGCACCTTCACCCAGATCAGCCGCACCAGCTCGCCCATGGCGAAGGAGGCGATGAAGAAGCCGAAGCCCGCGGTGCGCAGCAGAGGCACGATGAAGGCGGCCCCCACGATCGCCGCGGTAATCCCGGCCATCGGCACGACGACGCCGAAGGGCAGGCCCGCGTGCTTGGCGATGAGCGCCGCGCCGTAGGAGCCCGCGCCCATCAGCACGACGTGGGCGAAGCTCCAGTCGCCGGTGGTGGTGATCAGGCGGTAGCTCGTCACCATGATGACGTTGATGAAGAAGACGATGGCGATCTCGCGGTGGTAGGGCTTCAGCTCGAAGCCCAGCACGCAGAGCGCGGCGAGCACCGCGGCGAGAACGAGCAGCGGCGCGAAGCGCCGCATCGCGATCCCGACGTCCAGGCCGGCGCTCGCCGGTTCGCTAGGCACGCTCACGGCCAAGCAGCCCCTGTGGCCGGACGATCAGGGTGAGCGCCATGAAGCCGACGCCCACCATGGTCGCGATCAGGTTGTCGGTCACCGTGGTGACGAAGGTGTGGATGAAGCCGAGGATGACCGCCGCCAGGATCGCACCCTCGATGCTGGCCATCCCGCCCACGATGACGACCACGAAGGCGATCAGAATGACGCCGTGCCCCATGTAGGGCGTCACGGCATGGATCGGCGCCATCAGCGCGCCCGCAAGCCCGGCCGAGGCGCCGGCCAGTGCCATCGCCAGCATCGTCATGCGGTTGGTGCGGATGCCCTGGAGCGCGGCGATCTCCGGGTCCTGCGCGCAGGCCCTGAGCGCCTTTCCCAGCTTCACGCGGTAGAGGAAGTAGCGCAGCGCCAGCAGCATCGCGAAGGCGCAGGGAATCACGATCAGCCGTTGCCAGCCGATCGTGGCATCGCCCACGTTGGCGGCGCCCATGTAGGGTGTCGGGATGCTCTTGGCGATGCCGACACCCCAAATTTGCCCCGCGAGCACCTGCAGGACGAAGGCAAGCCCCGCGGTCGCCATGAATCCGGCGAGGATGTTCTTCCGCGTCGGCCGGAAGATCAGGCGCTCCACCACCACCCCGAAGAGGGCGACGATCGGGATCGCGAGCACGACCGCGAGAGGAAAGGGCAGGCCGACGAGCGCGTAGAGCACGTAGACGCAGTAGGCGCCGACCATGAAGAACTCGCCGTGGGCGAAGTTCGCCATCTTCATGACGCCGAAGGCGAGCGCTAGGCCGACCGCGACCAGCGCGTAGATCGACGACGCCACCACGGAGTTCAGCAGCGTCTGGATCAGGGTGGCGGCGTCCATGCGACCCGGTTCCCGGCAACGGTCCCCGACGTCAGTCGGGGACCGCTGGTCCGTGCACTGTCACCCAGTCAGGAAGGGCGGGGCGGGCGCTCGTCACGTGGTATTGCCCGCCCCTTGCGCATGCCTACTGGCGCTGATCCCACATCTGGCCACGCTCACGCACGTGGGCGATGATCGTGTCCTTGTGGGCGTCGAACCAGGGCTCGAAGCGCATCATCGAGACGATGCGCTTGCACTGGCAATCCGGGTCGAAGACGTTGGTCGGGATCGGGTGCGACATCATGTTCTTGATGCCCCACATGTCCTGACCGCTGATGAGCGCGGGCCCCTCGATCGTCATGATCGCCTTCTCCGCGCGCACCGCCTCGAGCACGGCGTCGGGATCGAAGCTCCCGGCCTTCTGCACGCCGTGCAGGTAGACCTGCACGATCGGCATGTAGAGCCAGTCGATCCCGGTCATCGGCGCGTTCACGTCCTCCGGCGCACCGTCGCCGAAGCGCGCCTGCCAGTCATCGACGAAGCGGCTCTGCATCGAGGGGTTGCCCCACCAGGGGTCGTCCATGGTCGGATAGCTGTCGTAGCCGCCGACCTTCGCGGCCCACTCGACGGGCACCTTCTGCAGCACCGATTCCCATTCGATGTAGTTCGCGTTGATGGGGCCCTCGAAGCCCTGCAGGTAGAGCTGCTCCAGCACCAGCGGAATGAAGTCGGGCCAGGTGATGTTGAGCGCCACGGCGTCCGGCTTGGCCGCGAGCAGCGCGGTCACGACCGGCGCGAAGTCGGTGGTCTCGGGCGAGAAATGCTCGTCGTAGACGATCTCCCAGCCTGCCGCCTTGGCCGCGCCAACCTCCCAGGCCTGCCCGACGAAGGTGACCGCGTCCTCCTGCGCGATGACCCCGTAGGTCTTGAGCTCGGGATAGACGTTCTTGATGTAGAGCGGGCGCATCATCTCGCCGCGCGGGAACGCGTCCTCGCCGGCCATCACGTAGGGGCGGTTGGGGTTGATGTCGGTGGACGCCAGCGGCGTGTAGAAGACGCCGTTGTCCATCAGGAAGGGAATCTGCGAATCGCCGGTCGTGCCGCCGACGCCCGTCACCAGCTTGACCTCGTTCTCGAAGACGAGCTGCTTCGCACCCTGGAGCGCCTTGCTCGGCACATATTCGTTGTCGAACTGGTGAATCTCGATCATGTGCCGCGTGTCGCCGACCAGAAGCCCGCCTTCCGAGTTGATCCAGTCGGCGAGGATCTTCAGCCCGGTGAGCCCGGGCAGACCCCAGCCCGCGACCGGGCCGGACAAGGGTGCGTTGAAGCCGATGCCGATGGGATCGCCGACATTCTCTTCCGCCTGCGCGGCAGGCAGTGCGCCGAAGGCGAGTGCGCCTGCGGCTGCGAGAATTCCGACCGAGCGAAGGGCCGATTTTCCTAACGACGTCATGGTACCTCCCTTTCTCCTGTCCGGTTCTCTTGCTCTTGTCTTCTTGACCGGAACCTCGCGCGAAGCTTAGCCGTGGCCGGCAACCGGTTCAAGACGACCCCGCCTGCGGCGGCGGGCCCTGCGGGGTGCGCTTGCGGCGCATGACGCCCTCTTGTATCTAGCGCACCGGCCAAGCGGGAGAGCCACGTTGACCCTGCTCCCCTTCACGCAACCGGGCGCGAGCGCGCACGGGCACCCATGAGCGACCGCACGCGGGTCGGGGTCGAGGTCGGCGGCACCTTCACCGACCTCGTCGCCTTCGAGGCGGGCGGGGTACGCATCACCAAGGTGCCGAGCACGCCGCAGGCGCCTCACCGGGGCGCGATCGCCGCGCTCGACGAGTCAGGTCTCGCGCTGGAGGCCGCCGACGATCTCGTGCACGGCTCGACCGTGGCCACCAACGCGGTGCTCGAGCGCAAGGGCGCGAAGGTGGCGTTCTTCGCCACCGAGGGCTTCCGCGACCTGCTCGCGCTGCAGCGGCAGAGCCGGCGTTCCATCTACGACATCCGCTACCGCAAGCCGGAGCCGGTGGTGCCGCGCCGCGACACCTTCGACATCCCCGAGCGCACCGGCCCGCACGGCGAGGTGGTCACCCCCCTCGACGAGGCGGCGGCGCGGCATCGCGTGCGCCAGGCGTTGCAGGGTGGCGGCTACGAATCCGTCGCGATCTGCCTGCTCAACAGCTACGCCAACCCCGCCCACGAGCGCCGCATGGCGGAGATGATCGCCGAGCGCTTCCCCGGCACCGGTATCACCTGCTCGTGCGACGTGACCCGCGAGTTCCGCGAGTACGAGCGCGCCTCCACCACCACCCTCGCGGCCTACGTGCAGCCGGTCATCGACCGCTACCTCGGCGCGTTCGAGCGCGCCCTCGGCGAGCGCGGCTTCGCGGGCCGCTTCAGCCTGATGCAGTCCAACGGCGGCAGGCTGCCGGCGAGCGGCATGGCCGGCAACGCCATCACCTCGCTCTACTCGGGCCCCGCGGCGGGCGTGATGGGGGCGATCCGGCAGGCGGGACGCTCCGGCTACAGCAACCTCATCACCTTCGACATGGGGGGCACCAGCACCGACGTCTGCCTGGTGCAGGAGGGCACGCCGGTCCTCACCAGCGACGCCGAGATCGACGGGCTGCCCATTCGCGTTCCGGTGCTCGACATCGTGACGGTAGGCGCGGGCGGCGGCTCCATCGTGTGGCGCGACGACGGCGGCATGCTGCGGGTGGGCCCGCGCTCGGCCGGCGCCGAGCCCGGCCCCGCCTGCTACCGGCGCGGCGGCACCGATCCCACCATCACCGATGCGCACCTGGTGCGCGGCACGGTGCTCGCCGACACCTTCCTCGGCGGGCGCATGGCGGTGGATCCCGCGCTCAGCCGGGACGCCTTTGGCGCGCTCGCGACGCACGCCGGCTGCAGCGTGGAGCGGGTCGCCGACGACGCGATCCGCGTCGCCGAGCACAACATCGTCCGCGCGATCCAGCTGGTCTCGACCGAGCGCGGCCGCGACCCGCGCGACTACGTATTGGTTCCCTTCGGCGGCGCGGGGCCGCTGCACGCCGCGCGTGTCGCCGAGGTGCTCGGCATCTCCAGCATCGTCATCCCGCCGGCCGCCGGCGTGCTCTCCGCCTTCGGCCTCGTCGCCTCGGACTTCGTGCGCTACGAGAGCCGCACGGTGCGCTTCGCCCTCGACGAGGCGGGCGCGGCGAAGCGCGTGCGCGAGCAGTTCGCGGCCATGCGCGCGGACGCGGAGGCCGCCTTCGCCGCGCTCGGGCTCACGCGCGGGCTCGTCTACACCCACACGCTCGAGATGCGCTACGTGGGCCAGGCCTTCGAGGTTGCCGTTCAGCTCGACGCCGAAGAGATCGCCCGTCTCGACGCCGCTCACCTGCGCGAGCGCTTCAACGACGCGCACCACCGCATCTTCGAGTTCGACGATTCCCGCACCAACCGGCCGGAGATCGTCTCCTTCCGGCTCGGCATCGCCTCGCCGCCGCCGTCCGTCCCCGCCCTCGCCGGCACGGACGAGGCACCGCACGAGGCCCTGGTCACGCTCTTCGACGGCGGCGAGCGCGTAAGCGCCCGCCGGCTCAACCGCAGCGCCCTGCTCCAGGCAGGCACGGGCGAGGGGCCGTTGCTCATCGCCGACGACACGTCGACCGCCTACGTGCCACCGGGCTGGCGCGCGCGGGTGGACTCGCATCACAATGTCATCCTGACGCGCTGAGCCCGGGCCTGCGGTCGCCGGAGCCGGAAGACGGCGCGCGAACAGAGGCGAGGGCAGGGCCCATGGCGCTCGACCAGGTCGACCAGGCGATCATCTCCCAGGCGCTGATCGCCGCGGCGAAGGAGATGGGGATCAAGCTCGTGCGCTCGGCCTACTCGCCGATCGTGCGCGAGGCAAACGACTGCTCCGCCGCGCTGCTCGACGTGCACGGCAACGTGGTGAGCCAGGCGGAGCTCATCCCCATGCAGCTCGGCCCCATCGGCACCACCTTCCGCCCCTGCGCCGAGCTCTATCCGCCGGAGACGCTCGAGCCCGGCGACTTCTACATCAACAACCACCCCTACCACGGCGGCCAGCACGTCCCCGACATCTTCATCTTCACGCCCATCTTCTTCGGCGACCGGCTCGTGGGCTTCAGCTCCACCGTCGCCCATCACCTCGACCTCGGCGGCGGGGCGCCCGGCCTCAACATGGCGGCCGGCGACGTCTATCAGGAGGGCCTGATCTTTCCGCCGAGCCGCTACAACGTGAACCGCGACTGGAACGGCGGCCCCTTCGAGCGCCTGGTACGCGCGAACGTGCGCGTGCCGGAGAAGACTATCGGCGACTGCAACGCGCAGTTCGCGGCGAACGGGGTGGGCACGCGGCGCGTCGTCGAGCTCTGCGAGAAGTTCGGGGCGGACGCGGTCACACAGGCGATGGCGGGGCTGCTCGACTATGCCGAGCAGCGCATGCGCGCCGCGATCGCCGCAGCGCCCGACGGTGTCTACCACGGCGAGGACCAGCTCGACAGCGACGGGGTGGGCGATACGCCGCTGGTGGTGCGCGCGCGGGTGGAGATCGCGGGCGACACCGTCTCGGTCGACTACGAGGGCACCTGCGGCCAGGTCTCCACCAACGTGAACTGCCCCTTCGCCTCGACCATCGCGGCCGGGCTCAGTTGCGTGAAATCGGTGCTCACCAGCCCCGACATCCCCTTCAACGAAGGGGCAAAGCGGCCGATCGAGATCACCGCCCCCTACGGCTCGCTGCTCAATCCGCGCCCGCCGGCGCCGGTGCGCGCGCGCATGCTGTCCGCCTACCGCGCGTATAACGCGGTGATGAAGGCGCTGGCGCAGGCGGTGCCGGAGCAGGTGATGGCGGCCGGCTTCGACACCACCCACGCCACCTGCCTCTCCCACCTCGGCGAGGAGGGGTACGGCATCTACCTCGAGATCTTCGGCGGCGGCTACGGCGCGAGTGCGGTGGGCGACGGCTGCGACGCCGTGGACAGCCCGCTGTCGAACTGCTCGAACATCCCGATCGAGGCCATCGACATGGAGCACGAGTTCTTCCGGGTGGTCGAGTATGCGCTGGTGCCCGGCTCGGGCGGCGGCGGCGAATCCCGCGGCGGGCTCGGGCTCAGGCGCGTCTACGAGGTGCTGGCCGACGATGTCGAGTACCAGTCCTACTCCGACCGCTTCGTGATCGCGCCGGAGGGGCTGTTCGAGGGCGAGGACGGCGGGGAGGCGTTCGTCAGCGTGCTGCGCGGCAACGAGAAGTTCACGCTCGGCTCGAAGACGAGCTTCCGGCTCGCGAAGGGCGACCGTCTGGTGATGAGCACCGGCGGCGGCGCGGGCTACGGCGACCCCGGCCGGCGCTCGGCGGAGAGGCGCGCGCAGGACCGCGACGACGGCGCGCTCGCGGCGTCCTAGCGCTCGGCGGCTTGGCATCCCGGAGCGGAGGCGGGGGCATCATCAATTGACCACACACGGGATGGTCCAGACCGGCTCCACGCGCACCTTCATGTGGTTCTGCATGGGCCCGGTCCTGCTGCTGCTGATCATCGTGGCGGTCGCGCCTGTCACCTTCGCCATCATCGACAGCCTGCGCGACCTCTCGCTGGCCATGCCGAGCAAGCGCGGCCAGTTCGTGGCGCTCGACAACTACCGCGACCTGCTGGGCACGGACGGGAACTTCTACCGCTCGCTGGGGCATACGGCGATCTTCATGATGATCGCCGTGCCCATCGAGCTTGCGCTCGGGCTCCTCATCGCACTCTGGATCAACCGGGAGTTCGCGGGGCGTCGGCTGGTCCTCACCATCCTCATGATCCCGACCATGATCGCGCCGGTGGTGGTCGGCATGATCTGGCGCTTCTTCCTGATGCCGAGCTTCGGCGTGATGACGGTCTACCTCAATCGCCTGGGGCTCTTCGAGGAGACCAGCGTCTTCTCCGGGCCGATCACCGCCTTCGGCGCGCTCATCATCATCGACATCTGGGAATGGACGCCCTTCATCATGCTGATCATGCTGGCGGGGCTCTCCGCGCTGCCCCAGGCCCCCATCGAGGCGGCGACCATCGACGGGGCCTCGCGCTGGCAGATCTTCCGCCACGTCCAGCTGCCCATGCTGGGGCCGCTCATCGTCGTCGCTGTCATGCTTCGCGCCATCGACGCCAGCAAGGTGTTCGACACCATCTACGTGCTCACGGGCGGCGGGCCCGGCAACGCGACCGAGGTCATCTCGACCTTCGCCTACCGAACCAACTTCATCCGCTGGGACCTAGGCTACGGGGCCGCGGTCTGTCTTGTGCTCGCCTTCGCCTCGCTGGTGGTGGCGGCGCTCTTCTTCAAGACGGTGAGCGGGAAGGCCAAGGCCGTGGACGAGACGCCATGAACCGGCGCAGCCTCATCACGCACAGGCTCGTCGGCTTCGCGGTGCCTCTGCTGCTGCTGCTGGCAGTGGCGCTGATCCCCTACATCTGGATCCTGCTCGCCAGCTTCAAGACGCGCGGCGAGCTGATCTCGCCAGAGCCGAAGTGGGTCTTCGATCCCACGACGATCAACTACACCGAAATCATTTACAGGGGGTTCGACGGCTACCTGCTGAACTCCGTGATCATCGGCTTCTCGAGCACGGCGCTCACCGTCTTCGTAGGCACCCTCGCGGCCTACGGCTTCTCACGCTTCAAGATTCCGGCCGGCAACCACCTCTTCTTCTACATCCTGGCGACCCGGCTCGGCCCGCCGGTGGCCTACGCGCTGCCGATGTACCTGATCTTCCGGGAGCTCGGCCTCGTCAACACCTATGCCGGCGTGATCCTCGCGCACACCACCTTCAATCTTGTCCTGGTGGTCTGGATGATGCGCTCGTTTTTCGACGACGTGCCGCGCGAGGTCGAGGAGGCGGCCTATCTCGACGGCTGCGGGCACTTCCGGGTGCTGTGGACGATCACCATACCGATGACCTACCCGGGCCTCGCCGCGGTCTCGATCTTCGTCCTGATCTTCTCCTGGAACGAGCTGCTCTTCGCCCTGATCCTCACGGGCGGCGACACGCGCCCGCTGACCGTCATGATCCCCTCGCTGGTCCTCCACACGGGGACGCAGTGGGGCCAGGTCGCCTCGGCCTCGATCATCCAGAGCATCCCCGTGCTCGTCTTCATCTTCTTCATCCAGAAGAAGCTGGTTCAGGGCCTCACCTTCGGCGCCGTCAAGGGTTAGGCGCGGAGGCGCATTCCCGAGTCGGTGTCGAAGGCCATGATGTTGGCCGGCTCGGTCCAGAGGCTGATGTCGCTGCCGTGGTCGACGCCGTCGTTGCGGGGGAGCCGTGCGACGAGCGTGGGCCCTGCCGTCGACACCTCGAGGATGGTCTCCGCGCCGAGATGCTCCACCGCCTCGATGCGCCCGGCGAGCTCGACGGCGCTCGCGCTCGGCTGCAGGTCCAGGAACTCGGGCCGGATGCCGAGGGTGACGGCGTCCGTGCCGCCTGCCGGATGCGCGGCCGGGAGGGAGAGGTCGAGCCCGTCTGTGCGGAACGCGATGGCGCCGTCGCGCGCACCGGCCGCACCTTCGACGAGGTTCATGGCGGGGCTACCGATGAAGCCCGCGACGAAGGCATCGTCGGGGTCGTCGTAGACCTCCAGCGGCGTGCCGACCTGGCGAATCTCGCCCTCGTGCATCACCACGATGCGGTCGCCCATGGTCATCGCCTCGATCTGGTCGTGGGTCACGTAGATCATGGTGGTGTCGAGGCGATGGTGCAGCTTGATGAGCTCGCCGCGCATGGCGACGCGGAGCTTGGCGTCGAGGTTCGACAGCGGCTCGTCGAAGAGGAACACGGCGGGGTCGCGCACGATCGCGCGGCCGAGCGCGACGCGCTGCTGCTGCCCGCCCGAGAGCGTCTTGGGCTTGCGCGGAAGCTCCTCGGTGAGCCCGAGGGTGGCCGCCACCTCGCGTACGCGGGCGTCGATCTCCTCGCGCGGGAGCTTCCTGATCTTGAGCGCGAAGCCCATGTTCTCCGCCACCGTCATGTGCGGGTAGAGCGCGTAGGACTGGAACACCATGGCCACGTTGCGGTCCTTGGCGTGGACCTGGGCCACGTCGGTGTCGCCGATGAAGATGCTGCCCGATGTCACCGTCTCCAGGCCCGCGATCATGCGGAGACACGTGGTCTTGCCGGAGCCGGAGGGGCCGACCAGGACGACGAACTCGCCGGAGCGGATGGCCAGGTCGACCGCATCCACCGCCACCACCGCGCCGAAGCGCTTGGTCAGGCCCTCGAGGCGCACGTCGGTCATCAGATCACACCCAGGTAGACGAACTCGGCCGCGATGAAGAGGGCGACGCCCCAGAAGCGCACCTCGCCCGGCGTCAGCCACCGCTTGCGCGTGTTCCACACCCCGATCAGGAGAATGAACGGCACGCACACCGCGGCGACGAGGAAGTGCTCCAGCATTGCCTACTCCCGCGCCGCACGCCCGGCCGGGCGAAGGCGGATCACGAAGGGCAGGCTCGCCAGCAGGGGAAAGACGAAAAGGCCGACGGGCACCACCACGAAGTACGACACCTCCGCCTCGATCATCGCGCCGCAGCCGACGGCGAGCAGCAGGCTGTAGAGGATCGCCCACAGGGAGGCGCGGAGGTTGGTTCGGTCGATCAAGCCGGAGGCCCCGGAAGCCACGGTCGTCGCATTCAATCGGCAGGCGCAAAACCCGTCAAGCACGCCGGTGCGGCGGGGAAGGGGTCGGATCTGCCACCACCCGGGCCGCGCCGCGTCGTTCGTCTGGCGTGGTCGTTCGTGCTAGGTTTTTCAACGGAACCTCGGCCGCACGCGCCGCCGGTTTCCCGGCAGGGGGGAGGGGCCCATGGAGGGAATGGAGCGCTACCTCAAGCTCGACGAGGGCCTCGTCAGCCGCCGCATCTTCTTCGACCCGGAGGTCTACCGGCTGGAGCTCGAGCGCATCTTCGCGCGCTGCTGGCTCTTCCTCGGCCACGAGTCGCACATCCCCGAGTCCGGCGACTACATGACGGCCTACATGGGCGAGGACCCGGTCATCGTCTGCCGCGGCGACGACGGAACAGTGCGCGCCTTCCTCAACTCATGCCGCCACCGCGGCATGAAGGTGTGCCGGGCCGACCGCGGCAACGCGCGCCAGTTCACCTGCAGCTTCCACGGCTGGACCTACGCCAATGACGGCCGGCTCAAGGGCGTGCCGCTGGAGCACGATGCCTACGGCGACCGCCTCGACCGCGACCGCTGGGGCCTGCTCGAGGTGCCCAAGCTCGCGCTCTACGGCGGCATGATCTTCGGCAACTGGGACTCGGGCGCAGACAGCCTCGACGACTTCCTGGGCGAGCTGCGCTGGTACCTGGACGTGATGATCGAGCGCCAGGTAGGCGGGCTCGAGTTCGTTCCCGGGTGCCAGCGCTATTCGCTGGACGCCAACTGGAAGATCGCGAGCGAGAACTTCACCGGCGACACCTACCATCTGCCCTATTCGCACGGGTCGATGTACAAGCTCGACATCCCGCAGATCAATCCGGCCAACCCGAGCTTCCGAGGCAGCGAGGACGCGTACTTCAACATCGGCCTCGACAACGGCCACGGCATGACCGGCGTGGTCTTCGGCGGCGAGCGCTACGACGTGGACCGCGCACTCGCGAAGAGCTACGGCCCCGAGGTGGTGGAGTACGTGGAGGAGTGCCAGCAGCGCCTGCTCAAGGCGTTGCCCCGGCACCAGGCCGGGGTCTACGCGCTCTCCTTCAGCAACATGTTCCCCAACCTCTCGTTCAACGACTTCAGCGCTCTCAGGCCGATCGGCTTCTACCTGTGGGTGCCCAAGGGACCGCAGCGGCTGGAGGCCTGGAACTGGTGCGCGCTCGACCGCGATGCGCCCAAGGTCATCAAGGAGCAGGCGCGCGTCGACTTCACGCGCATCCAGGCGGTCAGCGGCATCGCCGCGCAGGACGACACCGAGAACTTCGAGCAGGTGACCGAGGCCACACGCGGCGTGGTGGGCCAGCGGCTGGACTTCAACTACCAGATGAACGTCGGCCAGCCCCTGCTTCAGGGGCCGGAGGGCTGTCCCGGGCGCTTCGCCCCCTACATCTCGGAGACCAACCAGCTCAACTTCTACCAGCACTGGGCGGCGCTGCTCGATGCGCCCTGGTCGGGTCGGACGCATGGTCGACGCCGCGCTGCAGCACCGCGTTGAGCAGTTTCTCTACCGCGAGGTGCGCCTGCTGAGCGAGCTGCGCTTCGAGGAGTGGCTCGACCTCTTCACCGACGATGCCCGCTACTGGATGCCGGCGCGCGAGACGGTCGGCGACCGGCCCGACGCCGTGGCCGCCGACGGCGAGATGGCCTTCTTCGACGACGACAAGCCCTTCCTCGCCGCGCGCATCGAGCGGCTGCGCTCCTCGCTGGCCCATGCCGAGCAGCCGCCCTCGCGCATGCGCTATTTCGTCTCCAACGTGGAGGTCGAGGAAGCCGGCGGCGAGGAGCTCGACGTGCGCTGCAACCTGCTGGTCCACCAGTCGCGCCTGGAGCGGACGGAGGTGCTCTACGTCGGGCGCCGCGAGGACCGGCTGCGCCCCGAGGGCGAGTCCTGGCGCATCGCGCTGCGCAAGGTGATCCTCGACCAGACCCTGATCCCCCGGACCATGTCCACGTTCTTTTGAGCCCCGGCCCGCGCCGCCGCGGCGCCCCAGTGGAGGGACCCATGACCCGCGACCCCCGTTTCGACGTCCTCTTCGAGCCCGTGCAGATCGGCCCCGTGACGGCGCGCAACCGCTTCTTCCAGGTGCCGCACTGCTGCGGCATGGGTCACCTGATGCCGCAGTCCGATGCCGCCATGCGCAGCATGAAGGCCGAGGGCGGATGGGCCGTCGTGTGTACGGAGCAGTGTTCGTTCAGTCCTCTCGGCGAGGCCGCGCCCTATCCCGAAACCAAGCTGTGGGACCAGGACGACGTCATCCGCATGCGGCACTGGACCGATACGGTCAAGGCGCACGGCGCGCTGGCCGGCACCGAGCTCATCAACAACGGCTCCGCGCTCTCCAACCTCTACAGCCGGGAGATCCCGCTCGGGCCGTCGGCCTCGCCCGCGACCTACACCTACGACCCGGTTCAGGCGCGCGCCATGGATCTCGACGACATCCGCGAGTTCCGCCGCTCGCATCGCGACGCCGTCCTGCGGGCCGTGGATGCGGGCTTCGACCTGATCTATGTCTATTGCGCCCACGACATCGCCCTGCCGATGGATTTTCTCTCACCGCGCCGCAACCGCCGGACGGACGCCTACGGCGGCAGCTTCGAGAACCGGGTGCGGCTCCTGCGCGAGGTGCTGGAGGACACGGTGGAGACCGTGAACGGCAGCGTGGCGGTGGGCCTCAGGTTCGCGACCGACGAGCTGCTCGGCTCTGACGGCATCACCTGGGAGGACGAGGGCTGCAAGGTCATTGAGCTGCTGGCCGACCTGCCCGATCTCTGGGACGTCAACGTGAGCGACTGGATCCACGATTCCGCGAGCTCGCGCTTCACCTCGGAGGGCCATCAGGAGCCCTACATCGCCTTCGTCAAGGGCATGGTGAAGAAGCCGGTCGTCTGCGTGGGCCGCTATACCTCGCCGGAGACCATGCTCTCGCTGATCACGCGGGGGGTCGCCGACTTCGTCGGCTGTGCCCGGCCCTCCATCGCCGACCCCTTCATCCCCCGCAAGATCGAGGAGGGGCGTCTCGACGACATCCGCGAATGCATCGGCTGCAATATCTGCGTGACCGGGCAGCACCTGAAGACGCCGATGCGCTGCACCCAGAACCCCACTGTCGGCGAGGAGTGGCGCCGCGGCTGGCATCCCGAGGAGATCGATCCCAGGGGCTCCGACTCCTCGGTGCTGGTGGTGGGAGCCGGGCCGGCCGGCCTGGAATGCGCGCTCGCGCTCGGGCGGCGCGGCTACCGCGTCGGGCTCGCCGAGGCCACGCGCGAGCTCGGCGGGCGGGTGAGCGACGAGTGCACGCTGCCGGGGCTTTCAGAGTGGGCGCGTGTGCGCGACTATCGCACTTACCAGATCGAGAAGCTGCACGAGGTGGTTGAGGTCTTTCGCGAGAGCGAGATGACGGCCGAGACGGTGCTCGAAGCCGGCTACCGGCACGTGGCCATCGCCACGGGCTCGCGCTGGCGCAAGGACGGTATCGGCCGCTGGCACACCGCGGCGCCGGTCCCGGGTAGCGATGCCCCGCACGTGCTCACGCCCAACGACATCTTCGCCGGCACCGTGCCGGCCTCGCCGGTGGTGGTGTTCGACGACGATCACTTCTACATGGGCGCCTCGCTCGTGGAGAAGCTCGCGGGAGACGGACTCGAAGTCATCCTCGTGACGCCCGCGGCGGTGGCCGCCGCCTGGGCCGAGGAGGCCCTGGAGCAGCACGGCATTCAGTCGAACCTCGTCAAAATCGGCGTGCGGATCGTCACCGGCCACAACCTGACACGGATCGACGCAGGCGGGGTGCAGGTGGCGGGCGTCTACGGCGAGGGCGAGAGGTCCATCGAGTGCGCTTCCGTCGTGATGGTGACCTCGCGGCTGCCCAACGACGCGCTCTACTACGCGCTCAAGGACGCGCCCGATCGCCTCGCCGACGCCGGCATCCAGTCGGTGAGCCGGATCGGCGATGCCGTCGGTCCCGGTCTGATCGCAGCTGCGGTGTGGAGCGGGCACCGCTTCGCCCGCGAGCTGGATGCGCCGCCGCCGGGCGACGTTCCCTTCAAGCGCGAGTTGGTGTTCGTGTGATACGGTTCAACTGACTGGATACAGCAAAGGGAGGTCTCACCGATGAACAGGCCAACGAGTCCAAGCCTGAAACCGCTGCTTCTGGCCGCCGCGTTCGTGGTTGGCACGAGCGGGGCGCTGGCGTCGACGGAGGCGTCGGCGTGGTCGCTGGAAGAAGCCGCCAAGCCCTACGCCGGCACCGAGGTGCGGGGGATCTGCGACGGCTACTCGCCCTGTCTCGCCTACACCGAGATGGCCAAGAAGTTCGAGGAGCTGACGGGGATCAAGGTGAACCTGGAGGTTGCGGACCTCGAGGCCGTCTGGCGCCAGGTGCTGGCCGACCAGCTCACCGGCGGGCAGTACTACGACATCTTTCCTGCCGCCAACAACCAGACGGTGGCCTTCGCCGCACCGGGCTTCACCAGCGATCTCAACCAGTTCATGAACGATCCCGCCCTGCGCGATCCCGCGGTCAAGCTGGAGGACCTCGTTCAGGCCCATTTCGAGATCTCGGGCCACTACAACGACGAGCTCGTCTCGGTGCCCTACCACTACCTGCCGCCCTATGCGGCCTACCGCACGAGCATCGCCAACGACCCCACCGAGCAGGCCAACTTCGAGGCGGCCTACGGCTATGCCATGCCGCTCCCGCCGACGACCTGGGAGCAGTTCCGCGACCTCGCCGAGTTCTTCACCCGCGAGAAGGGCGAGACGCTGGCCGGCCAGACGCTCGAGTCCAACTTCTACGGCACGATCGCGGCGTTCAAGCGCCACCTCACCGTCTTCTACGATTTCGAGCGCATCCTGATCGCGATGGGCGGCGAGTACGTGGACGCGGATCTGAACGTCGCCATCGACCGCGACGACACCGCCGTCAAGGCGCTGCAGCTCATGCTCGACCTGCGCGCGTTCGCCCCGCCCGGCCATACCGAGGCGACGTGGGACACGGAATATTCCGAGATGTGCAGCGGCAACGTGTTCATGATCTTCACCTGGGGCGACACGACGCCCTATCTCGAGATCCCCGGCGACTGCCCGGCCTCTGCCGGCGACATGACCTACTTCCCCCATCCGGGGAACCACGTGACGGCGGCCTACGGGCAGTCGTGGATGATCCCCAAGAGCGCGCAGAACAAGGAGGCCGCCTGGCTCTTCGTCCAGTGGCTGCTGACCAGGGAGGTCCAGACCGAGTGCCTGCCCCTCGGCTGCCTCGCCGTCCGCAGCGACGTGCTGGGGGACCCGCAGTGGAAGGACGAGTCCTGGGAGAACCGCCAGCGCGAGGCCATCCACATCTGGCTGGACGAGAACGGCCTGCTCTACGAGCTGCCCAACACGCCCAACTGGTTCGTGTGGCAGGACATCATCATCGAGGAGCTGAGCGCCGCCGGCGCCGACCAGAAGGATGCGGCGAGCGCCATCGCCGACATCGCGTCCCGCATGCGCGAAGCGGTCGAGTAGCACTCAGCCGCCGCAAGGCAACGGTCCCGCCTACCCGGCGGGGCCGTTTTCTTTGGGCCGGCGCGCCGGAAGAGGCGGGTCAGTGCCGGCTCGCCTCGCCGAGAACCGCCGTCTTCATGATCGTGCTGTCGTCGACGTACTCGCCGCCTTCGGAGACCGCCGGCATCACGTCGCGGTAGCGGTCCTCCAGCACGATGTGCGGGTCGTGCCCCTCGACCCAGCCCAGGAAGATGTCGTGCAGGTGATAGCCGATCAGGTGCTGCACGTCCTCGCGCAGGTTCTTGGCGACCGCCGGCGGGACGGCGAGGTACTGGTTCTCCTCCTGGCGCAGCCAGCCCAGGCTGTAGCCGGTGATCGCGCCGGTGCGCCACTCGTCCTCGGTATTGTTCTTGCCGCCGCCGTGATAGACCGAGCCGAGGTAGATCAGGCACGAGCCGCGCGGCATGACGGCGTAGGCCCGCTCGGCGTCGTCGTCCGGGTAGGTGTCGTCGTCCCACATGTGGCTGCCGAGAACCACGTTGGTGGCGCCGTTCTCGTAGGTGAAGTCGGTGAGCGACCACATCGTGTTGCAGAGGCACTGCGGCCCGGGGTGGCGGAAGGGCATCAGCGCATCGTCGCGGTGGATGATCTGCAGCCCCTGGCCGGGGCCGATCCGCACCGCCTGCGTCACGTGAAGCTGGTAGCGCTCGCAGCGCGGCAGCAGGATCTGGTCCATGACGCGGAGGATCTGCGGGCAGGTGGCGAGCTCCTCGCCGTAGGTCTTCGACTTCGCGACCAGCGAGCTCACCCGCTTCGTCCTGTCGCCCCAGAACTCCCCCTCGCCGTAGTAGGCACGGGAGAGGTAGGGCTCGAGCTCCGCGTTGACCCGGTCGATCACCTCGTCGTCGACGACCTGGCGGTAGACGACCGCGCCGTCCTCCTTGAGGATCGCCATCGCCTCGTCGGCGCTCGTGTCGCGGTCGATTGAACGCACGGTCTTCATCTCTGCCTCGCTCTGCTCGTGGCGGGCCGCCACCGGATGTCCGGCCCGGATATTAATCGAGTGACGCTGGCAAGGCTACGCTAGCACTTGAGGATGGGTCGGGCCCGCTTGCCGGCGATGGCGGGCCGCAGCGCGCCCCACGCGGCGAACAGAGCTTCGTGCGCCTGCCAGGTCTCCGCGCTCAGGATGCGGACGATCACCAGCTCGCCGATGCGGGTGACGCCCGCCTCGGTGCCGTCGATCCCGGCGATGGCGTCGTGAACGTCGTCCTCGACGCCTGCAGGCAGGTCCGGCGCGTAGCCGAAGGCGGTCGCCATGTGCCGCCGGCCCTGCCACAGCCGCTCCAGCGCGGCGATGGTCTCAGGGTCGGTCGCGACGAGGCGGTCGAGGGCAAGCCTGCGGCCGCCGATGGTAATGCCGAACTCCGAGACCAGGTGGTGGAAGCGGAAGACCTCGCCGTCGCCGTAGTGTACCCGGCCGGCGGAGACCATGTCGGTGGCGAAGAGGCGCGACGACGGCGCCATCGCGATGCGGTTGACCCGGTGCACCCGGCTGCGGGCGAAGGGGATCGCCTCGTCCGGACAGAACTCAAGCAGCGCGTCGGCGCCAACGTGGAGGTCCGTGATCTCGCGCGAGACCGCGCCGTCGGGGCACTTGTAGAACTTGCTGGACGCGGTGGTGGTAAAGAGCGCGCGGGTGCCGGGCTCCAGCTCGGCATGGAAGTGCGCGACATCGCCCTCGACGAAGCCGCCGCCGCTGTTGACGATCAGCATGAAGGGCTCGTCGTCGTGGTCCTGGTAGTGATAGCCCTGCCACTGGAAGGGGATGCGCCAGCAAAGCGGGTCGATCTCCGTGCGCCCGAGCCGGCGCCGCGCGCGGACGTTCATCAGCGCGTACTTGCCGACGATCCACTCGGGATCAGGCGCTACCGGCGCGCTGCTCGGCTCCGCCATGGCCTTCCATCAGAAGAACGTCGCGCTCGATCCAGGCGATCACGTCGGCCAGACCCTCGCCGGCGCGCAGGTTGGTGAAGAGGAAGGGGCGGGGCCCGCGCATCTTCTTCGAATCGCGCTCCATCACGCCGAGGTCGGCGCCCACCATGGGCGCGAGGTCGATCTTGTTGATGACCAGCAGCGGCGACTTGGTGATGCCGGGGCCCCCCTTGCGCGGGATCTTGTCGCCCTCGGCCACGTCGATGACGTAGATGTAGCTGTCCACCAGCTCCGGGCTGAAGGTCGCCGCCAGGTTGTCGCCGCCGCTCTCGACGAAGACGATGTCGAGGTCGGGATGCAGCGCCGCCATCTCCTCGATGGCATGGGCGTTCATCGAGACGTCCTCGCGGATCGCGGTATGCGGGCAGCCGCCGGTCTCGACGCCGGCCACGCGCTCCGGCGCGATGGCGCCCGACTTGACGACGAACTCGGCGTCCTCCTTGGTGTAGATGTCGTTGGTGATGGCCGCCAGCGAATGGTGCCCGCCCATGTGGCGGCAGAGCGACACCAGCAGCGCCGTCTTGCCCGAGCCCACGGGCCCGCCGATGCCGATCCTGACCGGCTTGCGCATGCTCACGATCTCCCCGGTTGTCCCGCTCTCACCGCATTATGACATGCAGAGCCGCGTGTGCAGGCGCTCGTGCCGCATGCTGGCGATGTCGAGGCCGGCGGTGGCGCTGCCGAGCGCGTCCAGCTCCATGGCGCAGGCCTCGGCCGCGCCCCCGGTCAGCAGCGGCCAGGCCTCTCGCACGATGCGCTGGCTCTCGATCTGGCCGAGCGGGATCAGCCGCGCACCGACGCTGACGAGGTTGGAGAGGCCGGCGTGCAGGAAGGCGAGCACGGCATCGCCGACGCCGATCCCCTGCGCCTGTGCCGCGGCGCCGAAGACGACGGCCTGGTGGCCCTCGCAGCGCCCGTCCCGCATGGCCTCGGCCAGCGGCGCCAGGGTCTCGGCGCTGAACACGTCGCGGTGGGCGGCGAGGAGCGCGCGGCCGGTCTTGTACGAGGCCTCGCGCGATTCCCGGCTCAGCTTGAGCGCGCCGACGATGGCGTCGAGCGCCAGCAGCGCGTCGAGCTCCCCTGCGGTGGCGTGCCGATGCGCGTGTGCCGCCGCGGCCCCGTCGGTGGGTATGACGGCGTAGCGGAGCCAGTCGCGGCAGGCGCCCTCGAAGGACGCGGCATCGTCGAGGGCGCCGGAATCGATCCAGGTCTCGAAGCCGTAGGAGTGGTTGAACGCGCCGGTCGGGAACGAGGCGTTCGCCACCTGCAGCAGGTAGAGGAGCCGGTCCGGACTTCCGGCGCTATCAGTGGTCATGGTGATGGTGATGATGGGCGCCGTGGGCGCCGTAGCGGCGGCCGACGAAGGGCATGGTGCGTTCCTCGAAGGCGATGCCGAGACGCGCGAGCAGGTCGGCCACCATGGGGTCGGCCGGTGTCAGCATCCCGTCGTCGCTGAAGCGCACCGGCCGGTGCAGGTTGCCGAGCTGGTAGCCGGCGACGCCCCAGGTGAAGGCATCGCCGGGGTTGACGACGTAGAGCGCCTCCGGGGCCGCGCGTGCCACCACCGCCGTGGTGCCGTCGAGCGCGAGCACGTCGCCGTCGTTGATCTCGGTGCCGCGCGGGAGCGAGATGCGCACCTCGCGGCCTGCTTGCGAACGCGCCGCCAGGTGGGCGCTGGCACGCTCCTCCGAGCTCAGCAGCACCGGGTCCTCGCTTTCGAAGCGCCCGCACAGGGACTCCACGGTGCCGAGGACCGCGGTGACGATCGTCATGGGGCTCGCGCTGCGGCCCGCCGCCTAGCGGAAGTAGAAGAGCTGGGTCAGCGGCAGGGTCTTCGCCGGCTTGACGGTGATGCGCTCGCCGTCGACGTAGACGTTGTAGGTCTCGGGGTCGATCTCGATGTCGGGCAGCGCGTCGTTGTGGATCATGTCGCGCTTGGAGATGGTGCGGCAGCGCTTCACCGGTACCAGCGTCTGGGTCTCGATCTGGTCGGCGAGCCCGTTGTCGAGTGCCGCCTTGGTCACGAAGGAGTAGCTGGTGCGCTTGGGGTTGACGCCGAGGGAGCCGTACTGCGGCCGGTACTTGAGCGGCTGGCCCGTCATCAGCGAGCCCGCCGGATCGCCCATCACCGAGTGCGAGATGAAGCCTCCCTTGAGCGTCACCTCGGGCTTGGCGATGAAGAACTCGGGCCGCCAGAAGACGAGATCGGCCAGCTTGCCCGGCGTGATCGAGCCCACGTAGGAATCGACGCCGAAGCAGATCGAGGGGTTGATCGTCACCTTGGCGAGGTAGCGCTTGATCCTGAAGTTGTCGTTGCCGGAGCCGTCCTCGGAGAGGCGACCGAAGCGCACCTTGTTGACGGCGGCGAGCTGGAAGGAGCGCTGCGCGCTCTCGGCTGCGCGGCCCACCCCCTGGCTGTCGGAGCCGATCATGCTGATCGCGCCCATGTCGTGCAGCACGTCCTCGGCGCGCATGGTCTCGGCCCGGGCGCGGCCCTGGATGAAGGCGATGTCCGTCGGCACGCTCTTGTTGAGGTTGTGGCAGGTGATCAACATGTCGATCTCTTCGTCGTACGTGTTGATCGAGAAGGGGTTGGTGGGGTTGGTGGAGCTCGGCAGCAGGTGGGGCTCGCCGCAGACCCGCATCATGTCGGGCGCGTTGCCGCCGCCTGCGCCCTCGCAGTGGTAGATGTGCATGACGCGGCCGTTGATGGCGGCGATCGTGTCTTCGTAGTAGCCGGTCTCGTTCAGCGTGTCGGCGTGGATCTGGACCTGGAAGTCGTACTCGTCGGCGAGCTCCATCGTGGTCTCGATGGCGGCGGGCGAGGACGACCAGTCCTCGTGGATCTTCAGTCCCGTGGCCCCTGCCAGGATCTGCTCCACCAGCGAGCCCGGCGTGGCCGCGTTGCCCTTGCCGAAGTTGCCGAAGTTGAGCGGGATGTCGGCCATCGCCTCCAGCATGCGCTGGATGTTGAAGACGCCAGGGCACTCGATGCCGACCGTCTTGGGCCCGGAGCCGCCGCCGATCACCGTGGTGAAACCCGCGTTCTGGTACTCGTAGAGCTGCTGCACGGAATCGAAGTGGGGGTGGATGTCGACGAAGCCCGGCGTGCAGATCAGCCCCTCGACCGAGAGGATGTCGGTGTTGGGCGAGACGATGAGCCCCGGCGTGATGTTCATGGTGTCGGGGTTGCCGGACTTGCCGACGCCGACGATCTCGCCGTCGAGCACCCCGATGTCGCCCTTCACCACGCCCAAGACCGGGTCGATGATCACGGCGTTGGTGATCACCATGTCGAGGCCGCCGTCGCTCTGCTTCCACTTCGACGCCTGGCCCATGCCGTCGCGGATGGTCTTGCCGCCGCCGAAGACGAGCTCGTCGCCATAGGTGGTGTAGTCGTGCTCGATCTCCGCCACGAGGCCGGTGTCGGCGAGGTGGATCTTGTCTCCGGTGGTCGGCCCGTACTGCGCGGCGTAGTCCGGGCGAGCGATCTTCATGCTCATGCTCTCGTTCCCTGCTCCTGGCCTCGCTTCAGTCGTCCTTGCCGCCGAACTTCTCGTCCGGCGGGGTCTCGACCGGGTAGCGCTCGCCCTCGAAGCAGTAGCCCTCGGCCCTGAGGCGGCGCATGGTCTGCTCCTTGATGATGCCGGAGCGGACCGAGCCGTTGGTCATGTTGTTCATGCCGTAGGCGACCTGGCGCCCGACGTAGCCGGTGATCCGCACCTTGCGGCTCTGCCCCGGCTCGAAGCGCACGGCGCTGCCGCTGGGCACGTCGAGGCGCATGCCGAAGGCCGCCTCCCGGTCGAAGGCCATTGCCCTGTTGCACTCGGCGAGGTGGTAGTGCGCGCCGATCTGGATCGGCCGGTCGCCGGTGTTGACCATGACGATCTCCAGCGAAGGCCGGCCGACGTTGATCTCGATGTCGTCGTCGGCGAAGTCGATTGCGCCGCACATCTGCGGCTCGCCCACCTCGAACGCCTCCTCCGGCACGACCGACTCGGGCAGCGGCGGCGGGCTCCATTTCCTCTTAGCCATCGGCCTTCTCCTCCCTCTCTACTGCCCTATTCGCGGATCGGGTTCATGACCGTGACGAGCTTCGTCCCGTCAGGGAAGAGCGCCTCGACCTGGACGATCTTCATCATCTCGGGCACGCCGGTCATCACGTCGTCGCGCTTCAGGATGGTGGCGCCGTACTCCATCATGTCGGTCAGCATCGGGATGCTGCCCTCGCGCGCGCGTTCCAGGATCTCGTCGCAGATCAGCGCCACCGCCTCGGGGTAGTTGAGCTTGATGCCGCGGTCGAGGCGCCGGCGGGCCATCTCGGCGGCGGCCCAGAGCTGAATCCGTTCCTCTTCCCGTACCGTCAGATGCATGAGCCCGCGCTCCCTCTCGCTCGCGACGTCCGCAAAGACCGGGCGGAAATCCGGTTCCGTGCGACTGGCGCACGTATTAAACGTCCCCTGAAGGGTATACCCGAACGGGCAGGGCCGACCAAGGTGCCCCGTGGCGGGTCCCTCCGGCCCCGGGAGGGGCGCTTCCGCTCAGCGGGCGACGGCGTCGCCCTCCAGGTAGCGCCGGGGCCAGGCGATGCCTTGCCAGGTCCGGATATACACGGGGTCGAGGCGCACCAGCCAGCGCTTCCAGCTCATGGTGGGCTCGAGGTAGCTCGGACCGTTCTCGCCGTAGTAGCGGAGCGCCATCGCGCGGGCGACCTCCACCCAGCGGCCGCCGACGTTGGGGCGCTCCACGATCGCGGCCTCGCACTGGGCGAGGAAGCGCCGCTGCACGCCGCTGTCGGCGGCCTCGTCGGCGGCGGAGGATTCGTCGATGGTCACGGCGCAGCGGGGCCGGGCCTCAAGATGGTGCGCCCAGGCGGAACGCGCCCTCGGCACGACCCAGAGCGCCGCGCCGTCCCACTGGTACCAGCAGGGCACGACGTAGGGCCAGTCGTTGTCGTCGAGGCAGGCGACGCGGGCGAGAAATGGCTCCGCCAGGAAGGCGTCGATCTCGTCCGCGCTCATCCTGCCGATCTTGCCGCGCCAGCTCTCGTCCTTCCGGTCCGCGCCCATCGCCGCTCCTCCCACCTGCCGTCCCGGCTCAGCCGTCGCCCGTCTCCACCATGTCCGCGCCGAGGTGGAAGAGGCAGTCGCCGCGCTCCACCCGCCCGGGCACGCGCTTGCAGACCACCAGCCCTGTTTGCTCGAAGCGGACCTCCGCAGGCTCCTGCCAGGGCGTCTCCGGCGTGTGGATCAGCCCGGCGCGCTGGCTGGCCTCCACCTCGTCGCCGAGCTCCACCAGAGGCTCGAACAGGCCGTCCTCGCTGGCGTAGGTGAAGTAGTCCCAGGTGTCGGCGGTGAGCAGGCGGGTCTCCGCTGCCGGCTCCTCGTCATCCGCCACCGGGCCGTGCCAGACGCCGACGTGGCGCAGCACCCGGCGCACGCCCGCCTCGCAGATGCGCAGACATGCGGGCGTGACCGTGCCGCCACCGCCCATCTCGGTGCCGAGCGCGACCACGCCGCGCCGCACCGCCGCCGAGACGTTGGTGGCGCCCACGCCCTGCACCGCCGGGAAGAGGAAGCCGTAGGGCGCGCCGAAGACCCGGCCGATCTCCATGATCCGGGGCATGAGCGCCTCCGGCACCGCCGAATCGCGCAGGATCATCGTCGGCAGGTACATGAGCGAGCTGCCGCCGGAGTGCAGGTCGAGCATGTAGTCGGCGCGCGGCGTGAGCTCGCTGTCGATGTAGTGGGCGAGCATCTCGGTGAGGCGCCCGTCGCGCGTGCCGGGGAAGACGCGGTTCAGGTTCAGCTCGTCCACAGGCGAGGTCCTGAGCCCGGCCCTGGCGGCGGGGTAGTTGGCCATGGGCAGGACGATGATGCGGCCGCTCACGTCGGCGGGCTCGAGGCAGCGGATGAGCCGGGTCAGCGTCACCTGCCCCTCGTACTCGTCGCCGTGCACGCCCGACGTGAGCAGCACCGTCGGGCCTTCGCCCTTCTTCACGCAGACGAGCGGCACCGGCAGCCAGCCGTAGGCCGAGCGGTGCACCGAATGAGGCAGGCGCAGATGGTCGCACTGCTTGCCGTCGCGGTCGAAATCGATCCGCGTGCTCAACCGCGTGCGCGGCTCCTCCATGGCGCGGCCCCCCTGATGGTCGCCCTGATGGTGGCGCCAGTCTGCCCGTTCTCGGGCAAGGGCGGCAATGGCGACGCCGGCCGTGCCGGTTTGACGCAGCCCGCCGGCGCCGCCACTCTCCCGCACGAAGGCCAAACGGGAGGACTGCCATGGCGCTCTACGAGATGAGGACCTACACGTTTCAAGTCGGCAAGCTCGCCGAGGCGGTCGCGCTCTATCGGGACGAAGGCTGGCCGGTGCTGGAGAAGGAGGGCTTGAGCGCCAACCTGATCGGCTACTTCGTCGCCGACACGGGCACCCTCCACCGGCTGGTGCATCTGTGGAAGTTCGACGACGATGCCGACCGCCGGGCGTTCTGGGCGCGGCTCTATGGGAGCGAGGCGTTCATGGGCTTCGCCGGAAAGATCCGCCCCAACATGCTGAGCCAGGAGGTGGTGCTGCTGAACGAGGCCCCCTTCGGTCCGCACCCGTAGAACGCGCGCCGGCCAGAAGGGGCGGCCGGCCTACTTCTTCATCCGGGTCAGCGCGGCCTCGACCCGCTCGAGGGCGGCGCGGGCGCTCGCCGCCTCCTCGCGCACGGCGCGGAGCGTCGCCTGGTCCTCGTCCTCCTCGCCCTTCACCGGCGTCAACTCCAGCCGCGCGTCGTGCAGGTTGTTGATCACCACCGCGATCACCAGGTTGATCATGATCACCGCCGCCAGCATCACGAAGCTGACGAAGAAGAGCCACGCCATCGGGTGCAGCTCCATGGCGACGTACATGATGTCCGTCCAGTCCTCCAGCGTCATCACCCGGAAGAGCGAGAGCAGGGCGATGCCGAGGTTGCGCCAGTGGGTCGGGTCGTGGTCGCGGAAGAGATGCACGCCGGCGATCGCGTAGACGTAGAAGACCGCAGAAAGCAGCAGTCCCACGTTCGCAAGACCGGGCAGGGAGCGAATGAGCGTGGACACGATGAGGCGAAGCTGCGGCACCACCGTCACCACCCGCAGCACCCGGAGCAGTCGCGCCAGCCTGGCGATCAGGGCGAACTCGCCTGCCTCGGGCAGCAAGGCGAGCACCAGGATGACGAAATCGAAGAGGTTCCAGCCGTCCCTGAAGTAGCGCTCGAAGCGGGGCGCGACGGCGGTGAGCTTGACCGCGGCTTCCAGCACGAAGACGGCCAGCGCCACCTGGTAGGCCCACTCGATCATGTCGTGATAGCGGGCGTGGAACGACTGGCTCGTTTCCAGCCCCAGCCCCAAGGCGGTAATCAGGATCATCGCGATGATGAGAACGTTGAAGGCCGGCGCCGCCACGAGGCGGGCGCACAGCTGCCGCAATCCGTTCATGTAAGAGCGCTCCCGTGGTCGACGCCGGCCCGGCGCGCCGAGGACCGGCGCGGGGCGGGTGCATGACAACGGGCGCAAGTATTATGGGGTTCGGACTCGCGTCAACGGGCGGCCGCAGGGATTTCGCACATGCCGAAGCGCGAAACGCTCGAAGGGCAGTACGACTACATCGTCGTCGGTGCCGGCACCGCCGGCTGCGTGCTCGCGAACCGGCTCACCGAGGACCCCCGCACCCGCGTGCTGCTGCTGGAGGCCGGGCGCAGCGACCGCTACCACTGGGTCCACATCCCGGTGGGCTACCTCTACTGCATCGGCAACCCGCGCACCGACTGGATGATGAAGACCGCGCCGGAGCCCGGGCTCAACGGGCGCAGCCTGGTCTATCCGCGCGGCAAGGTGCTGGGCGGCTGCACTGCGGTCAACGGCATGATCTACATGCGCGGCCAGGCGGCCGACTACGACCACTGGCGCCAGCTCGGCAACCTCGGCTGGGGCTGGGACGACGTGCTCCCCTACTTCCTCAAGTCGGAGGACTACCACGGCGGCGCCGGCCCGATGCACGGCGCCGGCGGCGGCTGGAAGGTAACCACGCAGCGGCTCAGCTGGGAGATCCTGGAAGCGGTGCAGGAGGGCGCGAAGGAGTTCGGCATCCAGCCCAGGCCCGACTTCAACGATGGCGACAACGAGGGCTCGGGCTTCTTCGAGGTGAACCAGCACAAGGGCGTGCGCTGGACCACGGCACGCGGCTTCCTGCGCTCGGCGATGAAGCGGCCCAACCTGCGCGTGGTGCTGGAGGCCGAGACCGAGCGGCTGATCCTCGAGGGCCGCACCGTGCGCGGCCTGGTCTACCGGCACAAGGGCGTGCGGCGGGAGGCCTTCGCCGAGGCCGAGGTCCTGCTCGCGGCAGGCTCCATCAACTCGCCCAAGATCCTGGAGCTCTCCGGCATCGGTCAGGCCGAGCGGCTGGCCGGGCTCGGCATCGCGCCCGTCCACGAGAGCCCGGGCGTCGGCGAGAACCTGATGGACCACCTGCAGATCCGCACGGTCTTCGGCGTCAGCAACGCGCGGACGCTGAACACGCTCGCCAACAGCCTCCGGGGCAAGGTGGGCATCGCACTGGAGTACGCGCTGAGGCGGAGCGGGCCGATGTCGATGGCGCCGAGCCAGTTCGGCATGTTCACCAAGTCCGACCCGGCGCTCGCCACGCCGGACCTCGAGTATCACGTCCAGCCGCTCTCCACCGACCGGCTGGGCGACCCGCTCCATCCCTATCCCGCCATCACGATGTCGGTCTGCAACCTGCGGCCGGAGAGCCGCGGGCATTGCCACGTGACCACCACCGACCTGGCGGCGCAGCCCGAGATCAGGCCGAACTATCTGTCTGCCGCGCACGACCGTCGCATCGCGGTGCTCTCGGTGCAGCAGGTGCGCCGCATCATGACGGCCCAGGCGCTCGGGCCCTACGCGCCGCGCGAGCTCCTGCCGGGCCCCGAGGTGCAGTCGGACGAGGACCTGGTGAAGAAGGTCGGCAACATCGCGACCACCATCTTCCACCCGGTGGGCACCTGCCGGATGGGTCAGGACGCCGACGCGGTGGTGGATTCAGAGCTGCGCGTGCACGGGCTGGGCGGCCTCCGGGTCGTCGACGCCTCGATCATGCCCCGGATCACCTCGGGCAACACCGCCTCGCCCGTCATCATGATCGCGGAGAAGGCGGCCGACATGATCCGCCGGCGCTGAGGACGGCGCGCCCGCGCGCTATCGCCGGCCTACCCCGGTGGCGGCGCGGGAGGAGGCGGGCGGTCAGGCAGCCGGCAGGTCGAAGTTGTAGAAGCGGGCGCAGTTGTTGAAGGTGATGTCGCGGCGCGTCGCTTCGTCGAGGTGGCCGAAGATGCGCTCGACCACCTTCATCGTGTTGGGGTAGGTGCAGCGCGCGTGGGGGAAGTCCGAGCCCCACATGATGGTCTTGGGGTCGATCACGTCCAGCACCTTGTCGAGGTACGGGTCGTCGATCAGCCCGTGGTAGATCTGGCTCATGTACTCCTCGATCGGGCGCTTGATCTTGGGGATGTCGAGCGCCGGGCCGAAGTCGTCCTGGATCTGCTTGGCGCGGAAGAGCCAGTAGGGCAGCCAGCAGACCTCGTACTCCGAGAGCACCAGCTTGAGCTTGTCGAAGCGGTCGAGGACGCCGCCGAAGATGAACTCGTTGGCGAGCACGGGCCCCGCCTCCGCCAGCACGCCCATGGCGCTGCGCGCCACGTTGCTGCGCTCCGTCCCGTGCAGGACGAAGGGGTCGATCTCGTTGCCGGTGATGATGTGGAGCGTGACCGGCTGGTCCAGCTCCTGCGCCAGCGCCCAGAAGGGGTCGTAGTGCCTGTCCTGGAAGGGCGGCCACTCGGGGCGGGCGTCGCAGTTGATGATGACGCTCTTCAGCCCGCGCTTCGCGGTGCGCTCCAGCTCCTTGCAGGCCCAGTCGATGTCCGCCATGTGGATCATGGAGGTGCCGTAGAGCTGCTTGGGCGCGTGGCTGCAGTACTCGGCGAGCCAGTCGTTGAAGACCTGGCAGAGGTCCTCGACCAGGCGGTCGTCCCGCGCGCGCATGGCGTAGAGCATCCAGGTCGAGTTGACGATCTCGCCGACGACGCCGTCCTCCTCCATGCAGCCGAGGCGGATCGCAGGATCGGTGCCGGAGCCCACGAGCTTGCGCTGCAGCTCCTCGTCGCCCTCCACGATCTCGTCCACGCGCACGTACTCGAAGCCGGTGAAGAAGTGGTCGGCCTCGGCGCCGGCGTGCTCCGAGACCATGCGCGGCACGGCGTCGCCGTAGCGCGCGCCGAGCGGCTTGGACCAGAGGTCGGCCGGCTCGATGACGTGGGAATCTCCGGAGATGACGGGGAGCTGTCCGTTGCCCGCCATCGCTAGTCCCTGAGCATGAGCAGGAGCTTCTGCCGGTAGTTGTCGGCGATCACCGCGAGGATGAGCAGGATGCCGATCACCACCAGCTGCATGTAGGAGCTGATGCGCAGCAGGTTCATGCCGTTCTGCACGAGGATGATGAAGATGGCGCCGAGCACGACGTTGGGCAGGCGCCCGGTGCCGCCGAAGAGGCTGACGCCGCCGATCACGCAGGCGGCGATCGAGAGCAGCGGGTACTCCTTGCCGATGTTGCCCTCGCCGCTCTCCAGCCGCGCGGTCAGCATGATGGCGCCGATGGTCGTGATCCCCGCGGTCACGACGTAGGCCATGAAGAGGTAGAAGCGCGTGCTGATGCCCGAGAGCTGGGAGGCCTTGAGGTTGCCGCCCAGCGCGTAAAGATAGCGCCCCATCCGGGTCCAGTTGAGGAACACGTACATCAGGATGATGAAGCCGATGGTGATCCAGATCGGGATCGGGACGCCGATCCCCTTGCCGTAGCCCAGGACGTTGGCGAAGTTGTCCGGCATGCCGTAGATCGGCGTGCCGCCGGTGATCATGAGCGCGATGCCGAAGACGATGGACGACATGGCCAGCGTCATCATGAAGGGCGGCACGCGGAAGACCGCGACGCCGATGCCGTTGACCATGCCGATGCCGGTGCCCGCGCCGAAGCCCGCGAGGCAGCCGATGAGGATCGCGCCCGTGGTGGCTGCGCCGCCGTCCCACACGCCCACCATGGTCATCGAGGTGATGACCGAGACCAGCGCGAACATGACGCCCACCGAGAGGTCGAGACCGGCGGTCAGCAGCACCACCATCTGACCCATGGAGACCATGATCAGGTAGGTGGACTGGCGCGCCACCTGCATCAGGTTGCGTTCGCTGAAGAAGTTGTCCGTGGTGATCGCGAAGACGATGATCGCGACGAGGAGGAACCAGGGAAGGACGCCCGCGCGGACGAAGATGAGCGTCGCGAAATACTCCGCTCGCTCCAACGCCGTCGGGTGCCGCTGGGCGGTATCGGCCATTAGCTCTTCCTCCGCATCACGCCTCGTCCTCCTTCTCGAAGAAGTGGTGCAGCACCGATTCCTCCGAGATTTCGGACTGGTCCAGCTCGGCGCGCAGCTCGCCGCGGTACATCACGTAGGTGCGGTGCACGAGGTGAAGGATCTCCGGCAGGTCCGAGGAGATCAGGAGGACTCCGGCACCGGCCTCGCAGAGGTCGCGGATGAACTCATAGATCGCGACGCGGGCGCCGACGTCGACGCCCACCGTCGGCTCGTCGAAGACGAAGAGCTTCACGTCGCGCACCAGCGACTTGCCCACCAGCACCTTCTGCTGGTTGCCGCCGGAGAAGTGCTCGAGGTCGCGCTCGATGTTGAGCGGCATCAGGTCGAGCTTCTGGGCGATGTCGCGCACGACCCGGCGCTCGTTGGCGCGGCGCAGGAACAGGCGGTTCGAGAACTTGCCGAGGCCCAACGAGGGCAGCGCCACGTTCTCCCGCACGTTCTGCATCATCACCAGCCCTTCCTGCCGGCGGTCCGACGGCAGGTAGTAGAGGCCGCGGTCGAGCATGCGGCGGGGCCCGAGCTTGTTCACGTGCTTGGCCCGGTCGTAGACCACGTCGCCGTCGAAGGTGATCCTGCCGCCCATGATCCGCTCGAGGCCGAAGCAGGCACGGCCGAGGTCGGACTTGCCCGAACCCACTAGGCCGGCAAGGCCCACCACCTCGCCGCGCCGCACGTTGATCGAGACGTCGTTCACGAAGTGCTTGGCGGTGACGAGGTTTTCGACCTCCAGCATGGTTTCGGCCGGGTTGCGCTTGATGTCCGGGAAGATCTGTTCGATGACCCGGCCGGTCATCAGCTCGACGAGCTTCTGGTCGGTCGCCTCCTCGACGGGGATCGTGTCGATGTGCACCCCGTCGCGCAGCACCGTGATGCGGTCGCCGATCCGCTTGATCTCGTTCATCCGGTGGGTGATGTAGATGATGCCGATGCCCTCGGCCTTGATCTGCTCGATCAGGCTGAAGAGGCGGTCGGTCTCGCGCTCGGTGAGCGAGGCCGTCGGCTCGTCGAAGATCATGATGGTGGGCCGGGTGCGGAAGGCCTTGGCGATCTCCACCATCTGCTGCTCGGCGCGGGAGAGGTACATCACTTGGTCGCGCGGCCTGAGCGGGAAGCCGAGGCGGTCGAGCGTCTCGCGCGCCTGCCGGGCGAGTGCCCGCTTGTTGAGGATTGGCCCGCGCGTCAGCTCGTCGCCGAGGAACAGGTTCTCCTCGACCGTGAGGTGCGGCACCAGGGAGAACTCCTGAAACACGGCGCTCACGCCGAGCTGGCGCGCATGGTGCACCGAGTGAATGTTGATCGGCTTGCCGTGGAGGTGAATGGTGCCGCCGGAGGGCCTGTGCACGCCGGCGACGATCTGGATCAGCGTCGACTTGCCCGCGCCGTTCTCGCCGAACAGCACGTGCACCTCGCCCGCGCGCACGTCGAAATTGACGCGGTCGAGCGCGAGCGTACCCGGAAACTGCTTCGAGAGATTCTCTAAACTGAGAAGGGTGTCCCCGGAGGCATTTGCCTCCGGGGAGTCCTCAAGCACTGCGGCTGATGGTTCTGCCACTGGTACGGGCCTCCATCAGTCCCATTCTTCGTCGGACAAGGGTTGCGCCTAGTCGGTGCTGAACACGGGCGTCCAGCCCTTGGGCGCGAGCGTCGTGGAGGTGTCGAAGTCCGCGTGGTTCTCCGGCGTCACCTGGATCGCCAGCGGCTGCACGTGCTCGATCGTCCGGCCGGTGTCGTTGTACTCGGGCCGGCCGCCGGTCGCGAACGGCTTGCCCTCGAGCAGACGGACCGCCTGGTCGATGGAGATGCGCGCCTGGATGATCATCTGGTCGGTCGGCGCCATGGCGACGCTGCCGCGGCCGACGAACTGATGCATGCCGGGCGTGTAGTAGTAGGAGACGAGCTTGACCTGGTCCGCGATGCCGAGGTCGCGGAGCGCAGCCATGCCGCCCTCGATCGCCGGCGCCACACCGACGATGTAGTCGAGGTCGACATCGTCGCCCGAGGTCTGCGCCTGGATCACGTTCTCGACGAGGCTGAGCTGGGCCTCCTTGCTGGTCTGGGCCCACTTGGTCGAGATGATCTCGGCGTCGGAGCCGACGACCGCGTCGTGGCAGCCGTCGTTGCCGGCCACCGACCAGCTTGCTCCGGGCGGGCCCGGGAACCAGGCGATCTTGACCTTGCCGCTGCCTGCCGGGTGCTGCTCGGCGACCCAGGAGCAGGCGATCCGGCCCATGCTGTAGTAGCTCTCCAGCGACTTGGAATCGACCTCGGTGTTGATCCCGTTGATCAGGTCGACAACCTTGATGCCCCTGGCGCGCAGCTCGTTGACCTGCTTGACGTTGCCCTCGGAGGAAATCGCCGAAAGCACGAGGATCTCGGCGCCGTTGGCGATGCAGTCCTCGACCTGGGCGAGCTGCTTCTCCAGCTTGTCGTAACCGCCGGCCTCGATCAGGGAGATCTTCTGGCCCAGGCGCTTGCCTTCCTCGATGATCCCGTAGGCCGCGCCGACCCAGTAGGAGTCGACGAGGTGGGGGAAGGACACGCAGATGTGGTGCTTTGCGTCCACCTCATCCGGCATCAGCGGCACGTAGTCCACGATCTCGAGGCTCTGGTTGGCGGGATCCGTCCAGCACGCGGGATCCCCGTCGGTGCAGGCCGGGTTGTAGATCTCGACTTGCGCTGGCCACCAGACGCCGTCGTCCTGTGCCCGCGCGTCGGTCGCGACAAAGGCCGAAACGGCCATGCCCGCCGCGACAGCGACGCCTAAGCTAAGCTTCCACATCTTCGTCTCTCCCTTTGGTCGTGGACCCGTATCGGCGAGGGCGCCGGCAACTCTGCCGACGCCCGCACAGCCACGTCTCCATGCAACCAAATATTACAGGCCGGGGCAAGGTGCGGCAAATGCGGCCTGCGCACAGTAACGATTCTGCGGAATTGTCGCCTGGCAGGGCATTAAGCAGGGAAAATTTTGCGGAATCGCCGCTCATGCAATGGCATTACGCAAAGCGATACTTGCGGACTCTTGCGCCGCCGGCGTCTGTTGCCACACGACGCTCGCGGCTGATATCGTTTCCCCCGCTATCGAGGTGCAAGGGCGCGACGGCCGCCGCCAACGAGAGGCCACGCGCGGGGAGGGGCGCATGTACGTCGGTCAGGCAATCCGGCGCCGGGAGGACGACCGTTTCCTGCTGGGCCGCGGCAGCTATGTCGAGGACATCACCCTCGACGACCCCATCGCCCACGCCGCCTTCGTCCGCAGCCCCCACGCGCATGCCGCGGTGACGCGCGTCGACGCGGCGCGGGCAGCGGCGATGCCGGGGGTGCTCGCGGTGCTCACCGGCGAGGACTGGACCCGCGCCGGCAACGGCGAGGCGGAAGGCGTGTGGCCGGTCAAGGACATGAGCGGGGCGGATGCGCGCACCGTCAACCGGCCCTTCATCTGCGTCGACGGCACGGTCCGCTGCGTCGGCGAGATCGTCGCCATGGTCGTCGCCGAGGACCGCCACCAGGCGCAGGACGCCGCCGAGGCCATCGAGGTCGACTACGAGGAGAAGCCGGCCAACACCCTCACCGCCAGGGCGCTCGATGCCGACACGCCGCTGGTGCATCCCGCGCACGGCACCAACGAGGTGCTGGTCACGGAGCACGGGCTGAAGGAGGAGACCGAGGCGGCGCTGGCGAAGGCCCACCACGTCACCGAGGTCGTGGTGCCCACCAACCGTGTCACCGCCGCCTCGATCGAGCCCCGCTGCTACATGGGCCACCACGACACGGTCAACGACCGCTACACGGTGTGGACCACCAACCAGGCGCCGCACATCGTGCGCCGCTACTTCACCAAGTCGCTGAACATCCCCGAGCACAAGCTGAGAGTGATCGCGCCCGATGTCGGCGGCGGCTTCGGCATGAAGCTCTACCACTATCCCGAGGAGGCGCTGGTGCTGTGGGGCGCCATCGTCTCCGGCCGGCCGGTGCGCTGGGTCGGCACCCGCTCCGAGTGCCTGCTGGGGGACACCCACGCCAGGGACCACCACACCGTGGGCCGCATGGGCTTCGACGCCGAAGGCAGGATCCTCGGCGTCAAGTTCGAGACCCTCGGCGCCTTCGGCGCCTACGAGAGCCAATGGAACGCGAGCATCACCAACGCCTACCACTTCACGATGCTATCGCTCGCCTACGACATCCCGGCGATCCATACCACCGTGCGCGCCGTTTACACCAACGCGACGCCGGTGGACGCCTATCGCGGTGCCGGCCGGCCCGAGACCGTCTATCAGGTCGAGCGCCTGATCGAGAACGGGGCGCACGAAATGGGCATCGATCCGCTGGAGCTGCGCGCCCGCAACCTGATCCCGCCCGAGAAGTTCCCCTACCAGACCGCCATCGGCATCACCTACGATTCCGGCGACCCGCCGGCGCTGGTGGAGAAGGCGCGGGCGCTCGCCAACTACGACGCGCTGCGCGCCGAGCAGGCCGCCCTCCGTGCTGAGGGCCAGTGGATGGGCATCGGCATCTGCGCCTTTTTCGACATGGCCGGCGCCGGCCCGGTCAAGATGATGAACGACCTCGGCGCCAAGATCGGCTGCTACGACGTGGCCAGCGTGCGCGTGCACCCCGACGGGCGCATCACCGTCTTCGCCGGCAGCCACAGCCACGGCCAGGGCCACGAGACCACCTGGAGCCAGATCGCCGCCGACAGGCTGGGCTGCAACATCGAGCACATCGACCTGGTGGAGGGCGATACCGACCGCGTGCCCATGGGCATCGGCACCTGGGGCTCGCGCTCGCTGTCGACCGCTGGCATGGCGGTCTACACCGCGGCCGACCGCGTCGTGGCCAAGTCCAAGCGAATGGCGGCGCACATGCTGGAGTGCGCGCCCGAGGACCTCGACCTCGCGGACGGCGAGTTCACGGTCAAGGGCACCGACCGCAAGCTCTCCTTCGCGGCGGTGGCCAACGCCTCCTATCACTCCGGCGACCGCCCGCCCGACCTCGAGATCGGCCTGGAGGAGACCTCGTTCTTCGACCCGGCCGACTGCACCTACCCCTCGGCGGTGCACCTCTGCGTCGTGCTGGTCGATCCCGAGACATGCGCCGTGACGCTGCGCGACTACTGGGCGGTGGACGATGTCGGCACGGTGATCAACCCCATGGTGCTGGAGGGGCAGGTCCACGGCGGGCTGGCCCAGGGCATCGGCCAGGCGCTGATGGAGGAGTGCGCCTACGATCCCGAGAGCGGCCAGTACCTCGCCGGCACCTTCATGGACTACGCCGTGCCCCACGCCGAGGACGTGCCGTCCTTCGGCCTCGATTCCCACTTCACCAGGGCGCTGGGCAACCCTCTCGGGGCCAAGGGCGCGGGCGAGAGCGGCACCATCGGCGCGCCCGCCTGCGTCTGCAACGGCGTAATCGACGCGCTCTGGCATCTCGGCGTGCGTCAGGTCACGCAGCCGATGACACCGAAGAAGATCTGGCGCGCCATCGAGGACGCGCAGCGCGCACAGCAGTAACGCCGGACGCGACGGCGGGGGAGAGGCGATGGCACAGGTGTCCGTAAGCTTCACCGTGAACGGCCGGGAGGTCACGGCGACGGTCGATCCGCGCACCCTCCTGGTCCACTTCCTGCGCGAGGAGCTCAAGCTCACCGGCACGCATGTCGGCTGCGACACCAGCCAGTGCGGCGCCTGCACGGTGCACCTCGACGGCCGGCCGGCGAAGTCCTGCGCCCTGCTCGCGGTGCAGCTCGAGGGCTGCGCGATCACCACCATCGAGGGCGTTGCCGGGGCGGACGGGATGCACCCCATGCAGTCGGCCTTCAAGGAGCATCACGGCCTGCAGTGCGGCTTCTGTACCCCCGGCATGGTGATGATGGGGATCGACATCGCCAGCCGCCACGACGCGCCCTCGGAGGAGACGATCCGCAGCGAGCTCGAAGGCAACCTCTGCCGCTGTACGGGCTACCACAACATCGTCAGGTCCATCGCGGCCGGTGCCCAGTCGATGCGAGGTTGAGGGGAGGGGCCGATGTATCCGTTCACCTACCACCGCCCGGACTCGCTCGACGAAGCCAGGGCCCGGCTCGCGGCATCCGAGGACGGACGCCCGCTCGCCGGCGGCATGAGCCTGATGCCGACCATGCGCTTCCGGCTGGCCTCCTGTGCCGACCTGGTCGATCTCAACGCGATCGAGGAGCTGGCGGGGATCGAGAGGCGCAACGGGCAGATTCGGATCGGCGCGATGACGCGGCACGCGGCGGTCGCGGCCTCGCCCGAGGTGGGAGAGGCGATCCCGGCGCTGGCTGCGCTCGCGGCCTCCATCGGCGACGTGCAGGTGCGCAACCGCGGCACCATCGGCGGCTCCATCTGCTTCGCCGACCCGGCGGCCGACTACCCGGCCGGCGTGCTCGGCCTCGGCGCTACCGTCAACACCGACCGGCGCGCCGTCGCGGCCGACGACTTCTTCACCGGGCTCTACGAGACGGCGCTGGAGGACGGCGAGCTCGTGACCTCGGTCGACTTCCCGATCCCCGAGCGCGCCGGCTGGGCCAAGCTCGGCAACCAGGCCTCGCGCTTCGCGGTGGTGGCGGTGATGGTCTCGCTCGCCGGCGGCGCGGCGCGCGTGGCGGTCACCGGCGCTCGTACCCACGTCTTCCGCGCAGCCGAGATGGAGGCCGCGCTCGCCGCGAACTTCGCCGCAGAGGCGCTCGACGGCATCGCGATGCCGAGCGAAGGGCTCAACGAGGACCTTCACGCCGACAGGGACTATCGCGCCCACCTGGTCGGCGTGATGGCGAAGCGCGCCGTCCGCGACGCCCTGGCGCGATGAAGCCGCCGCGCTTCCGCTACCTGCGCGCCGGGAGCGTGGATGGCGCGGTCCAGGCGCTCGCCGACAACCCCGATGCCCGCATCCTGGCCGGCGGCCAGAGCCTGATCGCCATGATGAACCTCAGGCTGGTGAGACCTGCCTGCCTGATCGACATCAACCGGGTGCCGGACCTCGGCTACATCCGGGAGGAGGGAGACGGCGTCGCCATCGGCGCGCTCGCCCGCCACAACGAGGTCAAGCACTCGGAGCTGGTGCGCGCGCGCTGCCCGCTGCTGACCGAGGCCTACGAGTCCATCGCCCACCACACGGTGCGCAACCGCGGCACCCTCGGCGGCAACCTGTGCCATGCCGACCCCTCTTCGGAGACGCCGGCGGTGATGATCGCGGTGGGCGCGACGCTGGTGCTGCAGAGCGTCGGCGGCACGCGCGCGGTGGGCGCGGAGGACTTCTTCCTCGGCACCTACGAGACCGCGGCGCGGCAGGACGAGATGCTGGTCGAGATCCGCCTGCCGGGCCGCGGCGCCGACGGCTGGGCCTTCGCCGAGATCAGCAACCGCCACGGCGACTTCGCCATCGCCGTGATCGCGACCACGCTCAGCCTCGAGAACGGCCGCTGCGCAGCGGCCCGCGTGGTGGCGAGCGGGGTGGGCGAGCATGCGGCGCGCCTCGTGCCTGCCGAGCAGGCGCTGGTCGGCGGGCCGGTCGACGAGACCCGCCTCGATGCGGCGGCCGCCGCCGCGGCCGGCGCGGTCGATCCGCACAGCGACAGCCACGCCGATGCGGCCTACCGGCGGGATGCGGTTGCGGCCCTCACCCGGCGCACCGTGCGCCGCGCGGCCGAGCGCTGCGGCTGAGGACAGGAGTCATGGAGCGGGAGAGCATCAGCGTCACCGTCAACGGCAGGACCTACGAGCGCGCGGTGGAGCCGCGCCGGCTCCTGAGCGACTTCCTGCGCGACGACCTGCGCCTCACCGGCACCCACGTCGGCTGCGAGCACGGGGTCTGCGGCTCCTGCACCGTGATGATGGACGGCGTCACCGCGCGCTCCTGTCTCACCTTCGCGGTCATGGCGGACGGCGCCGAGATCGAGACCATCGAGGGCCTCGGCTCGGCGGACGCGATGCACCCGGTGCAACAGGCGTTCTGGGAGAAGCACGGCCTGCAGTGCGGCTTCTGCACGCCGGGGATGCTGATGACCGCCGTGGAGCTGCTGAAGCGCAACCCCGACCCCTCGGTGGACGACATCCGCGACGCGATCTCCGGCAACCTCTGCCGCTGCACCGGCTACCAGACCATCGTGGACTCGATCCGGCACGCAGCAAAGCTGATGCGGGAGGACGGTGCATGAGCGATCGCGGCCACATTCCGGAGAGCCGGCAGCGCGAGGCGCCGCGCGCCGACCTGAAATGGATCGGCAGGAGCATGAAGCGGGTGGAGGACCCGCGCCTGCTGGTGGGCAAGGGCATCTACACCGACGACGTCAACCTGCCGGAAATGGCGCATGCGGCAGTGCTGCGCAGCCCACATGCGCACGCGCGGATCGTCTCCATCGACGTGAGTAGGGCCGCTGCTCTCCCCGGCGTCCTCTGCGTGATGACCGGCGCCGACGCGGCCAAGGTGTGCGACCCGCTGCCGACCTGGGCGAGCCCGCCGGTGCTGCAGCCGGTGATCGCGGACGACCGCGTGCGCCATGTGGGCGAGGCGGTGGCGGCGGTGGCGGCGGAGGACCGCTACATCGCCGAGGACGCCTGCGAACTGATCGAGGTGGAATACGAGCCCCTGCCGCCTGTGGTGGATCCCGAGGAGGCGCTGACGTCCACCGGCGATGCCGTGCTGCACCCGGAACGCGGTGACACCAACATCGCGCTGGAGCGCACGCTCAGCTTCGGCCCAGTGGAGGAGGATTTCGCCGCCGCCGACCTGGTGATCGAGCGCCGCTTCCGCTGGCCGCGCTCGGGCGGGCAGCCGCTGGAGACGGTAGGCGCCGTCGCGAGCTTCGACGAGGGCGCGGGCCGCTTCACCATCCAGTGCAACACGTCCATGTACAACTACTGCGGCTGGATGATCGCGAGCACGCTCCGCGTCGCGCCGCACAAGCTCAACATCGTGCCGACGCTCGCGGGCGGCAGCTTCGGCTCCAAGATGTTCGTGCACAAGGTACCGGTGCTGGCGGCGGTGCTGGCGCGGGCCGTGGGCCGGCCGGTCAAGTTCATGGAAGACCGGATCGACAACACCACGAGCTGCGACAACCACGCCTCGGACCGCGTCTACTACGCGAAGCTCGCGCTCAAGCGGGACGGCACACTGCTCAGCCTGAAAACCCGGATCATCGACGACTACGGCGCCTTCCTGCAGTTCGGCGTCGGCCAGCACGGCAACGCGCTCTCGCAATGCGTCGGCCCCTACCGCATCAACAGCGTCGAGGTCGATCTCGCCGCCGTGCTCACCAACAAGTGCCAGCAGGGGGCCTATCGCGGCTTCGGCTCCGAGGTCGCGAACTTCGTCATCGAGCGGCTGGTGGACGCGGCGGCGGACGAGCTCGGCGTCGACCGCATCGCGCTCAGGCGGCAGAACTTCATCCGGCCCGACCAGTTCCCCTACCTGATCCCGACCGGGAACATGTACGACAGCGGCAACTACCAGGCAGTGCTCGACGAGACGCTCAAGCTTGCCGACCTGGAACACTGGCGGGCGCAGCAGACCGAGGCGCGCAAGGCGGGCCGCTACATCGGCATCGGCGTCGCCACCTGTCAGGAGCGGAGCGTCTTCAGCGCTACCGAGTTCTGGATGTGGAACCTCGAACAAGGCGTCGAGTGGACCAGCTCGCCCGACGGCGTCTCGGTCAAGATCGACCCCACCGGCAAGGCCTTCGTCACGCTGCACTCGCCCTTCTGGGGCAACAGTCCGGAGACGGTGGCCGCCCAGGTGCTGGCCGAGCAGCTCACCATCGACCCCGCGGACATCGAGATCACCTATTCGGACACCGACCAGGGCCTGAATTCGACCGGGCCGGGGGGCAGCCGCTTCACCGTCATGGTGACCGGCGCCATCGTCGGCGCCGCGAGCCAGATTCGCGAGAAGATGCTCCGCATCGCCGCCCACCTGATGGAGGCGGACGTGCGCGACCTCGCGCTCGAGGACGGCGCCGTGCACGTCAAGGGCGTGCCCGACATGAAGATGAGCATCGCCGAGCTCGCCGACAAGGCGCACTACTACCGGCTCAGCATGCCCGACGACCTCGACCTCACCAGCGGGCTCGACGCAACCTACGTCTACGATCATCCGGTGACCACGCTGCCCGACCCGGACGAGCGCCACATGGGGATCTTCTATCCCATCATGGGCCACAGCTGTCACATCCCCGTGGTCGAGGTGGATGTCGAGACCGGGCAGGTGCACTTCCTCCACTACGCCGCGGTCCACGACTGCGGCACCATGGTGAACCCCATGACGCTGGAGGGGCACATCCGGGGCGGCACCGTGAACGGCATCGGCACGGCGCTCTTCGAGGAGTTCGCCTACGACGAGGCCGGCCAGCTCACCACCGCGCTCTGGACCGACTACCTGATTCCCACCATCAAGGAGGCGCCGGCCGACATCGTGGTGGGCCACGTCGAGACGCCGTCCCCCTTCACCGAGTACGGCGTGAAGGGCGGCGGCGAGGGCGGGCGCATGGGCGGCCCGCCGGCGATCGCGGCCGCCATCGAGGACGCGCTGAAGCCCCTCGGCGTCACCATCGACAGCCTGCCGCTCCCGCCCAGCAGGCTGCGCGCGCTGATCCGCAAGGCCCAGGGCCGCGCCGCCTGAGTGCCGCGCGAGTCGCGCCCGCCGGCCAGGCGATCCGATCAGGCGGAAGGACCCAGGGAACTGCGTTCGGATTCGGAGCGGGTCGGCGGACGGTCGGCGCGGCCGGCTCCTGCGCGGCCCGGTCGCCGACTAGGGGGTGGCGACCTCGACTGCGGGCCGCTGCCGGGCGTGCGTCACCTGGCCGCCGTGCGGCTGGTCTTCGTGGATCCCGTCGATCAGGCCCTGGGCGAAGCTCAGGCAGCGCCCGCACTGGGGCCCGTTGCCGAGCTCCTGATAGGCCTTGCGCGCGCAACGGACGCCGGCCTGCGCCACGGCGCGGATCTCGGTGTCCCGATAGGCGTTGCAGACGCATACGTACATGGCGGCACTCCGCTCTACACGCCTCATCTTGGGGAGAATGCGAACAATTGTCAATGAGAATTCGTATCAGGTGCGTTCTCAGCCAAACCGGCCACCACGGCGACGAGCCGGAGCAGTGCCACCCGGCGCTCGATCGCCGTCGCGCGCGTTCGATTGCAGCCCCGGTGCCCCGCACGGCAGGATAGCCGCAGTTCCGCACCCTGGGGCAGCGCTCGTGAAGAACCGGTCGATTGCCGACCCCGGGACCGAGGTGTCCCGCGCGTTGATCCGCGCCGTTCGCGACGAGCTCTGGCTGGTGCGCGAGCCCGGGCGCGCTGCCGGCCAGCAGCGCTACATGAAATCGAGCATGCCCTTCATGGGCGTGCGCGTGCCCGTGATGCGGAAGACCGCGCGCGCCGTCTTCGATCAGCACCCGCCCGCCGGCGCGGACGAATGGCGGGCCACGGTGCGCGCGCTGTGGCGCGAGGCGCGCTACCGCGAGGAGCGCTATGCGGCGGTGGAGCTCGCGCTGCACCGCCCCTTCCTGCGCTGGCTGACCATGGAATCGGTGCCGCTGCTCGAGGAGCTCGTCGTCGCCGGCGCCTGGTGGGACTACGTGGACCGGATCGCGCCCGCGGGGCTCGGGCACGTCCTTGCCACCGAGCCGAAGCCCATGGGCGCCATGATGCGCGGCTGGGCGGGGGACGAGAACATCTGGCGTCGCCGCGCCGCGCTCCTGTGCCAGCTCGGCTCCAAGGACGGCACCGACCTCGCGCTGCTCTACGACTGCATCGGGGCCTGCGTGGGCCACCCCGAGTTCTTCGTGCAGAAGGCGATGGGGTGGGCGTTGCGCGACTACGCGCGGACCGATCCCGGCGAGGTCCGGCGTTTCGTCGCCGCGAACGGCTCCCGTCTCCCGAAGCTCACCCGCCGGGAAGCGACGAAGCACCTGGCGTGAGGACGGACTGCGGCGACGCGGCTCCCGACGCCGTCGAAGCGGTTGGTACGCCCGCCTGGACTCGAACCAGGGACCCTCCGACTAAAGGGCTCAGGGTTTTCGTTTTGAATCAAGGGGTTTTCGCAGATTCGAGCCATTTACTCCCACTGGGTATCAATGACTTGTCATCGAAATGTAAAACAGTTTTCGTGGCTGATAGAGGGGCAAGAGGGGTGTTGTTCAGAGCGCAGATTGGTCGCCGATCGGCGTGGCAACATGTTGCTTCTCCTCGATGCCGAGAGGTCAAACGCTGATGCCGAACAACATTCTCAGATTTACGTCCGCCGGAGCACCAGCGCGGCGACCAAGTGATTGTCCCAGCGGGTGGCTTCGAGGCCACCGACGGCGAGCGGTCGTGTCGTGCCCGAGCGCGCATCGATGACGATCACGCCGCCCAGCCCACTGCTGGCCAGAAACTCGCCCGGCCGGGCGCTCGGCGCCACGCCGCAGCCGTCGCTCACCTTGGCTGAAGACAGGTGGCGGCCCGTGCCGGCATCCCAGAACGTCATGAGGTTGCCGCGCGGCGCGGAGACGGCGATGGTCCCGCCCCCAAGATCGAAGCAGACGCTCCCGCAGTAGTTCTTCATGGCGCGCAGGACGCTGCGCGACCCTTGCAGGAGACGCAGCGGGCCTCCCCCGCGCTGCAGCGCAACCAGAGGGATGCGGTCGTGCGCCGGCCCCTCGTACTGCATCGCCACGGCGACCGCGTCCGCCGGGCCCACGGCGAGATGGCGGATGCTCATTCGATGCAGGGCGGGGTCGAGCGTCAGCTTCCGCCGAAGCGCGCCGCTCCGCCTGTCCACGAAGCAGAGCGATGGCGCCATGGTCGGCAGGTTGAGCATGACGCGTGGCAGGTCGGGGTGGGTCGCGATGCCGCCATTGGCGACGACGAGGGTCTCGCCGTCGGAGAGCAGCGCGATTTCGTGCGGGCCGATGCCGTGGGAGGGAAGCTCGCCCACGCGCCTGTAGCGGCGCGCTGCGTCGTAGACGCCGATGACGCCGCGTTCGCCGTCGAAGTCGTTTTCGGTGGCGTAGAGCAGCCGCCCGTCCGGGCTGAATACGCCGTGACCGTAGAAGTGGCGCCCGTCGGGCGTCTCCAGTATCCGGGCCACGGTGCCGTACGCGAGGTCCAGAACCACCGCGAAGCGGCCCGGCCTGCGGGCGACGTGCACCGCCTCGTGTCCACCGGGGCGTACGGCAAACGAATGGCCCCGCCCCGGCAAGGGCAGATCGAACATGCGGGCGCCCTCCGCAGTGAAACCCGTGGCCCGATAGCCGCCAGCGGCATCGGCTCGGGCGCTGAGATAGAGCGTTGCGCTCGACGCAGTTGCGCCAGTGCAGAACGACGCCGGCAGCAACGAGCCGGCGACCCCGCCGGCGAGCAGCCGCAGCGCGTCCCTGCGCTCAATCGCCATCGAGGGCGTTGAAGCCGACGGCGAGCCCGAGCGCGGGCGCCAGGCGATCCCTCACGATCTGCTTGAGCGCCTGCACCTGCCTGGCGAGCTTCTCGACCTGCGGGCGTCGCGCAGGGTCGGCGGCGGCCTGCTCCACGGGACCGTCGATGGAGCGCGCCGTTTCCAGGGTGAGGCGGAACGCCTTCCGCATCAGGCGGTCGAGCTTGGGGTCGGCAACGGCCGTGAGATCGCCGAGACCGGCGCCGCTCTCGCCGAGATAGAGCGCCTGCAGCGCCTCCAGGGTCACGACGATGTTGCGCTGCGAACGCCCGCTCAAGCGGGATTCCGCCAGCACCGGGCGGACCGTTTTCTCGCTGTCGCCGATCACCGGCTTGAGGTTCACGTCGTAAATGAGTTGCAGGCTGTCGTGGAGCCCCTGGAAGAAAGCCAGGGTGCCGGTCGCGTGATCCTCGAAATGCGGATTGTCCGCCCCCGGCGTCGTCATCAGGCGGGCGAAAGCGTCGCCGCCCTCCCGCCAGTCGGCGAGGATCCCCGCCGCCATGGTCTGCATGTTCGCCGTCACGGCTGTGAGCAACCCGCAGCCCCGGGTGTCGCCGCCCAGGTAGCGGTCGTCATGGAGAAGCACCTCGGCCGCCAGCAGGCCCTGAACCGCCACGTTGGTCCTGTCGATGCGGGTGAGACGCTCGTCCTCCTCGCCGGCGGCGACGAGCTCGGCGACGGCATCGGCCACTTTGGCGCGTGCCTGCGGCCAGAAGTAGAAGCGATAGCTGCGCGTCAGGAAATCGACCGGCCCGAAGCGCAGGTGCTGGATGCCCATCCACGCGTCCATCGCGTCGTGAAAGCCGGCGCGGAGCTGCTCGTGCCGCCCGTCGCCTGCCTCCGCGCAGAAGGCGTTAGCAGCGTGAGCGAACGCTGCGGTTGCCTCTGCCAGCCGCTCGTAGCGCGGCAACGCATGGTCCTGGATCAGGGCGGCGTTGATGCGGGCGTAGTCGGCGGGCGCAAGCTCCTGCGCGCGCGGGGCGGATGCCGCCCCCACGACGACGAGCCCGATCAGCGCAAACGACAGCAACATGCGAGACATGGAATGAATCACCTTCGTCAGAGGGAGTTCAGGAAGGCGAGCAGCGCCGCGCGCTCCTCGCGTGTCATGGCGACGACGCGCTCTTTCGCTGCTTCCGCCTCGCCGCCATGCCAGAGAACCGCTTCGAGGAGGCTGCGCGCGCGCCCGTCGTGCAGGAAGAAGGTGTGGCCGCTCACCGTCTCGGTGAGTCCGATGCCCCAGAGCGGCGGCGTGCGCCACTCGCGCCCCGAGGCCTCGCCTTCGGGACGATTGTCGGCGAGGCCTTCGCCCATGTCGTGCAGCAGGAGATCGCTGTAGGGCCAGATGAGCTGGAAGGACTGCTCCTCGCCGATCGAGTCCCGCCGGGTCACGAACTTGGGCCGGTGGCAGCCGGTACAGTTCGCCTCGTAGAAGAGTCGCTTGCCCTCGAGCACCTGCGCATCACCCACGTCGCGCCGCGCCGGCACGCCGAGATTGCGGGTATAGAAGTTGAGCAGCTCGAAGAGCGCGGCGCTGGCCTCGGCCGTGTTCGTCGCGGAGGCGCCGCCGTGCGGCGCGCCACGGCACGCTTCCTGCGCAGCCGTGCAGTCGCCCTGCGGTTCCGGGTAGAGCGGGGTGGAGATGCCGACATCGCCGCGGAAGGCCGCCGCCGCCTGCTGCGAGACTGTGGGCTGGCCGGCCTTCCAGCCGAAGCGCCCGAGCATCGGCTTGCCGTGCTCGTCGCTCCACACGAGGTTTGCGCGTCCCGAGATGCCGTCGCCGTCGCGGTCCTCCGGGTCGGCGCCGGCGAGGATGTCGGCCTCGGAAATCGCTTCGAGCAGGCCCATGCCGATGACCGGCGGCGCGACGCGCGGCGAGAGCATCGTCTCGGGATGGAGCGGGCCGTAGTGGAGGCCTGAGATGCCGTAGGTGGGTCGCCGCAGGCTGACCGCCTCGCCGTCTGCCAGCGTGACCGGCGTCTCCTCGTAGGCGATGGTTATCTCGCCCTCGGCCAGAATCCCCTGGACGGAGAAGTTCTGGAGCTGACCGCCGTAGGTGGGCTCGGGGATGGTGGCCTGGCGGTGCGCGCGCAGGGCTTCCCGCTCGGCCTCGGTCTGCGGCGGGATCGAGAGCCGCAGGAGCATGGTTTCGGCGCGCTCGCCGGCGGCCGGCGGCTGGCCGCGGCCGTCCTTGAGGTGACAGCGCTGGCAGGCCCGCGCGTTGAAGAGCGGCCCGAGCCCGTCCGAAGAGGTCGTCGAGGCCGGCGCCGAGACCCAGACCTTCCTGAAGATGCCGTTGCCCACGTGAAAGTCACGCTGGCGCTTGAAGGGCATGTTGGCGGAGGGATGCGAGAACGCGTCCCGGTTCAAGGGCTTGAACACCGTCGCCTTGCCTGCCGGCCGCCGTTCGTAGGGCTCGGGCCCGGTGAAATCCTGCGCGGGACGGGTGACGGCCGCGACACGTGCCTGCTCGTCATCCGGTTCTGCCGCCGGCAGCGTGGCGACACCGGCGATGGCGGCTGTCAGCGCGGCCGCGAGGCCCGCAGCCACTCCCATCAGACGGCGGCCCGGCGCCCGGCTGCGGCCCTCTAGCGACGCGACCATTGAGAATCCTTCGCAAAAAGAACTTGACTGCGATTAGGAACAATTATCAATTGCGATGCACATGAGTGTCAACATCATCTCTCTCGGGACGATGGCCGCGTGCTCAAGGCCTCGTTCCTGGCTGATCGGTCGGCCTGCCGCCGGCCTGCGTTGGCAACACCGCGCGACCAGAAGCAAGGAGGACGACCGATGAAACTCAAGGGGTTGACGGCGCTTGGCGTGGCCTCTGCGGCAGCGATTGCCTGGCACGCGCCGGCGCTGGCGGACGACTCCATCGAGGAGCGGCTCTCCAGGATGGAGCAGCGTATCAGGTACCTGGAGGAGCGCG
>JAJDXK010000054.1 GCA_022823305.1 Alphaproteobacteria bacterium
TCGGTGTCCTGCGCAACCTGCCACCGGCCGGACGCGGGCTGGACCGACGGCCTTGCGCGCAGCCGCGGCCAGCGGGCGGTCGACCGCAACGCGCTCAGCCTGTTCAACCTGCGCTTCAACCGCTGGTTCGGCTGGGACGGCGCGCAGGACACCCTCTGGGCGCAGAATCTGCGGCCGCTGCTCGACCGGCGCGAGATGGGCGTCGGCGCGGCCGGGGCGGCGCGGCTGGTCCGCTCCGATCGGCAGCTTTCCTGTGGCTACCGGCACGCATTCGGCACAGCGCCGGGCACGGACGACGAACGGATTTTCGTCGACGTCGGCAAGGCGCTGGCGGCGTTCCTGGGGACCCAGGTCACCGGCCGCACTCCGTTCGACGACTTCCGCGACGCCCTGGCGCGCAATGACGCAGCCGGGCGGGCCCGCTATCCCGCTGCCGCCTCGCGGGGCCTGCGCCTGTTCGTCGGCCGGGGCAACTGCCACTTCTGCCATTTCGGCCCGGCCTTCACCAACGGCGAGTTCGCCGATGCCGGTGTGCCGCATTTCGTCGAACCCGGCCGGGTCGACTCCGGCCGGCACGGCGGCATCCGCAAGTTGCGCGCGAGCCCGTACACCCTGCTGGGCCGCTTCAACGACGATGCGCAACGCTCCACCGCGATCAAGACCCGCCATGTCCGCCTGCGCCAGAGCAATTTCGGCGAGTTCCGGGTGCCGGGCCTGCGCAACGTCTCGCTCACCGCGCCCTACATGCATGCCGGCAGCCACGAGACGCTCGCCGCCGTCGCCCTCCACTATTCGACGATCGACGAGGAACGGCTGCACGCCGGAGGGGAACGGATCCTGCGCCGCCTGGACCTGAGCGCGCGCGAACGGGCCGATCTCGTCGCCTTTCTCGAATCGCTGACGGAGAACGAGCCGCATCACGAGTTCGCAAGGAACACCGGAAACGCCGTGTGCGAATAGCCGACCATGCTGTCCCGCACCGAGTGAACTTCCGGCAATCATCGCCATTCTCCGGTCCATGCCGTCTCTTGATGATGAAGTATCGTCGACCAGCCCACCGGACGATCCGTGAAGGGCAGGAAGACCCGCGTTCCGTGGACGGTGAGGCGGACGCCACCATCATGGTGGTGCAAGGTGTGACGATGGCGAGTGGATTCGGCCCGCTCGGCACGTGTTCCGGTTTCGGAGGTTCGGATGAGACATGAGGCTGCCCGGGACCGGACACGGACCCGAGTTCCGAGGCGCGGGTTGGTAGAACGGAAGCTTCGTCTGGGGAGCGGGTTGCTGATCGCCGCGTACGTGGTGTTGCATCTCGCCAACCATGCGCTCGGTCTGATCTCGATCGAGGCGATGGAACGCGCGCGGGAGTGGATGCAGGCGGTCTGGGGCACTCCGGTGATGCTCTTCCTGCTCTACGGATCGCTCGTCGTCCATTTCGGGCTGGCGCTTTCCGTGCTGTATCGCCGCAGCACCCTTCGCATGCCGGCATGGGAGGCGGCGCAGATCGTTCTCGGCCTGCTCGTGGTGCCCCTGATCGCAGGACATGCCACCGGCACTCGGGGCAGCCGGGAGCTGCTGGGCATCGACGTCGACTATCCCCTCGTATTGGGCGCCATCTGGACCGACGACTTCCACCTGGCGCGTCAGACGGTGCTGCTGCTCGTCGTCTGGTTGCACGTGGTCGTCGGTTTGCACTTCTGGCTTCGCCTCAGGTCGTGGTACGCAAGGGCCCTTCCGTACCTCTATGCGGCGGCGCTGCTGCTGCCGGTCCTGTCCCTGCTCGGTTTCGCGGAATCCGGTCTGGAGATACGGCGCCTGATTCTCGAGGAGGGTGCGGCTGAAACGATATTCGCCGAAGTGAAAGCCGTCGATCCGGCGGCGCGGGAGCTGGTCGCGAGCCTCGACGCTCGAATCGTTCTCTTTTTCTTCCTCGCGCTGGGCACGACCCTGATTGCGAGGTGGCGCCGGCTGCGCTCGCAAGCCCGCGGACGGCGCTATCGCCTGCACCATGCGAACGGCAGGGCTCTCGAAGTGCCCGTCGGTTGTTCCATCCTCGAAGCGGTGCGCCGGGCCGGCATCCCTCACGCATCGATTTGCGGCGGACGGGGCCGCTGCACGACCTGCCGCGTGCGCATCGGCCGGGGGCTGGAAGCCCTGCCGGAGCCCAGCGTGCTGGAGGGCCAGGCGCTCGCCCGAATCGGAGCCGACCCGAGCGTGCGGCTGGCCTGTCAGACCAGGCCGGTGGGCGATCTGTCGGTGAGTCCGCTGATCCCCGCCAAGGCGAGTCCGGCGGTGGTCCACCAGCCGGGCGGGGTCTCCGGTCGCGAGCAGGAGGTCGTGGTCATGTTCATCGATCTGCGCGATTCCACTCGATTCGGTGAAGGGCGACTCCCCTACGACGTGGTGTTCATCCTGAACCAGTTCTTCTCCGAAATGTGGGCTGCGCTCGAGGCCACCGGTGGTCACTACGCCCAGTTCTCCGGTGACGGGCTGATGGCGCTGTATGGCCTGGAATCCGGCGTCACGGCCGGATCACGCCAGGCGCTCCGGGGCGCGGCGGAAATGGCGCGTCGTCTGTCGAACCTGAACGCAAGACTCGAAGGTGAGCTCGCGCAGCCGCTGCGGGTCGGGATTGGCATTCACTGCGGAGACGCCATCGTGGGAACCATGGGGCCGCCGAATTCACCCAATCTGTCGGCGGTCGGCGACAACGTGAACGTGGCCGCGAGGCTCGAATCGGAGTCCAAGTCGCTCGGCTGTTCTCTGGTCGTCTCCACCGCTCTCGCCGGCTCCGCGGGGGTCGATTTCTCCGCCCATCCTCTCCATGAAGCCGAGCTTCGGGGGCGCGGCGAAAGCGTGCCGGTCTACGCGATCGACGACCCGCACGAGCTTCCGGAGATCGATGTCTTCAAGTGAGTCCGGGGCGTGGCAGAGGGCCGAGGTCGCAGTCCGCTCCGGATTCACTCCGCCGGAGAAGAGGCGATTCCGGACGATGGCCAACATATGGATCGCCAGCGCGACCTGCAGGCTGTGCTCCTGGACGTTGTCCGGATAGGTGCTGTGCATCAAGCTCCAGCGCCGAATGAATTTCATCCGAGAAGATTGGCAAACATGTGGCTCAATGCTCGCCGACCGAGAGCTGGTGTCGCTGCGCGGCAGCGCGACCGACGCGTGAAGCAACGGTGGTCATGACCAGTCTGACTAGATAAGATGCCGCAATGGGACTCTCCTATTCGATCTACGAAGCGAAGGCACGGTTCTCGGAGGTCATTCGACACGTGCGCGCTGGCAAGACCATCACGGTCTCGTATCGAGGGGAGCCGGTTGCGGAGATTCGTTCGATCCGCCGGCGACCGGAACCTACCCTCGACGAGCGGCTGGAGGATCTCGAACGCAGCGGTTCGCTGCTTCCGGCGACCCTGCCGAGGCGGACGTTCCGGCAGGTCGCACGACGGCCGGGCGCGCTGGCGAGGTTCCTTGCCGAGCGTGGCGAATGAGCGTTGCGTACATCGACACTTCCGTGTTGACGGCGGTCGTCTTCGATGAACCGAATGCGGCGGCATATGCGCAGCGACTGGACGGATTCACTCGCCTCATTTCCTCCAATCTGCTCGAGGCCGAGCTGCGAGCAGCGTTCGCGCGGGAAAATCTGCGCTATCGGGAGAGCGCCGTCGCAGGCATCGAATGGATCCTGCCCCACAGGCCGCTTGCGCCCGAGTACGCCTCCGTGCTCGGAACCGGCTACCTGCGGGGCGCGGACCTCTGGCATGTCGCGACGGCCCTCTACGTCTCCCCCCAACCGGGCAGCCTCTGGTTCGCCACGCTCGACGCCCGGCAAGGCGCCGTTGCGGAGGCGCTCGGATTTCGGGTTTCGGGAGAAGCGGGACCGCCCTGAACAATCGCCGCCGACGACCCACCCCCCGGTCACCCCTCCTTCACGTACGGCACCCCCAGCGCCCGCGGCGGCACCGCCCGGCCGATGAAGCCGGCGAGGAGCACCACGGTCAACACGTAGGGCAGCGCCTGCACGAGCTGCACCGGCACCTCGCCGATGACGGGGAGGTCCGCGCCCTGCAGGCGGATGGCCACCGCGTCGAGGAAGCCGAAGAGCAGGCAGGCAAGCATCGCCGGCACCGGACGCCACTTGCCGAAGATGAGCGCCGCGAGCGCGATGTAGCCCTTGCCCGCGGTCATGTCGTTGATGAACCCCGCGCTCTGGGCGAGCGACAGATACGTCCCCGCCACCCCGCAGGCGACGCCGGTGCACAGCAGCGCCCGGTATCGCTGACCGACCACCGGGACCCCGGCCGTGTCCGCCGATTCCGGGTTCTCGCCCACCGCCCGCAGGCGCAGCCCGAACCGGGTCCGGTAGAGGACCCACGCCACCGCGGGCACCGCCAGGAAGGCGAGGTAGACGATCAGGTTGTGCCCGCTCAGCAGCTCGCCGTAGAGCGCACCGAGCACCGGCACGTCGCGCAGCGCCGCCGCCCCCGGCCACTCCAGGGGCAGGAAGCGGGCCTCGCCGGGAAGCTGCGGGGTGCGGCCGCCCTGGGCGAACCAGGCGATGCCGAGGACCGCGGTCAGGCCGGAGACCAGGATGTTGAGCGCCAGGCCCGACACCACCTGATCGCCCCGGTGAGTGATGCAGGCGTAGCCGTGAACCATGGCGAGGAGCACCGACGTGCCGATCCCCGCCGCCAGCCCGGCCCACGGCGAGCCCGACACCGCCGCCACCGCCGCGGCGGCGAAGGCCGCCCCCCGCATCTTGCCCTCCAGCCCGATGTCGATGATGCCGGAGCGCTCGGAGAACAGGCCGGCCAGCGCGGCGAGGACCAGCGGCGCGGACAGGCGCAACGTCGAGTCCAGCACCAGCACGAGGAGAGTCAGCGACTCCACGTCATCCTCCGGACCGGCGCGCCAGTACCGCCCGCACCACCGGGACGAACATGAACTCGAGCGCCCCCGCGAACAGGATCACCAGCCCCTGGATCGCCACCACCATGTCGCGCGTGATTCTCGGGACCTCGAACGAGAGCTCCGCCCCGCCCTGGTAGAGCGCGCCGAACAGCACCGAGGCGAGGATGATGCCGACCGGATGCCCCCGGCCCATCAGGGCCACCGCGATGCCGGCGAAGCCGAAGCCGGCGGTGAACTCCAGCACCAGCCGGTGCTGGACCCCCATCAGCTCGTTCAGGCTCATGCAGCCGGCGAGCGCGCCGGAGACGAGCATGGCGACGACGATTTCGCGAGGCGGCGAGATGCCGCCGTAGCGGGCGGCGGGCGGGCTCGCACCCGCGGTCCGCAGGCGATAGCCGGCGCGGGTGTGCCAGATGTACAGCCACACGCCGGCCGAGCACACGAGCGCCCACAGGAACGAGAGGTTCAGCGGCGAGGCCGCGACGTCGATCCCGACCGCGGCCAGGACGTCGTGCATGAGCGGAAGCCGGGCGTGCGGGGCGAAGTCCCGGCTCTCCGGCTCCATGGAGCCGGGCCGGGACATGACGTTGACGAGCAGGTAGACCATCACCGAGGCGGCGATGAAGTTGAACATGATGGTGGTGATGACGACGTGGCTGCCCCGGTGCGCCTGCAGCCACGCGGGCACGAAGGCCCAGGCCGCGCCGAACAGGGCGGCCCCGATCACGGCCGCGGGCACGATGAGCGCGAAGGGGAGGAAGTCCAGGTGCAGGCACACGAGCGCCATGCCGAGCCCGCCGATGTAGGCCTGGCCCTCCCCCCCGATGTTGAACAGGCCGCAGTGGAAGGCGACCGCCACCGCGAGCCCGGTGAAGATGAAGCTGGTGGCGTAGAACAGGGTGTAGCCGATGGCCTCCTCGAAGCCGAAGGCCCCCCAAACGAGAATTCGCACGGCGTCCCACGGGCTCTCGCCGATCAGCACCACGATCAGGCCGGACACGGCAAATGCGGCCAGCAGGTTGAGCACGGGCAGCAGCCCGACCACCGCCCAGCGGGGCAGCCCGGCCGCCGGTCCGGTGGCCACGGCGCTCACGACGCCCGGCGGGCCTCGTTCGCGGCACCGGCGCCGGGCCCCGCGCCGGCCATGAGCAGACCGAGCGCCCGCTCCGTCGCCCGATCGGCCGGGAGCTCGCCGGCGACGACGCCGCCGAACATGACCAGGATGCGGTCCGAGAGGCCCATGATCTCGTCGAGCTCCGAGGAGACGAGCAGGATGGCCTTGCCCGCATCGCGCATCGCGACCAGCCGGCGGTGGATGAACTCGATGGCGCCGATGTCGACGCCGCGGGTGGGCTGGCCCACCAGCAGCACCAGGGGATCGCGCTCGATCTCCCGGGCCAGCACCAGCTTCTGCTGGTTGCCGCCGGAGAACGCGGCGGTGATCCGGCGCGGGTCGGCGGGCCGAACGTCGAAGGAGATCATCTTCGCCTCGGTGTCGCGCGAGACCGCGTCCCAGTCGAGCAGCCCGGCACGGCGGTAGCGGACGTCGTCGTGGTAGCCGAGGATGGCGGATTCGCGAGCCTCGAAGGGCAGGACCAGCCCCATGCGCCGGCGGTCCTCGGGCACGTGGGCCAGACCGCGGCGGCGGCGGTGCGGGCCGCCCGAGCTCACGGGCTCGCCCGCAAGCAGTATCCGCCCCCCGGCCGCGGGGTGGAGCCCGGCCAGCGCCTCCAGGAGCTCGCCCTGGCCATTGCCCGCCACCCCGGCGATGCCGACGATCTCGCCCGCCCGGACGTTGAACGACACGTCGCGCACCCTCGACGCACCCCGCTCGTCGCGTACCGACAGCCGCTCCACCGCGAGCAGCTCGGGTCCCGGCCGGGCCGGGCCCTTCTCGACCTGGAGCAGCACGCGCCGGCCCACCATCAGCTCGGCAAGCTCGGCGACGGTGGTCGCGGCGGTGTCGCGGTGGGCGACCATCCGGCCCCCGCGCATGACCGAGACCCGGTCGGTCGCCGCCATGATCTCGCGCAGCTTGTGGGTGATGAGGATGACCGTCTTGCCCTGCGCCCGGAGCCTGCGCAGGATGCGGAAGAGGTGGTCGGCCTCCTGCGGCATGAGGGTGCCGGTGGGCTCGTCCAGGATGAGGATGTCCGCGCCCCGGTAGAGCGCCTTGAGGATCTCCACCCGCTGCTGCAGTCCCACCGGAAGGTCGCCGACCCGGGCGTCGGGCGGCACTTCCAGGGCGTACTCTCGCGCCAGCCGTTCCAGCTCCCCGCGCGCCCGGGCCGTGCCGGAGGCGAGCAGCGACCCGCCCTCCGCGCCCAGGATGACGTTCTCCACCACCGTGAACGTGTCCACCAGCATGAAGTGCTGGTGGACCATGCCGATGCCGGCGGCGATGGCGTCCTCGCTGCCCGCGATCTCCACCGTCCGCCCCGCGATGCGGATATCCCCCCGGTCGGCCCGGTAGAAGCCGTAGAGGATGCTCATCAGGGTGGACTTGCCGGCGCCGTTCTCGCCGACGATCCCGTGAATGGTGCCGGGCGCGACCGCGAGGCTCACGTCGCGGCTCGCGTGGACGGCGCCGAAACGCTTGTCGATGCCGCGAAGCTCGACCGCCGGGGCGCCGGCCTCGCGGGTCGTCTCCAGCGGCTCTTCCCTATCCCGCATCTCTCATGAGCTCAGCGGCGGCATGCGCACGTCTGCCGGCCTGAAGCGCACCGGCCGCGGGCATGACAGGGATCACGCTTGCTCGTCATTCCCGCGAAGGCGGGAATCCACCGGTGTTCGCCGACCACCGATGCCACGACGCCGGACACGTCACTCGCCGACCGAGCCTGCGGGCGAGAACGCCTGCGCCTACTTCACGGGGCAGTCGCCTTCGTTGACGTAGTCGTGGACCCTGATCTCGCCGGCGATGATCTGCCTGGCGGCTTCGTCGGCGGCGGCCTTCATGGCCGGCGTCACCAGTGACTCGTTGTGCTCGTCGAGCGACCAGCCTATGCCGCCCTCCGCGAGTCCGAGGACGCGCACGCCGGACTCCCAGGCGTCGCGGCGCGCGGAGTCGAAGACGTCGTAGGCCGCCACGTCGACCCGCTTCAGCATGGAGGTGAGCACGTGCCCGGGATGGAGGTGATTCTGGTTCGAGTCGACCCCGATGCCCAGCTTGCCCGCATCCGCAGCCGCCTGGAGCACGCCGAGGCCGGTGCTGCCGGCGGCGTGGTAGACCACCTCCGCCCCCCGGTCGAACTGGGACTTCGCGAGCTCGCCTCCCTTGACGGGGTCGTTCCAGGCCGCGCCGGTGGTGCCGGTCATGTTCTGGAAGACCTCCACATCGGGCCTGGCGTGGCGGGCGCCCAGCACGTAGCCGCAGGCGAACCGGCGGATCAGCGGCACGTCCATGCCGCCCACGAAGCCGACCTTCCCGCCCGGCGCCGCCATAGCGGCCAGGACGCCGACGATGAAGGAGCCCTCGTGTTCCCTGAACACGATGGACTGCACGTTGGGGTGGTCGACGACCGCGTCGATGATGGCGAATCGGGTGTCGGAGAACTCCGGCGCCACCTTCTCCAGCGCCGACGCGTACTGGAAGCCGACGGCGATGATGGGGTCCTGGCCGCGGCGGGCGAAGTTGCGCAGCGCCTGAACCCGCTGGGAGTCCGTCTGCACCTCGAACTCGCGGAAGTCGATCCCGGTCTCGTCCCTGAACTTCACGGCGCCGTCGTAGACGCCTTCGTTGAAGGACTTGTCGAACTTGCCCCCAAGGTCGTAGACCACGGCCGGCTTCACGTCGGCGGCGCCGGCGGAACCCGCGGCCAGGAGCGCCGCGGCCGCGGCGGCGAACAGGCGTTTCATGCGCATCACCCCTTAAGCGTGGATTCGGACTCCGGCACCGGCTGCGCTTGCGACGCAATATTCCGACTGCCGCGCATCATACACGCGTAGGGCGCCGCCACTTCCCGGACACGCCGCGCGTCGCCGCCCTGATTCAGGCCGGGTCATCCGGGATAGACTGCCACGCCCCGAAGCCCCGAACCTGCCGGAGGACCGCAGATGCCCACGCAAGGCAAGTCTCCCGTGATTCCCACCATGCGCTACCGCGACGCTCCGGCCGCAATCGACTGGTTGTGCGCGGTGCTCGGGTTCTCCCGGCACCTGGTGGTGCCGGGCGAGGACGGCGCCATCGCCCATGCCCAGCTCGTCCTCGGGGACGGCATGATCATGCTCGGCAGCGCCGGCGACGACGCCTACGGCCGGCTGGTGAAGGTGCCGGCACCGGACGGGGCCAACACCCAGTGCGCGTGTCTCGTCGTCGACGATCCGGGCGCGGTGCACGACCGCGCGGTCGCCGCCGGCGCCGAGATCGTCTGGCCCCTGGAGAGCCCCGAGTACGGCGGCGTCTTCTTCGCCTGCCGGGACCCGGAAGGCCACATCTGGAACGTGGGCTCCTACGACCCCTGGGAGGCGCCGGAGTAGCGCCGCGGCAGCACCGAAGCCGCACTGGCGAGGCTGCGCCTCGAACCGGCGAGCCATGCACGGCACCTCTTCCTGGCGCGAGCCTGCCGGATGCGTCATACCCGTCGCAGCCTCGTACCTCCACGCAGGAAACCACTTTCGGAAACTTGGCTCTACTGTGAAGATCGACGCGGCTCAAGACATCTGGAGCGAGAGTCGGCGCCCCCGCGAGCGCGCGCATCGAGTGCGCATGAATGCCGGCAGGCGAGCTCCCCGGCGTCGCTGTGGTCGAGCGGCATCCGCCGCCTCAGGCGCCCGCCCCCGCGCTCGCGTACCGTGCGACCTTCACGAGCATCATCACCCCCACCCCGAGCAGCATCAGCGACACGAAACGCTTCAATGCGACGCTCGACACGCGGTGGGCGATGCGGGCGCCGAACCACACCCCCACCATCAGCAGCACGGAGAGCGCTGCCGCGACCGCGACGTCGATCGCGCCGTAGAGGACGTTGCCCGCGGTCGCGAAGGCGGAGATCGGAAGCTGGATCACCTGACTCAGTCCGACCGCGGCGAGCACCGGTACGTGCAGCCACAGCAGGATCGGGACGAGCACGAGGGGTCCGCCCGTGCCGCTCATCGACGAGGCGATGCCGGTCACGGCCCCGATGACGAGCAGCGAGGGCCTCGCAAGCGAACGTGCCGCACCCCCCGGCGGACCCTTGCCGCGCAGCGAGTTCAACGCCGAGGCGATGATGAGCCCCGCGATGAGGAGCTCCAGCGCGAACGCGGGCACCGCGCTCGCAGCCGCCGCTCCCGCGAACGCCCCCGGCATCGCGCCCCCCGCGAGCCAGGCGGCGTCGCTCCAC
>JAJDXK010000093.1 GCA_022823305.1 Alphaproteobacteria bacterium
GGCGCGGCGGCGGGGGTTCCAATGTCCGGTTCGTGAACCGACCGTAAGGAGCCCCACCATGGCGACCCGGAGACAGATCGAGGCCAACCGCCGCAACGCGCAGAAGAGCACCGGGCCGAGGAGCGCCGCCGGCAAGGCCGCATCCGCCGCCAACGCGCTCGTCCACGGCTTCACCGCCGCCCGCACCTTGGTCCTGGCCGACGAGGACGAGGGAGCCTTCGCAACCATGCGCCGCTGCGTGGTCGCCGACCTCGACCCCCTCGACGTCGTCCAGGCGGCGCTGGCGCAGCGCATCGCCATCCTGCTCTGGCGCCTCGAGCGCGCATCCCGGCTGGAGGCCGAGGTCTTCGCCCACGGAGAGCTCCTGGCCCGGCGCAGCCGGGAGCGCGCGCACGGGGACGGACAGCCGGGGGCCGGGTGCGGGATCGACGAGGAGATGCGTGCCGAGGCGCCGCTCGCGGCGGTGCTGGTGGAGCACGAGGCGAGCGCGCGGGCCTACGAGCGCCTCGCCCGCCACGAGAGCGCGCTGCAGCGGGCGCTCGACCGGACGCTGCAGGCGTTCACCCGCCTGCGCGCCGCGTCGGCGGCACGGATGCGCGGCGGCAGGAGCGGCGCAGCACAGGAGTCCCGCAGCGCAGCACAGGAGTCCCACAGTACCGCGCCGGAGCCCCGCAGCACCGTGCCGCAGGGCGCACATGCGAATTTGCAAAACGAAGCCAATTCGCCGCAAGTGCCTGAACCCGCTTTCGATGTCGGCGCCTGCACGCCCTCGCCCCTGTTCCGCGACGGCCCCTGGAGCGGCGCAGGGGAGACGCGCGCGGGGCTTTCCCTCGAATAGTCCCGCCCGGAGAGCGGCCCCGGCGTGCGTTGCAGCCTACGAGTTGCTCCAGACCACCTTGGGATAGGGCACGACCCAGGAGGCCTTGAGGTACCAGGTCTCCAGTATCTCGACCGGCGCGAGCTTGTGGAGGTGCGGGTAGAGGCCGGAGCGCCCGAGCTCCAGATGGCCGGGGCCGGTCCAGATCTCGTGCAGGGCGAAGTCCTCGGGCCGGATCAGCAGCACCTGCCTGATCGGCTTGCCGCCCTCCTCGGGGTTGGGGAGCTTGCGTACCTGCAGGAAGTCGGCGTCGACCAGCTCGGCGAAGCGATCGTCGATGGCGCTGTCGGCGCGGCGGATCGGCGGCGGGCTGGTGACGTTCATGCTGAGCCGCATCAGGCGCTCGCCGGCGCGGTCGCAGTGCGCGATCACCTGGCTGCCGTAGAACCTGAGCGGTGTGGTGTCGCACAGGTTGGCGGGCCAGCCGTAGATCTCGCGCTCGAAGGTGAGCGCCATGTCGTTGTCGACCCAGATGTAGTTGATGTACCAGCCGGTCCACTCCTTGTAGCGGACCATGATGCCGGTCAGGCACTCGTGGTAGAGCTCGACCGAGTGGGTGGGCTGGCCCATGTCGCCCAGCCAGGCGAGCATCAGGTTGGGCTCGACCGGCTCCAGCGGCTCCGGCACCTCGAAGGCGACCGCGTCGGGATCGGCGCGGTAGGCCATCATCAGGATCTTGCTGTCGGGCGTCGCGTAGAACGGCGGCTTCGTGAAGGTCGGTGCCGCGAGCGGCATCGAGTAGCCTTCCTCGTGCTCCTTCATGGTCTCCCTCTCGTCGTCCGGTGTCGCCGCCCCGGCGGCGCGGGAAGCGTTGCCGCGCGCGGCGCGGCGAGTGTGGTCGCGGCGGCTGGGCCGGTCAATACGTCGCCCGGCCGCCGGAGAGGTCGAACACCGCGCCGGTGGAGAACGAGCAGTCCTCCGAGCAGAGCCAGACAACCAGGGCCGCGATCTCCTGCGGCAGGCCGAACCGCCCCATCGGGATCTTCGAGAGCATGAGGTCGATGTGGGCCTCGGTCATCTGGTCGAAGATTCGGGTCTTTACCGCCGCCGGCGCCACGCAGTTGACCATGACGCCGGAGCCCACCAGCTCCTTGCCCATGCTCTTGGTGAGCGCGATGAGGCCGCCCTTGGCCGCGCTGTAGGCCGGGGCGTTGGGATTGCCCTCCTTGCCGGCCACCGAGGCGATGTTGACGATCCGCCCCCAGCCCGCCTCCTTCATCTGCGGCACCACCGCGCGGCTCACCAGGAAGGGGCCGGTGAGGTCGATGTCGATGACCTGGCGCCAGTCGTCGACGGCGTACTCCCAGGTCGGCATGTTGGGGCCGGAGATGCCCGCGTTGTTGACCAGGATGTCGATGCCGCCGGCGCGCCGGAGGGTCTCGGCGAGCGCCGCCTCGACGCTCCCGGGGTCGGCCACGTCGACCTCGATCCATCCCGCCGGGCCATCCGCCGGCCAGTCTGCCCCGGCCTCCGCCATGGCGGCGGGATCGACGTCCCAGACGTAGACGTGGGCGCCGGAGGCCTGCAGTCGTTCCGCAATGGCGCGCCCGAGCCCCTGGGCGCCGCCGGTCACGATCGCACGCCTGCCCTTGAGGTCGATGCTGTTCATGAAACCATCTCCATTGCCTTTCGGGCATTGGGCGTCGGCGCCAAGGCGTCAACTCTCGGCCGGCAGCCACGCCACCTCATAGCGGGCGATGCGGCGGTCGTCGGTAACAATCGTCAGGCCGTCGGCGAGCGCCTGTGCAATCAACATGCGGTCGAAGGGGTCGCGGTGGATGAACGGGAGCGTCGCCAGACGGTCGAGGTGCCGGAAGGCAATCGGCAGCGGACGGAACCCGCTCTCGGTGACGCCCTCCTCGAATGGTGCATCGAGCCTGAGCTTCCCGATCGAAACCTTGATCGTCGTTTCCCACGCCGAGACCATGCTGACGTAAACGGTCTCGGCCTCCGCGATGGCCTGTTGCGCGTCCGCGCCGAGCCGCAATTGAGCGGTGCGCCACCAGATGAAGGTATGGGTGTCAAGAAGCAGGCGGCTCGCCACCATCGCCGCCATAGAACGCGTCCTCCAATTCCTTTGGGAGTGGGTCGTCGAAGTCGTCGGCCATCCAGACCTTGCCTTCCCAGCCGCCGGGCTTGCGCGGGCGCGTCGAGGATTCCAGCGCAACGAGGCGCGCCACCGGCCGGTTGTGTTTGGCGATGACGATTTCCTCGCCGCCGGCCGCATCTTCGACGAGGCGCGACAGATGGGTCTTCGCCTGATGAATATTGATCACACGCATCCGACTAAACTAAGTCTGGTCAAATATGCTGTCAACTTGCTTGGCAGCAGCTCGCGCTGCGGTAGCGCGGGCACGCCCGCACTGGCCTTGGCCGCCGTCTCGGGCCACCATGCAGACCACTATGGACCGGATCGTCGACGCTCACCACCATATCTGGCGGCAGCGCGACCTGCCCTGGCTCGAAGGACCGATGCTGCCGCGCATCTTCGGCCCCTACGAGCCCATCCGCCGCGACTACGCGATCGAGGAATACCTGCGCGACATCGAGGGGAGCGGCGTGGCGCAGTCGGTCTACGTCCAGGCCAACTGGGCGCCTGCGCGTGCCGTCGACGAGGTGGCCTGGGTGCAGGCGGAGGCCGAGCGCGCGGGCTTTCCCCACGCCATCGTCGGCTATGCCGACCTGCGCGATCCCGATGTCGGCGCGGTGCTCGAGGCGCAGGCGCGCTGCCCGCTGCTGCGCGGCATCCGCATGCAGCTCCACTGGCACGAGAACCCGCAGTACCGCTTCGCCGACGGGCCGGCGGTGATGAACGACGCGTCGCTTCGCCGCAACGTGGGGCTGCTGGCGCGGCACGACCTCCTCTTCGAATTGCAGGTCTTCACCGCGCAGATGGCGGACGGCGCCGCCTTCGCCGAGGCCTTTCCCGACGTGCCGATGGTGCTCGCCCACTGCGGCATGCCCGAGGACCTGACGCCCGAGGGCCGGGCCGCCTGGCGCGCCGGGATGGAACGGCTCGCCGCCGTGCCGAGCGTCTTTGTCAAGCTCTCCGGCCTCGGCACCTTCATCCACCGGCTCGACGCGGCCCACGTCGAGCGCACGGTGCGCGAGACCGTCGCCCTCTTCGGGCCCGCGCGCTGCGTCTTCGGCAGCAACTTCCCGATCGAGAAGCTGTGGACCGACTACGCGAGCCTCACGGGCGCCTACCGCCGGGCGCTGGCGCACCTGAGCGAGGCGGATCGGGCGGCGATCTTCGCGGGCACCGCGCGGCGGCTCTACCGACTCTGATCGACGTCGAACACACCCACGACCCCGGGAGGGAGAAGAAACCATGGCGATCGAACGCGTGCTGACACCCCACGTCGCCGAGCCGGCGCCGGGCCTCTGGTCCAACTGCCTGCGCTGCGGCAACCAGGTCTACGTCGCCGGCCTCGTCGCCGTGGATGCGGACTTCAACGTGCTCGCGGTGGGCGATCCGGGCGAGCAGTCGCGCATCATCTTCCGCAACATCCGGCACTATCTCGAGGCCGCCGGCGGCAGCCTCGCCGACATCGTGCGCATGCGCGTCTACCTGCAGAACCTGGAGCGCGACCGCCCGGCCTTCCTCGCCGCGCGGCAGGAGTTCTTCACCGGCGACTTCCCGTGCTCGACCCTGGTCGAGGTGGCGGCGCTGGTCTCGCCGGAGATGCTGGTGGAGGTCGATGCCGACGCCGTCATCGGTGCCGGCAGTGCATAGCATCCGGCGTGCAGCGTGATAGGATCGCCCCGCCCCGCCGGGATCTGGCGGGGGGTGCCGTCGCAGAGGGGGACGAGAGGATGATCGAGGTCAATTCGCCGAGGCTGCTGGATCTCGTGGCCGAGGACGCAAGCGTCGACAGGATTTGCACGGGCTTCCAGTTCACCGAGGGTCCGATCTGGCACCCCGGCGATCAGTGCCTCTACTTCAGCGACATCCCCGCCGACACGCGCCGGCGCTGGAGCGCGGCCGACGGCGCGAGCGACGTGCGCCAGCCCAACAACAAGGGCAACGGCATGACGCTGGACGCCGACCTCAATCTCTACATCTGCGAGCACGTGACCAGCTCGCTGGCACGCGAGACCCCGTCGGGCGAGCGCCAGGTGCTGGCCTCGCACTACCGGGGCAAGGAGCTGAACAGCCCCAACGACGTGGTCGTGAAGTCCGACGGCCAGGTCTACTTCTCCGACCCGTGGTACGGCCGCATGCCGGTCTTCGGCCTGGAGCGGGAAAGGGAGCTCGGGTTCCAGGCGCTCTTCCGCATCGACGCCGGCGGCACGCTCCACTGCGAGGCCGACGACTTCGACCAGCCCAACGGCCTCTGCTTCTCGTCGGACGAGAGCCTCCTCTACGTCAACGACACGACGCGCGCCCATATCCGGGTGTTCGACGTGGGCGCCGACGGCGCGCTCTCCAACGGGCGCATGTTCGCCGAGAACATCGGCGACGGCGTGCTGGAGAACGGCGTGGTCGACGGCATGAAGTGCGACGAGCAGGGCAACATCTACGTGACCGGCCCGCGCGGCTTCTGGGTCTTCGGCGCCGACGGCGAGCACCTCGGCGTCATCGGCATGCCGGAGCACTCGGCCAACCTCAACTGGGGCGGCACCGGGTGGAACGAGCTCTACTGCACCTGCTCGACCTCGGTCTACCGCATCGCGCTCAAGGTCGCCGGCAATCGCCTGAGCTACATGTAGGGGGGACTCATGGCTCTCGAACTCGACGCCGCCACCAGCGCGCTCATCATCCAGGACCTCCAGAACGACGTGATCGCCGAGGGCGGCGCCTTCGCCGATTCCGGCGCGCCGGCGCATGCCGCCTCGCAGAACGTGGTGGAGAACGTGAAGGCCCTCGCCGCGGCGGCACGCAAGGCGGGCATGGCGGTCATCCACGTCCACTACGTCGTCGAGGAAGGGGCGCCGGGGCTGAAGCGCAACGCGCCGCTCTTCCAGGGCGTGGCCGAGGCCGGTGCGCTCGTGCGCGGGACCTGGGGTGCCGCCGCGGTCGCCGGGCTCGAGCCGCAGGAGGGCGACCTGGTGGTCGAGAAGATGCGGATGAACGCGTTTCACGACACCCATCTCGAGACCGTCCTCAAGGGGCTCGGCGTGGACACCATCGTGATCGCCGGCGCCTGGACCAACTTCTCGGTCGAGCACACCGCCCGCCACGGCGCCGACGCCGGCTATCGCGCGGTCGTGCTCACCGACGGCACGTCCACCATCAACGACGAGTGGCACAACGCCGGCCTCAACTACGCGCTGGAGAACATCGCCGAGCGCGTCACCTGCGCCGAGGTCGAGGGGGCGCTCGCCGGCTGAGCGCGCGTCCGCGCCGGCGCGTCAGTCGGGCAGGGGCGCGAGCAGGTCGTTGCGGCCGCCGAGGAAGTTGACCACCACCCGCATGTTCTCCTCGGTGTTGTCGAAGAGCGTCGAGTGGTTGGAGCCGCGGATGACGTGCTTGACGGCGTTCGGGATGTTCTCCGCGAGCCAGCTCTGCCCGGCGCCGCTAGGGCCCACCTCCCAGGGCGTCATGATGTCCTCGTCGCCGCCGATCACCAGCGTCGGCGCCTTGATCTGCGCCGCCAGCGGCCGCAGGTCCATCTCCATCATCGCGCGGCAGGCCCGCTGGTAGACCTCGCGCCGGTTCGAGCGCTCGAGGATGTCCTGGATCATGTCGACGGCGCCGGGGCCGTCCGGCCCGTCCAGGAAGCGGCGCGAGAGCGCCTGCACCGCGATCAGCTCCGCCAACGTGCGGCTGCCGCAGCCGTAGGCCTCCGCGATGTCGATCCAGTTCTGGAAGGTGAGGCGGCCGGCGAGATCGAGCTTGGCGGCCGCGCAGTTGATGACGAGCCGGTCGGTGCGGTCGGCATGGCGGGCGGCGAAGTCCTGGGCGATCATGCCTCCCATCGAGGTGCCGTGGATATGGGCGCGCTCGATGCCGAGCGCATCCATGAGCCCGGCCACGTCGTCGGCCCAGACGCTCATGTCGTAGGACTGGATCGGCTTGTCGGACTGGCCGTAGCCGCGCATGTCGAAGTCGATGCAGCGGAAGTACTTCGACGCGATCGGCGTCGCCGTCGCGAAATTGAAGTGGCCGAAGCCGGCGCCGTGGATGTGCACCACGGGCTCGCCTTCGCCGGTCTCCTTGTACCAGAGCCTCACACCGTTGACTTCCGTGAACGCCATGACCGCCTCCCTTCGCCGACTCGCCTGCTCTCTCGACGGCCGATCTTACACCGGCGGGAAGGGGAATGATGCCGGGCTCGTGGCCTCGCCCCGCGCGAATCCCTTTGCCATCCGGCCGCGTTGAGGCCAAGGTCCCGGCGCCCGTCGGGCGGCGCAACAGGGGAGGGACATGGTGGACAACCCGACGCCGCAGGTTGGCCCCGAGACCGAGCGGGGCGGGCGCGACGGCCTCTACGGCCTCACCACCGGGCTTGTCGGCGCCGTGCGTGCGGCGCTCGCCGACTCCGACGGCGAGCGTGTCCGCGCCCTGGTCGCGCCCTTGCACGAGGCCGACACCGCCGACCTGATCGAGAGGTTCCGCCCCGGCGAGCGCCGCCGTCTCATCGCCGTGGCGCAGGACGTGCTGAGCGGCGACGTGCTCGCCCAGGTCGAGGACGATATCCGCGAGGCGCTGATCGCCGAGATCGGGGCCGAGAGGGCGGCCGAAGCCATCGCGGACCTCGATACCGACGACGCCGTCGCCGTGCTCGAGGACCTCGACGATCCGCAGCGCGAGGAGATCCTCGATGCGATCTCCAGCGAGGAGCGGGCCGGCGTCGCGGAGAGCCTGGCCTATCCCGAGGACAGCGCCGGCCGCCTGATGCAGCGCGATCTGGTGGCGCTGCCGGCCTTCTGGACCGTGGGCCAGACCATCGACCACATGCGCGAGAGCGGCGAGGATCTGCCGGGCGACTTCTACGAGATCTACGTCATCGACCCGCGCCACCGGCCGATCGGGCGGATTCCCCTGCACCGGCTGCTCCGCACCCGCCGCCCGGTGCTGCTGCGCGACATCATGGCGACCGATCTCAAGGCGATCCCCGCCGGGACCGACCAGGAGGAGGTCGGCCACGTCTTCGAGCAGTACGACCTCGTCTCGGCGCCGGTGATCGGCGCTTCCGGGCGCCTGATCGGCGTGATTACCGTGGACGACGTGGTGGACGTGATTCAGGAGGAGGCCGAGGAGGACATCCTGCGCCTCAGCGGCGTGCAGGAGCCCGACATCTACCGTGCCGCGTTGCGCACGGCCACCGGGCGCTTTACCTGGCTGCTGGTCAACCTCGGCACGGCGATCCTCGCGTCCCTGGTGATCTACCAGTTCGACGGGACCATCGACCAGATGGTGGCGCTCGCCGTCCTCATGCCCATCGTCGCCTCCATGGGCGGCAACGCCGGGACCCAGACCATGACCGTGGCGGTGCGCGCCATCGCCACCAAGGACCTCACCACGGCCAACGTGCTCCGCGTGCTGTGGAAGGAGGTGATGGTCGGCGGCTTCAACGGCGTCGTCTTCGCCGTCCTCATCGGCGTCGCCGCCGCGGCCTGGTACGACAACATCGCGCTCGGCATCGTCATCGGCGCCGCCATGATAATCAACATGGTGGTCGCCGGCCTCTTCGGCCTGGCGATTCCGGTGGTCCTGTGGCGGCTCAGGATCGACCCGGCCACCGCGGCGGGCGTCGTGCTCACCACGGTCACCGATGTCGTGGGCTTCCTCGCCTTCCTCGGCCTCGCGGGGATGCTGCTGGTATAGGGGAGGCGAGGGGCGACGGGCGCCCTATCCCTCCCGCAGCCAGCGGGTCGCGTGCGCCGGCTCGTGCGCGGGATCGAACTCGAAGAGCTCCAGCAGCACGTCGTCGGGCGCCGCGCACATGATGTAGCGCCAGGTACCGAACTCGCGGATCCCGCTGCGGAAGCGCACGCCGGCTTCCGTCATGCGCGCGACCAGGGCGCGCAGGTCGTCGCTGCGGATGCCGATGTGGTGGACCGCGCCGCGGCCCGTATCGCGCGGCGGCTGGTCGTAGAGGTGCAGCCCGCCCTCGCCGATGCGCATGAAGACGTTGCGGGAGCCGGCGAGCACCCCGTCGTGGATCACCTCGCCCCCCAGCATGTCGCGCCACCACGCGATGGTGGCGTCGATGTCGCGGGCGAAGAGGTGGACGTGATGGAGGCTCTCGGCCATGGCGCAGCCGGAGCCCGGCTAGGTCGCGTCGGCGACGAGCGGCACCACCTCTTCGGCGAAGAGCCGCATGCTGTCGCTCACCTGGGCGTGGGGCATCCCGAGCCAGTCCATGCCGAGGATGAAGGTGGTGACGCCGAGACGGCGGTTGTAGCCCGCGACCTGCTCCGCGACCTCTTGCGGAGAGCCGAAGAGAAAGCGGTCGCGCATCAGCTCCTCGAAGTCGAGCGAGAGGTCGTCGTCGCCCGCCGGCATGGCCTTGTCCTGCCCCCAGGCGTGGTAGGTCTTGTACTTCTCCTCCAGGTAGGGGCGCGCCAGCCGCTCGGCCTGCGCCCTGGTGCGGGCGACGAAGATCTCGCGCATGAGCGGCAGCTCGTCGGGGAAGGGCCTGCCCGCCTCGTCGAGGGCGCGGCGGTAGATGTCGAGCTGGCGCTCGGTCGTCTCCATGCGCTGGTGGGGGTTGATGAACCAGGTGTCGCCGAGACGGGCCGCGCGCTCGACCGCGGCGTCGGCGTTGGCGCCGAGCCAGATCGGCGGATGGGGCTGCTGCATCGGCTTGAGCGAGACGGTGGCCCCGTCGAGCGTGAAGTGCGAGCCCGCCATGCTCACGCCGTCCTCGGTCCAGAGGCGGACGATGGCCTCGAGGTTCTCCTCCAGGCGCATCACGCGCTCGGCCTGCGTGGTGCCGAAGCCCTTGAACTCCACCGCGCGGTAGCCCAGGCCGGCGCCGAATATCATGCGCCCGCCCGACATCACGTCGAGGGTGGCGATCTGCTCGGCGATGTCGAGCGGCTTGTGCAGCGAGAGCAGGATGATCCCGGGAAGCAGGCGGCAGCGCGGCGCCTCGACCATGAGCCGCGCCAGCAGGGGAAGCTGCTGGTACTGCTGCAGCGGGTAGGCGGCGTAGTGCATGCCGGTGGCGAGGATGTCGTACCCGAGCTCGTCCGCGAGCTGCGCCTGGGCGCAGAGGTCCGCGAAGCGCGCGTTCATGTCCTCGCCGCGGCGGAACTGGCCGCGGATGAAGAAGCCGTATTTCATGGTGTTGCCGTGTCCGCCGTTCAGGAGTGCGCGAGGGTCAGCAGGCAGTCGTCGCCGAGCGGCTCGAGCGGCGACCAGTCGCGGGTGCAGTGATGCTCCGCTCGCTCGAACCTGGTGGGCGGGTTATCGGTGGCGGCGACGTTGAGATAGAAGATGCGGCGCGGCCAGGGCGTGATGTTGCCCGCCGAGCCGTGAACCATGTTGGCGTGGCAGATCAGCACCGAGCCGGCGGGTGCGATGACCGGCTCGATCCCGCCCGCATCGACGATATGGGCGAGGTGCTCCTCGGTGATGTGGAAGAGCGTGTAGCCGGGCGATTCGTCGTTGTCGACGGCCTCGGCGATCAGCCCGTAGTGATGCGATCCCGGCACCAGCATGAGCGGCCCGTTGGCGGCATTGGCCTCGTCCAGCAGGATCGCGACCATGAAGGCGCGGGGCTCCTTCAGCCCGTCGCGGTCCGACCAGGTGGCGTAGTCCTGATGCCAGGCCCAGGACCCGCCATGGAACGCGGCCTTGGGGTTGAGACGCGACTGGTGGATGTAGACCGGCCCGCCCATCAGCGCCTGCACCGGCTCCAGCCAGCGCGGATGGCGCGAGAGCCGGTGGAACGCCTCGTTGAAGCGGTGGGCGCCGTAGACGATCCGCACGGCGTCCGACTCCATCTCCTGCACCACCTCGGGGCCTTCTCTCGACGCAATCGTCTCGATCTCGGCCCGCACCGGCGCGATCTCGTCCTCCGAGAAGAGGGCAGGGAGCAGCAGGAACCCGTGGTCCTCGAACGCGTGCCGCATCTCGTCGGAGAGCGCCGGCATCGCCTCGACCCTCCTCGCCCGCCCTAGCCGCCCATGCCGACAAACTCGGCGACCAGGTCGGGGTCGGAGAACTGCGCCGGCGAGACCTCGCTGGTGAACTGCCCGCGCTGGATGATGAGCACGCGCTGGGACAGCTCCGCGATGAAATCGAGGTTCTGCTCGACCAGGACCACGGTGAGCTTGCGCCGGGCCTGCAGGGTCTTGAGGATCTCCACGATCTCCTCGACGATCGAAGGCTGGATGCCCTCGGTCGGCTCGTCCAGGAGAATCAGGCGCGGGCGGCCGCAGAGGCAGCGCGCGAGCGCCAGGATCTGCTGCTCGCCGCCGGAGAGGACGCGGCCCGCGCGGTCGAGCAGCGGCTTCAGGCGCGGGAACTCCTCCAGCACCTCCTCGAGGACCTCCTGCTCGTCGACCTTCTGCACCGCGAAGCCGAGCCGCAGATTGTCGCGCACGCTCACGTTGGGAAAGATCTCGCGCCCCTGCGGCACGTAGCCGATGCCGCGCCGGCTGCGCTTGTGCGGCGGCTCCCGGGTGATCGCCTGGCCCTCGAAGGTGATCGAGCCGTGAGTGGTCCTGACCAGGCCGATCAGGGTCTTGAGCAGGGTGGTCTTACCCATGCCGTTATGGCCCAGAATGCCGACGAACTCGCCCTCGCCGACCTCGAGGTCGATGCCGTGCAGGATCGGAATCCTGCCGTAGCTCGCGCGGATGCCTTCGGCGCTCAGCATGGCTGCTCAGGCCGCGTGCTGCTTGCCGAGATAGATGTCGCGCACCTGCTGGTTCCTCTCCAGGTTCGCCATGGTGTCCTCGATCAGGATCGCGCCCTGATGAAACACGGTGACGCGCTCCGCGATCGCCTTGATGAACTGCATGTCGTGCTCCACGACGATGAGCGAGGTGGTCTTGTTGATCTCGCGGATCAGGTCGGTGGTCTGGTTGACCTCCTCGTGGGTCATGCCCGCGGTCGGCTCGTCGAGCAGGATCAGCTCGGGCTCGCCGGTGAGCACCGTGCCGAGCTCGACCCGCTGGCGCTCGCCGTGAGCGAGCTGGCCGACCACGCGGCGGGCGAGGTGGTCGAGGCGGAGCCGCTCGAGAATCCCGTCGACGATGCGGTTGGCCTCGCGGCGTCCGTGATGGCGTCTCGCCGCCACCCAGATGTTCTCGTGGACGCTCAGCCCGTCGAAGACGCTGGGCACCTGGGTCTTGATGCCGATGCCGCGGCGCGCGATCTGGTAGGTGTGGGAGCCGGTGATGTCGGCGCCCCGGAAGCGGACCCGCCCGGCGGAGGCCTTGTACTGGTGGGTGAGGCACTTGAAGAAGGTGCTCTTGCCAGCGCCGTTGGGGCCGATCAGGCAGCGAAGCTCGCCTTCCGCCATGGAGAAGTCGACATTGTCGACCGCGACGACGCCGCCGAAGCGCATGGTGAGCCCGTGCGTCTCCAGGATCGGCACCGCGCTGCCTGCGTCTGTCACCGTGCCGCCTCCCTCGGTACGTCTCCGCTTTCGTCGCCGCGCAGCGCGGGCACGAAGCGCTCCGCCAGCTGGCGCGCGGTGGGCAGCAGCCCCGCCGGCACCGCCAGAACGAACACCATAATGATTCCGCCGAAGATGAGGTAGGTGTTGGTGATCTGCTGCTGGCCGATCTCGAACTTCAGCATCAGCAGCCCGATACAGCCGATCATCGGCCCGACCAGCGTGCCGAGCCCGCCGATCAGCGTCCACATGATGATCTCGGCCGCGAAGTTGAGCGCGAACACGTCGGGGTTGACGAACGAGTTGAAATTCACGCCGAGGCACCCCGCAAGCCCGGCCATGGCGCCGCCGATGGTGAAGGTCTGCAGCTTGTGCAGGCGCACGTCGTAGCCCAGCAGCTCGGCGCGCAGCTCGTTCTCCCTGATCGCGACCGCGACACGGCCGAAATGCGAGCGGTTGAGGACCTTGAGCCCGATGTAGCAGAGGATCAGGCAGCCCATGGACAGATGGAATATGTCGTCGGGGAAGAGCAGCGCGTTGCCGTCCCCCGGCCAGTTGATCGGCTGGATCGACGAGATGCCGTTGAAGCCCATGAGGCGCTGGGCGCCGATGGCGTATTCCTCGCCGGCGGTGGAGCGCATGAAGTTGTAGAGGATCAGCGTGACCGCGAGCGTCACCACCGCGAGATAGACGTCGCTGAGGCGGCCGTAGAACATGAAGTAGCCGAGCAGGGCGGCGAAGGCCGCCGGCACGACGATCGCCAGCAGGAAGGGCGCCGTGCTCTCGCCGATGTTGCCCACGGCGATCGCGTAGGTGTAGGCGCCGAGGCCGTAGAAGGCCGACTGCCCGAAGCAGAGAATGCCGCCGTAGCCCCAGATGAAGCCCATGGAGAGCGCCAGGATCGACATGGCGACGAAGAGCGTCACCTTGAAGAGCGTGAAGAGGTCAAAGATGTGGGGGCCCGCGAAGAGCAGCACCACCATGACCGCGACGACCAGGATGGTGCCCCAGGTCTCCCAGCGTCTCAGGTCGATGCCGAGCGTCGTCACAGCGACCGCCTGAATATCTTGCCGGTGATGCCCTGGGGCAGGAGCCGCAGCATCACCACCGCGACGATGAGCAGGCCGACCCCGCCGAGGACCGGCGTGAACTCGTAACTCAGGAGCTGCCGCACGGTACCGAAGACGCCGGAGGCGACGAGCGTGCCGGTCACCGCGCCGGTGCCGCCGGTGATCACGGTGATGAAGGTCTGGGCGACGTAGGCTGCGCCGGCCGTCGGGATCACCTGGGAGATCGGCGCCAGCAGGCCGCCCGCGAGCCCCGTCAGCCCTGCGCCCACGGCGAAGGTCACCATGTAGACGCGCTGCGTGCTGATGCCGAGCACCGAGGCCTGGGCCGGGTTCTGCATCGTGCCGCGGGCGATGAGGCCGAGCTTGGTGCGCGTCAGCACCAGGAAGATGCCGATGAAGAGCAGGATCACGATGCCGATGAGCACCATGCGGTATTGCGCCACGTTGTAGACGCCGACCTCGAAGCTCCCCATCGGCGCCGACACGCCCTCGATGATGTTGCCGAAGATCGCCGTGACGATGCCGATCAGCAGCAGGCTGAGGCCCCAGGTCGCGATCAGCGTGTCGATCATGCGCCCGTAGAAGAAGCGGATGAAGGCGCGTTCCACGATGATGCCGATGATCCCGACGACGATCGGCGAGATGATCAGCATCGAGATCCAGATGTTGATGCCCAGCGTCTTGGTGCAGACGACGGTGGTGTAGGCGCCGAGCATCATGAACTCGCCGTGGGCGAAGTTGATCACCCGCATCATGCCGAAGATGATCGCCAGCCCGGCGCAGGCGAGCGCCAGGCTGGCAATCCCGTTCAGCACTTCGATGATCAGGAGCGCAGCGGTGTCCACGGCGCGCCCGTCGTGAGCGTTGTCGCTCTCGTTACGCCACGGCCCCCGGAACGCCTACAGGATCGGCTCCAGATGGGCGTTCATGTCGGGGTTCTTGGTCAGGTCGCAGCGGTCGATCACGTCGCTGGGATAGAGCTGCGAATAGCTCTCGAAGATGTTCCAGGTCTGGTTCTGGCACTCGGCCATGTGCATGTCCTGGATGACGTGGTTGGTGACCGGATCGACGACCATGTGCCCGGCCGGGCCGTCCCAGGCGATGTCGCCGCTGCGCAGCGCCGCGATCACGGCCTCGCGCTCGATGCTGCCGGCGGCCTTGACGCCGAGCGACCAGAGCATGGTGCCGAGGTAGCCACCGACACCCACCGAGTTGAGATACTGGGCGTCGTCGCCGAAGCGCTCCTGATAGCGCTTGACGAACTCGACGTTGGCGGGGAGCTGCAGCTCCTGGAAGTAGGGCTGGGCGCTGACGATGCCGTTGCCTTCCTCCGCGCTGAGCTGGACGTGCTCGTTGCCGACGCCGAAGGTCACCGAGACGATCGGAATCTCGTTCAGCATCCCCGCCGCGTACCACTGGCGGTAGAAGCCGGTGTGCGCCGCGCCCACGAGACAGGTGGAGAGCCAGTCGGGCTTCGCTTCCTGGATCTTGGCGATGGCCGGGCCGAACTCCGCCACGTCGAGGGGGAAGAAGTCCTTGGTGATGACCTCGGAGCCCTGCTCCTTGGCGAAGACCTCCGTCCACTTGCCGATGATCTGCGGCGCGTTGTAGTCGGCGCCGATGTAGTAGCAGCGCTTGCCGTGGGTCTTGAAGCCGTAGTCGGCCATCGGCTTCACCCACTGCACCGCGGTCACGCCGCTGACGAAGTTGTTGATGTCGCAGACGCCGCCCTCGTAGATCACGCTGTACCAGAGGAGCGTCTGGAAGCGCCGGAGGATCGGCCTGATGACCTCGCGCGAGGCGCTGGTGATGGCGCCGTGCACCAGGTCGACGCGCTCCTTCAGCGCCGCCTCCTGGGCGTATTGCGCGTAGAGCTCCATGTTGGACTGCGGATCGTACTTGATCAGCCGTATCTTCTTGCCCAGCAGGCCGCCTGCCGCGTTGATCTCCTCGACCGCGAGCTCGCAGGTCTGGGTCATGGGCGTGCCGTAGATGTCCAGGCCGCCGGACTGATCGAAGATGCTGGCGACCACGATCTCGTCATCGTCGGCATAGGCCTTGGGCGAGGCCGCCAAGCCTGCCGCCACCAGTGTCGCTGCGGTACCCGCCGTACCCTTGAGGAACCCTCTCCGGGTGCTGTCGAACATGTGCTCAAGCCTCCCTCTGTGCTCTTGCAACGCGCCGCCCGCGCGCCCCGCTGCAGCGTAGGCGTGCAATGCGCTCGGCGCAACGCCGTGGCGCGCCGGCAGGCGAGCCGCCTAGCCGGCGAATCCGAGAGTCCGCTCGACGAAGGAGCGCAGGATCAGCGCCGCATCCACCATCTCGGCGAGCGGCACGAACTCGTTGGCGGCGTGGCTCGTGGCGCCGTCGCCGGGACCGAAGTTCACGATCTCGATGCCGTCGCGGGCGAAGAAGCGCCCGTCGCTCGACGCGAGCGCGTTGAGCACCTCGGGCGGGCGGCCCTGATGCTCCTCGATGGAGGCTGCCAGCGCCGAGACGAAGGGGCCGTCCAGGGGCGCGGAGAAGCCGTCGGTGCCGACCGGGCGGCGCACGGCGTAGGAGCCGTCCGGCTCGCCTGTGCCGGCCAGGATCGCCTCCATCTCGGCCGCCGCCGCCTCCACCGGCTCCTCGGGCAGCAGGCGCCGGTCGATCCGGGCGATGCAGCGATCGGGAACCACGTTGGGATTCTCGCCGCCGTGGATGGTGCCGATGTTCATGGTGGAGACCTTCTCGCCGCTCCGCCGCGCGTCGAGCCTCGGCCCCAGCTCCGCGCGGAGCCTCTCCAGCAGGCGCATCATGCGGAGGATGGCATTGTCGCCGGCCGGCGGGTCGCCGCCATGGGCCGCGCGGCCCGCGGTTTCGACCTCCAGCCAGAGGATGCCGCGCTCCTCGATGATGAGCTGGTTTCCGGTCGGCGAGCCGAGCACGAGGGTGTCCGGCTCGATCAGGCCTTCCTCGCGCAGGAAGGCCGTTCCCTCGGGGCCGAGACGCTCCTCGTCACCGGCGAGCACGAAGACGAGACTGCCTTGCGCAGGCCCGCCGCGCCGCGCCACCTCGCCGGCGAGCCAGAGATGCACCGCCGCCGAGCCCTTGCAGTTGTTGGCACCCAGCCCGTGGATGCGGCCCTGCTCCAGCGTCGCGGCGAAGGGATCTGTGCGCCAGGCCGCGCGGTCGCCAGTGCCGACCGTGTCGATATGGGCGTTGAACACCACGCATGGCGTGCCCTCGCCCATCCGTGCGACGAGGTTGGCGATCGGTGAAGTCCGCATCGGCATGGAGACCGCGTAGCCGGCCGCTTCCAGATGCGCGGCGGCGGCAGCGCAGATCGCCCGAGTATCGCCGGGCGGCGTGGTCGAAGGGACCGCGATCAGCTCGGCGAGGAGGCCGTGCAGCGTCTCGGCGAGCGATCCCTCGGCATCCCTCATGACTGCCTGCCCGCGTCGGCTCTCGTGATCGTTGCATCGGAGCGCGAGCGCGGATCGCGCGCCGGCCAGCGGTCGTTCTCCACCTGGGCGAAGAACGAGGCGCAGGCCCGGTTGAAGGCGTCCGGCTCCTCGAGATTGATCGTGTGCCCGGACTTGGGGATCACCACCAGTCCGGCGGTTGGGATCGTGCGCTTGAGGTAGAGGTTGGCATCGAGGCAGGGCTCGTCCTCGTCGCCGGTGATCAGCAGCGTCGGCACGGCGAGGGCAGCCAGCCCTTCCTCCAGGTCGTAGAGGGATGGACGGCGGCCCTGCACGCCCCTGAGCGTGTTGGCCGTGCCCCGGGCCGAATGGTCCATCAGCCCGTCGCGAAAGGCCGCCCAGCCGCGCGGGTCCTTGGCCTCGAACTGTACCCTTGTCGGCCCCAGCGCATAGTCGTGGCCGACCGGGGCCGCACCCTCCCGCTCCAGACGCTCGGCGACCGCCTCGGTCTCGCGCCGGAAGCCGGCGCGGGCGCCCTTGGGCGCGCCGTAGCCGCAGCCCGCGACCACCAGTGCGGAGGCGCGCGCCGGGTGCCGCAGGCCGAGATGGAGGGTCGCGAACCCGCCCATGCTGAGCCCCACGATATGGGCACGCTCGATGGCGAGGTGGTCGAGCACGGCGATGGCGTCCGCCACCGCGTGGCCCTGGCTGTAGGCGTCAACGTCCTCCGGCACGTCCGAGGGCGGATAGCCGCGGGCGTTGTAGGCGATGCAGCGATAGCGCCGCGCAAAGTGGCGAAGCTGCGGCTCCCAGCTCAGGTGATCGCCGGCGAACTCGTGGATGAAGAGCACCGGATGACCGGATCCGGCCTCCTCGTAGTAGAGCCTGGTTCCGTCCGATGACGGCGCGTGGGGCATGGCAGGTATTCCTCCAGAGAGGCTCCATGATAGCGGAGCAACGCGCCGGATGGTCGGGTTTAGTGGTAGAATGGCGGCGTGAAGTCGAGAGCACGGAGTGGATTGCATGTGCGGGATAGCGGGTGTGATGTTCAAGCATGGTGGGAGCGGGTTGTCAGCGGGCCGTGCGTTGATTGACATGCTTGACGGTTGTCAGCACCGGGGTCCGGATTCGACGGGTTTTGCGCTTTACGAGGAGGCGCGAC